>NZ_LN869529.1:131453-847976 GCF_001244995.1 Intestinimonas massiliensis (ex Afouda et al. 2020)
GGGCTTCACAGCCTCGCGGGTCCAGACGCCAGTGAAGGTCAGGCCGCCCTGGACCATCTCGATCTGGGTGTTGGGGGCAACATCGACGCCGTTTAGCTGCCAGGTCTGGAACTTCCAGATGTAATCGCCAACCGTGACGTCCTCAGGCTTTGCCGCCGTCGTGACCTTCTGGCCGACGGAGTAGGTGTAGCTGTTGGTGGGCAGGGTGGCCATGACCTCGGCGGGAACGCTGTTGTCATAGCTGTAGGTGACGCCGTACTCGCACTCCACGTCGATGGCGGGCAAGGAGGTTGCCAACGGGGCATCCCAACGGGTGCCGTTCCAAGTCATATTAAAGGAGATCGAATCATCAACGGCGGAGTGCTTCTCGCCGACTTTCTCAGAATATGCATCCGCATATTTCGAGGTGGACACAGTGATGGGGCAGACATAGCTGTCGCCGCTCTGGGACACCGTGCCGATGGAAGCGGTATCCGCGATCTGATAGACGGACACCGCAGTATGTCCGGCGCCCTCGGTGACGCACTGAACGGTATAGGCGGTGGGGAGATCGGTTGCGGCAGGCGCGTCGGGAGCCGTTTCACCGGGCTGGTCACCACCTCTGATAGCGCCCGCAAATGCTGCGGTGGGGAAAAGTCCCAGCAACATCACGCAGCACAGCAGCGTACTCATCAGTTTAGTTATTCTCTTCTTCATTTTTTTCCTCCTCATCGTTAAAATAGCGGGTATTTCATATGCGCTCTCTGGCGACGCCGCAGTTTTGGGAGAGCCCTCTATAATTTGCGAGAAAGCCTCCTGGCGGGCGGTTTTTGTTTCGACGCTCCTTAAGCGGCGTTGCCGCATTCACATTCATATATGCCCATCACCACCTTTCCCGCGAGGCTGCCGTTTTCCAGCAGATGTTTCCATGGGTTCAAGTGGCAAAATGTGTACCTTTTGACACTTGCTCTTTTGGGGCGTAATTAGGAAAAGGTTGCAGACTCTGTCAAGAAAAATGACGGAAATGCTTGCTCTTGAGCTGGGGTTGTGCTATGATTTCTTATGTATAAGTGGCTATCAAAAGGTACACCTTGCGGTAGCTACTGTTATTTCCCCGGCATGTTTGCCAGCCGGTACTCCCGCAGCCTGCGGTAAAAGGTCGCTTGCGCCAGCCCGCTTTGGCTGAGCGCTTCGGAAAAGGGAATGCGCCCGCGCTCCCACGACGCGACGATTTTCCCAAAATCCTCCGGCGCGGCCACGGGCGGCCTGCCGAAGCGGACGCCCTTCGCTTTTGCCGCCGCGATGCCCTCCGCCTGCCGTTTGCGGATGTTCTCGCGCTCCGACTGCGCCACAAAGGACAGGATCTGCAGCACAAGGTCGGCAATAAAGGTCCCCATGAGGTCCTTGCCCTGCCGGGTGTCCAGCAGCGGCATATCCAGCACCGCGATGTCGATGCCTTTTTCCTTGGTGAGGATGCGCCATTGGTTTTGAATCTCCTCATAGTTGCGTCCCAGCCGGTCGATGCTCAAAATGTAGAGCAGGTCGCCCGGCCTCATTTTTTTGACGAGCCTTTTGTACTGCGGGCGGTCAAAATCTTTGCCAGACTGCTTGTCCATATAGACATTCTTTTCCGGCACCTGCGCCGCCCGCATGGCCACTAGCTGCCGCTCCTCGTTCTGGTCGGTGCTGGAAACGCGGATATAGCCGTAGGTTTTATTCTCGGTCATGATTGTCCCCTCTTTTGCCATGCAAGATCGCAGTCCAGTGCGTCGGCCAGTTCTGCGGCCTCGCCAGAGCGGAGCGAACCGCGCTTGAGCCTGCCGGAGAGGTTGGGGACGCTGCGGCTCCAGCCGTATTCGTCGGAGAGGGAGTCCACCACCTCCGTCATGGTCCTTCCGGCGCGGACGATATCGGACTTGATTTCGTTTCGGTAGGTTTCTGACTTTTTCAGCTTCATATTTACAATTTCCTCCTGTTTTCCTGTGCGCTCTGTGGTAAAATGGTTTCGCCGGACGGCGATATTAGTTTGCCGCAGAGCGTTGATTTTTCATGTACGGCTTCCCGCTGGAAAGGAGCCATTCGTCACCCTGATTGACATTCTCAAGCGGGTCCAAACACATGAAAAGTCCCATCAGCCAGCAAGGGTAAGAAAAAGAGGAAATAGATAAAAAGGCACCATATCCAGCAAAAGCTGAATATGGTGCCTTTTTCATTAGCCAATCCCCGTCTGACAGATGCTCATTTCGTAATTTCGGCCTAAACCTGTTTTACAAACACCTGCTTAAAGCCCGGGGGCGGTTATTAATAGGAGCAATCAGAGGGTGTAGCAGACCTTTCCGGGGTTGAGGATCATCTTGGGATCGAAGACCTTCTTGATCTCCTCCATGAGGCGCATATTGACGGGCCCCACGGACTCGGCCAGGTACTCCACCTTGCCCATGCCGATGCCGTGCTCGCCGGAGATCTGGCCGCCCAGCTCGGTGGTCTTGGCGTAGAGCTTGCGCATGAACTGGTCCACCTGCTTGACGAAGGCGTCCATCTCCATGTCCACGGAGCAGGTGTAAACGTGCAGGTTGCCGTCGCCGGCGTGGCCGAACATCTTGACCTCAAAGTCGAACTCCTTGTCGATCTCCTTGATGTAGAGCACGAAGTCGGCGATCTTGGAGACGGGGACGACCACGTCGCACTCGTCCAGCAGCTTGGTCTGCTCCTCGATGCCCTCCAGGAAGGAGGAGCGGGCGGCCCAGGCGTCCTTCATCTTGGCGGGGGTGTCGGCCACCAGGACGTCCATGGCGCCGGCCTCGACCACCAGCTCGGCGGCCTGCTCCACCAGGGCGTCGATGGCGTCCTGGGTGTTGGCGTCGAAGGTCACCAGCAGATAGGCGCCCACGTCCTGCCCGCCGATGTTGCGGGGGAACACGGCCTTGCCCAGATACTCCTCGGAGGAGATGAGGATCTCTCGCTCAAAGAACTCCAGAGCCTGGGGGTCCATGTGGGCCTTCTTGAACAGGGGCACGGTGGAGATGCAGGTGGCCAGGTCCTCGAAGGGGCAGATGAGGCTGACGGTCTGCTTGGGGGCGGGGATGAGCTTGAGGGTCAGCTCGGTGATGATGCCGAGGGTGCCCTCGGAGCCGATGATGAGGTTGAGCAGGGAGTAGCCGGAGGAGGTCTTGGAGACGGTGGCGCCCATCTTGACGATCTCGCCGGTGGGCAGGACCACGGTCATGGCCCGGACATAGTCGCGGGTGGCGCCGTACTTGACGGCCCGCATGCCGCCGGCGTTGGTGGAGACGTTGCCGCCCAGCGTGGCAAACTTCTCGCCGGGATCGGGGGGATACAGCAGGCCCTGCTTCAGGGCGTCCTCAGCCAGGTCGTTGAGCAGCACGCCGGGCTGGACCCGGACGACAAAGTTGTCGGTATCATATTCCAGGATCTGCTTCATGCGCATGGTGCACAGCACCACACCGCCGGCGATGGGGGTACAGGCACCCACCAGGCCGGTGCCGGCGCCGCGGCAGGTCACGGGGATGTTGTTGTCATAGCAGACCTTCATGATGGCGGAGACCTCTTCGGTGCTCAGCACATCAATGGAGACGTCGGGCATCTTGGTGCCGTAGATGGGCATCTCGTCGCGGGAGTAGTCGGGGTTGACGTCCGCGCCCACGACGACGCGGTCGCCGGAGATCTTCTTCAGCTCTTCGATGATTTCAGGGGTGACTGGATTGTAGGTTGCCATATGGATTCCTCCTAACGTATTTTTCAACGGTCGGCGTCTTTACTCCTCCACGATGACGGAGATGCCGTTGGGGATGACCACGGTGTGGGCGTCCTTGCCCTTGAGGGCGTAGGCCCGGTCCAGAGCAGTCTCCAGGTCGGGGGCGTACTCCAGCTTCATGTCCTCCACAAACTGCCTGGCGGAGGGGTCGGAGACGAAGATGATATGGTGCTTGCACATCATGCGCACCAGGATCTGGTACTCCCACTGGTCGGGGTTGGTCTGCTCCATGGGGATCTTGAGGGTCTCCTCCTGGAGCTTCTCCGGGGATTCACAGTCCTTCAGAGCCCGGTAGAAGCCCTCGCCGCCGGTGCCGTCGTTGCAGCGGGAGCAGATGATGAGCACGGCGCCGGGAGCGGCGGCGGACTCGGCGGCGGTCAGGCCCTTGACGCTCTGGTACATGTTCTGATCCAGGGGCGCGCCGCCGTTGGAGGTGATGACCACGTCGCCCCGCTTCTGGGGCTTCACCCGGCAGTAGCCCTTCAGGAACGCACAGCCAGTCTCATGGGCCTTGACGTAGTTGCCGGCAAAGGCGGCGACTACCTTCTTGTCCTCGTCGATGATGACGTTGACGATGTAGGCCAGCTTGGCCTGCCGGGCGGCGTCCACCATGTCGATGTGCAGGGGGTTGCCCTTCAGCACGCCGGTGCGGGCGCAGTCGGAGGCGATGAACTTGGCGCAGTGGTTGCCCAGCACCGTCACCTGATCGCACACGCCGGGCAGCACGCTCTTGCGGCCGCCGGAGAAGCCGGCGAAGAAGTGGGGCTCGATAAAGCCCTCGCTGACCAGCAGCTCGGTCTCGGCCGCCACCTTGTCGATGACCAGCCGGGCCCCGGAGGGCAGCACGCCGATCTCCACGTTGCTGGCCGGGTCCTGGCTGTCATGGATGACGATCTTCTCCTCCGCCACGATCTTTTCGCCCAGCTTTTGGATGAGCTCGTCCTTGCTGGTGGGGCGGTGGAAGCCGGTGGCCACCAGCAGGGTGATGTCGATATCGGGGCTGCCCTGCCGCAGCTCGGCGAGCATGAAGGGGATGATGTGCTTGCTGGGCACCGGACGGGTATGGTCGCTGATGATGATGGTGCAGGTCTTTTTGCCCTTGGCCAGCTCGGACAGCTTGGGAGAGTCGATGGGCTTGGCCATGGCCTCCAGCACCAGCTCGTCCTCGCTCTTCGTCGCCTTCAGCTCGCCGATCCCGGACTCCAGAACCTCCACGCCCTCCAGGCTCCGCACCCAGGGTATCCCGCTGGTTCCGTACGCGATTTGCATGGTATTCCTCCTTTAATAAGCAGTTGCATGGCTCCGTCTGCTGGCCAGGCTGGATGGCGTGGCCGAACAGAGTGAGATCGGGTCAGCCGATGCTGAACCAATAGACGCCGGCGTAAGAGAAGACGCACAGGAAGACCAGGAAGATGGCGCAGTAGACGATGGCCTTCCGAATGATGATGCCGTCGGAGCCCACGCAGCCGGTGGCCGCAGCGGCCATGGCGATGGACTGGGGCGAGATGACCTTGCCTACTGTAGCACCGGCGGCGTTGGCGGCCACCAGCCACTCCTGGCTCAGCCCCAGTGTGGAGGCGGTCTGTGCCTGCAGGGCGCTGAACAGGGTGCAGGAGGAGGTGACGCTGCCGGTGATAAAGGTACCGATGCCGCCGATGATGGGGGCGAACAGGGGATACAGAGAGCCGGTGAGGGCCACCATGCCGGTGGCGATATCGGCCACCATGCCGGCATAGCCCATGACCTTGGCGATGGCGATAATGGAGACGATGGTGATGATGGACTTAAACATCTGCTTCAGGGAGGCGCCCAACACGCCTGCCATATCGGAAATCGAGGCGCCCTGGATGAGGCCGCCGATGACGCCGGACAGGAAAATCAGCACGCCGGGGGTGTTGATCCAGGAGAAAGTATACATGGCCGTCCGCTCACCGGCGGCGTTAATGTAGATGGGCACGGCGCTCTTGATGGCGGACAGGGGGGCGTTGATGGCGGGGAACAGCTTGGAGGTGAGCAGCATGGAGACGAACATGAGGAGGAAGGGGCTCCACGCCTTGACCATATCGGCGGTGGAGAGCTGCTTCATTTTTTCACGGGCGGCGTCGGCGCCGTCCATGTAGTATTCCTTATCCGTGGTCTTGTTGACGGTTTTAGCCATGGCGAAGGTGGCCACCAGAGAGCCGATGGCGCCCACCAGGGTGCTCAGCTCGGGGCCGACAAAGGCGCCGATAAGATAGGCCGGAACGGCAAAGGCCAGGCCGGAAACCAGGGTGGTGGCCCACACGCCCTTGAGCTTGCCCGCCAAGCGCACCATAAAGATGGGGCAGACCACGATCAGCACGAAGAGCTGCAGAACAGCAAAGCCGCTGACGGTGGTGGCGTTGAGATTGGTCAGGCTGGCGCCGGTGATGACGGGGATGCCGATGGCGCCCAGCTCCGCTACGGGGACGTTGGACAGCAGACAGATGATGCAGGACTGGATGGGATTAAAGCCCAGGCCCACCAGGATGGCGGCGGGGATGGCCACGGAGGTGCCAAAGCCGGAGGCGCCCTCCAAGAAACCGCCAAAGCCCCATGCGATGATGAGGACCTGGATACGGCGGTCGGCGGAGATGGCGGTCAGGGTAGTCTTGATGGTATCCATGCCGCCAGTTTTGACTGACAGGTTATAGACGAAAATAGCGGCGATGACGATGATGCCGATGGGCCAGACGGCCATGGCCACGCCCTCCAGGGCGGCGGTCAGAGCGCTGACCACGGGCATATGCCAGTTGAACAGGGCCAGCACGATGGTGATGGCCAAACCGATGGGACAGCAGATGTGGCCCGGCAGCTTCAAAACGACAAAGCCTATGATCAGCCAGGCGATGGTAATCAGTGCGATCAAATAATCAAAGCTCATGTTCCATCCTTCTTTCCAATGATTGTGGCAGGCCCGCACTGTGTTCAGCGCCACCCTTCACAGATACAGCCGGGGGATGCGGGGCGGGATAGCGGGGTGGCGGACAGACGGCTCCCCAAGCCCCCTGGACCCCGCTGTCCTTTGTCTAAAACGATCATACCTCCTTGCCTTTTCCTCAACGCGAGTATATACTATGAACATAAATAATGAAAGCCAATTTTCCTAATGTAAAAATAAGCGTAACTTATGAAATGGGGGACCGGATTGGAACGGTATTTTGCCCTGCTGAAAATTTTGGAGATCGGCAGCTTTACCAAGGCGGCCGAAGCCATGGGGTATTCCCAGTCGGCGGTGAGCCAGATGGTGCAGTCGCTGGAGTCAGAGCTGTCGCTGAAGCTGCTCTACCGCTCCCGCAACGGCATCAAGCTGACCCCGGAGGGAGAGGCCCTCCTTCCATACATCCAGAGGACGGTCAACCACTACAACGCCATGCTGGAAAAGACCCGGGAGCTGAAGGGCCTGAACGGCGGCCTGATCCGGATCGGCACCCTGTCCAGCGTCTCCAGCCAGTGGCTGCCCGGGCTCATCAAGGACTTTCAGACCCTGTACCCCAAGGTCCACTTTCTGCTGCACCAGGGGGACTACACCACCATCCCGGCCTGGGTCCGGGCGGGGGAGATCGACTTCGGCTTCGTCAACCCGGACGCGGAGAGTGTCCGCGGCCTGCACACCATTTTTGTCACCAGCGGAGGGCACAAGGCTATTCTCCACCCCGACCACCCTCTGGCCGCCCAGCCGTGGGTCACCCTGGAGCAGTTGGCCAAGGAGACCTTCCTGCTGCTGGAGGAGGGGTGCCTCAGCGAGCCTCTGGAGGCCTTCCGCACCCTGGGACTGGAGCCACGGGTGGAGCTGCGGATGCACGACAACTTTTCCATCTGCTCCATGGTGGAGGCCAATGTGGGAGTCAGCATCCTGCCCGAGCTGGCCCTCAGAAAGATGAACTTCCGCATCGTGCAGCTCCCCACCGTGCCGCCCGTCATCCGCCGGGTGTCGCTGGTGATGAAGGACCCCGATATCCTGCCCATCGCCAGCCGGTACTTCATCGAGTTCTTCCTCAAGCGGGCGGACACCCTGCCGTAGGCCGGTGGGAGATGCGGCTTGTGCCCGGCGGTATTCCGTGGTACAATAACGCACAGACCCCATGGCAGAAAGGAGCGGGTGACACTTGACCATCAACGAGTCGGTCGAGGACTATCTGGAGGCCATTCTGGTGCTGAAGGAGAAGAACGGCATGGTCCGGTCCATCGACGTGGTACACCACATGAACTACAGCAAGCCCAGCATCAGCCGGGCCATGAGCCGCCTGCGGGAAAACGGCTACATCACCATGGACCCGGAGGGCTGGCTGGGGCTGACCGACGCCGGGCGGGAGATCGCCGAGCGCATCTACGAGCGCCACCGCCTGCTCACCGAGTGGCTGACCGCTCTGGGCGTGGACCCCGAGGTGGCCCGGGAGGACGCCTGCCGCATGGAGCACGACATCAGCGCCGAGACCTTCGACTGCATCCGGGCCCATATTCTCCGGAACGGCCAGAAGCGGAACTGAAAAAAGGCCGGGCGGGAGAAAAAAGATTTGACAACCGAGGGCAGATGTGGTATCTTATCCATACCGGTTAGCAAAAGCTAACCAGGAAAAGGGCGGGCGCCTTTTTCTTTTGCATCAGAGTTAGCAGAAACTAACCAAGGGAGGGTGAGCATGGGATCTGCGCGCTTTGAGGAGACGGTGGTCTATCACTGCTCCCCGGCGCTGGTGGGACTGAAGTCCGCCTGCCTCATTTCTCTGGCGGCGGAGCAGTATCCGGGGCTGGCGTCCATGGTGGAGGGCTATCGCGCCGCTCTGGAGGGGCGGGGCATCCGGTTCGAGCTGCTGTGCCGCTGCGACCGCCGGTTCCTGCTGTTGGTCTACCGACCCGCCCTGCTGGAGCGGCATCTGGCCCGGCCGGAGGTGGACCGCCTGCTGGTCCAGGCGGGCTACCCGGCGGAGGGGCCCCTGTCCGGGCGGCTGGCGTACCTGCGGCGGCGGCTGACGGCGGCGGGCGGCTTTCCCCATGAGATCGGCCTGTTTCTGGGCTACCCCGCCGAGGATGTGCGGGCGTTTCAGGCACGGGGCGGCGCGGGGTGCAAGCTGTGCGGGTACTGGAAGGTCTACCACGACGTGGAGGAGGCCCGGCGGCAGTTTCGGCGCTTCGACCGCTGCCGGGACAGTCTCCTGGCCCGGCTGAGAGCCGGCATGACGCTTTCACAACTGTTCGGCGTCTCCGGGACGCTGGCGGCGTGAGATCAGAGCAACCCTTACATTCTATCAACAGGAGGTTTCCATTATGAGTAAGCTGGCAGTGATTTATTGGACCGGAACGGGCAATACCGGCGCCATGGCCCAGGCCGTGGCGGACGGGGCCAAGGGCGCCGGGGCGGAGGCGGAGCTGCTGACCGTCTCTGAGATCAGCGCCGACGCGGCGGCGGCCTATGACAAGCTGGCCTTGGGCTGCCCCGCTATGGGGGCCGAGGTGCTGGAGGAGGGGGAGTTCGAGCCCTTCTTCACCGCTCTGGAGGGCAAGCTGTCCGGGAAGAAGGTGGCCCTGTTCGGCTCTTACGGCTGGGGCGACGGACAGTGGATGCGGGAGTGGCAGGAGCGGACCGAGAAGGCCGGCGCCGTCCTCTGCGGCGAGGGGCTGATCGTCAACGAGGCCCCCGACGAGGCGGGGCTGGAGTCCTGCCGGGCGCTGGGCGCACGCCTGGCCTCCGCCTGAGCGGGCCCGAGGCCGGGGAGGAACGGGCACATGGGAATTTCGCAGGCCGCGATCCGCTATCTGCTGACCATCTATGAGCTCAGCGACGATGGCACCGCGGTGCGCTCGGTGGACATTTCCCGCCGCCTGGAGGTGACGCCGGCCAGCGTGGTCCACATGCTGGGCGTGCTGTCTGCCGAGGGGCTGGCAGAGAAGCGATACTACGGCAAGGTCCGGCTGACGGAGCGGGGCATCCGGGAGGCCAACCGCCTCTATACCGCCTGCGCCCTGCTGAAGGCCTATTTTACCGAATACCTGGAGGTGGACAGCGAGACGGCCCGGGCCGACGCCGTCAACTGCCTGTGCTGCCTGTCGGAGCGCAGTCTGGCCCAAATCGAGGGGAAGGTCCTGGAGGAGCGGGGCTGCACCGCCTGAATACCCACAGCGAGCGCCCGCCGGAGCGAGACCGGCGGGCGCTCGTTCTATGCGCCTGGCGTTGGACGCATTTTGTTTATGAATTAAAAATTTGAATAGTGTCTACGGAAGGAACCGCCAAGCGGTTTATTCGTGCGGCCACTGCGTATTTCTGCTGGAGCGCCGTATTGTTCCGGCGGAAGGTGCAAGGTTTTCTGGCTCATTTACCAAGAAACCCTGCACCGGAACAAAGCCAATGGGCCTTGAAAGCCTTGGGGTTTAAGACTTTTGGCTTTATTCAGTACGCATTACTTTGGTGGATGGCTTAAGCAATCCATTGGCTTTCATGCTCAGTTCCGGCAACGACCATGATTCCGTTCATGCCGTTTCTTTGCTCAGCCAGTTCAACATTGAGAGAAACAATATCCTTGGAGATAAGGCGTGCGGAGCAAAGGCGATCCGAGAGTTCCACGCCTACTACAGCAGAGCCGAAAATATAAATGCATTCAATTGAGACTTTCGACTTGCGAAGGTAGAAGAAGCTGTCTATAATAATCTATAATAATAAAAAAAGGAGGAGGGCCGAATATGGGAGATAAAAGAGAGGAACTGCTGCGGCAGCTATGGACGGCCCAGGACGAAGCGTATGATCTGATGTGCGAGTATGATTCTCTGCCCCACCACTATGGAGAGAACATCCTCTATCAGGCGGAGGGGCATATCATCGACCTCATTGCCGCCTATCCCGGCATCACCATTACCGACCTGGGCAACATTTTGAAAAAGACCCCCAGCGCCTGTTCCCAGATCGTGCGCAAGCTGAAGGAGAAGGGCTGGGTGGAGCAGACCCGGAACCGGGACAACAATCGACAGTTCAACCTGAAGCTCACGGAGAGCGGGCAAAAGGTTTATGAGGACCACCTGGAGTTCAACCGCTACTGCCAGGCCGAGACCTTCGGGCTGCTTGCGGGATTTTCCAGCGAGGAGCTGGAGCATCACGTGATGGTCCAGCGGAAGATCAACGAGGCCTATCAGGGCGACGTGCGCCGCAGCCGGGAGCGGTTTTTAAAGTCGGAGGCCAGCCGGAACGAGTGATTCGATCAAAGGGAGCAGGGCCGGACAGCAGAAGCTGTCCGGCCCTGTTTTTCTGTAAATGGATGATGTGCAAATCCGACAAAAAGAAAAAACCTATTTTGTGCGATGCGCATGAATTGTAGAAAAAGCACAAAAAACTCCTTGACGTATCCCAATAAAATGTTATGATGAATATACTTCATAATTAAGTATATTAAAGATTGAGGTGATTAATTGGACGATGGAAAGGCTAGCCTTTCCATCGTGTTCCGCATGCGGAACACGATACTCCTTCCAAACCGTCGGGAAGTAGAAGCGGGCCCGCTTTTATGAATAAGAGTAAAAATCGGGAAACCTTTGAGGAGGAAACAAAATGCAAGCTGAGAAAAAGAAACTAGGGCTGTTCAATATCTTCAGCCTGGGTGTGGGCGGCGCCATCGGATCGGGCATTTTCGTGATGATGGGCTTCGGCATCGCCTATACCGGCCGCTCCATCGTTTTGGCGGTCTCCGTGGGCTGTCTGTACATGCTGCTGGCTTACCTGTTCCACCCCATCATGAGCTCCATGTTCGTCCTCCCCGGCGGCGATTATGATATGAAGGCCATGCTGATGGGGCCCACCATGACGGGCTTTTCCGCTCTGGCCACCATTGTCAACGGCCTTGGAATGGCTTCCTACGGCCTGGCCTTTGCCAGTTACTTCGTCTCAGTCTTCACAGGCTTGGCGGAATATCAGCTTTGGATCGCGGCCCTGCTGATAGTGATTTTCTTTGCCATATCCATTAAGGGCACTAAGGCAATGGCTACCATTACCACGATTATCACCGCCTCACTGCTGATTTCCATTGTCGTATTCTTGGCCGCGGGCCTTCCCCAAGTGCAGCCCGGGTATTTCTCTAACGCTGACGGCCAGTTTTTTTCCGGCGGCTTTGGCGGCCTGATCGGCGCCATCGCCATGATGTCCTTTGCCTGCCAGGGCACCACCATGGCCCCTGTCTCGGTCATGCCTGCCACCAAAAAGCCCCGCAAGACGATTCCCATCGGAATTCTGCTCATCTGCCTGACCGTCGCCGTGGTGTATGCGCTGATGTCCATTGTTGCCGCCGGCGTGCTCCCCGTGGAGCAGGTCGCGGGGGAAAACTTGTCCCTGGTGGCCCAGACCATCTTTAGCCCCACGATGTTTAACATCTTTATTCTGGGCGCCGCCTGCTGCGCCATCATGTCCTCCCTGGCCTCCGGCATGACCATGCTGCGCTACCCCCTGCTGGCCGTGGCCGAGGATGGCTGGCTGCCCAAGATCTTCGCGAAGACCACGAGTAGCGGCTACCCCTACATGATGATGGGCTTTTTCCTGGTGTTCTCTATTGTGCCGCTGTTCACCGGCCTGTCCGTGGACGCGCTGATCTCCCTGCTCATGATCATCTCCATGGTTATGAACGCCTATATGAATATCTCCATGATCAAGCTGGTCAAGCGGTATCCCGAGCAGTGGAAAAAGGCCACCCTGCATATGCCTACCCCCATCTTCAACTGCCTGTGCATCATCGGCACGGTGTGTGCGTTGGCTGTATCCTACTACCTGTTTAAGGATCTGAGCGTGGGCTCCATGGTCTTCTGTGTGGTGCTGCTGGTGGTCATGATGGGCCTGGCGCAGTTGCGGCTCAGAACCGGCGCTGTGAAGAAGGAAGATCTGCTAGCCAAACGCGAGCGGATCGCGGCCGCCGCCCTGGCCGCCACCGCGGCCGAGGAGGCCGAGGAGTTGCGGGAGGCCAAGGCCGCCAAGGCTGTCTGAGTCTCTTCGTTTTCCCTCGGATAAGGGAAGTCGGTTCCTTTGGACCGGCTTCCCTTATCCGTGGAAATATAGTATAGTAAATAAAGGATGTAAAATCAGAAAGGACCGATTACAATTACAATGAAGTACGATTTCACCTCTATCATGGACCGCCATGGCAAGGACGCCATCGCCGTCGACGTGGTCCCCCAGCCGGATGCCGCGGGCAACTTCGTTATGAAGCCCTTGGCGGACGTACAGATCAAGGATGGCCTGGACACCATCCCTATGTGGGTGGCCGACATGAACTTCCCTACCTGCCCTACCATCCCCCAGGCCATCATCGAGCGGGCCCAGCATCCGGCCTTCGGCTACTTCCAGCCCACCGAGGAGTACTTCGACTCCATTATCCAGTGGCACGAGACCCGCAACGGGGTCACCGGCCTGAAGCGGGAGCACATCGGCTATGAAAACGGCGTCCTGGGCGGCGTGATCAGCGCCCTGAACGTGTTCTGCTCCAAGGGTGACAACGTGCTGCTGCACACCCCCACCTACATCGGCTTCACCAGTGCCCTCACCAACAACGGCTATAACATGGTCCTCTCTCCCCTGGTCAAGGACGCCGAGGGCGTCTGGCGCATGGACTTTGAGGACATGGAGAAGCGCATCGTGGAGAACAAGATCCACGCCACCGTCTTCTGTTCCCCCCACAACCCCTGTGGCCGCGTGTGGGAGAAGTGGGAAGTGGAGAAGGCCATGGAGCTGTTCAAGAAGCACGACGTGTTCGTGGTCTCCGACGAGATCTGGTCCGATATTATCCTCACCGGCCACAAGCACGTGCCCACCCAGTCCGTCAGCGAGGACGCCCGGATGCGCACCGCTGCCATCTACGCTCCCTCCAAGACCTTCAATCTGGCTGGCCTGGTTGGCTCCTACCATATCGTCTACAACCAGTGGATCCGGGAGCGGATGGACAAGGAGTCCTCTCTGCCCCACTACAACGACATGAACGTCTTGTCCCTCCACGCACTCATCGGGGCCTACAAGCCCGAGGGCTACGAGTGGTGCGACGAGCTGTGCGAGACCGTCACCGGCAACATCGACTACGCCTGTGACTACATCGCCAAGCACTTCGAGGGCGTGGAGGTCTCCAAGCCCCAGGGCACTTACATGCTGTTCCTGGACTGCTCCAAGTGGTGTGAGGTTCACGGCAAGACCATCGACGACGTGGAGAAGGCCGGCCTGGAGTGCGGCGTCATCTGGCAGGACGGCCGGATGTTCCACGGCCCCTGCCATATCCGTCTGAACCTGGCTCTGCCCCTCTCCCGTGTGAAGGAGGCCTTCGAGCGACTGGACAAGTACGTCTTCAACGCCTGAGTTCCCAGCTTCAAACCGCCTGTCCCCAACAAGGCTCTTTTTTACCGGGGATTGGGCCCATCCGCCTGAATCACGAAAGGAGTTTTTGCCATGCCCAAGCTCACTGTGGGTACCCAGATGCCCGACTTCACCTTCGACACCCCCTTTGAAAGCGGCCGCACCCTGGCCGAGACCGCCGGGAAGACGGCAGGGAAGACCGCCCTGGTGTTCCTGCGCTACTATGGCTGCACCCTGTGCCAGTACGACATCCATCAGTTTACCGCCCAATATGACAAAATCGCCGCCACCGGCGGGCAGATGCTGGTGGTGCTTCAGTCCGACCCCGCCAAGCTGGCAGGCCAGATGAAGCCCGGCGACCTGCCCTTCGACATCGTCTGCGACCCGGAGCAGAAGCTGTACAAGAAATTTGAGATCGCCCCCGCCGAGTCCAAGGCCAAGATGGCCGATCTGAAGACCATGGGAAAGATCGCCAAAGCCACCGCCGGCGGCTTCAAGCACGGCGATTACGAGGGGGACGAGCTCCAACTCCCCGCTTGTTTCGTCATGGGGCCGGATCGGGTCCTGAGCTACGCCCACTACGGCGTCTCCGCCGGGGACGTGCCCACGCCGCAGGAACTGGTGGAATTGCTGAAATAAACTTGCGCGTTTGGAAAGGGCGGCCTTCGGGCCGCCCTTTTTCTGCGGTTTTATGCCCTAAATGCTCCTCCGTGTGAGGCAGTGCTCTTTGGCAACTACTGATTTTACATGGAGGATTTTATTATGTACAAACAATATTAAATATTTACTAACATGAGATAGGCGAGCAGGCGCAAAAGGGCGCGCTGAATCTTGCGGAGATTCAGCACCAGCACGGACATGGCAATCACATGGGCAGCGGTTTCCCGCAGCTTTGCGGTGACCAGCCCCAGGCCGCATTTGCGTTTCGCCAGGCTGAACCTGCGCTCCACTTCTACTCGTTCGCATTCGTCCCGGTAGTCCTGAGCCTTGTCTCTGGTCTCCCCCTTCTTGGGCTGTCCCAAAGCCGGGATATCCAGTTTTGCGCCAAACTCCGCTGGCCTGCCTGCCTTTCCCCGCACAATGGGACGGACAAAGGGCTGGCTCACACTGACGATTCGGTCAGCCGCACAGTGGGTGTGGTGATCATGAGGGTTTTTACATAAGCTGTCAATTTTTGCCTCTAAAATAACATAATCTGTCGAGACAAGCAGCGGCATGAGTGAGCGTTTCAAGAAGCTCAAAAGCAAACAGCTCCGGGCTTTTTGAAAAAGTTCTTAATTTTTTGTCCTTTTCTTGGCATAATGGGATGAGCTGGACCGCATCGTGCTGGAAAACGCGGACCGGTGCTGCCGGCTGTGCCACAGTACCGGCCCCAACCTGATCCGGAATGGCGAGGATTGGTTCTGCTCCGCCTGCGCGGCCCGCATCAAGGCCCTTTGAGCCCTTCTTTTCGTTGACTTTCTCCGCCGCCGCGGTTAGACTGGAGGCAGGACCGGGACAAGGGGGGAGAGGCCATGCAGTTATCCCGGCTGTTCGAGCTGGTTTACCTACTGCTGGACCGCAAGGGCATGACGGCGGACGAGCTGGCCGAGCACTTCGAAGTCTCGCGCCGCACCATCTACCGGGACGTGGACACCCTGGCCCAGGCGGGTATCCCCATCTACGCCGAGCGGGGCAAGGGAGGCGGCATCCGGCTCACCGAGCAGTTCGTCCTCAACAAGTCGGTGCTCTCCGCCGAGGAGCGCCGCAGCCTTCTGGCCGCCCTGCGGGGCATGGAGGCCGTGGGGCCCGGCGGCGCGGGGCCGGTGCTGGACAAGCTCTCCGCCCTCTTCGGCGGGGAGGAGGAGGACTGGCTCCAGGTGGACTTCTCCGCCTGGAGCCCCGACAGCCCGCTGACCGACCGCTTCCGGCGGCTCAGGGAGGCCATTTTCCGCCGGGAGGTCCTCACCTTCCGCTACAGCGGCGCGGCGGGCGGCACCGAGGTCCGTACCGCGGAGCCCATGAAGCTGGTCTTTCGGGGCAATGACTGGTACTTGCTGGCCTGGTGCCGCCGGCGGGAGGATTTCCGCTATTTCAAGCTCACCCGCATGGACGGTGTGGAGGCCCCCGGGGAGCGGTTCCGGCGCCGGGCCCTGCCGCCCCCGGCCACAGAGGACCGGGCGGACGGCTACGGCGGCAGCGCCGTGGACCTGGAGGCCCGCATCGCTCCGACCATGGCCTTCCGGGTGCGGGACGAGTTTCCCCCGGAGCGGCGGGAGGAGCTGCCGGACGGCGGCTTTCGGGTACGGCTGCGGCTGCCGGACAACGAGTGGATGTACGAATACCTGATGACCTACGGCGGGGCCCTGCGGGTCCTGTCTCCGGAGCGGGTCCGGCAGGAGCTGGCCCGCCGGCACTGGGCGGCCTGGGAAACCAACAAGGAGGAAGATGGATGATGGAACTCAAACCAATTGCCAGCTTTCAGGTGGACCACACCAAGCTCACCGAGGGGATGTATATCTCCCGGGTGGACGGGGACGTGGTGACCTATGATATCCGCATGGTGCGGCCCAACTGCGGGACCTATCTGGGCTATGGCGCGATCCACAGCTTTGAACACCTGTTCGCCACCTATGTACGCAGCGGCCCCCTGTCCGGGCAGGTCATCTACGCCGGCCCCATGGGCTGCCGGACCGGATTCTACTTTCTGGTGCGGGACATGGCTCCAGAGACGGCCATCCGCCTGGTGCGGGAGACCATGGCCTTTATCGCGGACTACCAGGGCCCCATCCCCGGGGCCACCGAGGCGGAGTGCGGCAACTACCGGGAGCAGGACCTGGAGGGAGCCCGGGCCGCCGCCCGGAAGATGCTCCCCATCCTGAAGGACTGGACGGTGGAAAAGCTGGCCTATTAAAAGAAATATGACATACAGATGTCCACTGCCGTCCTGTAAACTGTCCATCAAAGAGGAGGGACTTAAAATGGAGACCTGGAGTCAATTGGACCCGTCGGCCGCGCCCGACCTAGAGACCTGTGAGGCCTATGTGGATAATCCCTTTTGGGGAGAACTGCGGACCTATCTGGAGCGCGCCTATGATACCGCACCTGTATGGGAGTACAGCCGGTGTGTGCCCACGGGATGGAATATAAAATACCGCAAGGGCGGGCGGGGTTTGTGTACCCTGTATCCCATGCGGGGGTATTTTACTGCCCTGGTGGTGATCGGACGGCGGGAGCGGCCTGGGGCGGACCTGCTGCTGCCCATGCTGAGCGAGGGCACCCGGCGGCTTTGGCAGGACACCAGGGAGGGAATGGGCCAAAAGTGGCTGATGATCGACGTGGCAGACCGGGAGAGTCTGGAGGATGTAAAGCGCCTGATCGCCCTCCGGCGAGCCCCGGTGAGATATTGGAACAAAATATGACATACAGGTGTCCACTTTTACCCTGTAAGATGGTGTCATCAACCACAGGAGGGACAGACGGTATGGATATGAGCTATCAGATCGTGGAGCTGGAGGAAAAGACGGTGGTGGGCCTAACCGCCCGGATGCGCAACGACGACCCGGAGTGCGGCGCGGCCATCGGGGCGCTGTGGCGGCGGCTGTTTGAGGAGGGCATTTTCTTTGCCGTCCCGCACCCCGCCGACGACCACTCCATCGGGCTCTACGACGCCTACGAGACCGATATGACCGGCCCCTACGACGTGACCATCGGACGGGCGGTGACCGAGGCAGCGGAACGCCCGGCGGGCACGGCGGTCAAGACCATCCCCGCAGGACGGTACGCTGAGTTTGTGGTCCGGGGGGACGTCCAGAGGGCCGCGGGGGAGTTCTGGACGGAGGTCTGGAAGCTGCCGCTGGACCGGGCCTACACGGCGGATTTTGAGGAGTATTGGCCGGAGGCGGAGGGCGAGGAGCAGGAGATCCACGTCTTTCTGGCACTGAAGCAGGAGGGAGAACATGGCGGACAAGCGGGATTATAAAAAGGAGTACCGGGATCTCTACCAGCCGGGAAAGCGGCCCAGCCTGGTGGACGTGCCGCCCATCCCCATGTTTCTGGTGGATGGGGCGGGGGACCCCAGCGGGGCGGCGTACCAGGCGGCTATGAGCGCCCTCTACACCGTCACCTTCACCCTGAAAATGAGCAGGCTGGGCCCCTGGCAGCCGGAGGGATATTTCGACTACGTGCTGCCCCCGCTGGAGGGCTTTTGGTGGACGGAGGAGGGGGGGCACGATCTCCTCTCCGTGCCCAGATCCACCTGGCGGTGGACCTCGGCCCTGCGGGCCCCGGAATACGCCACGCCCCAGGTGCTTCACTGGGCGCTGGAGGAGTGCGCACGAAAAAAGCCCGGTGTGGACCTGTCCGGAGTACGGCTGGAGACGGTGACGGAGGGGCTGTGCGTCCAGTGCCTGCACGTGGGGCCCTATGACGCAGAGACCGCCGCCATGGAGCGGATGATGGCCTTTGCCGGGGAGCAGGGCCTGCGGCCCTCGGACGACCCGGCCCGCAGGCACCACGAGATCTACCTGGGGGACCCCAGAAGGGTCCCGCCGGAGAAGTGGCGGACCATACTGCGCCTGCCGGTAGAGAGGGGGTAACGCCATGCTGGAGCTGCCGGAGGCCCTGGTCCTTGCGGGGCAGATCAACGAAAGGGCCCGGGGCAGGCGGGTGGTCCGGGCGGAGGCGGGCGGCACACCCCACCGCTTCGCCTTCTTCCAGGGGGAGCCGGCCTGGTATCCCCGGCTTCTGGAGGGCCGCAGGCTGGAGGAGGCCCAGGCCTATGGCGGGCGGGTGGAGCTGAGGCTGGAGGACAGCCGTCTGGACCTCAGCGACGGGGTGAACCTGCGATGGCTGGCGCCGGGGGCCAGGCACCCGGACCGGCGCCAGCTCCTGCTGGAGCTGGACGATGGCGCCGCCCTGGTGGCCAGCGTCCAGATGTATGGGGCCCTGCTGGCCTTCCCGGCAGGGGCCATCGACGATAACTTCTATTACCGGGTGGCTCGGGAGAAGCCCTCTCCGCTGTCGGGGGACTTTGACGAGAGCTACTTCGGCGGGCTGTGGGCACAGGCCAGGCCCGGTCTGTCCGCCAAGGCGTTTTTGGCCGCCGAGCAGCGTATCCCCGGCCTGGGGAACGGCTGCCTCCAGGATATTTTGTTCCGGGCGGGCGTCCACCCTAAGCGCAGACTGGAGACCCTGAGGGAGACCGAGCGGACCAGGCTGTTCCACTCAGTGAAGGACACCCTCCGGGAGATGGCGGACCAGGGGGGAAGGGACACCGAAAAGGACCTGATGGGCCAGAGCGGTGGCTATCAGACCTACCTGTCCGCCAAGACCTGGAGGGGGGCTTGCCCCTTCTGTGGAGGAGCGATTATCCGCCAGGCCTATCTGGGGGGCAACGTCTACTTCTGTATCCGCTGCCAGCCGCTCGAGGGGTAAGGATGGTCAAAGAGGCCCACCGCAATGCGGCGGGCCTCAGCGTGTCGAAAAAGCCTCGGCTAAAAGCAAAGACAGCTTTTGCAGCACGTTCATCTCATCCTTTCCAGGTCATAATGTCATTATACCGCCCGTTCCTGAAACCAGTCTGAAAGACTGAGCGGGCAAATCGGAATAGTCTGTGCTTCTGTGGCCAGACGAATCCTATCTCCCGGCAAATAATCCAAAAGGAAACGGAAGGTGTTCCGCTTCAGACGGTTTCCGCTACATGATAGAAGACGAAAGGAGAATGACAGATGCTGTTGGTATGGTATCCCAAATGCTCCACCTGCCAGAAGGCGAAGGCCTGGCTGGACGGGCGGGGCGTCGGCTGTGGCACCCGTGACATCAAGCTGGAGCATCCCGGCGAGGACGAGCTGCGGAAGTGGCACGCGAAAAGCGGCCTGCCCCTCAAGCGGTTTTTCAACACCAGCGGACTGAAATACAAGGAGCTCTCCCTGAAGGACCGGCTCCCCGACCTGACGGAGGATGAGCAGTATGCCCTGCTGGCCGCCGACGGGATGCTGGTCAAGCGGCCCATCCTGGTGGGGGAGGACTTTGTGCTGGTGGGCTTCCGGGAGAAAGAGTGGGCACAGCAGCTGGGCTTCAGCGACTAGGATGCACGCCAGGAGTGCGCCGACGGCCTGGAGGCGGAGGTGGCCGCCGGGTCCGATGAGGCGTACTTCCCGTTGGGCCGCTGCTGCGCCGGGCCGGTCCTGGACCGGGTGCGGGCCAATCTGCGCATGTGGGCTATGAGCCCGCCGTCACCGTGACCATGACCCCGCCAAAAGACGACGGGGGCTGTTAGGATTTCAGCCAGAACGACTTCGACCGCCCGGACGCCAAGATGATGCCCTGCGTCTCCAACGGACCGGAGTTGAGCAAAAAGCCCCGCAGGCCGTATGGCCTGCGGGGCTGCTGCGTTCAGGGCAGATGCTCCTCCAGCCAGGCCAGCACGTCGGCGTACACCTCGTCCCGGTTGATCTCATTGAGCATCTCATGCCGTCCGCCGGGGTAGAGCTTCATGCGCAGATCCCTGGTCCCGGCCTTTTGGAAAAAGCCGTACACCTTTTGGACACCCCTGCCGTTGGAGCCCACCGGGTCCCGGTCTCCTGAGAAGAGATAGACCGGAGTGGAGGGGTCCATCTTCCGCAGGTTTTCCGGGCGGGCAATGTATTGCAGGGCCTCCATCATGTCGTGAAACATGCCCACCGTGGGGACGAAGCGGCACATGGGGTCGGCGGCATAGGCGTCCACCACCGCAGTGTCCCGGCTGATCCAGTCCACCGTGGTGCGGTTGGGCCGGAAGTGGAGGTTGTAGCCCCCCAGGGAGAGGGCGGTGAGGAGCCTGCTGACGTACCGGGGGCCCTTGTGCCGGGCGTAGAAGGTGGACAGCAGCCGGCCCACCTCCACCAGGAGCGCCGGTTCCTGTCCGGTGCCGGAAAGGAGGCAGCCGTCCACGGTGCCGGGAAAGTCGATGAGGTAGAGCCGGACGGCAAAGGAGCCCATGGAGTGACCCAACAGGAAATAGGGCAGGCCGGGAAAACGCTCTCCGGCCGCCGTGCGGAGGGAGCGGATGTCGTTGCGGATGTGCCGCCAGCCGTCCTGGTCGGCGAAATAGCCGTATTCCTCCCGGCCCGAGGCGGTCTTGCCGTGTCCCAGGTGGTCGTGCCCCACCACGGCGAAGCCGTGGTCCGTCAGAAACCGAGCAAAGGAGGAATAGCGCCCGATGTATTCCGAGATGCCGTGGACCAGTTGGACCACTCCGCGGGGCGAGCCGCTTTCGGGAAGCCACTCCATGGCGTGGACCCGGTGGACCCCGTCGCTGGAGGGAAAGGTAAATTCTCGGCAAGAGGCCATAGCATTGCAGCTCCTTTTGTGATAAAATAACCATATTGCAGTTGGCTTGCCCGGCTTCCGGCGGCGGCGCGAGGATCACGCAAGACGCTGCATGCACGGCAAATGAAGGTATGTTCCCAGTTTATCTTTCCCGCCGAAGGCCGTCAATAGACATTTGCGGCACGTTGGGAAAAAACGGTGACTCCACAGAAAGGAACGGAACGTATGACAGTTGTGGAACGTTTTTTGAAGTATGTGAGCTTTGACACCCAGTCGGACGAGGACTCCATGACCGTGCCCAGCAGCGCCAAGCAGAAGGTGCTGGGGGCGGAATTGGCCGCCGAGCTGTCCCAGATGGGCCTCCACGGGGCCAGGATGGACGAGTACGGCTATGTTTACGGATGGCTTCCCGCCACCGCCGGGTGCGAGGGAGTGCCCTGCCTGGGCCTGATCGCCCACATGGATACCTCGCCCGACGCGCCGGGCGCCCACGTGCAGGCCCGCATTGTCCGCTATGAGGGGGGTGTGCTGGTTCAGAACGCCGAGCAGGGCATCTCCATGAGCCCCGAGGAGTACGAGAGCCTGCGCAGCTATGCGGGGCAGGATCTGATCGTCACCGACGGCACCACCCTGCTGGGGGCGGACGACAAGGCCGGGGTGGCCGAGATTTTCACCGCCCTGGAGTACCTGACCGCCCACCCGGAGCTGCCCCATGGCCGCATCGCCGTATGCATCACCCCTGATGAGGAGGTGGGCCGGGGGTCCGACCACTTCGACGTGGAGGGCTTTGGGGCCGCCGCGGCCTACACCGTGGACGGCGGTGAGCTGGGCGAGCTGGAGTACGAGAACTTCAACGCCGCCTCCGCCACGGTTACGGTCCACGGTCTCAACATCCACCCCGGCTCGGCCAAGAACAAGATGAAGAACGCCGCCCTGATGGCCGTGGAGCTGGTGAACATGCTGCCGCCGGCGGAGACTCCCGCCCACACCGAGGGGTACGAGGGCTTCTATCACCTCAACCACATGGAGGGCAACGAGACCCAGGCCCGGCTCTCCTTCATCATCCGGGACCACGACCGGGCTGGCTTTGAGCGGCGGAAGGAGCGCATGGGGCTTATCTGCTCCTACCTCAACGGCAAGTATGGCCCCAACACCTTCCAGTTGGAGGTGAAGGACTCTTATTATAATATGCGGCAGGCCGTGGAGCCCCATATGTACCTGATCCACCGGGCCCGGGCCGCCTTTGAGAAGGCGGGAGTGGCGGCCCGGGAGGTGCCCATCCGGGGCGGCACCGACGGAGCCCGTCTGAGCTACATGGGCCTGCCCTGTCCCAACCTGTCCACCGGCGGGGTCAACTTCCACGGGGTCCACGAGTACATCCCGGTTCGGTCCCTGGAAAAGATGGTGGAGGTGCTGGTCAACCTGGTGACCCAGTCGTAGCGAAGGAACACGCAGGCGCAGGGGGCGCTCCGAAAGGAGCGCCCCCTGCCGTTTTCCGCCGGAAGGAGCGCCTGAATTCCAAAACGGTATGAGGCCATGCAAAAATCGTATCTCAAAGCGCCGTATTTTATGCTATGCTATAAGAGCAGAGAAAACAGCAGGAGGAGATGGCCATGAGCTTTACGCTGCCCGCCTATCGTGCCCCGGATTTTACCGCGCTGGGGCTGGAGGACGCCCCTGAGGTCCAACTGGTCCCCGTGGAGCGGGACGGCGTGGCCCCGGCGGGGTACCACGCCACCACCCTGTTTCCCGAGTATTTCCGCCTGAACGGCCGCTGGGTGCTGGCCGAGGAGAGCCGCATGGACTGCGTGGCCGTGTGCCGGGCGGGTGCGGTGTCCATCGTGGAGTTTCGCGGCCTGAAGCGGGGCGACATGGTGGCGGTGGGCCGTACCGAGGACGGCGGGGAGGGCATCTACGTCCACACCGCTGGCTTTGAAGAGAAGGGTGACGGGGACGGCGAGTCCTTCTCCTTCCGGCAGGGCCGGTCCCGGGAGACCGCCTATTCCATGGACTACGACTCCATCTACGAGCTTCTGCGGCACGAGCGGGACCATGGGAATATCGTCTGGGTGCTGGGCCCGGCCTGCTCCTTCGACGCCGACGCCCGCTCCGCCTTTGCCGCCCTGGTGCGGGAGGGCTTTGTGGACGGGCTTCTGGCGGGCAACGCCCTGGCCACCCACGATCTGGAGGCGGGCTATCTGGGCACTGCCCTGGGGCAGGACATCTACACCCAGCGCAGCGTGCCCAACGGTCACTACCACCACATCGACACCATCAACGCCGTCCGGTCCCTGGGATCCATCCCTGCCTTCGTGGAGTCCGGCGCGGTGAAGGATGGTATCCTCTGTGAGTGCGTCCGGCGCCGGGTCCCCTTTGTGCTGGTGGGCTCGGTACGGGACGACGGGCCTCTGCCCGAGGTCTACGGCAACGTCTACGAGGGACAGGACGCCATGCGCGCCCTGGTGCGGAAGGCCACCACCATCATCTGCATGGCTTCCACCCTCCACACCGTGGCCACCGGCAACATGACCCCCTGCTACCGGGTGGTGGACGGAGCGGTGCGCCCCCTATACTTCTATTCGGTGGATATCTCCGAGTTCGCCGTCAATAAGCTCAGGGACCGGGGCAGTCTCAGCGTGCGGACCATCGTCACCAACGTGCAGGACTTTATCGTCAACGTCCGCAAAGGGGTCTGCGGACCGGCGTGACACACAGGCAGGGCGCGGAGCGGTGAAGCTCCGCGCCCTGCTCGTTTGCTATTTTTTGCGAAATCGCCGTTTCAGCCGATTCCAGAAGGTGTCCAGCTCGTAGCCCTTGGAGGCCCGGAAAGCCCGCTCGGCCTCCTCGGCCTGCTTGAGGGCGGCCTTCTCGTCCCGGCCAAGTCCACCGCCGGCAGACTCTGATAGACTGGCAGTGTTTCGGCTCCCGGGGCCGAAGGTACGGGAACTGCTCCACCAATTGCTTGCCATAACGCACCGTCCTATCTCCAGAATTTTTTCTCGAGCCGGTACTACAAGGTGTCTGGCTCGTAGCCCCTGGAGGCCCGGAAAGCCCCCTCGGCCCGCTTGAGGGCGGCCTTCTCGTCCCGGCCCAGGGGCACAGCTTCCGCCTCTTTTGCCGCCAACGTAACATTGAGGTCCAAGCGACTGCCAGACATGAGAATCCCTCCTTCTGCCATACAAACGATCCAGCGGCGGAAAAGCTTACAGGACCATCTGAAAAAAGCGCAGGATCAGCCGGGCCCCATAGACCAGGATGACCAGGCCGCAGACCACGTTGATGCCCCGGAGGACCTTGTCGCTGAACCGGGCGGAGAAGCAGGAGATAAGGATGGTCACGCCGAAGAACCACAGGAAGGAGGCGGAGGAGGAGCCCAGAATGAGCTGGGCGCTCACCCCGCCGGAATTGCCCGCCCGGAAGCCGCCGAAGAGCATGGTGCCGTCGATGAGGGCCTGGGGATTGCACCAGGTGACCACACAGGCTCTGGCCGCCACCTTGGGCAGGGTCAGGGCGGCCTCTCCTCCGGCGTGGAGGACGGGCTTTTCCCGCAGCAGCCCCACGCCAATCCACATCACCACGGCTCCGCCGGCCAGCAGCACGATGCGCTGGAGCCAGGCGAAGTGCTCCATCAGGGCCCCCACGCCGAAGAAACAGGCCAGAGCCAGCGTGACGTCAAAAAAGACGACGATCAGGGCGGTCAGCAGGGCCCGCCGCCGGGGCTGGGTCAGGGCGGCGTTGATGACAAACAGATTCTGCATTCCAATGGGGGCCACGTAGGCCAGACCGATGGTCAGGCCCTGCAAAAAGGGGGGCATGGCGATTCCTCCTGAAAAAGACTTTCCTTTTGAATTGCTACCTGGTATGATAATAGCACTACTGGGGGAAAAAACAAGAACGCAGAATTTCCGTACCAGGTAAGGAGGAACTGACCATGGAGCGGCCCGGACATGAGAATTGTCCCTGCATGGAGACCTGTCCCCTGAACCGGGCCCTAGGCCTCATCGGCGGAAAGTGGAAAATGCAGATCCTGTGCGCGCTGTCCAACAACGGCCCAACCCGCTACAATCGGCTGAAAAAGACGTTGGACAGGGTGTCCAACACGGTGCTGGCCAACGCACTGCGGGAGCTGGAGGAGGACGGCCTGGTGCTCCGGCGGGAGTATCTGGAGGTGCCGGTGCGGGTGGAGTACGAGATCACCGCGCCCGGCCGCGCCCTTGTCCCCATCCTGGACCGGCTGGGGGACTGGAGCATGGGCCTGTGATTTACAGGGCCTTCAGATCGGCGGCGGTCGCTTTGCGTATCGTGGCTTACTCGTCCTTTCCCGTTCCGTATAGAGGAACCACCCAAAGATAGCAAGGAGTATCGATATGGCAAAAACGCTGGTATTGGCGGAAAAACCCTCGGTGGGCAAGGAGATCGCCCGGGTACTGGGCTGCCGGCGCGCCCTGGACGGCGGCCTGGAGGGGGAGCGGTATGTGGTCACCTGGGCCCTGGGTCACCTGGTGGAGCTGGCGCCTCCGGAGGACTACGACAAGACCTGGACCAAGTGGGACCTGCTGACCCTGCCCATGCTGCCGGAGCAGATGAAAACTGTGGTCATCAGGGAGTCCAGCCGCCAGTTTCGGGCGGTCCAGGCCCTGATGCGCCGGGGAGACGTGTCCGAGCTGGTCATCGCCACCGACTCCGGCCGGGAGGGGGAGCTGGTGGCCCGATGGATCATGGAGAAGGCGGGCTGGAAAAAGCCCGCCAAACGGCTGTGGATCTCCTCCCAGACCGACAAGGCCATCCGCGAGGGCTTCCAGAACCTGCGCCCCGCTCAGGCATACGACGACCTGTACCACTCTGCCCGGGCCCGCAGCGAGGCCGACTGGCTGGTGGGCCTCAACGTCACCCGGGCCCTCACCTGCAAGTACGGGGCTCAGCTCTCCGCCGGACGGGTCCAGACCCCGACCCTGGCCCTCATTGTGGACCGGGAGGAGGAAATCCGCCGGTTCGTGCCTAAGGAGTTTTACACCCTCCAGGTCAAGTGCCAGGGCTTTTCCGCAATCTGGCGGGACAAAAACGGCCAGGCCCGTACCTTCGACCGGGCCCAGGCGGAGCGGCTGGCCGCCGCCCTTGGAGGCAAGACCGGGGTGCTCACCGAGGTCAGACGCACCTACCGACAGACCCCGCCGCCCGCAGCCTACGACCTCACCGAGCTCCAGCGGGATGCCAACAAGAAATACGCTTACTCCGCCAAGGAGACCCTCTCCCTGATGCAGTCCCTCTACGAGCGGCACAAGCTGCTGACCTATCCCCGCACCGACTCCCGGTATATTTCCGACGACGTGACAGCCACCCTGCCCGAGCGGCTCAAGAGCGTCATGGTGGACGAGTACCGGGACCTGGCCCGGGCCATCCTCATGAAGCGGCCCCTCCAGACCCGGTTTTTGGTCAACAACGCCAAGGTCACCGACCACCACGCCATCATTCCCACCGAGGAGCAGCCCGACCTGTACCGGCTTACCGGGCCGGAGCGGAACATCTATGATCTGGTGGTGCGGCGGTTTCTGGCGGTGCTGCTGCCCCCCTGCGAGTACGAGGAGACCAAGCTCACCCTTACCGTGGACGGCCAGACCTTCACCGCCCGGGGCAAGATCAGGAAGGAGCCGGGCTGGCGGCAGGCGTACAGCCGCTTTACGCTGGAGGAGGACGAGGAGACCGACGAGGACGAGCGGGAGCAGAGCCTGCCCGCCATCCGGCAGGGAGACCGGGTGCAGATTCTCAGCGCCCGGGTCAATACCGGCAGGACCTCGCCCCCCAAACGGTATACCGAGGCCACCCTTCTCACCGCCATGGAGCATCCCCAGGTCCAGGTACAGGACCGGGAGCAGTCTAAAATCTTGGAGGAGACCGGCGGTCTGGGTACCCCCGCCACCCGGGCGGATATCATCGAGAAGCTCTTCTCCGCCTTCTACGTGGAGCGGCGGGGCAAGGAGCTGGTCCCCACCTCCAAAGGGCGGCAGGTGGTGGAGTTGGCCCCGTCCGACCTGCGCTCGGCGGCGCTGACCGCCCAATGGGAGGCGCGGCTGGGGGATATCGCCCGGGGCCGGGAGCAGGAGCAGCGGTTCGTGGGGGAGATGCGGCGGTACGCCGCCCGGCTGGTGAGCGAGGTGAAGGCCAGCGACGCCGTCTACCGGCACGACAACGTGACCCGGGAGAAGTGCCCGGACTGCGGCAAGTTTTTGCTGGCCGTCCAGGGCAAGCGGGGCAAGCTGCTGGTCTGCCCCGACCGGGAATGCGGCTACCGCCGGAGCGTCACCCAGACCACCAACGCCCGCTGCCCCAACTGCCACAAGAAGATGGAGCTGCGGGGCGAGGGGGAGAGCCAGTTCTTTGCCTGCGTGTGCGGCTACCGGGAGAAGCTCTCCGACTTCAAGAAGCGGCGGGAGACCGGCGCGGCGGGCAAACGGGACGTGCAGCGGTATCTGGCCGGCCAGCAGGAGGAAAAGGGCACTTCCGCCATGGCCGAGCAGCTCAAAAAGTGGCTGGAACAAAACCAGAAATAAAAGAAGGAGGCCGGTTTTCCGGTCTCCTTCCTGCTTATCTTTCCGCTCGGTCCGCGGCCAGCGCCGCCGCCAGCGCCTGCTTGGCGGAGGCGAGGTCCGGGGGCAGCGGAGCCTCTCCCAGAAGGTAGCATATGGCGTCGGCATACTGCTCCAGGGGAAACCGTCCGTCCGGGATGTCCAGGACGGCCCGCGCCTGCTGCGCGGGGAAAGAGCGGTAATGCAGGTCAGACAGGTAGGCGCAGCCCAGCAGCTCCACCAGATAGTCCAGCAGCTCCATGGACTTTGATCCCTCCATCCAGCGTTAACATGTCTCCATTGAGCAAAGGCAGTATACCATGGGCGAGGAGGAAAAACAATACTAATTGATTTAATTCAAGTTGACGGTATCTGTAATACGGTGGGTATCCCCGATAGAATAATACTTGGGTGATGGGAATGAAAGTGGACTACGCCGCAATCGGACACCGGGTCAAGGACAGACGGCGCGCCCTGCACAGGACGCAGGAATGGCTGGCGGAACAGATTCATGTGTCTGTGGGCTACATCAGTCAGATCGAACGGGGCGTGACCCGGGTGAATCTGGATACTCTGGCCGAAATCGCGGACTGCCTGGACTGTGGCCTGGAGGAACTGGTGACGGGGGTGTCGTCCGGAAGCGAAAACTATCTCAAAGGCGAGCTGTCCAGGACGCTGGAACGGATGAATGCCAAGCAGCGGAGCATGCTGCTGGAAATGGCGGAGCTGATCCTGAATTTTTAAGCGGCAGAAATCCAAAGGGGACCGGGTGCACACTGCGCCCGGTCCCCTTTCCCTGGGGCTGCGTCAGCCACGCTTTTCCAGCAGCTTCTGCTTGATGTCCCAGAGCTTCTGGCTCAGGTCCACGTAATAGTTGTGGGGGTTCTCGAACCGCTTTACCTCGTCCCACAGCAGGTCCACCTGTCCGGCGCACCAGGAGCGCATCTCCTCAATGGTGGGCTGCTGGTAAACCAGCTTGCCCTGCCGGAAGATGGGCACCAGCAGCTCACGGGCGGTGAAATCGCTGAAGGTCTTGCGTTTCCAGGTGGCCTCCGGGTCAAAGAGCTCCAGGGGCTTGGTGCAGTCGATGACCTCGTCGTGAACGCAGATCAGGTCGGCAAAGGCTTTGCCCGTCTCGTTTTCAAAAAGGCGGTAGACCTTCTTGAAGTGGGGATTGGTGATCTTGGCGGGATTTTCGCTGATCTTGATCTTGGGGATGATGGCTCCGTCCGTATCCTCAATGGCGGAGAGCTTATACACCCCTCCGAACACCGGCTCGGACTTGGAGGTGATGAGCCGCTCACCCACGCCGAAGGAGTCGATCTGGGCTCCCTGGAGCAGCAGGTCCCGGATGATATACTCGTCCAGCGAGTTGGAGGCCACGATTTTGCACTGGGGGAGCCCGGCGGCGTCCAGCATCTTGCGTGCCTTCCGGGACAGATAGGTCAGGTCGCCGGAATCCAGCCGGATGGCGCAGTTGGTGATGCCCTGGGGCAGCAGCACTTCCTGAAACGCCCGAATGGCGTTGGGCACCCCGGACTTGAGCACGTTGTAGGTGTCCACCAGCAGGGTGGCGGAGTGGGGGTAGAGCTGGCAGTAGGTCTTGAAGGCGGTGTATTCGTCGGGGAACATCTGCACCCAGGAGTGGGCCATGGTGCCGCCGGCGGGGGAGCCGTACACCCGGTCGGCCAGGGTACAGGCGGTGCCGGCGCAGCCGGCGATGTAGGAGGCGCGGGCCCCCAGCACGGCGGCGTCCGCCCCCTGCGCCCGGCGGGAGCCAAACTCGGATACGGGACGGCCCTGGGCCGCCCGGACGATGCGGTTGGATTTGGTGGCGATGAGGGACTGATGGTTCAGGATGAGCAGCACATAGGTCTCGATGAACTGGGCCTGGACGGCCGGGGCGCGGACGGTCATGAAGGGCTCGCCGGGGAAGATGGGCGTGCCCTCAGGCACCGCCCAGATGTCGCCGGTGAACCGGAAGTGGCGCAGATAGTCCAGGAACCCCTCGTCAAAGCCGCCCTTGCTGCGCAGGTAGTCCAGGTCGTCCTCGCTGAAGTGGAGCTTTTGGATGTAGTCGATGACCTGCTCCAGACCGGCGGCGATGGCAAAGCCGCCCCCATCGGGCACGTCCCGGAAAAAGACGTCAAAATAGCAGATGCGCTTGTCCAGGCCGGTCTGGAAATAGCCGTTGCCCATGGTGAGCTCGTAGAAGTCGCAGAGCATGGTGTAATTTTCGGTGTGATTCATGTCGGTTACCTCTCTCTTCCCGTGACCGTGACCTGAAGGGTTTCCAGCAGGTCCAGGGCTTTTTTATGGAGCGCCGGATCGGGCCCTCCGGTGCAGCGGGCGTCCACCGAGACCTCCGCCTCCGGCAGGGCGGCCTTCACCACCACGGCGTTGGACAGCACGCAGATGTAGGACACCAGCCCGCACAGCTCCACAGCGCCGTAGTCCCGGCCGGACAGCCACTCCCCCAGATCCAGGGAGGGAAAGGCCGGCTTTTCAAACACCGGGTCGCCGCTTTGGAGGAGCCCGGCCGTCCGGCCGTAGAGCCTCCAGCCGGGCTCGCCCTTAATGCAGTGGGGCACCGGGAGCTTTTTCCCTTCCTGGGTCCCGGCGTAGCCGGGGCCGTGGGTGTCCAGGGTAAAGGCCACGTCGTCCCCCGCCGCCCGGTAGGCGGCGATCTTTTCCGCGATGGGCTCGTCCAGCGCCTCCGCGCCGGGGAAGCCCAGCGCCCCGTCCACAAAGTCCTTTTGGTAGTCCACCACGATAAGCAGCCGCTTCATAGTGTCACCTCTCGGTCAAAATTGAATACATTATATGCGGTTTAGGAAAAAAATGCAAGGCCAAAGTGTCAAGACAGGTGTCACAGCAGTTTTTCGAAGGCGGGAAAGGGCAGGCTCCGGCCGGGGAGATGGATCTCACCCCGCTGGACAAAGCCCCGCTTGCGGAAGAGCGCCTGCATTTTGCGGTTTTTACAGTAGGTGTCGGCGTGAAAGACCGGGATACCCCGGGCCCGGGCCCAGTCCTCGGCGTATGTCAGCAGGGCGGAGGCCACGCCGCCGCGCTCGAGCGCCGGGTCCACCGCCACCCGGTGGACGACCAGGGCAGGGCCCTCCACGGCCCAGGGCACCCCGGCATAGGCGGTCTCCGGCTCGTCGGTGATGCAGGCGCAGCCCAGCACCTGCCCTTGAGCGGAGACGGCCGCTGCCAGCCGGCCCCGCCGGAGGTCCTCTTCGTAGTCGGCCCGGGTGGGGTAATCCTCCCCCCACTGCTCGCTGCCCTCTTCCCGCATTTTTTGCACCGCCCGCCGGACCAGCGCCCAGACGGCGTCCAGGTCCCCGGGCGCGGCGGGGCGCACGATGATCTCTTCCATGGATTCACCTCAAACGGAGATACTGTCAGAGAGAAGTATACGCTAAAACCGGGAAAAAGGAAAGAGCGAATACAAAAAGGGCGCTTGCAGCCGCAAGCGCCCTTTTTGTGTGGCATAGTGGGAGAAACGAATGGGGGAAGGATGGGAAAAAGAGCTGGGAAATGGCGTGTGATGCTCAGCGCACGCAGGAGGCGGCCGCCACCGCCTCTACGGCGTTGTAGCCTGCGTCAAAGGCCTTGGCGTTGGCCTCGTTGAACTTGGACTTGCCCTTTTTGGCAAACATGTGGTTCATAGCGGTCACGGCGGCGTCGTGGGTGAAGTCGCCCATCAGCTTGACGATGGCGCCGGTCATGACGATGTTGGCCCCCTTGGGGTTGCCCAGGCCGGTGGCGATCTCGGTGCAGTTGACCTTGACGTAGGTCACGTCCTGACGGGCTCCCTCGGGCAGCTCCACGGTGTCCCCGATCAGCACGGTGCCGCCGGGGGCCACGATGGGCAGAAACTTGAGCAGGGACGGCTCGTTCATGGCCAGCAGCAGATCGGGCGCCTCCTGAGAGGGGTTGTAAATGTAATTTTCCGCGCAGTATTTCACGGTGCAGTTGGCCGTGCCGCCCCGCATGGCGGAGCCGTAGGAGGGGACCCAGGTGACGTTGATGCCCTCGCTGGCGGCGATGTCGGAAATGATCAGGCCCGAGGTCAGTACGCCTTGGCCGCCGGAACCGGCAAATACGATCTCCTTCATCTTACTGGTTCTCCCCTCTCTTCTTGAATTCGCCGATGGGATAATAGGGAATGAGCTCCTTCTCGATGCGCTCCATGGCCTTCACCGGGCTGAGGCCCCAGTTGATGGGGCAGGGGGACAGGACCTCCACAATGGAGTAGCCCTCGTGGTTCATCTGGGCCTGGAGGGCATTTTTGATGTAGCCCTTGAGCTTGTTGATGTTGGCAGGGGTGGTGACGGTGCCCCGGGCGGCGTAGGCCGCGTTGGGAAACTCCCGGGCCACCATCTCGGGGAACCGGATGGGGTAGCCGGTGACCGCGCAGTCGCGGCCGTGGACCGAGGTGGCGGTCTTCTGGCCTTCCATAGTGGTCAGACTCATCTGGCCGCCCGTCATGCCGAAGTTGGTGTTGTTGACCACGATGACGGTGATGTTCTCACCGCGGTAGGCGGCGTTGAAGGTTTCGGCGATGCCGATGTTGTAGGCGTCGCCGTCGCCCTGATAGGAGACCACCAGCACGTCGGGGTTGACCCGCTTCATGCCGGTGGCTACGGCGCCGGCGCGGCCGTGGCAGCAGTGCAGACGGTCGCACTCCAGGCCGGCTCCCAGGTTGGAGGAGCAGCCCACGCCGATGGGGAAGATGATGTTATCCATCTGGTCCAGCTCCTCCAGCGCCTCCATGATGAGGCGGCTGATGATGCCGTGGCCGCAGCCGGGGCAGAAGTCCATCGGCTTGTCGACCAGGGCGGGGACCTTCTTTTCGCGGGTAGCAGCCATATCAGTAGACCTCCTTTACTTCGCCGTTCTTGACCTTGAAATAGTCCTCCTTGATCCGGCGGATGGGAGGGGTGTTGTAGACGTAGGTCAGGGCGTAGGCCGGGATGTTCCGGTCCTTGTGGGTCTTTTTAATGGCCAGGGCGGCGTCGTCGATCATCTGGCCCGTGGCGTTCTCCTCCACGGTGATGATGCCCTTCACGTTGGGATTGATGCGGGCGAAGGCCTTCTCGGGATAGGGCCAGGCGGTGATGGGACGAATGAGGCCCACCTTCTCGCCGGCGGCGCGCAGCTCCCGCACCGCGCCCAGGGTGGCCCGGCCGGGCACGCCATAGGCCACGAACACGTAGTCGGCATCCTCAATGGACTCCTCCTGCCAGCGCTGCTCATTCTCCTGGATGGCGGCGTACTTCTCCCGCAGCTCCACGGCCTCTTTCATCGAGTCGCGCTCGAAAATGCCGATCTTCTTGTAAGTATAGTGGCCGTTCAGAGCCCAGGGTGTGCGCTTGGTCTCCACGAAGTCGGGCAGGGTCACCGGCTCCATCATCTGGCCCAGGGTGCCCTCGCCCATCATCACGACCACGATGCGGTATTTCTCCGCAAGCTCATAGGCGGGCAGCATCAGGTCCACATACTCCTGGATGGAGGAGGGGCACAGCACGATGCAGCGGTAGTCGCCCTGACCGCCGCCGCGGGTCTCGCGGTTGTAGTCGCACTGGGAGGTAAACAGGGTGCCCAAGCCGTTGCCGTAGCGCACCTGGGTGATGACCACGGCGGACAGGCCCTCGTCGCACAGGGTGGAGATGCCCTCCTGCTTCAGAGAGATGCCCGGGCCGGACGAGGCGGTCAGCGCCCGCACGCCGCAGGCGGCCGCGCCGATGACCATATTGATGCCGGCCAGCTCGCTCTCCGCCTGGACAAAGGCGCCGCCCACTTCCTCCATGCGCCAGGACAGATACTCCATGATCTCGCTGGAGGGGGTGATGGGATAACCGGCGTAGAAACGTGCGCCGGCGCGTACCGCGGCTTCCGCGATGGCCTCATTGCCTTTCATCATTTCTGCCATAATGAATCGTCACGCTCCTTTCCGTTAACCTAGTACATGAAATACGCCGTCGGGGCAGGTGGTATAGCAGATCCCGCAGGCGATGCATTTCTCATCGTCGATCTGTACGGGATAATAGCCGTTGGCGTTGAGATGGTCCGACTTGCGGATGGCGTCCTTGGGGCAGTGGTGGATGCACAGTCCGCACTCCTTGCACCGCTCCCGATTGACTTCGACCTTCATTCAGTTCCCTCCGATCCATGATGTTCTGTTGAGTAGAACGTTGTTCCGATGAAAAAAGCATACACCCAGGTCGAGCGGAATGTCAAGTCCCCCCAAGAAAAAAATTTTTGTTTCATCTGGCGGAACATCTTGACAGGGGTCTTTCCCAGTGAGTAAAATGAACGAGAGAGAACGCTGTTTCTAACGAAAGAAACCAAAATTATGAACGACGGCTGGCGCCGCCCCACGCCGGAGGGCGTGGGGGAGCCGGACGCTTGGAAAGGGGGAACCATCATGGCATCGGATGTGATCCAGTCGGTGGACCGGGCACTTGAGGTCCTGATCTATCTCTACTACGAGGGCAAGGAGACCAGTATCACGAAAATTGCCAACGACATGGGCGTGTATAAGAGCACGGTATTCCGCACGCTGGCCACCCTGGAGGCCCGGGGCTTTGTCAAAAAGAACCCGGAAACCGAAAAGTACTGGCTGGGGAGCCGTCTGTTTACTTTGGGCAAGGCGGTGGAGAACAAGATGGGGCTGCAGGAGATCATTCGGCCCTATGCCCGCAAGCTCTACGAGGCCTATCATGAGGTGGTCAATGTCTCCATCCTGGAGCGCAACCCCGGCGACGTGTACCGCAGCGTCATCATTCTGAAGGAGGAGAGCCCCAGCCAGGTGCTCACGGTCAACCCGCCCGTGGGCTCCAGCAGCGAGTGCCACTGCTCCTCCGTGGGCAAGTGCCTGCTGGCCTTCGGGTCAAAGATTGACCTGAGCGTCTATGAGAATGTGAGTCTGACCGCCCATACCGCCCACACCATTACCTCTGCCGACGCGCTGCGGGCTGAGCTGGCCAAAATCCGCTCCGACGGATATGCTGTGGACCGGGAGGAGCTGGAGATGGGGCTGACGTGCATCGGTGCGCCCATCCTGGATCGGAGCGGCGTGGCTCTGGCGGCCATCTCCCTGTCCGGCCCCACCAGCCGCATGCTGGCCGGCGACCTGGACGAGCGGGTGGAGGCCGTGCGGCGGATTGCGCGGGAGATTTCCAATAACTTCTAGTTTGGCGGAAAAAACCTTTGACACCCGCTTTTTGTTCCGCCACATGGAATAGAAGGATTATTGTACGGAACAGCGGTCGGTATTTTGTACAAAAAGCGAAGTTGACATTTGGACGGCGAGTGTGCTATGCTCCAACCGTACCAAAAAGATGGGGAGGAATTATCTGCAGTTCCTCCCCGATTCGCGGGACACATAGCAGAACGAGGTTCCGAACAATAGAACAATATACCCCCAAGCAGCGAGAAAGCGAGGCGTATCGCACATGAAAATCTTGGTCATCAACCCGGGGGGGACCTCCACCAAGATTGCAGTATTTGAAGACGAAAAGGAACTGTTCAAGGAGAATATCACCCACACCGGGGAGGATCTGAAGGGATTTCCCCATGTATTTGATCAGTTTGGCTACCGGAAGGACATCATCCTGGAGACGCTGAAGAAGGCGGGCTTTGAGATCCGTACCTTTGCCGCGGTGGCGGGGCGGGGCGGCCTGATGAACCCCATCCCCGGCGGCACCTATACGGTAAACAGCCGGATGGTGGAGGACCTGCGCGGCGCGATCCATGGCGAACACCCCTCCAATCTGGGAGCGGTGCTAGCCAAGGAGATCGGCGACGAGATCGGCGCCTCTTCCTTTGTGGTGGACCCGGTATCGGTGGATGAACTGATGCCCAAGGCCCGCATCTCCGGCATCTCCGATCTGGAGCGGCCCAGTTGGTTCCACGCCCTGAACCACAAGGCGGTGGCCCGGTGGGCGGCGGAGCGCATCGGCAAGAAATATGAGGACTGTAACCTCATCATCGCCCATCTGGGGTCGGGCAACTCCATCGTGGCCCACAGAAAGGGTCGGATGGTGGACGGCAGCGGCGGCCGGACCAACGGTCCATTCTCCCCCGAGCGCAGCGGCGGACTGCCCACCTATCCGCTGGTGGAGCTTTGCTACTCCGGCAAGTACACCCATGAACAGATGGTCGCCAAGCTGAGCAGCGTGGGCGGCATGTACGATTACCTGGGCACCAAGGACGCCCAGGAGGTGGAGCGCCGGATGGAAGCCGGCGACGAAAAGGCCCGGCTGGTCTATGAGGCGTTCGTCTACTCCGTGGCCAAGGAGATCTGCTCCTACGCCGCCGCCTTTGACGGGCCGGTGGACCGTATCGTCCTTACCGGCGGCATCGCCCACGCCAAGTACGTGGTGGACGAGGTCTCCCGCATGACGGCCTTCCTGGCCCCCATGGAAGTGGTGGCCGGTGAGTTCGAGATGGAGGCCTTGGCTCTGGGCGCCCTCCGGGTCCTCCGGGGCGAGGAAGAGCCCCAAATTTACGCGTGACCGAGCTACGGCGCTTTCCCCGGCATATTCGTCGCACGCATTCGGAAAAATGTGTGTGGGTAAGGAAGGGTAACACCGAGAAAGAAGGCGACTTTTTTGTCAGAAGCCGTGAACGAGAAGCGGGAGCCCAGTACTGGCATGTCTTTTGCCGTGTTCGGCATCTCGATTGCGATCATCCTCCTAGGCGTCGTAGTCCTGGGATTTGACATCCACATCATCCTGCTCGTCGCGCTGGCCTTTGCCTGCCTGGTATCCGCCACGCTGGGCTACCAGTTTGACGATCTGGTGGAGTGCATGAAGAAGCCCCTGGGACAGGCGATGTCGGCCATGATCATCTTCATTTTCATCGGCATCATCATCGCGTCCTGGATTTTCTCCGGTACGGTGCCCGCGCTGATCTACTACGGGCTCCACTATATTACACCGAAGTTCTTCCTGCCGGTGGGCCTGCTGCTGTGCAGCCTGACGTCCATGTCCATCGGTACTTCCTGGGGGACCATGGGTACCATGGGCCTGGCCATGATGGGCATTGGCGCCGGCATGGGCATCCCGCCCGCCGTCACGGCCGGCATGGTCATCTCGGGCTCCTTCTTCGGGGACAAGATGTCTCCCATCTCCGATACCACCAACCTGGCCCCCGCCTCAGCAGGCACAACCCTCTACAAGCATATCGGGGCCATGTGGAAGACCACGCTGCCCGCCTATCTCATTACCTTTGGCTGCTTTACCGTACTGGGCTTCTTCTACCAGGGCGGCCAGGTGGACCACGCTACCATTGATCTGTTTATTGACACCATCGGCGCCAATTTCCGCATTACCCCGCTGCTTCTTCTGCCCATGGTGGTACTGCTGGTGCTGAACATGCGGAAATTCCCTGCCATCCCCGGTATGGCCATCGGCAGCCTGCTGGCGGTTATCCTGGCGGTAGCGGTCCAGGGATTTCCGGTGGGCCAGGTGGTGGCCGGCCTCAATTATGGCTATGTCACTCCCACCGGCGTGGACCTGGTGGATCAGCTCCTGCTGCGGGGCGGTATCCAGAACATGATGTATACCTTCTCCCTCTCCTGCATCGCCATCTCCTTCGGCGGCGTCATGGAGCACGTTGGGTATCTGAAAAAAATCGTAGCCGTGGTCATCAGCCGTGTGAAGTACGACTTCCTGATGGTTCCGGTGGTCATCCTCAGTACGACTCTGGGTACCCTCACGATGGGCGAGGTCTACCTCTCCATCGTGGTCAACGGGAGCCTTTACCGCCAGGCTTTCCAGGAGCGGAAGCTGCGCCCGGAGATGCTCTCCCGGCTTTTGGAGGAGGGCGGCACCCTGACCCAGGTGTTCATTCCCTGGTCCACCAGCGGCGTGTTCATCGCCGCCACTTTGGGCGTGAGCACGGCGGAATACTGGAAATTTGCGTTCCTGAACTACATCAATCCGCTGCTGTCCATCGTTTTGTGCCTGTTCGGCTACGGCGTCCTGCGGGTCGGCCAGGCCGGTTGGCGGGAGAAGAGGGGCGGCATTCACCACACTTCCACGGAGGAATCAGAAAAATGCTGAAAGATTTTGACGAGGTCATTGAAAAAGTACGCTCCATCGAGCCTTTTACCGTCAGCGTGGCCGCCGCCGCGGACAAGGAGCTGCTCCAGGCGGTGAAAGCCGCCGCAGACCTGGGCTTTGTTCGTCCGGTGCTGGTGGGCGACGCAAAGGCCGTGGGCGATATCTGCGCCGACATTGGCCTTCGGCCCCTGGACATCCTGCCCGCTCAGGGGGAGGATGAGGCCGTGGACGTGGCGGTCCGGGCCGTGAAGGACGGCGGAGCCCAGGTGTTAATGAAGGGGCTGGTGAACACCAGCATCTACATGCGGGGCATCCTCAATAAGGAACACGGCCTGCGCACCGGACGGCTGCTGTCCATGATGGCGGTTTACGAGGCGCCGGGCTACCACAAGCTGGTCTACTGCTCCGACAGCGGCATCAACGTGGCCCCCACCTTTGAGCAGAAAAAGGATATTCTGAAAAACATCCTGATCGCCACCCGCGCCATCGGACTGGAGAACCCCAAGGTGGCGGCCCTTACCGCCAACGAGATGGTAGATCCCAAGATCCAGTCCACCGTGGATGCCGCCGGACTGGTGGAATACGCCAGGAGCGGTGAGCTGGGACTGCCCTGCGTCATCGAAGGCCCCATCGCCTTCGACGTGGCGTTCGATCCCCACGCCGCCGCCCACAAGAAGATCGACAGCAAGATCACCGGAGAGACCGATATCGTCATCTTCCCCAACATGGAAGCGGGCAATATCATGGGCAAGTCCTGGATTCACCTGTGCAAGTGCCGCTGGGCGGGTATCGTCCTGGGCGCGACCAACCCGGTGATTTTGGGCTCCCGGGCCGACACTCCGGAGATCAAACTCAACTCCATCGCTCTGGCCTGCCTGGCCGCGCGGAGCTGAGCAGACGTTTGTGCTCTATGACCCGGCACCTGAGAGAGGGGCGTCGGGCCGGAATATCACCAACGCAAAGTAAAGAAAGGGAGGAATACCCGTGAGTGAACAAGCCAAACGCAAAACGACCCTGTCCATCAAGCAGCTCCTCATCATCTTTTTCCTCGGTTTGGGCTACACCGTCGTCTACGCGACCCCCTTCATCCAGTATGTCTTTTATGACTCCCTGGTAGAGGCCCTCCAGTGTACCAATCAGCAACTGGGCTACCTCATCACCATTTTTGGCATCGGCAACCTGCTGGCTCCCATCGGCGGCGCCCTCAGCGACAAGTTCAATACCAAGAGAATTTACATCATCTCCATGCTGGCCATCTGTGTGCTCAACGTGCTGTTTGCGCTGAACATGAACTACAGCTTCTCCCTGGTGATCTGGGGCGGCTTCGCCATTGCCGGACTGTTCCTCTACTTCCCCGCCCACACCAAGCTGACCCGCCTGGTGGGCAACGAGGAGCAGCAGGGCACCATCTTCGGCTTTACCGAGTCCTTCTGCGGCATCACCAACGTCATCGTCAACTTCATCGCCCTGGGCCTGTTTGCCTACTTCTCCAACAAGTACTTCGGCGTGGCCGGACTGAAGGCCGCCATCATCGGCTATGCCGTGCTGGGCGTCATCGCCGTCATCTTCCTGGCCATCTTGGTGCCCGACCCCGGCAAGAGCACTTCCACCGGCGAGGAGAACGCCATCAACGCCAAGATGGGCGTGAAGGACTGGATCAGCATCGTCACCAATCCCCGCACTTGGCTGTCCGGCATCGCCGTGTTCGCTACCTACACCATGTACTGCACCCTGTCCTATTACACCCCCTACTTCAGCAACGTGCTGGGCGTGTCCGTGGTCTTTACCGGCGGCCTGTCCATCTTCCGCCAGTATGGCACCCGTTTCATCGGCGCTCCCGTGGGCGGCTGGCTGGGCGACAAGATCAAGTCGGTCTCCACGGTGGTGGGCGTCTCTCTGGCCGTGGCCGTGATTATGGTCATCGCCTTCATGCTCATGCCTGCCGGTTCCAACGCCAACATCCTCATCGTCCTCACTCTGGCCGCCGGTATCCTGACCTATATGGCCCGCGGCTCTATGTTCGCCATCCCCTCTGAGCTGAAGATCCCCAGAAAGTATGCGGGCACCACCTCCGGCGTGGTCTGCGCCATCGGCTACTGCCCCGACCTGTTCATCTTCGTGCTCTACGGCTACTGGCTGGACAACTTTGGCAACGACGGCTACCGCAACATCTTCATTTATGCCGCCGTGGTCATGGCCATCGGCGTCGTCAACGCTATTGTTACTCAGATTTACAAGAAAAAGGTCCTCGCCAAAGAGGCGGCGGCCGAGCATGCGGAGTAAGAGTGTCCGCAGCGTGATTTGTGAAAGGGGTATTTATCATGAAACAGGAACTCATTGACGCCCTGATCGGCATCTCCGGCAAGGATTACGTATTTTTTGCCCACGAGGATATTGAGGGCTACCTCTATGACGAGACCGAGGAGTTTGTCCGGCCCGAGGCCTGCCAGGACTGTGTGGTGATCCGACCCGGCACCTACGAGGAGGTCTCCGCCATCCTGAAGCTGTGCAACGAGACCAAGACCCCCGTCATCCCCCGGGGCGGCGGCACCGGCGCCTGCGGCGCGGCCATTCCGACGGTGCCCTCCATCATCATGTCCATGGAGCGCTTCCGGGAGATCCTGGAGGTGGATGAGACCAATATGATGGTCACCTGCCAGACCGGTGTCACCCTGGCCAAGCTGAACGAGTATCTGGACGAGCACGTCCACGCCTTGTATTTCCCCTGCCATCCCGGCGACGAGGGCGCCCAGATGGGCGGCATGGCCATCGAGAACGCCGGCGGCGTCCGGGCCGTCAAGCACGGCATCATGCGCAACTATATCAAGGGCATGAAGGTGGCACTGCCCTCCGGCCAGGTTGTCCAGTTGGGGGGCAAGCTGGTAAAGAACAACATGGGCTATGACCTCATGCATCTGCTCATCGGCTCCGAAGGCACTCTGGCGGTGGTCCTGGAGGTCACCCTGAAGCTCTACCCCCGCCTGGATTACACCGGCGCGTTGGTGTGCTCCTTCAAGAACACCGAGGACGCCATCGAGTCCGTGGCCGCCGTTCAGCACCAGGGCATCATTCCCCTGGCGGTGGAGTACATGGACCGCATGATCGCCGTGGAGACCGCCGAGAAAATCAGCAAGACCTGGCCCATGAGCGACGAGGGCAAGGTGGATCTCATCTACATGGTGGAAGAGGCCACGGAGGACGCCCTCTATGAGACCGCCGGCACCATCGCTGAGACCTGCGAGGCCCATGGGGCTCTGAACTCCGTCATCGCGGAGAACGACAAGGACCAGCGCAACATCCTGGAGGTCCGCTCCAACATCTACGAGATTTTCAAGCCCTATTTTGTGGACTCTCTGGATACCGCAGTGCCCATGGCCCATATCGGAGACCTGATGCGGGACATCGACGCCATTGCCGAGAAGCACCACACCACCTCCCCCCGTGTGGGCCACGTGGCCGACGGCAACTTCCATAACTTCATCATGCTGGAGGACGGCAAGGTGCCCGCCTGGGCTGACGACATGCGCAAGGATATCTATGAAGCGGCCCTGAAGTACGGCGGGACCGTCACCGCCGAGCACGGTACCGGCAAGACCCGCAAGAAGTACATGGATCTCCAGTTCAGCCCCGAAGTCATCGAGATCATGAAGGGCATCAAGCGGACCTTCGACCCCAACGGTATCCTCAATCCCGGCGTGATCGTGGATCTGTAAGAAAACGCTTGATCCCCCATCGGACCGTGTGGAAAGGCGACCGCGCGGCCCCAAAGGAAAACCGGCTCCCGGATTTATTCCGGGAGCCGGTTTTTTGATGGTATCACGTCGGCTGATAGGCCTTGAGCAGTCGGACGGCAAACCTGCGGGTGGCGGCGGTCAGGTTGTATGCCCCGCCCTTGGTGCACCAGTTGTAAACCAGGCCGCGGACGGAGATCATCAGGTATTCGGCGATCTCGTCGGCGCTGTCACCACCGGCCAGTTCGCCCTGTTCCAGCCCCTCCCGAAGCAGCTCGATCAGCACGCCCACCATGCCCTGATGGGGGTCCCGGTTAAAAAAGGGGTTGTCGGTGTTGTAGAGCAGCCGAGTCATCTTCATGTCCGTCAGGTCGCTGTTGTAGTGGGCGTAGTAGTCGAAGAAGGCGAGGATGCGTTCGTATACCGTGCCCTGCGTCAGGGCCGGGGCCACCACCTCGCTAAAGTAGTGGTCCGCCACCCGGTAAGTCTCGTAAAAGACCTCCATTTTGGTGGAGTAGTAGTTGTAGAAGGTCCCGATGGACACGTGGGCCTTGGCCACGATGTCCCGGATCGTGATCTGTTCAAAGTCCTTCTCCGCCAGCAGAGAGACTGCCGCCTCGAAAAGCTTGTCTTTGGTCTGCTCCGCCTGAAGCTGGCGCCGGGTTTTGACCTGGGACGGGAAATCTTCCATGTGCGTTCACCGCTTCCGTTTCTTTTTCCGATTAGTAGGATTATACAGGAAAAACGTCGGACCTGCAAGGCCTGACCTGTGGCATCCCCGCACAATACTGAGTAAGGAAATGCGCCATGTTGCACAAAAATGAACAAGTTCATCTATTTTGGTTGACGGATCACACAAGGTGTGCTACAGTTTTTTCGAACAAGTTCAGTGAACAAAATCATTGGGTGCTTGGAGGAAAAAACATGGCAAAATTCATTACCGCGCAAGAGGCGGCCAAACAGATCCCCGACGGGGCGACGGTGGGCATTGCGGGTATGGGACTGTCGGGCTGGCCGGAGGAGGTCGCCTGCGCCATACGGGACCGCTTTCGGGAGACGGGCCATCCCTGCTCGCTGGAGCTGCACCAGGGCAGCGCCATGGGAGACTGGGGCTACGGCAACCAGTTCCTGGGCTGGGACCGGACCCGGCGCCCGGACGGCCCGGATACGGCCCACGGCAACCGGGGTGTGACTCGCCTGGGGGAGGCCGGAGAGGGGCTGGTTACCAAGTGGAGCGGGGCTCATGTGGGCAGCGCCTTCACGCTGCGGGACCTGGCGGCACAGGACAAGCTGGAGTGCCACTGCCTGCCTCAGGGGGTGGCTGTGAACCTGTGGCGTGAGATTGCCGCCGGCCGGCCCGGTCTGTTCACTAAGGTAGGCTTGGGCACCTTCGTGGACCCCCGGGTGGAGGGCGGCCGGATGAACCGGTGCACCAGGGACAACGTGGCCGAGCTGGTGGAGGTCAACGGCGAGGAGTATCTGTTCTTCAAGAGCTTTCCGCTGCATGTGGCCCTGCTGCGGGGCACGGTGGCGGACGAGAAGGGCAACATCTCCTTCATGCACGAGAGTGTCATCAACGAGGGCCTGGCGGTGGCGCAGGCGGCGCACAACTCCGGCGGTATCGTCATTGTCCAGGTGGAGTACGTTACCAAGGCCGAGACCCTGAACCCCAAGGATGTGAAGATTCCGGGCATTCTGGTGGACTACGTGGTCCAGGCCACCGACCCCATGGCCTGCTGGCAGGCGGAGGGCGTATACTGGGAGCCCTCCTTCTCCGGGCAGATCCGCCGGCCCACCAAGGCCATCCCCCCGCTGCCGCTGACCGAGCGGAAGGTCATCGCCCGCCGGTGTGCCATGGAGGTGCCCGCAGGGGCGGTGCTGAACCTGGGGGTGGGTATGTCCGCCGACGTAGGCAGCATTGTGGCCGAGGAGGGATGCCTGGACCGGGTGACCATGGCCGCCGAGAGCGGTATGATCGGCGGCGTGATGTGTGCCCTGCCCAACTTTGGCAGCAGCTACAACCCCGAGTGCACGCTGGAGCACAACGCCACCTTCGATCTGATCGACGGCGGTGGTCTGGATATGACCTGTCTGGGTCTGGGGGAGTGCGATGCGGAAGGTAATGTCAATGTGAGCAAATTTGGCCCCCGCCTCACTGGCCCCGGCGGCTTCATCGACATCACCAACGCCACGCCCAAGGTCGTGTTCTGCGGCACCTTTATGGGGAAGGCCAAGTACGCCGTGGGAGACGGAAAGCTGACCATCCTCCAGGAGGGGACCATTCAGAAATTTGTCAAGAACGTGGAGCAGATTACCTTTGCCGGGCAGTACGCAAAGCCCAGCCAGGAGGTCCTGTACGTCACCGAGCGGTGTGTGTTCCAGCTCATGGATGGGAAGATGACCCTCATTGAGATCGCCCCTGGCATCGACCTGGAGAAGGACGTGCTGGCCCATATGGGCTTTACCCCCGCAGTCTCCCCGAACCTTAAAACGATGGACCTGGCCCTCTTCCAGGAGACCTGGGGTGGGCTGGCGCAGACCCTTTAAACTCTGCCGAAGATTTTTTCATCAATCAAACATGTCGTCTAGGAGGAACACACATGAGCAGTCTGTATTTCAACGAGGATCACGAAGGCATCCGTGAGATGGCGAAGGATTTCGCCGAAAAGACCCTGGCCCCCATCGCGGGGGAGATCGACAAAACCGAGGCATTCCCCATGGACGTGGTGAAGACCATGGCGGACATGGGCTTTCTGGGACTGAAGATCCCCGAGGAGTACGGCGGTCTGGGCCTGGATATGCGCAGCTATGTCTGCGTCATGGAGGAGATCGCCAAGAAGTGCGCTACTGCTACGATCTTCATCTCTTCGGCCAACTCCCTGTCCACTGCCCCCATCGTCATCTCCGGCACCCCGGAGCAGAAGGAGAAGTACCTGCCCGGCGTGGCCGCCGGCGAGAGCTTGATCGCCTTTGGCCTCACCGAGCCCAACGCCGGCTCGGATGCCGCGTCCATGACCACCCGCGCGGTGGAGGACGGAGACAGCTACATCCTCAACGGCCGCAAGTGCTTCATCACCATGGCTCCCATCGCCGATCAGTGCATCGTCTACGCCAAGACCGACCCGGAGAAGGGGGCCAAGGGCATCACCTGCTTTATGGTGGATATGAACCTGCCCGGCGTGTCCTGCGGCCGCCACGAGGAGAAGATGGGCCAGCGGGGCGTGCCGGTGAGCGATGTGGTGCTGGAGGACGTGCGGGTACCCAAGGACTGCGTCATCGGCGAGGTGGGCATGGGCTTCATCAACGCCATGAAGACGCTGTCCGTGGGCCGCGTGGGGGTGTCGTCCATGTGCCTGGGCATGGCCCAGGAGGCCATCGACCTTGCGGTGAACCACACCAAGAACCGGGTGCAGTTCGGCAAGCCCCTGGCCAAAATGCAGGCCCTGCAGTTTATGATGGCGGATATGGAGACCAAGCTCAACGCCGCCCGGCTGCTGACCTACAACGCCGCTTACCTGCTGGACACCAGGCAGCCGGCGGACAAGGCCGCCTCCATGGCCAAGTATTACTCCGCGGAGGCCGCCATTGAGATCGTCAACAAGTCCCTCCAGCTCCACGGCGGCTACGGCTATTCCCGCGAGTACGAGATCGAGCGCATCTACCGCGACGTCCGGGTCTGCTCCATCTACGAGGGCTCCTCCCAGGTCCAGCAGATGGTCATCTCCGGCCAGCTTTTGAAGTAAGGCCCGGAGGAAGACGAAAAGGCGGGAGCGCTTACAGGGCGCTCCCGCCTTTGGTACCATGCACGGCGGTCGAGAGAAAGATTAACTATTAGAAGTCAACCCCCAAAATGAATGGCGGTGGTACAAAAACAGATGGTTCAAAAAAAGTATATCAAAGTAGAGGTCCGTTAGGACCCCGGATGCCAGCAAGAGTAAGTTAGGCTACCAGACGGTACGGTTGTCTGGACTTCTCCAGAGCGAAGATGAGCCGTACCAGTTTCTTGGCCGCGTGGGAGATTGCAACATTGTAATGCTTGCCTTCCGCTCGTTTCTTGGCAAGGTAAGACGCAAAGGCCGGGTCCCATAAGCAGACATACTTGGTGGCGTTGTAAATGGCGTAGCGAAGGTATCTGGAGCCGCGTTTTTCCATGTGCGGATAGCAGTTCTTGAGCTGTCCGGATTGGTAGGTCGATGGTGAAAGCCCTGCATAGGCAAGCAGCTTGTCGGGAGATTCAAAGCGGGAGAAGTCCCCAACCTCGGCAAGGATCATAGCCCCCATGCGACAGCCAATGCCCGGAATGGTCGTGATCGGAGAGTGCAGTTCATCCATCATAGCTTGGATTTCTGTTTCGATTTCCTCAATTTCAGCGTCCAGTTCCCGGATAAGCCGGATGGTATGCTGCAATTCGAGGGACTTGGCAGGCATTCTGGAGCCTATGGAATTCCTGGCAGCATCCCGGATGTCCAGGGCCATGTCCCGCCCGTAACGGCCTCTGGAGGCGTCAGTCAAAAGGGATTTCAGTCGTGTCAGGTGCGCCCCGGCGATCTGAACGGCGCCAGGGAACTCTTCCAGCAAGGCATAGACAGAAGCCCCATGGAGGGACGGTACCAGATTTTCCAACTCTGGGAACAGGATGCAGACCAGCCTGGAAACAGAGCATTTCAGTTTGGCTCGTTCTTTCACCTTGTCGAAACGGTATCTTGTGAGTGACTTTAGCTCCTCATTGTGGTATGCTGTGTCTGTGTAGGGCTTGAGGCCTACATCGGACAGAAGCATAGCTGCAATCGTTCGTGCATCCACACGGTCAGTCTTTGTCTTTCTTAAGCTGAGACTTTTCCTGTAGAGATTGGTGCGCAAAGGGTTCAAGACATAGGTGGCCAGACCGTTGTCAAGAAGAAACCCAAGGATGTTGTAGCTGTAATGTCCGGTCGCCTCAAGCCCTACTCTTATTTTGTCCTGGGATGTGGTGCAGTCCCGGATTTTCTGAAGCAGGCAGGTAAAACCATCCATGTTGTTGGGAATGGTGAACACATCTGCCAGGACTTCACCTTCCGAGTTGAGAATGAAGCAGTCGTGCTTGTCCTTTGAGACATCAATGCCAACAGAAACTACCATGATAAAACCTCCAACGGTAAGATTGTGATGCTGCTCCACAGAACACTTTGCTCTTGTAGCCTTGTTCCACATAAACCGTCTGGCGGTATTTAACTGATTAACAAAACTGCAAAGGGCTGTGGTTGGAACCTTTCTTAAACCATCTTCTGGTAGGAGGACAACACCAATCCACAGCATCCCTTACAGTGTAGCACATAGCCCTTGGAGAGGGGCTCTAATAACTACTACTTTATAATACAAGGAAGAGAAGGAATGAGAAAGAGCACACCGGCACAATGGGGCCTGCGGGTCCTGGTCTATATTTTGGGACTGTTCTGCCTGGCGGTTGGCGTGGCCCTCTCCGTCAACGCCAACCTGGGCATATCCCCGGTGAATTCCCTGCCCTATGTGGTCAGTAAGATTCTGGGGACGGCCATGAGCACCTGCGTCATCGGAATCTTCAGCTTTTATATTCTGCTCCAGATCGTGATTCTGCGGAAGGAGTTCAAGCCCATCCACCTGACCCAGCTCATCTTCTCCACCATTTTCGGCTATTTTGTGGACTTTGCCAAGTGGCTACTGGGGGATTTTTGCCTGCCGGGCTACGGCGGACGGCTGGGGATGCTGTGTATGAGCATCGTGGTGGTAGCCGTCGGCGTGGTGCTGTATATTGACACCGAGCTGGTCCCCATGCCTATGGAAGGTCTGGCTCTGGCTCTGGCAAAAAAGAGCGGAAAGCCTTTTCACAACGTAAAGATCGTGGTAGACTGCACGGTAGTGGTCACCGGCCTGGCGCTGTCTCTGGTATGCCTGCGCCGTCTGGACGGTATCCGGGAGGGCACCGTGATCGCCGCCATCGTCACGGGAAAGGTGATTGCGTGGGTGAAAAAGCCCCTGTCCCCCGTGCTCCAGCGGGTCTGCTTCGGCGCCGCCGGCGAGGAGGGCCAGACGGTCCGGGAACTGGAGGAGCTGGAGGGTGCGGGACAGGAATAAGAAGATCTGAGGTGGCTGGGATGGATTATTTCGAACAGGTGGACCTGGCTTATCAGACGCTGAAGGGCCCGGCGCTGGAGCGCCGGCTGCGGGAACTGACGGACCGCTGCCGGGCAGAGTACGGCGAGCGGGGCGCCCTCTACGGCTCCATGCTCAATGAGCTGGGGAGCTACTACCGGGGGCAGGGCCGGTACGAGGCATCGGAGCGGGCCTTCCGGGAAGCGCTGGAGCTGCTGGCGCAAAGCCGCGGTACCGACAGCCCGGACTATGCCACTGCCCTGAACAACCTGGCCGGGACTCACCGGCTGATGGGCCGGCTGAAGGAGGCAGAGCGGGAGTTTGCCGCCTGCCTGACGCTCTACCGCGAGACACTGGGCGAGGGGCACATCCTGTATGCCGCCGGGCTGAACAATCTGAGTCTGGTCTGTCTGGACCGGGGGGAGCTGGAGCGGGCGGCGGAGCTCCAGGGCCGGGCCGCCCGGGTGCTGGAGACGATGCCCGACCGCAGAGACGAGCTGGCCGCCGCCCTGTGCAACCTGGGGGAGCTGCGCCGCAGACAGGGGCGGCCGGAGGAGGCGGAGCGGTGCCTGCTCCGGGCGCTGGAGCTCTTTCAGCGGGAACTGGGTGTGGACACGCCCCACTACCATGCTGCGCTCAATGGCCTGGGCGGCCTCTGCTGCGAGGTAGGCCGCTATGAGGAGGCCTGCCGCTGGTTCCTGGCCGCGGCGGCCGCGGCGGAGAAGCTCTACGGCAGTGAGCACCGGGAGCACCGGGCCGCCCTGGAGCACCTGCGCATGGCCCGCCGGGCGGCGGAGGCTGGGGTATGAAGGGGCTGGAACTGTCCCGACGCTACTGGCGGGAGGTGGGGCGGCCCGCTCTGGAGCGGGACTGCCCCCAGGTGTTGGAGTCGGCCGCGGCGGGTCTGGCGGGCGAGGGCTCGGAGTGCTTCGGCTATGACGACGTCATCTCCCGTGACCACGACTGGGGCCCCGGCTTTTGTCTCTGGCTGGACCGGGAGACGATGGCCCGGTGGGGGCGGGAGGCTGCGGCGGTATACGCCAGGCTTCCCCCGGCGTTTCTGGGCTTTCGCCGCCTGCGGCCTGACCCGATGAGCGCCGGGCGGGTGGGAGTGCTGGAGACCGGCGCCTTCTACCGGCGGTTTTTCGGCTTGGACCGGCCGCCTGAAACGCTGGCGGAGTGGCGGAGCTTGCCGGAGACGGGGCTGGCCGCAGCCACCAACGGCGCGGTATTCGAGGACCAGAGCGGGACGTTCACCGCCTTTCGCCGGGCCCTGCTGGCCTACTACCCGGAGGATCTGCGCCGCAAGAAGCTGGCTGCCCGCTGTGCCCTGGCGGCCCAGTCGGGGCAGTACAATTATGCCCGCTGTCGGAGGCGGGGAGACCGGGTGGCGGCCCTGCTGGCCCTGGCCCAGTTCATTGACCATGCCCAAGCTGCGGTGTTCCTGCTGAACCGCCGTTACCGACCCTATTACAAGTGGGCCCAGCGCGCCCTGGAGGATCTGCCCCTCCTGGGCCGGACGGTGGGCCCGCTCCTGCGCGGGCTGGCAGGGGAACAGGAGGACAAGACCGGGGACATCGAGGCGGTCAGCGCCCTGCTGATCGGGGAACTGGCGCGGCAGGGTCTCTCGGGTGGGAGAGCGGACTTCCTGCTGCCCCATGCCCGGGAGATCCAGGCCGGTATCCGCGACCCGGACCTGCGGGACCTGCACCTGATGGCGGAATAGGAGGGAACGGATATGGACCGGGAGCTGATCCAGCGCCTGGTGGCGCTGGAGTGGGAGTTCTTTCAGGCCACCCGAAACGAGGGCGGCCGCGCCCCGTGCCAGGACGACCGCGAGACCTTTTGGGTCGTGCGCACGGGCCAGGCCATGGGCTGGTCGGAGGAGATGGCGGCCGCCTGGCTGTCCGACCTGGAGGCGGCCCGGACGGCGGGGCGCAATCCGGTGATGGAGAAGTACGCCCGGATGATGGCCTTTACAGCGCCGGAGGCCTATGCCAAGCTGGCCCATTTTCTGCCGCCGGTGGAGCCGGAGATGGAAAAGCTGGCCCGGGCTCTGGCCGACCAGACGGTGGCCTGGGCGGAAGCGGCGGCGCAGCGGTACCCCTATCTCTGCGCCAGCGGACGGCCCATTCGGTCGTCGGCGGACAGCGCTGCGGTCACCTCGCTGGAGACCTACTGCTACGGCGAACTGTTGACCTGCCGTCCGGAGACCCTGCGCCTGTTCCAGCGCTATTACGCGGAAAAGGCACGGCGGGGAGAGAACCTGTACGTGGAGATCCAGGCGCATACCGCCCGCCTGCTGGGGTATGGCTCCCTGGAGGAGGCGGAGCGGACGCTGTTCGCCTCCGCCCGCTCCTGCTGCCACAGCGATCCGATGCAGAGCGGCTGAGACAAACGCAAAGCGAGGACCGGGCCATGCCCGGTCCTCGCTTTGCGTTTGTCATTTCCATGCCATGGAAAAAACAGGCTTGACAAACAGCCCCTTGTAGCGTAAAATACAACTCAAATAATTTACTTAAAAAAATTTAGATAAATTATTTGATTAATCAAGAGGGAGTGCGTGACAATGACTTTTGAAAAAGTACGGGATAGGATCGTGGAGACCCTGAGCTGCGATGCCGACAAGGTGACCATGGAGGCCCGCCTGGCCGAGGATCTGGAGGCCGACTCTCTGGCCGCGGTGGAGTTGTCCATGGCGCTAGAGGAGGCCTTCGGCGTGACCATCGAGGACGGAGTGCTGCCCACCCTCAAGACGGTGGGCGACCTGGTGAACTACGTGGACGCCCACCGGAACTGAGAGGCCGCCCATGACGAACCAGGAGCTCTTTGAGCTGATGGACCGCTTTTCGGCCAGCGGACTGACGGGGCTGCGACTGACGCAAAAGGACGTATCCCTGGAGCTGACCCGGAACGGGGGGGCTGCGCCGGCCGCCCCAGCCGCGGCCTGCGCTCCGGCGGGGCCGGAACCGGCGGGGAAGGTCCTGTCCGCACCGCTGGTGGGGACCTATTACGCCGCCTCTGCGCCGGACGCCGCCCCCTTCGTAACGGCGGGTGCGCAGGTGTCCGAGGGACAGACGGTCTGTCTCATCGAGGCCATGAAGATGATGAACGAGGTCAAGGCCCCCTGCGACTGCATGGTGGAGGAGCTGTACGGCCGGGACGGCGAGCTGGTAGAATTCGGCGCCCCACTTCTCCGCTACCGCCCCCTGTAAGCCATGTTTAAGCGCGTGTTGATTGCCAACCGGGGGGAGATCGCCCTCCGGGTGCTCCGAGCCTGCCGGGAGCTGGACATCGAGACGGTGGCGGTGTACTCCACCGCCGACCGGGAGGCCCTGCCCGTGCAGCTCGCTACCCGGTCGGTGTGCATCGGCCCGCCCCGGGCCGCGGACAGCTATCTGAACCAGGACGCCATCCTCACCGCCGCCCGGGCCGCCGGGTGCGACGCCGTCCACCCCGGCTACGGCCTGCTGTCGGAGAACGCCGGGTTTGCCGATGCCTGTGCAGAGAACGGAATCACCTTTATCGGCCCCTCCGGGGATGTGATCCGGGCCATGGGCAACAAGGCCGCTGCCCGGGCGCTGATGCGGAAGGCGGGGGTGCCGGTGGTGCCCGGCTCCGACGGTCCGGTACCCGACGGAAAAGCCGCCGGGGCGGTGGCGGAGGCCATCGGCTACCCCGTGCTGGTAAAGGCCAGTGCCGGCGGCGGCGGCCGGGGGATGCGCCGGGTGGATCACCCGGCGGATCTGGAGCGGCTGTTCCACGAAGCCCGGGCCGAGTCGGTGGCCTGCTTTGGCAGCGGGGAGCTGTATTTGGAAAAGCTGATCCTGGACCCGCGGCACATTGAATTTCAAATCATGGCCGACCGGCAGGGTCATGTGGTCCACCTGGGGGAGCGGGACTGCTCCCTCCAGCGGCGGAACCAGAAGCTGGTGGAGGAGTCCCCCTCCCGGGCCCTGACGCCGGAGCTGCGAAAGGCGATGGGGGAGGCCGCCGTGGCGGCGGCCCGGGCTGCGGGCTACGAAAACGCGGGCACCATCGAGTTTGTGCTGGACCCGGCGGGCCGGTTCTATTTCATTGAAATGAACACCCGTATTCAGGTGGAGCATCCGGTCACCGAGCTGGTGACCGGCACCGACCTGGTGCGGGAGCAGCTCCGGGTGGCGGCGGGTCTGCCCCTGTCCTGGGGGCAGGAGGACATCGCCCTGCGGGGCCACGCCATCGAGTGCCGCATCAACGCCGAGGACCCGGCCCAGGGCTTCCGGCCCTGTCCCGGACGGGTGGAGTTCCTCCATTTCCCCGGCGGCTGCGGGGTGCGGGTGGATTCCGCCCTGTACACCGGCTACGAGCTGCCCCCCTATTATGATTCCCTGTGTGCCAAGCTGGTGGTCCACGCCCCCACCCGGCTGGAGGCCATCCGCCGGATGCGCCGGGTCCTGGAGGAGTTCGTGCTGGAGGGCTTTCCCACCAACGCCATGCTGGCCCACCAGATTCTGTACCACCCGGATTTTGTCCGGGGCAGCGTCACTACCGCATTTTTGGAGGAGCACCTGGAGGAGCTTCTGGCCTGGACCAAGGAGGCTGAGACATGACCGATTTGTTTGCCAAGCGCCGGGCCCGCCTGCTGGCCCTGAAGGCCCTGCGGGACGGCCAGAGCCACCCGGCCCTGGACAACACCCTGGCCGCCCCCTGCCCGGCCTGCGGCGCCGTGGCGTCCAAGCGGGAGCTGGCCAAAAGCCTCTATGTCTGTCCCCGATGCGGCCATCACAACCCGGTGGGCGCCTATTACCGGCTGCGGCTGGTGCTGGACCCCGGTACCTTCCGGGAGCTGGGGGAGAGGATCGGGGCCCGGGATCCTCTGAATTTCCCGGGTTATGGGGAGAAGCTGGACGACGCCCAGCGCCGCACCGGCCTTACCGAGGCGGCGGTCACCGCCACGGGACGGCTGGACGGCCGCAAGGTGGCGGTGGGGGTGCTGGACGGCCGCTTCCTCATGGGCAGCATATCCGCCGCCGTGGGGGAGAAGGTGGCCCAGCTTGTGGAGTACGCGGCCCAATATAAGCTTCCCCTCATCCTGTTCTCCGCCAGCGGCGGGGCCCGGATGCAGGAGGGCATTTTATCCCTGATGCAGATGGCCAAGACCGCCGCCGCCCTGGAGCGGTTCTCTCAAAAGGGGGGAGTGTACCTCTCCGTGCTCACCGACCCCACCACCGGGGGAGTGACGGCCAGCTTTGCCAGCCTGGGGGACGTGATCCTGGCGGAGCCTGGCGCTCTCATCGGATTTGCCGGGCCCCGGGTCATCCGGCAGACCATCCACCAGACCCTGCCCCAGGGCTTCCAGCGGGCGGAATTTTTACAGGAGCACGGCTTTGTGGACGAAGTGGTCCCCCGGGCCGAGCTGCGGGAGACCCTGGCCCGTCTGCTGAGGCTCCACGGAAAGGGGGGAGGGCGATGAACGGGAACCGCACCGCCTGGGAGCGGGTGACCCTTGCCCGGCACCCGGACCGACCGGGAACGGCGGACTACATCGCCGCCCTGTTCACCGATTTTTTTGAGCAGCGGGGGGACCGCCTGTGCGGAGAGGACGGCAGCATCCTGGGGGGCGTGGCCCTGTACCACGGCCGCCCGGTTACCGTTCTGGGCCATCGGAAGGGAAAGACCCTGGAGGAGCACCTTCGGTTCCGCTTCGGGATGCCCAACCCGGAGGGCTACCGCAAGGCCCGGCGGCTGATGGACCAGGCGGAAAAATTCCACCGCCCGATCCTTACCTTTATCGACACTCCCGGCGCTTATCCCGGCCTGGAGGCCGAGGAACGGGGCCAGGGGGAGGCCATCGCCCGCACCCTGGCCCGGATGAGCGCCCTCACCGTGCCGGTGGTGTCGGTGATCACCGGGGAGGGAGGCAGCGGCGGGGCCCTGGCCCTAGGGGTGGGCAACGTGGTGCTCATGCAGGAGAACGCCGTCTACTCCGTCCTGTCGCCGGAGGGCTTTGCCGCCATTCTGTGGAAAGACGCGGGACGGGCGGAGGAGGCCAGCGGGGTGATGAAGCTCACCGCGCCGGACCTGCGGCGGCTGGGGGTCATCGACGGCATCATCGCCGAGCCCCCCGGCGGGGCCCATACCGACCCGGCCGCCGCCTTCGCCGCCATGGATCGGGCCCTGACCCGGGCCCTGGGCTCCCTGCGGAAGCAGAGCGGCGAGGCCCTGGCAGCCCAGCGGTATCAAAAATTCCGGGCCATGGGAGACCCGGCAGGAAAGAAGGAACGCGCGTGAGCGGAATCAGGCTCAAGGGCACGGGCAGCGCCCTGCCCCGGCAGGTGGTCACCAACCGGGATCTGCAGCGGATCGTGGAGACCGACGACGCCTGGATCGTCAGCCGCACCGGCATCCGGGAGCGGCGGAAATGCAGGGACGAGACCCAGAGCAGCCTGGCCGAGGCCGCCGCCCGGGCGGCCATGGAGATGGCCGGAATCGGTCCGGAGACCGTAGGGGTCTGCCTGGTCCCCACCATCACCGCCGACTACATCACCCCCTCCACTGCCTGCGTGCTGCAAAACCGGCTGGGTCTGCCGGAGGACACGGTGTGCTTCGATCTGAATGCCGCCTGCTCCGGCTTCGTCTACGGCCTGCACACCGCCCAGGCCCTGCTGGCGGCCAGCCCCCGGAAATACGGCCTGGTGGTCTGCTCCGAGGTGCTCACCCGCATCACCAACTACACCGACCGGGGCACCTGCATCCTCTTCGGGGACGGGGCGGCCGCCGCGGTGGTGGAGTATGGGGAGACCTATCCCCCTATGCCCACGGTGCTGGGGGCCCGGGGGACCTGGGACATTCTCAACGGGCCGGGGATCAACCGGGGGGCCGAGCCGGTGCTGTATATGGAGGGAACGGCGGTGTTCCGGTTTGCCGTGGAGACCGTACCCCGGTGCATGGATCAGGTGCTGGACCGGGCTGGGCTGGCGTTGGAGGACGTGGATGAATTTGTCTTCCACCAGGCCAACCGCCGCATCCTGGAGCACATCCGGAAAAAATGCGGCATCCCGCCGGAGAAGGTATGGATGAACATGGACCGATACGGCAACGTCTCTTCGGCCAGCACCGCCCTGGCGCTGGACGAGGTGGTCCGGGCCGGGCGGCTGGGGCCGGGGAAACGGGCCCTCTGCGTGGCCTTCGGCGGCGGGCTGACCTGGGGCGGCGCCCTTGTGGAAATGGGGGAGAGAACATGAAGCTCAATGAACTTCTGGGGACGGAGTTCCCCTTTATCCAGGGCGGCATGGCCAACATCGCCACCGGCGCGTTTGCCGCCGCCGTCTCTAACGCCGGGGCCCTGGGCCTGATCGGAGGGGGCGGCATGGACGCCGAGACCCTGCGGATGCATATCCGCCAGTGCAGGGCGCTCACCGACAAGCCCTTCGGGGTGAATATCATGCTGATGAACCCCGCCGCCCCGGAGATGGCCAAGGTGGTGGCCGAGGAGGGGGTCAAGGTGGTGACCACCGGGGCGGGCCTGCCCACCGCCTACCTTCCCCTGTGGAAGGAGGCGGGGATTACCGTATACCCGGTGGTAGCGGCCTCCCTGGTGGCCAAGCGGCTGGCCCGCAGCGGCATCGACGGCGTGATCGCCGAGGGCTGCGAGTCCGGCGGCCACGTGGGGGAGATGACCACTATGGCCCTGGTGCCCCAGGTGGCGGACGCGGTGGATCTGCCCGTGGTGGCCGCCGGCGGCGTTGCCGACGGCCGGCAGCTCACCGCCGCCTTTGCCCTGGGGGCCTGCGGCGTCCAGCTTGGCACCTGCCTGCTGACCAGCCTGGAGTGCCCCATCCACGACAACTACAAGCAGGCCCTTTTGAAGGCCAAGGACAGCGACACCATGGTCACCGGCCGCACCACCGGCGCGCCGGTGCGGGTGCTGAAAAACAAGATGGCTCGGGAATACGTCCGCATGGAAAAGCGGGACGTGCCCTTGATGGAGCTGGAAAAGCTCACCCTGGGCTCCCTGCGCCGGGCGGTGTTCGACGGCGACGTGGACACCGGCAGCCTGATGGCGGGCCAGGTGGCGGGGATGCTCCACGAGATCCGCCCCCTGCGGGCCATCTTCGAGGACCTGTGGACGGGGTATCAAAGCTGTGTGAAAGGACTGACGGAGCGATGAAGCTGGCCTTTTTATACGCCGGGCAGGGCAGTCAGCACCCCGGCATGGGGCGGGCGTTTTACGAGTCCAGCCCTCTGTTCCGACAGGCCTACGACGGGGCCCCGGTGGACTTCGATCTGGCCGAAACCTGTCTGGATGACCCCCAGGGGGTGCTGAACCAGACCGCCTACACCCAGCCCTGCCTGGTAGCCTTCGCCGTGGGCGTGACCAAGCTGCTGAAGGCGGCAGGACTGCGTCCGGACTACTGCGCCGGCCTCAGCCTGGGGGAGTATTCCGCCCTTCACTGTGCCGGGGTGCTGGACGACGAGACCGCCATTTCCCTGGCCGCCTTCCGGGGCAGGGCCATGGCTCAGGCGGCCCAGGGCGTGGAATCCGCCATGATGGCGGTGCTGAATTTGGACCGGGCGGCGCTGTCGGAGTGCTGCCGGGAGGCGTCGGACCTGGGCGTGGTGGAGATCGCCAACTACAACTGCCCCGGCCAGCTTGTCATCGGCGGTGAAAAGGCCGCGGTGGAGCGGGTCGCTGCCCTGGCCCGGGAAAAGGGAGCCCGGCGCTGCCTGCCCCTGAAGGTCAGCGGGCCCTTCCACACCTCGCTGCTGGCCCCCGCTGGCGACGCCCTGCGGGAGCGGTTCCAGACCGTGGCCTTCCGCCCCATGGAGGTCCCTGTGCTCTTCAACTGCCTGGGGGACCTGATGGGCCCGGCGGATACCATCCCCGCCCTACTGGAGCGGCAGGTCCAGTCCAGCGTCTACATGGAGGACACCATTCGCCGTCTGGCGGCGCTGGGGGTGGACGCTGTGGTGGAGATCGGTCCGGGTAAAACCCTGTCCGGCTTCGTCCGCAAGACCGCCCCGGAGATGCAAACCTATGCCGTGGAGACTCCCGCCGAGCTGGACGGGGCGGTCTCTGCCCTGAAAGGATAACATGCCATGAGTTTAGAAGGAAAAATCGCCGTGGTCACCGGCGGCAGCCGGGGGATCGGCCGGGCGGTCTGCCTGGAGCTGGCCCGACAGGGCGCCGCAGTGGTGTTCAGCTACGCGGGCAACACCGCCGCTGCCCGGGAGACGGAGGCCGCCTGCGCCGCCCAGGGCAGGCCCGCCCGGGGCGTCCGGGCCGACGTGACGGACGCCGCCGCCGTGAAAGCCCTGCTGGACGGGGTGGTGAAAGAGTTCGGCCGCATCGACATCCTGGTCAACAACGCTGGCATCACCCGGGACGATCTGGTGATGCGGATGAAGGAGGAGGACTTCGACGCCGTCCTCGCCACCAATTTGAAGGGGGCCTTTCTGTGCTGTAAGACGGCGGCCCGGACCATGATAAAGCAGCGCTTCGGCCGTGTCGTCAACGTCAGCTCAGTGGTGGGCCTGCGGGGCAACGCGGGGCAGTCCAACTACGCCGCCAGCAAGGCGGGACTCATCGGCCTGACCAAGTCCCTGGCCAAGGAGCTGGCCACCCGGGGCGTCACCGTCAACGCGGTGGCTCCCGGCTTCATCGACACCGATATGACCGCCGTCCTGCCCGAGACCGCCCGCACCGCCCTGCTGGACACCATCCCCATGAAGCGGCTGGGCACAGGGGCGGATGTGGCCGCCGCCGTGGCCTTTTTTGCCTCGGAGGAGGCGGGCTATCTCACCGGCCAGGTTCTCTGCGTGGATGGGGGCATGGCCGTATGAAGGAGGTTGGTTCGATGGAAAAACGACGGGTCGTCATCACCGGACTGGGGTGTGTCACCCCGCTGGGCCACACCGTGGCCGAGACCTGGCAGGCGGTGAAGGACGGGGTGTGCGGCATCGGCCCCATCACCCAGTATGACGCGGAAAACCAGAAGGTCAAGCTGTGCGCCGAGGTAAAGGATTTCGACCCCACGGCCTGGATGGACCGGCGGGAGGCCAAGCATATGGCCCGATTTGCCCAGCTTGCGGTGGCGTCGGCCCAGCAGGCCGTAGCGGACGGCGGGCTGGACATGGAGCGGGAGGACCCCCTGCGCTGCGGCGTCATCGTCTCCAGCGGCATCGGCGGGCTGTCCATCACGGTGGAGGAGCTGGTGAAGGGCCAGACCAAGGGCTTCGACCGAATCTCTCCCTTTTATATCCCCATGACCATCTGCAACATGGCCGCCGGGCTCATCGCCATCCGGCACGGCTTTCAGGGCATGTGTACCTGCCCGGTCACCGCCTGCGCCGGGGGCACCAACGCGGTGGGCGACGCCTTCCGGCAAATCCGGGACGGCTACGCCGACGTGATGCTCTGTGGCGGGGCCGAGAGCGTGGTCACCCCCCTGGCCGTCGGCGGCTTTACCTCCATGAAGGCCCTGCACACTGGGGACGACCCGGCCCGGGCCTCCATCCCCTTTGACAGGGAGCGCAGCGGCTTTGTTTTGGGAGAGGGGGCCGGCATTCTGCTTCTGGAGGAGTATGACCACGCCAAGGCCCGGGGGGCCCGGATCCATGCCGAGGTGGCGGGCTACGGCGCTACCTGCGACGCCTACCACATGACCGCCCCGGCCCCCGACGGCTCCGGCGGGGCGTCGGCCATGGCCCTGGCGTTGGCCGACGGAGGAATCCGGCCGGAGGAAGTGGATTACATCAACGCCCACGGCACCTCTACCCCCCTGAACGACAAGGGGGAGACCGCGGCGGTGAAGGCGGTGTTCGGGGACTGGGCCTATCGGCTGGCTATGAGCTCGACCAAGTCCATGACCGGCCATATGCTGGGGGCCGCCGGGGCGGTGGAGGCCATTTTCTCCGCGCTGGCCCTGGTGGACGGCTATCTCCCGGCCACCATCCACTACCGGGAGCCCGACCCGGAGTGCGACCTGGACGTGGTGCCCAACACGGGCCGGAACGCCGACCTGCGCTGCGTCCTGTCCAACTCCCTGGGCTTCGGCGGCCACAACGCCAGCCTGCTGTTTCAGAGATGGGAGGGACGGTAGATGGAGCTGGATTCCAATCAGATCGCCGCGCTGCTGCCCCACCGCTACCCCTTCGCCCTGGTGGACCGGATCACGGACTACGAGCCCGGAGCGTGGGCCAGGGGAATCAAGTGCGTGTCGGTGAACGAACCGTTCTTCTGCGGCCATTTTCCCCAGAAGCACGTGATGCCGGGAGTGCTCATCCTGGAGGCCCTGGCCCAGGTGGGGGCGGTGGCGGCCCTGTCCCTGCCGGAGAACAGGGGCAAGCTGGCCATTTTCGGCGGCATTAAAAACGCCCGGTTCAAGCGCCGGGTGGCGCCCGGCGACGTGCTGGAGCTGGAGTGCGCGATGGTGAAGCGGAAGGGCCCAGTGGGCATCGGCGCGGCCAGGGCCACGGTGGACGGCCAGGTGGCCGCGGTGGCGGAGCTGACCTTTGTACTGACCGACCAGTGAGACTTGCCGTTCTCCCCGCCGTCTGATACAATAAGAAAAACGCACAGGATCATCGACGTGGAGGCGGGACGCATGCTGGAGCAGAAATTCGCGGAGGTCTATACCAAATTCAAGCTGCACTTCTATCTGGAGACGTTTGAGCGCTTCCAGAGGCGGGAGGCCAGCCTGACCACGGTGGAGACCTTTGCCATGGAGACCATCCAGGCGCTGGGGGAACCTACGGTAAACGAGTTTGCCTCCTTTATGAAGATCTCCTCGCCCAACGCAGCCTATAAGGTAAACAGCCTAATCAAAAAGGGCTATGTGGTGAAGGTGCGCTCGGAGAGCGACAAGCGGGAGTACCATCTGCGGCCCACCCAGAAGTATTTGGACTACTATAACATCAGCAACGACTACATCCAGACGGTGATGGGCCGGGTGGTCCGGCGGTTTTCCCCGGCCGAGTGCGCCCAGCTCGAGGAGATATTGACCGTCCTGAGTCGGGAGCTGATGCCAGAGGTGCAGCTTCCCGGCGCTCCGGCGGACCGGGAATGAGCCTGTATACGGCGCCCGCCCCAGTGGAAAGCGGAACGCGGCCCCCGCGTGGGCCGCGTTTTTGCATACCTGCCCGGCGGGAATAGGGTGGACAAAGCCCCTGCCGGCGGTGTATAGTAATAGAATCGAAAGGAAGCGGGAACGATGTGGGTTCTTTATGCGTTTGGTTCTGCCCTCTTCGCCGGCATCACGGCGGTACTGGCCAAGATCGGCATCAAGGGAGTCAACTCCCACCTGGCCACCGCCCTGCGCACCGTGGTGGTGGCGGTGTTTGCCTGGCTGATGGTGCTCATCGTGGGCTCCGGCGGCACCATAGGAGACATCCGGGCCGGGAGCTGGCTCTTCCTGGTCCTCTCCGGCCTGGCCACCGGGGCAAGCTGGATCTGTTATTTCCGGGCCCTCCAGCTCGGCAGCGTGAACCAGGTGGCGCCCATCGACAAGTCCAGCACCGTGCTCACCATGCTTCTGGCCTTTCTGCTGCTGCGGGAGCGTATCTCCCTCAACATGCTGCTGGGAATGGGCCTCATCCTGGGCGGCACCCTGCTGATGCTCCAGCGGCAGGAGAGCGCCAAGGCAGAGCCGGAGGGGAAGGGCTGGCTCGTCTGGGCGGTGCTCTCCGCCGTGTTTGCCAGCCTCACCGCCATTTTGGGAAAGGTGGGCATCCAGGGAGTGGAGTCCAACCTGGGTACCGCCATCCGGACCCTGGTGGTGCTGGCTATGGCCTGGGGGATCGTCTTTGCACAGGGCCTCCAGCGGCAGATCCCCGCCATTGACGCCAGAAGCTGGATCTTTTTGGCCCTGTCCGGCCTGGCCACGGGACTGTCCTGGATGCTCTATTACCGGGCCCTCCAGGATGGACTGGCCAGCGTGGTGGTCCCCATCGACAAGCTGAGCATCCTGGTCACGGTGGCCTTTTCCGCTCTGCTGCTGAAGGAGCGCCTCAGCCGCCGGGCAGGCGTGGGGCTGGCTCTGCTCACCGCCGGGACCCTACTTCTGCTGGTGAAATTTTAGGAGGAATCCCATGAGACGATTGCTGGCGGCCCTGTGCGCCGCGCTGCTGCTGGCGCTGACCGCCTGCACACCCCGGAGCCAGACGCCGGAGCGCCACGAGCTCACCTATCTGGACGTCTTTGACACGGTCACCACCCTGGTGGCCTACGGCGGGACCGGGGAGGACTTCAGCGCGGAGGCCGGACGCATTCACGCCGAGCTGTTGGACTATCACCGGCTCTACGACATCTACAACGACTACCCCGGCCTCAACAACCTCAAGACGGTGAACGACCGGGCGGGAGAGGCCCCGGTGGAGGTGGACCGGCGGATCATCGACCTGCTGCTGGAGGCCCGGGAGATGTACGGCGTCACCGGCGGCAAGGTCAACGTGGCCTTCGGCAGCGTGCTGTCCATCTGGCACGACTACCGGGAGGCGGGCATTCTGGACCCGGAGCGGGCCGCGCTGCCCCCCATGGAGGCGCTGCGGGCGGCGGCGGAGCACACGGACCCGGAAGCTGTGGTCATTGACGAGGAGCGCTCCACCGTCTATCTGGCCGACCCGGCCATGAGCCTGGACGTGGGGGCCATCGCCAAGGGCTATGCCGCCCAGCGGGTCTGCGACAGCGCCCGGGCGCGGGGGGTAGAATCCCTGCTCCTCAGCGTGGGGGGCAACGTGTGCGCCATCGGCAGCCGCCTGGGGGCGGACGATCCCTGGCCGGTGGGGGTGGAGAACCCCTTCCCGGGGGAGGGCGGCTACCTCCACACTCTGCGCATCGCCGGCCAGAACCTGGTGACCAGCGGCAGCTACCAGCGCTATTACACCGTGAACGGCAGAGACTACCACCATATTATTGACCCGGACACCCTGATGCCGGCGGACTATTTTGCCTCCGTCACAGTACTGGCGGACGACTCGGGGAAGGCGGATGCGCTGTCCACCGCCCTGTTCAACCTGCCCTATGAGGCGGGAAAGGAGCTGGCGGAATCCCTGGAGGGGGTGGAGGCTTTCTGGGTGGAGCCGGACGGAACCGAACACTGTACCGACGGCTTCCAGGCCGTGATGGACGACCAGACCTGAGTGGAGGGAACGAGAGATGCGCATTTTAGTCATCGACGGGCAGGGCGGCGGCATCGGAAGCCGTCTGGTGGCCCTGCTCAAGCCCCGGCTCCTGCCGGGGTGGGAGCTGCTGGCGGCGGGCACCAACGTGCTGGCCACCAACGCCATGCTCAAAGCGGGGGCTGGCCGTGGCGCCACCGGAGAGAACGCCATCGCCGTCAATGCGGTCCGGGCGGACATCATTCTGGGCCCCATCGGCGTGATCCTGGCCAACGGTCTCATGGGCGAGGTGCCGCCGGCGGTGGCCTCCGCCGTGTCCGGGGCGGAGGGGGTCAAGATTCTGATCCCCTCCAACGCCTGCGGAACCCGGATTGCCGGGACCGAGGAGATGAAGCTGGAGGAATACCTGCGGCGGGCCGTGGAGCTGGCCGCGGCGGAGATGGAGAAAAAGAGCTCATAAAGGATACGGGGCCGTCCCATTGGGACGGCCCCGTATGTTTATAAGGTGACCCAATACCGCCTTAACCCGTCCTTTCGCGTCATCTGGCCCAGCCGCGGCTGCGGTCCACGGCCCTGTGCCAGTCGGACAGCAGTGTTTCCCGCCGCTGAGGGGCCATATCCGGATCGAAGGTCACATCGCACTTCCAGAGTCCCTCGATCTCGTCCTGGTCCTTCCACACCCCCACGGCCAGCCCGGCCAGATAGGCCGCGCCCAGAGCGGTGGTCTCCCGGATCACCGGACGCCGGACCTGCCGGTCCAGGATATCGGCCTGGAACTGCAGCAGAAAGCCGTCCCGGCTGGCCCCGCCGTCGGCCCGGAGCTGGTCCAGCGGAATGCCGGTGTCCTTCTCCATGGCGGTGGCCAGGTCACAGACCTGATAGGCGATGGACTCCTGAGCCGCCCGGATGATGTGCTCCCGCCGGGTGCCCCGGGTCAGGCCCACGATGCAGCCTCGGGCGTACATGTCCCAGTAGGGGGCTCCCAGGCCGGTGAAGGCGGGCACCAGATACACGCCCCCGGTATCGGGGACCTTTTGCGCGTAATATTCCGCGTCCCGGCTCTCGGTGAGAAAGCGCATCTCATCCCGGACCCACTGGATGACCGCGCCTCCCACAAAGACCGAGCCCTCCAGGGCATACTGCACCTTCCCGCCCAGGCCCACGGCGATGGTGGTGATGAGGCCGTTCTGACTGACACAGGGGATGGCGCCGGTGTTCATCAGCAGGAAGCAGCCGGTGCCGTAGGTATTCTTGGCCTGGCCGGGGCGGAAGCAGGTCTGCCCGAAGAGGGCGGCCTGCTGGTCGCCGGCGATGCCGGCGATGGGCACCTGCGCCCCGGCAAATTCAGCGTAGCCATACACCGCGCTGGAATCCCGCACCTCCGGCAAGATGGCCCGGGGGATGTCCAGGGCGGCGAGCAGGGTGTCGTCCCAGCACAGCTTATGGATGTCGTAGAGCATGGTGCGGGAGGCATTGGTGTAGTCGGTGACGTGGACGGCCCCGCCGGTCAGCTTCCACAGCAGCCAGGTGTCCACCGTGCCGAAGAGGATCTCTCCGCGGCGGGCCCGCTCCTGCGCGCCCTCCACATGATCCAGCATCCATCGGATCTTGGTGGCGGAGAAATAGGCATCGGGCACCAGGCCGGTGGTCTGCCTGATGTGATCCCCGAGACCGTCGGCGAGCAGTCTGTCCACGATGGGGGCGGTGCGGCGGCACTGCCACACGATGGCGTTGCAGATGGGCCGCCCGGTGTCCTTTTCCCACAGGATGGTGGTCTCCCGCTGATTGGTGATGCCGATGGCGGCGATTTGGGCGGGGGTGACCCCTGTCTGGGCGATGACCTCCATCATCACGCCGTACTGGGAGGACCAGATCTCCATGGGGTCGTGCTCCACCCAGCCTTCCTGAGGATAGAACTGGGTAAATTCCTTTTGGGCCACGCCCACGATGTTCTGCTCCCGGTCAAAGAGAATGGCCCGGGAGCTGGTGGTGCCTTGGTCCAGGGCCAGCAGATAGGCGCCCATACCGGCCGCCTCCTTTCCTTGTCTGGTGGATTACAGCTCTGTGCTCTCCCCGTGCTCCAGCAGCAGCCGGCCCGGGCCATCGAAGCCCTCGGCCAGAGCGCGGTTGTAGTGATAGCTGGGGTCGGTGTGGATGGGCACGGAGTGCCGGGCGGCCACGGTCCAGGCGCAGCGGCTGGCCTCGGCGGCGTCCATGTTGTAAATACCGTCGATGGGCAGCAGGGCCCAGTCCAGGCGTCGGCCGGCCAGGCCGGCCATGGCGTCCACCCAGGAGGTGTCCCCGGCGTGGTAGAGGGTCCTGCCGTCGGCGGTGAGGAGATAGCCCACGCAGGCGTCCATGGGGTGGTTCCGGTTCCCGGCGGGGACAGCCTCTACCCGCACGTCCCCCACCTGAAAGGTGCGGTAGACGCCGCCGGTGAGGGCCTGGCCGGCCCGGATGACCCGGCAGCCGGCCTTCTGGGTGACCCGGGAGAGGTCGTTGTGGTCGCCGTGCTCGTGGGTGATGAGCACCAGATCGGCGGGCAGGTCGTAGCCTTCCCCAACGGCAGGGTCAAGGTAGATTACCATGCCGGACCGGGTGACGACGCGGCAACTGGCGTGCCCCTGAAAGAGCAGAACAGCCATAGAGGATACCTCCTTTTTCTCCTTATAGGCGTTTTTTGCGCAGGGCGAAGGTGCAGGCGAAAAACAGGGCCAGGTACAGCGTGATGGAAGCGCCGGCGGAGGAACCGATGTAGTAGGAGGTCATCAGTCCGGCCACGCCTGCGATCACAGCGGAGAGGATGGAGAACAGATGGTACTCCTTCATGTTCCGGGCCACGTTGCGGGCGGCGGCGCCGGGGAGTACCAGCAGGGAGTTGATGACCAGCAGTCCCACCCAGGTCATGGATACGGTGACCACCACGGCAATGGCGGCGGAGAAGAGGGCCTCCTGCCAGAATACCCGGATGCCGCGGCTGTCGGCTAGAGCGGGGTGGACCGAGGCGAGCAGGAGCTGGTTGAAGGACAGAGCCCACAGCAGAACCAGGACCAGCAGGATGAGGGCCAGCAGGCCAATTTTGGCGGGCTCCACGCTGAGGATATCGCCGATGAGCAGGGCGTTGTACTTGGTGAAGCTGCCGCCGCCCAGGGTGGCGATGAAGATGCCCAGGGCCACGGCGGTAGAGGAGAAGACGCCGATGACGGTGTCGCTGGCCAGGGCGGTCCGCCGCCGGACAAAGGTGAACAGCAGGGCAAAGACCACCGCGAACAGCACGGCGAACCACATGGGATCGGCGCCGGCAAAGAGCTTCACCGACGCGCCCAGCAGAGTGCCGATGGCGATGCCGGTAAAGGCGGAGTGGCCCAGCGCGTCGGAGAAGAAGGACATGCGGCTTTCCACCACCATGGTGGACAGTAGGCCGAACAGGGGGGAGATGACCAGCACCGCCAGCAGGGCGTTCTTCATAAAGAACATGCTTCCGGGCTGGGCCCAGTCGAAGGGCAGCAGGTCCACCAGGGAGTACCACAGCGCCATATCAGCCCCGCCCCCTTCCCAGCGAGAGGTGGAAGACCTCCTGGAATTCCGGGGAGGAGAGGACCTCCGCCGGCGTGCCCGCCTTCAGCACTCCGCTCTGGAGCAGGATGACCTTGTCGGCATATTCCTCCAGGGTGGCAAAGTCGTGGGTGGACAGGAGGATGGACAGGTCGTAAGACCGCCGCACCTCGTCCAGCATGTCCAGAAGCTGCTTTTCCCCCTCGATGTCCACACCGGACAGTGGCTCGTCCAAAATCAGAATGTGGGGCACCGGCTCCAGGGCCATCGCCAGCAGCACCCGCTGGAGCTCGCCACCGGACAGGGAGCCGATGCGCTTGTCGATGAGGCTTTCGGCGTGAACCCGCTCCAGGCAGGCCGCCACCCGGGCACGGACCTTTTTCGGCGCCGGCAGGAACACCGGCCAGGCGTCGATGGCGGAGACGAACAGGTCCAGCACGCTCACCGGGTCCCCCCGGTCAAAGGAGGGGGATTGGGGCACATAGCCGATGAGGGGCCGGGTCCGCCGCCCGCCCGCCTGCTGGAAGTCGATGGTCCCCGCGTGGGGGAGCTGGCCCAGAATGGTACGGAAGAGGGTGGACTTGCCCGCTCCGTTGGGGCCGATGAGGGCGGTGATCTCCCCGCAGTGGAGGTGGAAGCTGACATGCTCCAGAATGGTCTGCTCCCCCAGCGAGACGGACAGGTCCGCCACCTTCAGGCAGCAGGCCCCCGAGCAGCCGGAGCCGGCGTTTTCGTGCTTTTTGACGCTCATTGCAGAGCCTCCAGAATGGTGCCGAGATTGGCGTTCATAGCGTCGATATAGGGCTGGATGCCGTCGCCGTCGCCGCTCATGATCATGTCGAGCGTATCGACGGCGCAGCCAGTCTCCCGGGCGATGGCCCGGGCGGTGGCGTCGGAGCCGTTTTTCTCAGTGAAGATGGCGGGGATATGGTGCTCCTCCACCAGAGAGACGATTTCCCGGATCTCGGCGGCGGACGCCTCGGAGCCCTCCTCCTCTTCGATGGCCTTGAGCAGCTCCAGACCAAACGCCTGGGCGAAGTACTGGAACCCGTCGTGGAAGGTGATGAGACCCGGAAGGGCGGCCAGCGCATCCCCGTCCGGCTGGATGCCGCTCTGAATCTCCTTTACGGCGGTACCGCTGTTGGAGCGATATGGATCCAGATGGCTTGGATCGACAACGGCCAGCGCCTCTGCGATCGTTTGAAGCATCCGTTCCGCATTCCCGGGGGCCATCCAGATGTGGGGGTCATAGTGCTCCCCTTCCTCCTCGCCGGCTCCGTGGTCATGTTCTTCGTGACCCTCGTAGGGAAGCAGTTCAAGACCCTGGGCGCAGTCGATGACTGAGGCGGCGGATTGGGACAGGGCGTCGGACATGAAGTCCTCCAGCCCTACGCCATTCATGACGATGACGTCGGCGGCCTCGATGGCCTTCATATCGTTGACGGTGAGGGTGTAGTCGTGGAGGCAGGAAATCTGCCCCTGAACCAGCAGGTCCACCTGTACCCCATCCACCCCCTTGGTGACGGCGGTGGTAAACAGATAGACGGGATAGGTGGTGCACAGGACCCGCAAAGTGCCGCCCTCCGTGGGGGCGGGGGAGGCCGGTTGCCCCCCGCCGCAGGCGGTGAGCAGGAGCAGCGCGGCCAGGAGAATGGAAGACAGAGATTTTTTCAAGCGAACACCTCATAACCGGAAAATCGTTGGTATGGATCGTCAATATTTTATTATACCCTGTCTGTACCGATTTGTAAATAAAACCGGAGCGGCATTGGCCGCTCCGGTTTCCAAAGGTCAGAGCTGTTTCAGTAGGGAGAGGACGGGCTGGAGGGAGAAGAAACCCGCCGCAAAGCTGGCAGCGTTGGCAGCCAGGGCATAGAGTATCCGCCGGCCCCGGGTATGCCCTCCCTTGAGCAGGAAGGCGTAGGCTACGGCCTCCACCGCGAAGATGACGGCCTCCGCCGGGAGCAGGACCAGCAGATAGAAGGGGAAGGAGCTGGCAAGCGTGACGAATCCGCTGCCGATCACCAGGTGGAGCCCGAGCTGCGTGGCCAGGTTGACCAGCAGGAACACCAGGGCATTCTCCCGCAGCCGGAAGCCGAAGAGGAGGAGGACGATCCCCTCCACAATCAGGGTGGGGATCAGGGTGGCCAGGAGCTGGATTAATCTGGCCAGCCAGCCGGAGGTGGCCCGGGTGACAGAGTTGGTCTGGCAGTCATAGACCAGATTGGTATAAAAAGCGGTGCGGGTGAAGGACTCCTCTGTGGCCTGGGAGCCCTCCGCCGTGGAGACGGCGATGCGGAAGGTCTTTGGCAGGCCGTGGTAGGTGAAGCGGTGGGCGCCGTTTGCATCGGGAGTCAGGTCTCCGAAAAGCGGGGCCCGGGTGCCGCCGGCGAAGGCCGGATACCAGCCCTCCCCCTCCCAGACATGAAGCCCGGCCAGCAGGGCCTGGTCGTAGGGCTTGCCATGCAGGTTGTCATAGCTGCCCCGCGTCTCCTCCGGGATGAGCAGATCCAGGTAGTAGAGCCCGTCCGGAGCGTTTTTCACCAAAATGGTGAGCTCCGGCTTGGGCCCCATATCGGCGGAGGCGCGGACCGGGAGCAGAGCCAGACAGAGCAGCAGCGCGCAGGCAAGAGAACAGATGCGTTTCATGGTGGAACCCCCTTTCTATCCAGATAGACGATGGAAGGACCCTTTTTATGACAGAGCCTCCCGGAAAAAATCATCCGGGAGGCTCCGCGTTCCATCATTTTGCGTAGAAGTTGATGAGGCAGCCGGCCAGGATGATGTCCCGCTCTTCGCGGGTCAGGCCGGGCAGGCACAGGGTGACAGGGGATTCCACGCCGTTCTGGAGCAGGGTGGCCGTCACCTCCTCGCCGTCGCCCTCCAGCAGGGCCCGGATACCCGGAATATAGACCCGGTCGCCGGGTTGGAGGTTTTTCTCCTTCAGGCCAGCGCAGATGAAGGGCAGCATCCCCCAGTTCACCACGTTGGAGCGGTAGCGCTTGGTGGCATACTCCTCGGCAATGTTGGCGCAGCCGCCCAGCACCCGCTGGCAGGAGGCGGCCTGCTCCCGGGCGGAGCCGTCGCCGGGCTTCAGGGCCATGACCAGAGAGCCCAGGCCAGTGGTCCTGGGGTCGTGACCCAGCAGAGCGTCGGGGACCTCGCCCGCCCGGCGTCTGCGCTCCTCGGCCAGGACCGCCTTGGCCCGGGGCACATACTGGGGGTCCTTCCGGCTCAGGGCAAACTCACTGAGACGGATGGGGTTGGAACGGTAAGAGGAGGTCTCGCCGGAGGGGATGAGCTCGTCCGTGGTGGTCACCGGGTCATAGATGGCACACGCCACGGTGAGGAGCAGGTCCTCCGGCAGGGGCACCTGCTCCGGCCAGTCGGCGATGTTGGGACCGAACACCAGCTCGGCGTCCTTCTGGGGCTTGCCCACGCCGTAGTAGACGCGGGAGCGGTAGGAGCTGTCGTCGTACTGATAGGGTTCGCGGGCGGGGTCCGCCGGGGGCTCCGGCAGCTCGTCCGCCCCGGTGAGCACGCCGCCGTTCAGGGCGGTGGCGGCGATGGAGCGGGCGTCCATCAGGGCCACATAGGACACCTGGCCGTCGCCGGGCTTGGAGCCCTCCCGGTTGGGGAAGTTGCGGGTGGAATGCCGGATGGAGAAAGCCCCGTTGGCGGGCACGTCTCCGGCGCCGAAGCAGGGGCCGCAGAAGCAGGAACGAATGGAGGCGCCGGCGGCCATCAGCGTGCTGATATAACCCTTGCGGGTCAGCTCCTGCATGACGGGCATGGAGCCGGGGTAACAGGACAGCCAGAATGCGCCGGAGCCGATGGGGTGGCGGCCCAGGATCTCCGCTGCCCGGACCAGATTCTGATACACGCCGCCGGAGCAGCCGGCGATGACGCCCTGGTCCACCTGGAACTGGCCGTTCACAATCTTCTTGGTCAGAGAGGCGGGGGGATTCTTCAGCTCCAACTGCCGGACCGCGTCCTCGTCCACCTGGTGCAGCAGGTCGGCCATGTTGGCCTTGAACTCCCGGATGGTGAAGGCGTTTGAGGGGTGAAAGGGCAGGGCGATCATGGGTTCCACCGTGCCCAGGTCAATCTCGATGAGGGCGTCGTAGCGGGCGCCGGCGGCGGGGGCCTGAGCCTTGAACTGCTCACCGCGGCCCAGAAGGTCCAGATGCTCCCGCACCGTGTCGTCGGTGGACCACACGGAGGACAGGCAGGCGGTCTCGGTGGTCATGACATCAATGCCGGAGCGGTAATCCATGGCTAGGCTGGCTACGCCGGGGCCGAAGAATTCCAGCACCGCGTTTTTCACGATGCCCTGCCGGAAGGTGGCGCCGATCAGGGCCAGAGCCACGTCCTGAGGGCCGGTGCCCGGGCGGGGGGCGCCGGTGAGGTAGACGGCGATGACCTTGGGATAGGCCACGTCGTAGGTCTTGCACAGGAGCTGGCGGGCCAGCTCGGGGCCGCCCTCGCCGATGGCCATGGCGCCGTAAGCGCCGTAGCGGGTGTGGGAGTCGGAACCCAAGATCATCCGGCCGGGGGCGGCATACCGCTCCCGCATGTAGGAGTGGATGACGGCCTGGTGGGCGGGAACAAACTCACCACCGTACTTTTTGGCGGCGGACAGGCCAAAAACGTGGTCATCCTCGTTGATGGTACCGCCCACGGCGCACAGGGAGTTGTGGCAGTTGGTAAGCACATAGGGCACCGGGAATTCCGTCATGCCAGAGGCGCGGGCGGTCTGGATGATGCCCACATAGGTGATGTCGTGGGAGGCCATGGCGTCAAACCGGATCTTCAGACGATCCATATCGGGGGCGGTGTTGTGGGCCTTCAGGATGGAGTAGGCCATGGTTCTGTCCCGGCCCTCGCTCCCGGCGGCGGGCGCAAAGCCCGCCCCTGTATAGGTTACGGGAGAGTTGGTGATTCGTATCATAGGAATCCCTCCGTTTTGATTTAGCAGAATAAAGTTATTATATCAAAAGGCTTGGACCGTGACAAGAGGCGGAAGAAAGACCCTTATAGAAATCCTGCATAAGAGCGGATAGAGCAGAAGGGCCCGGCCGTCCAGTGGACGGCCGGGCCGAAGCGGTTTGGCTTACAGCATGCCCATCAGGTTGAAGCTGACCACCAGGCCGGAGAATACGATAGAGACGGTGGAGCACAGCTTGATGAGAATGTTCAGGGAGGGGCCGGAGGTATCCTTGAAGGGGTCGCCCACAGTGTCGCCCACGACGGCGGCCTTGTGGCAGTCGGAGCCCTTGCCGCCATGGTGGCCGGACTCGATATACTTCTTGGCGTTGTCCCAGGCGCCGCCGGCGTTGGACATAAACACAGCCATGGCAAAGCCGGTGACGGACACGCCGCCCAGCAGGCCCACCACGCCGGTGGGGCCCAGGATCAGACCGGTGGCGATGGGGACGATGATGGCCAGCAGGGCGGGAGCCACCATCTCATGCAGGGCGCCCTTGGTGCACAGGGAGACGCAGGCGGCATAGTCGGGATCAGCCTTGCCCTCCATGATGCCGGCGATCTCGCGGAACTGCCGGCGGACCTCCACCACGATGGATTCGGCGGCGGTCTGCACCGCGGACATGGTGAAGGCGGAGAACACGAAGGTCAGCATGGCGCCGATGAACATGCCCACCAGCACGGTGGGGCTGGTCAGGGTGAAGTTCAGAACCTCGCTGGTCTTGGTTTGGACGATGTCCACATAAGACACCAGCAGGGCCAGAGCGGTCAGGGAGGCGGAGCCGATGGCGAAGCCCTTGCCGGTGGCGGCGGTGGTGTTGCCCAGAGAGTCCAGGGCGTCGGTACGCTCACGGACCTGCTCAGGCAGGCCGGACATCTCAGCGATGCCGCCGGCGTTGTCGGCCACGGGGCCGTAGGCGTCGGTGGCCAGGGTGATGCCCAGGGTGGACAGCATACCCACGCCGGCGATGCCGATACCGTAGAGGCCCTGGTTGAAGGCGGCGGTGAACAGGCCGCTTTCGTCCACTACATTCAGGGAGCCGCCGGCGGCAAAGTAGCTGATGAGCACGGCGGCCGCCACGATGAGGATGGAAGCCACGGTGGACTTCAGGCCCAGGGAGATGCCGCCGATGATGACGGTGGCGGAGCCGGTCTCGGAGGAGGCGGCCAGCTTCTGCGTGGGCTTATAGGTGTCGGAGGTGTAGTACTCGGTGAAGTAGCCGATGGCGCAGCCGCCCACCAGGCCGGCCAGAATGGCCACATATACGCCCCAGTTGCCCACGGTAAAGTAGGTGAGGGGGGCGGCGGCGATGGCGGAAAGAATGGCGGCCAGATAGGTACCGGTGCGCAGGCTCTTCAATAGGGACTTCTGGTCGGCGTCCTCCTTGGTCTTGACGAAGAAGGAGCCGATGATGGAGCACACGATACCGGCCACGGCGATGACCATGGGCAGGATCATACCGGCGTAGCCGTAGCCGGCCACGGCGGACAGTGCGAAGGTGGCCAGAATGGAACCCACATAGGACTCATACAGGTCGGCGCCCATGCCGGCCACGTCGCCTACGTTGTCGCCCACGTTGTCGGCAATGGTGGCGGGGTTGCGGGGGTCATCCTCAGGGATGCCGGCCTCCACCTTGCCCACCAGATCGGCGCCCACGTCGGCGGCCTTGGTATAGATGCCGCCGCCCACCCGGGCGAACAGCGCCATGAAGGAGGCGCCCATGCCGTTCATGACCATGATGTTGGCCAGGGTGTTGGGATCGGTGATGCCAAAGGCATAGTGAAGAAGGAAGAACCAGATAGAGATGTCCAGCAGGCCTAGGCCCACCACGGTGAAGCCCATGACCGAGCCGGAGGAGAAGGCCACCCGCAGCCCGCGGTTCAGGCTCTCAGAGGCGGCCTGGGCGGTCCGGGCGTTGGACTGGGTGGCAATCTTCATGCCGATGAAGCCGGCCAGCATGGACCAGATACCGCCGGTGACGAAGGCGAAGGGGGTAAATTTGGAGAGCATCTCTCCGTTAGAGGCGAAGGCAATGACCAGCAGGAGCACAAAGACCACCAGAAATACCTTGGCTACGGTGCTGTACTGCCGCTTGAGGTAGGCGTTGGCGCCCTCACGGATCGAGGCCGCGATCTTTTGCATCAGGTCGGTGCCCTCAGAAAATTTGAGGACGTTCTTCCGCTGGACCCAGGCAAAGATCAGAGCAACGACCGCTCCGACCAGCCCCACCCAAAAGAAATGTTCAAAGTTCAAAATCTCCACTCCTTTGCTTGTTCTCCCCCTCTGCCAGGGGGAGAACTCCTTGTTAAATATTCTATCATAACCAATTCTTTTTGCAAGGCGGCACGGTCCCGTTTCCGGCCAATATGACCGATTTTACAATTCAAACGAAAATAAAAAGTACAAAATGCAGCTTTCCGTGCATTGTTACCAGGCGGCCTCAAAAACATAGAAAGTTCGAAAGCGAAAGAGATTCAAATAAAAAGTTTGCCCCCTTACGAGCGGCAGAAGACCGTAAATGCAAAAAAGAGGAATGCCAAAAAATTTTGTGAAAAATTTTTGTGTTCGCCAGGGAAAACAACAAAAAAGGACGGGGCGGGCAAAGCCCGCTCCCGTCCGGGGCGAGAAAGGAAGCGATTACACCCGCCGCCAGGCGGCCGTGCTGCACAGGATAAGGATGGGGAAGACCTCCAGCCGGCCGATGACCATACAGGCGGTGAGAGCCAGTTTGCTCAGAGGCGAGAACAGGGCAAAGTTACCCATGGGGCCAACCGCCTCCAGGCCGGGGCCGATGTTGCTGATGCAGGCCACCACGGCGGTAAAGGTGGTACCGAAAGAGAAGTTGTCCAGGGCCACCACCAGGCAGGCGGCGAAAATGATGAGCATATAGGCGCCCAGGAAGATGGTGACGGTGTGCAGGACCTTTTCCTCCACCACACGTCCGTCCAGCTTGACCACGTTGACCGAGCGGGGGTGGATGATCTGGCGGATCTCCCGGCGGACGTTTTTGAGCAGCAGCAGCACCCGGGAGCATTTGACCCCGCCGCCGGTGGACCCGGCGCAGGCGCCGCAGAACATGAGGATGACCAGCAGCACCCGGGAGAACTCCGGCCACAGGTTGAAGTCCACGCTGGAAAAGCCGGTGGTGGAGATGATGGAGGCCACCTGGAAGAAGGCGTGACGCAGAGCGGTAAGGGGCGAGCCGTACTGGCCGGCGATGTTAAAGGTGATGAGGACAACCGAAAGGCTCACAACCGCGCCGAAAAACCGCAGCTCGTCGCTGTCCAGGGCCTGTTTCCATTTGCCCTGTAGGATCAGGAAATACAGGGCAAAGTTCACCGAAAACAGCAGCATGAACACACCGATGATGATCTCGACGGCCGGGCTGTGGTAGCCGCCGATGGAGAGATTCAGAATGGCAAAACCGCCGGTGCCGGCGGTAGCGAAGGAGTTGACCACGCAGTCGTACAGGGGCATCCCCGTCAGCTTGAGTGCGATCACCTCCAGAACGGTGAGGGCAAAATAGATGCCGTAGAGGATCTTGGAAGACTCGGAAGATTTGGGCACCAGCTTGGAGACAATGGGGCCGGGGGACTCGGCCTTCATCAGGTGCAGGGTGCGGGCTCCCAGGGAGGGGAGCAGGGCAATGGTGAGAATCAGTACGCCCATGCCGCCCAGCCAGTGGGTAAAGGAGCGCCAGAACAGCAGTCCGTAGGGCAGACCTTCAATGGCGGTGAGGATGGAGGCGCCGGTGGTGGTGAAGCCGGACAGCGATTCAAACAGGGCGTCGATGTAGGTGGGAAAGGCCCCCGTTTCGGGATACAGCAGCCCGAAGATGCGGAAGGGCAGGGCGCCGAATACGCCGATCAGAACCCAGATGAGCCCGGCGGTGAAAAAGCCCTCCCGGGCAAAGAAGTCGGTCTTGGCCCGCAGCAGGGACAAAAGCCCGCCCACGGCCGCGGTGACCACAGCGGAGAGGAGCAGGGGGCGGGGATCGTCACCGTAGAGCAGGGCTACCGCCAACGGAAGAAGCATACAGGCGGCCTCCACCAGCAGCACCTTACCAGACACCCGAAAAACCAGCTTGAAATTCATGGTCAGCCGTCCGCCTCCATGCCGCTTTCATCGTAGATGTCGTTGACATCCAAAATGCCCATGCCCCGGGAGATGATGATGACCGTGTCGCCGGAGCTGATGACCGAGGAGCCCACGGGGATGATGACCTGGCCCTGGTGGATGATGACGGCGATGAGGACTCCGCGCTTCAGCCGCAGGTCCTTCAGGGGGGTGTGCAGGTGCCGGGTGGTGCCGTTGACGGCAAACTCGGCGGCCTCCGCCCCGCCCTCGGCGATGCGGTACAGGGCGTTCATCACGCTGCCCTTGGAGTTCTGCATCCCCCGGACCACCTGAAGGATGTGCCCGGCGGTGATGAGCTTGGGGGAGATGACGCTGTCCAGCCCCAGGTGCTGGACGATGCCGGTGTAGTTCTGGCGGTTGCACTTGGCCACCACCTTTTTCAGCCCCTTCTGCAGGGCGTAAAGAGAGATGATCAGGTTGTCCTCGTCCCGGTCGGTGAGGGCCACGAAGGCGTCGTTGGCCGCCATGTTCTCCGACTCCAGCAGCTCCTGGTCGGTGCCGTCGCCGTTGATGACGAGGGTGTGGGGGAGCAGCTCGGAGAGCTGGCGGCAGCGCTCTTCCTTCCGCTCCACGATGGTCACCTTCATGTTCATCCGCTCCATCAGGGCGGCCAAATAGAAGGTGATGCGTCCGCCGCCCACCACAAAGACATTGCGGATCTTGGGGGCGTACCGGCCCATCAGCTCAAAAAAGCCGTGCAGGCCCAGCGGCGCCCCGATCAGATAGAGCTTGTCCCCCACCTGGGGCACGAAAGAGCCGTCGGGGATCAGGACCTCCTCGTTCCGCTCGGCGGCGCAGAATAGAATAGGCAGGTCCCGCACCTTTCGAGACAGGGCTGAAAGGGGCTGGCCAATGAAAAAGTCCTCCTCCCGGGCCCGGAAGCTCATCAGCTCCACCCGCCCGCGGTAGAAGGTCTCGATGTTGGCCGCCGAGGGGAAGCGCAGGATACGGGAGATTTCCACGGCGGTGTCGTTCTCCGGATTGATGAGCAGGTCGATGCCCATGCCCATTTTCAGCATTCCCTGGGCGGCCGTGTACTCAAAATTGCGGACCCGGGCGATGGTGTATTTGGCCCCCAGACGCTTGCCAGTGAGGCAGCAGACCATATTCACCTCGTCCAGGTTGGTGACGGCGATGAGCAGGTCGGCGGTATCCGCGCCGGCCTCCTTCAGGGCGGTCAGGGAGGCGCCGTTGCCTTTGATGCACATGACGTCCAGCGTGTCGGAGGCCTTTTGCAGCGCATTGTCGCTGGTATCAATGATGGTGACGTCATGCTCTTCCCGGGAGAGATGCTCGGCCAAGGTGAAGCCCACCTTACCGTCGCCGACGATGATGATCTTCAAGACTCCACATCCTTTGTGCGTAATCTGAACGGAATCGGAATGGCGTAGACCATCATAGCGTATCGTGACGATATTTGCAAGGGCTAATCCCGCCAGAGACGGAGAAATCCCGCGTCGTGGAGCTCTTTAAGGAGCAGAAGGACCAGGGGGGCGAGGACCATGCCCGCCACGCCGAAGGCCCGGAACCCCACATACATGGCCATGAGAGCGGGCAGAGGGGGCAGTCCCGCCCGGGCTCCCAGCAGCCTGGGCTCCAGCAGGCTGCGCACCAGCCACACCACCAGATAGAGAGCCAGCAGCCCCAGGGCCAGGCGGAGATTTCCGGCCAGCAGCTCCAGCACCGCCCAGGGGATCAGGACGGTACCCGTGCCGAATATGGGCAGAGCGTCCACCAGGGCGATGGCGGCGGCCAGCAGCAGGGCCAGGTCCACCCGGAGCAGGAGCAGGCCGGCGGCCAGTTGACCGAAGGTGATGAGCATCAGAAGGCCCTGGGCCCGGAGCCAGCCGCCCAAGGTCGATTTCAGCCGGCGGCCCGCGCCCCGGAACCGGGCCAGCCAGGGGCGGGGCACCTGCCGCCGGAGAAAGACCAGCAGGGCGGGGCGGCGGGCACTGGTGAAGTAGGTGGCCAGGACGGCAGTGAAGAGGAAAAGAGCCAGATTGGGCAGGGCGGAGGCCGCCCCGGTCACGGCGGCCAGCAGCCAGTCGTAAAACTGGCTGGGGAGGCCCACGCCTTGTGAGACCAGCCCCTCCAGCGCCTGTCGCAGCCAATCCTGAAGGGAGACCGGGGCGGCCACCACCAGCCGATAGACCGCCTTCTCCAGCCAGTCCGACAGGGCGGGCAGACCGGACAGAAGCACGGGAAGCCGCCGCAGGAGGACGGCCACCTCATAGCCCACCCGCCAGGCTCCCAGAAAGAGCAGCCCCAGGATGAGGGCGGTCAGCAGCAGGGTGCACAGGGCGGCGGCGGCCCAGCGGGGCAGATGGAGCACATCCATGCACAGGCGTACCGGCGGCTCCAGCAGGGCGGCCAGGGCCCAGGCGATCAGGAAGGGGAGCAGCCAGGGTACGAGAAACCGGGCCGTCAGCCACAGCCCCAGGGTCCCCAGGGCGATGTAAAGCAGGACCAGCAGCAGGCGCAGGTGCTTGTTTTCGGGCATGGTGTGGCCTCCTTTTGGTCCAAATGACGATTTTTTTCCCTGCAGACGAGAAAAAATCGTGGGATCTCCTGTCGCTTTTTCGTTGCGTGCGGCGGCGGGCTGTGCTACAATGGGTTCCAATACGCGGACAAATGGCTCTGTAACAAAGACAGTGCGCGCCGCTTAGAATGGGGGTAGGAACCATGCATATGCCGCCCAAGCACTTTATTGTGGAGGCGGAGGCCCTGCCGGAGATTTTCCGCAAGGTAGCCGAGGCCAAACGCCTGCTGGATACCGGCGAGGCCAAGACCGTCCACCAGGCTACGGTGATGACCGGCATCAGCCGCAGTGCCTTCTACAAATACAAGGATGCGGTGCGGCCCTTCAACGACATGCTCCACGGCCGGATCGTCACCTTCCAGTTCATGCTGCGGGACGAGCCGGGCGTGCTGTCGGCAGTCCTGAATAGCTTTGCCGTCTCCGGCGGGAATATTCTCACCATCAACCAGGGCATCCCCATCAGCGGCTGCGCCCTGGTGACCATCGGCGCGGAGACCTCCGGGCTGGAGATCCCGGTGGAGGAGCTGGTCAGCCGGACTTCCCGGCTGACGGGAGTCCTGCGGTGCGAGATCCTGGCGGGACAATAATACACACGACGAGGTGAAACAAATGGTGAGCATAGCGATCCTGGGGTTTGGAACCGTGGGCTCCGGTGTGGCGGAGGTGCTGGCCAAAAACAGCGCCCACATCGACCAGAAGGTGGAGACCCCGGTGCGGCTGAAATATATCCTGGATGTGCGGGATTTCCCTGACAGCCCTTTCGGCGATAAGATCATCCACGACTTCGCTACCATCGAGAACGACCCCGAGGTGGATATCGTGGTGGAGACCATCGGCGGCGCGGGCGTGGCGCTGGACTTTACCCGGCGGGCCCTGAGCGCGGGCAAGAGCGTGGTATCCTCCAACAAGGAGCTGGTGGCCGAGCACGGCTGCGAGCTGCTCCAGCTCGCAGCCCGGAAGGGGGCCAGCTACCTGTTCGAGGCCAGCGTGGGCGGCGGCATCCCCATTCTCCGGCCCCTGAGTCAGTGCCTGGCCGCCAACGAGCTCACCGAGGTCTGCGGTATCCTCAACGGCACCACCAACTATATTCTCACCCGGATGATCCGGGCGGGCCTGTCCTTTGACGCCGCGCTTCGTGAGGCCCAGGCCAACGGCTATGCCGAGGCCGACCCCACCGCCGACGTGGAGGGCCACGACGCCTGCCGGAAGATCTGCATTCTGGCCGCCATCGCCTTCGGCCGCCACATTTACCCCCGCCAGGTGCCCACCGAGGGGATCACCGGGGTGACCCTGGCTGACGTGGCCTACGCCGAGTCCTGCAACAAAAAGATCAAGCTGCTGGGCCGGGCCATCCGTCAGGACGACGGCAGGATCTGCGCCTATGTGGCCCCCCACCTGCTGGACGGGGAGAATCCGCTGTCCGGCGTGGAGGACGTGTTCAACGCCATCACCGTCAAGGGCGACGCCATCGGCGACGTGATGTTCTATGGCCGGGGGGCTGGCAAGCTGCCCACCGCCTCCGCCGTGGTGGCCGACGTGATGGACGCCGCCCGCCACATCAAATCCCGGAAGCGGGTGGAGTGGGGCCCCGGCGGAGAGGACGTGACCGTCTCTCCCGAGCGCCTGGAGACCGCCTGGTATGTCCGGGCCAAGGGACGCGTGGATGCGGTCCGGGCCGGGTTCCCCGGAGTGGCCCTGCTGTCCCGTTCCGGCGCTCCGGCGGAAGAGGTTGCCTTCCTGACGCCCGTCATGACCGGAGCTGAGGTGCTGGAACGGCTGGGCGCTCTGGAACCGCAGTCGCTGTTCCGCGTGCTGGACTGAGGACATAGAATGGCGTAGGTCCCGGCCTGTGCCGGGGCCGGACGCCGATTCGGAAACACTCTTAGGGGGTACATATACATGGGACTCATTGTACAGAAGTTCGGCGGGACCTCGGTGGCGGACTCCGACCGCATCCGCAACGTGGCCCGCATCATCACCGAGACCTACCGCCGCGGACATAACGTGGTGGTGGTCCTTTCCGCCCAGGGCGACACCACCGACGATCTCATCGCCAAGGCCGCGGAGATCAATCCAAGGGCCTCCCAACGTGAGATGGACATGCTGCTGTCCACCGGCGAGCAGATCTCCTGCTCCCTGTGTGCCATGGCCATCGAGGCCATGGGCTATCCGGTGGTCTCCCTCACCGGCTGGCAGGCGGGCTTCCGCACCAACTCCTCCTACTCCAACGCCCGCATCAAGACCCTGCGGACCGAGCGGGTGCTGGCCGAGCTGGACAAGAAAAAGATCGTCATTGTCACCGGCTTCCAGGGCATCAACAAGTACGACGACATCACCACCCTGGGCCGGGGCGGCTCGGACACCTCCGCCGTGGCTCTGGCCGCCGTGCTCCATGCGGATCTGTGCCAGATCTACACCGACGTGGACGGCGTATTCACCGCCGATCCCCGCTGTGTGAAGGGGGCCAGAAAGCTGGACGAGATCACTTATGACGAGATGCTGGAGCTGGCCACCCTGGGCGCCCAGGTGCTCCACAACCGCTCGGTGGAAATGGCCAAGAGGTATAATGTCAATCTGGAGGTCCTCTCCAGCTTTTCCGGCCAGCCCGGAACCAAAGTCAAGGAGGTTGCAAAAACCATGGAAAAGCCCTATGTGAGCGGCGTAGCCAAGGATAAAAATATTGCCCGTCTGGCCCTGGTGGGCCTGCCGGATAAGCCCGGCACCGCCTTCCGCATCTTCTCCACTCTGGCCCGGCACAAGATCAACGTGGACATCATCCTCCAGTCCATTGGCCGCAACGACACCAAGGACATCAGCTTCACCGTTACCCACTCCGACATGGACAAGGCGCGGGAGGCCATGGAGAAGATGAAGGATGCCCTGGGCTTCGACCACATCGACGTCACCGACGACATCGCTAAGGTCTCCATCGTGGGCGCCGGCATGATCAACAACCCCGGCGTGGCCTCCCTGATGTTTGAGGCCCTCTTCAACGCCGGCATCAACATCCACATGATTTCCACCAGCGAGATCAAGGTCTCTGTCCTGGTGGACAAAAGCGACGCCGACAACGCCGTCCAGGTCATTCACGACCGCTTCTTCGAGGAGTACGGCAACCTGTAATGCGGCGGTTCGTACGCATACCAAGAAAAGGCCGGGGCAAATGCCCCGGCCTCCTTGTAGGGTCCACCCCTAATTGGCCCCACCAATGAGGGGGTCATGTCAGCACGCACAACTGTATTTGGACGGCCAACTTTTGGGCTGACCCTTTTCTTTTTTCCCTGGACGGTATATAATAATGTCTACAGAATAAACTGCCAGGCAGTTTATTCGTGCGGCCACTGCCGCATAAGCCAATTGGCCTTGAAAGCCTTGGGAGGCAAGGCTTTCAGCTTTGTGCAGTACACATTATAATAGGGCCAGTAAGGGAGTGATACCATGAAAACCGGACTGGTGCTGGAGGGCGGCGCCCTGCGGACCATCTTTTCCAGCGGCGCCTGCGACGCTCTGCTGGACGGGGACCTGATGCCTGACTACGTCGTGGGCGTGTCGGCGGGCATCGCCTACGGCGTGAGTTATATCTCCAGACAGAAGCGGCGCAACCTCCACATTCTCACAAATTATGCCAATGACAAGCGGTATATGGGGCCCAAGAACCTGCTTGAGCCGGACAACCGTTGCTATTTTGGCCTGAAATTCACCTATGAGACCATCCCCAACGAGCTGATCCCCTTTGATTACGAAACCTTCGCGGCCTATCCCGGACAGGTGGAGGCGGTGGTCACCAATCTGGACACCGGCTGCCCGGAATATCTGCCGGTGCCCCGTCGGGATGAAAAGTTCCTGGTGCTTCAGGCCACCTGCGCCATGCCGCTGCTCTTCCCCATTTTTTATCTGGACAACAGGCCCTATCTGGACGGCGGCGCCTCGGACGCCATCCCCTATGACCGGGCCTTCCGGATGGGGTGCGAGCGGGTGGTGGTCATCCTCACCCGGGAGCGGAGCTACCGCCGCAAGCCGGAGCTTCTGCCCGCCATCAACGCCCGCTACCGGGCGGAGTTCCCCAACTTCTGCGACACCATGGAGGCCCGGGCGGAGCGCTATAACGACAGCCGGGAGCGGCTGTTCCGCCTGGAGGAGGAGGGAAAGGTGCTCCTCATCGCCCCGGAGGACACCCAGGGCTTCTCCCGCACGGAAAAGGACGTGGGAAAGATCATGAAGCTGTGGAAGGACGGATACGACCACACCCTGTCCCGCTTGGATGAGATCCGGGCCTTCTGGCAGGGCTGAGACAGTCCCAAAACCGCCGCCGGCATGTGCCGGCGGCGGTTTTCAATGTGTTCAGCAGCGGCGCCGGTGGCCGAACAGGCGGTCCAGAAGCCCGCGTCTGGCGGCGGGGACGGGGGAAGCCGCCAGCGCCGGCGGCTCCTGCCGGACGGCCTCCTCCATCAGGGCGGCCTGGGCGTCCAGCGGGGGCTGGCCCTCATCGGGGACGGGGTGATAGTGGCCCTGCTCGTCCAGGAAGCGGGCCTTTTCGGTGTCCCGGCACAGGATGTCCACATAGTGTGCGATCTGACGGCGGATGCCTTCGTCCAGGATGGGACAGGCGATCTCCACCCGCCGCTCGGTGTTGCGGGTCATCAGGTCGGCCGAGCCGATGTAGACCCGCTGGTCCTGTCCCGCGCCGAAGGCAAAGATGCGGGCGTGCTCCAGATAGCGGCCCACGATGGAAAAGACCCGGATGCGGTCGGTGAGCCCGGGCACCCCCGGCCGCAGGCAGCAGATGCCGCGCACGTTCATTCGGATGTCCACCCCGGCCTGGCTGGCCTCGGCCAGCTTGTCGATCAGCTCCCGGTCGGTGACCGAGTTGCACTTGAGGAAAATGCGGGCGGCCCGGCCGCTCCTGGCCTTGGCGGTTTCTCCGTCGATCAGGGAGATGAGCCGATCCTTCAGGCCGTTGGGGGCCACCAGCAGGTGGCGGTATTCCCCCTCCAGGTTGGCGGTGGACATATTTTGAAAGAAGGCGGCGGCGTCCGCCCCGATGGCCGGATTGGCCGTCATCAGGCTCAGGTCGGTATAGAGCTTGGCGGTCTTTTCGTTGTAGTTGCCGGTGCCTACCTGGGTGATGTGCTGGATGTGGCCCCGCTCCCTGCGCGTGATGAGACAGATTTTGGAGTGGACCTTGACCCCCTCGAAGCCGTATTGAACGGTGCAGCCCGCCTCCTCCAGCCGCTCGGCCCAGGCGATGTTGTTCTGCTCGTCGAACCGAGCCCGCAGCTCCATCAGCACCGTCACGTCCTTGCCGTTCTCGGCGGCCGCCGCCAGGTATTCGATGAGCTTGGCCTTGGAGGCCAGGCGGTAGATGGTGATCTTGACAGACAGCACCGCCGGGTCGTGGGCGGCCTCCTTCACCAGCTGAAGGAAGGGGTCCATGGAGTGGTAGGGGTAGTAGAGCAGGGCGTCCCGCCGCAGGATCTGGGGGATGAGCTTTTCGCCCCGGTTGAGGCCCATGGGGAAGCGAGGGGCGAAGGGGGCGAAGCGCAGGGCGGCGGCGCTCTCCGGGGGCAGCTTATCCTCCAAGGCGTAGACATAGCCCATGTCGATGGGGGCCTTGGTGCGGAACACCTGCTCCCGGGCCAGGTTCAGCCGCTGGCACAGGAAGGAGAGCAGCGCCTCGTCGGCAGCTCCCTGGATCTCCAGCCGGACCGGGGCCAGCCGGGCGCGCTTTTTGAGCACCTTACGCATGTGCTGGCGGAAGTCGCCGCTGACGTCGTAGTCCTCATCCTCCGGGGAGATATCGGCGTTGCGGGTGACCGAGATCACCGCCTTGCTCACCACCTGGTACTGATCAAAAATCTCTCCGGCGTACTCCTGGACAATCTGCTCGATGAGCAGGTAGCGCAGCCCCCGCTCGCTGAGCTGGAGGAAGGGGGGCAGGCTCTTGGGGATGGGCACGATGCCGAAATACTGCCCCTCCCCCCGGCGCAGGGTCATGGCCACGTTGAGGGACTTGCTGGGCAGGTGGGGGAAGGGGTGGTGGGCGTCCACCACCTGGGGGGAGAGGACGGGGGCGATGTAATCCCGAAAGTACCGCTCCACCTGCTTTTTCTCCTTGGCGTCCAGCTCAGAGATGGTCAGGCCGCAGATATTGCAGGCCCGCAGGCGGGTCTCCAACTGGCTGACCACCTTGTCCCGCTGCTTGTAGAGCGGGCCAACGGCGGCGAGGATGGCGGCGAGCTGTTGGGCGGGGGTCAGGCCGCTCTTGGTGTCCACATGGGCCTTTTTCACCAGGGTCATGTCGTAGATGGAGCCCACCCGGATCATAAAGAACTCGTCCAGGTTGCTGGTGAAGATGGCGGCGAACTTGAGCCGCTCGAACAGGGGGACGGACTCGTCCCGGGCCTCGTCCAGCACCCGCTCGTTGAAGCGCAGCCAGGACAGCTCCCGCTCCTGGGTGTAGCGGGTGTCGATGATCGGAAGCTCAGACATGGCCCTCACCTCCCGAGGACCCGGTCCATGAGATAGCCTTCCCGCACGCCGGTGGAGGAGGCGGAGACCGTCTCCACGCCGTAGGCCTTGACCACCGCATTGAGAAGCAGCAGGCCGGGCAGGAGGGTGTGGACCCGGTCGGGCGCGGCGTGAAGGATCTGCCGCAGGGTGTCCTTGCCGCCTTTCTTGAGCAGCTTATAGAGGGCGCGGATCTCGTCGGCGGTGAGGATACGGCTCTCCGGGTCCTTGCCGAACACGTCCACCGCCAGCTTGGACACCGCCCGGATGGTGCCGCCCACGCCGCACAGGTGCCGGCACGTCAGCCCTCCTGTCCGGACCCGGTCGAGCTCGGCGCTCACGCAGGCACGGATGGCCCGTCGCTCCTCCGGGGTGGGGAAGAGGCCGTCCACGAACCGGGTATAGAGGGACAGGGAGCCCATGGGCAGGGAGCAGGCCGAGGTGATAGACATGTCCCGGTAGGACACCAGCTCCACCGAGCCGCCGCCGATGTCGGCCAGCAGGCCGGTGGGCACGCCGCCGGGGAGCACTGCGCCCTTAAAGGAGAGGGCGGCCTCGGTCTCGCCGTCCAGCACCTCCACGGTGACGCCGGTCACGTCCCGGATGGCCTCCACCGCCTCGCCGGTGTTGGAGATGTTCCGCAGCGAGGCGGTGGCGAACACGTGCATCTCCGAGACGGAGAAGTTGCTCAGCAGGGCCCGGTAGCTGGACAGCACCCGGCAGGCCACCAGAATGCCGCCGTCGGACAGCGCCCCGTCTTGGACGTAGCCCGCCAGGCCGGCCATGGTCTTTTTGTTCAGGAGCAGCCGGAAGTGCTCCCCCTCGTACTGATAGATGGACAGGCGGATGGTGTTGGAGCCCAGGTCCACAATGCCGCACATCATGATGAATTCCCGCTTTCTGTGGTGATATTGTTGTCCCATTCTACACGCTTTTCCTCCTCCGTGCAACGTGAATCGGACGAATTTACAGAATCTTGACGCTGGCATTGCTGGCTGGAGAGGTTGGCCCGCTGGGTGGCCACCATGGCCAGGTTGTCGCCCAGGATGGTGAAGAAGGCGGCCAGGGTCAGCAGCTCGGCCTCGGTGCTGGTCTGGGCGATCTGGATGGCGATGGCCGCTCCGGCCAGCACCATGGCCTCTCCGTTCACGCACTCCAACGGCGTCATAAAATCACCCCCTGCCCCTCCAGTCTATGTAGACGGACGGAAAACGGTGTGATAAACTAGGGAAGAAACCACACATTTTAACGGATATGGAGCGGATCAGAGATGGAATACCGGAACATTGAAACGTTGGGGGCGGCGCCCTCCCTGCTGGGCTACGGCTGCATGCGCTTCCCCACTCTGGACGATGAGTCCATCGATGAGCCCCAGGCCCGGCCCCTGTTGGACCGGGCCATCGAGGGCGGGGTCAACTACTTCGACACCGCTTACTTCTACCACAAGGGGGCCAGCGAGAACTTTATGAGCCGGGCGCTGGCCCAATACCCCCGGGGGAGCTACTACCTGACCTCCAAGCTGCCCACGGTGCTGGTCCACGATCTGGACGAGGCCAGGCGGATCTTCGACGAGCAGTGGGAGCGGCTGGACCGGACGTATCTGGACTTCTATCTGCTCCACAACCTGAACGGGGAGCGGTGGCGGCTGCTGCGGGACCAGGGGGTGGTGGACTGGTGCCTGGACCTCCAGCGGCAGGGGCTGTTCCGCCGGTTCGGCTTTTCCTTCCACGGCAGCTACGACGAGTTCGAAGAGATCCTGACCGCCCGGGAGTGGGATCTGTGCCAGCTCCAGCTTAACTACATGGACACCAACGAGCAGGCGGGGCTGCGGGGCTATGCCCTCACGGAGAAGCGGGGCGTGCCGCTGGTCATCATGGAGCCGGTGAAGGGCGGGGCTCTGGCCAACCCGCCGGCGGAGGCCATGGAGCTGTTCCAGCGGGCCCGGCCGGGGGCCTCGGCGGCCTCCTGGGCCCTGCGCTGGGCGGCCAGCCTGCCCAATGTGATGACGGTGCTCTCCGGCATGTCCACCCTGGAGCAGGTGGAGGACAACCTGGCTACCTTCAACGCCTTCCGGCCCCTGGACGAGGGGGAGCGGGCGGTGGTGGAGCAGGCGGCGGCCGTCTACCGCCGGAGGGTCCGCAACGGCTGCACCGGCTGCCGGTACTGCATGCCCTGCCCGGCGGGGGTGGATATCCCGCGGAATTTTACGCTGTGGAACGAGTACGGCATCTATGGCAGCGAAAAGCAAACCGCGTCCCGCTGGAGGGATCTGGAGGAGGAGCGCAAGGGGAAAAACTGCCTCTCCTGCGGCCGGTGCGAGGCGGCCTGCCCCCAGCATCTGTCCATCCGGGAGGACCTGAAACGGCTCCAGACCGAGCTGGACGGCCTGCTTTGAGTGCGTGAGACAGACAGCGCCCCCGGCCATTCCCGGCCGGGGGCGCTGCGGGTCAGGGGGCCAGGTCCTGGGGCGAGGCGCCCTGTCCCAGCCGGCTGACAAAGGCCTGCATCTCCGACTTGGAGGTGATGCGGTGCGTCTGGTCGATGACGTCCCGCTGCTGATCGGGAGAGAGATGGGCAAAGCGCTCCATGGCGGGGACGTCCTGGGCCAGGGCCATGCCCAGGCCCATCGGCAGGTCAGCGAGGGGATTCAGGGAGTTCATGAGCAAGCTCTCCTTTCCAAATCGGATGAGATCAGTTTGCCCCAACCGGCCTAAAAGCGCAGTGGAAATTCATTCCACTGCGCTTTTCCGGATGCAATCAATCGTAAGGTACGGCCTGGAGGTTGGCTAGGCCGAAGGCGGCGCCGGTGTAGACCACATCGGCCTGGATCTGGGCGATGTATTGGCTGTTTCCGGGGCTGGCGTTGGGGATATAGGCCGCGCCGAAGACCGCGCCCAGGGCGTCGCCCTCTGTCAGGAAGGAGACGACAGCGCCAAAGCCGCAGGGGCCGGTATAGGTCTGCTCCTCGGGGACGGCATAGGACACGGAGCCGCCCTCCGCCTGAACGGTGAGGGTGCGGGAGGGCTCATCATACAGGTATTCCACCGACTGGTCCAAAATGGCCCGGTAGTCGTCGGGGGCAAAGTAGTTGTCGGTCCACACGCCGCTGTCGCCGAACTCGATGATGTGCAGCTCCTCCACGGACACTCCGGTACCCGAGCCCACCGATAGGATGAGGGCCAGCTCCAGGTCCATGTCGGCGTCAAAGTCGCCGTAGGCCATACGGGGAAGGATGACCCCGGGCGTGAGCCAGTTGAGATCGAAGTGCTCCCACTTTTCCCCCACCCGCAGGATGAGGGTATTGGCTTTGGCGGGGTTCAGGCCGTAGAGCCAGGTGTCGGCCTCGGGGAGCTGGGCCACCAGGTAGAGGGGCTCGGTCCCCTGGGCCACGGCGGCGCCGTCGGACAGCGCGGTAGGGAAGTCGGCCAGGGTCAGGGTGCCCAGGTCCCCATCCCAGCCCCCGGAGGTATCGGTGGGCGCAAGGGTGGGCGTCGGCTCTGCAGGCACCGAGGGTGTGGGTATGGGCGTAACCTCGGGCGCAGGGCTGTCGGGGACGGCGGGGGTGGTGCTGACCAGCGGCTGGCTGGAGACGGGGCCGGGCGAACCGCCCTCCGGGCTGGGGGACCCGGTCTCCGTATTTCCGGTGCAGCCGGACAGGACAAAAAGCGCAGCACACAGCAGCGCAAACTTTTTCATGGGAGGGTCCTCCCTTCAAATCGGAGACGGATGTTTGTTTGGGTGATACCCGATTATACCCGTTTTAGAGGCAGAAGACAACTACAAACAGGTGAAAAAGGATGAAGAAAAAACGGATTTACATCCTGTTCACAGTTACGAGAGACGGGATAGCTTCTGCCGGCAGATCTGCCGGTAGAGCAGCAGGGCCAGCCCGCAGGAGAGCAGCTCGGACAGGAGGAAGCACAGCCACATGCGCTCCGGGGCCAGCAGCCCCAGGGCCAGAGCGGCGGGGAGGACCAGGAGGATCTGCCGGGCGAGGGAGACTGCCAGGCTGCGCAGGGACTCTCCCACCGCCTGAAGCACGGCGCACAGCACGATGGAGACGCCTGCGAAGGGGAAGGACAGGGCGATCATCCGCAGGGCGGGTACGCCGGCGGCCAGCACCTCCGGCTCGGCGTTGAAAAGCGCCAGAAAGAACCCGGGCAGGCACAGCAGGAGCAGGGTCCCCGCAGCCATAATGACCACGGCGATGCACAGGGCGAAGCGGGTCAGGCCGGTGATGCGCGCCCGGTGCCTGGCCCCGTAGTTGTAGCCCACCACTGGGATCATGCCGTTGTTCAGGCCGTGGACCGGCATGAAGATGAAGGACTGGATCTTGAAGTAGGCCCCCAGGATAAAGACGGCGGAGGAGGAGAACAGGGCCATGATCTTGTTGAGCCCCAGGGTCATGAAGGTGGCCAGGGACTGCATGACGATGGCGGGCAGGCCGATGCGGTAGAGCTCGGCGATCACCTCTTTCTGGGGCCGGAAGCCCTTGGGGGAGAGGGCGACCGTCCGGCACCGGGCCACCAGGACGAAGCCCACGGTCATGCCGGTGAGTTGGCCCATGACGGTGGCGGCGGCGGCACCCGCCACGCCCAGGGCGGGGAAGGGGCCCGGGCCAAAGATGAGCAGGGGGTCGAAGATCAGGTTGACTACCGCCCCCACCCCCTGGATGACCATGGGGCCTACCGGGTCGCCGCTGGCCAGGAGGATACGCTCGGTGACAAACTGCATGGTCATGCCGATGGAGCAGCCGGTGACGAGGGAGAGATAGCGTGCCCCGTAGCCGGCCACAGCGGCGCTGTCGGTAAAAAAGCCAAAAAAGGGGCGGGTCAGGAACAGCCCGAAAAACAGGAAGAACAGCCAGGACAGCAGATAGACAAACACGCCGTTCATGGCCACGGCGTTGGCGCCCTCCGGGTCCTGCTGCCCCAGGCGGCGGGAGAGCAGGGCGTTGACCCCCACGCCGGTGCCCACACAGACGGCCACCATGAACATCTGCACGGGATAGGACAGGGAGAGGGCCTCGAAGGCCTCCCGGTTGAGCCGGGAGACGAACATGGAGTCCACCATGTTATACAGGGCCTGGATGAGCATGGAGAGCATCATGGGCCAGGCCATGTGGAGGAGCAGAGGCCGCACCGGCATCACGCCCATTTTATTTTCTTCCATGGCGCACCTCCTCCGTTGGATAAAAGGCAAGGGCGGCCGCGCCGCCCTTGCCGGGGTTGGAGTGGGAGAAAGGGACGGGCTCAGACTCCCATAGTGGGCTCCACCCGGAGATTGCGCAGAGTGAAGGAGCCGCCCGCGTAGTCGATGTCGGCCAGGACGTTGGCAAAGTGGGAGAGCTGGTCCACCCGGGCCCCCAGGACCACGGTAAATACGCCGTCCTGGCAGCGAAAGAAGCCGCTGTCCAAAACCAGCCGCCCGGCGCCGGAGCCCTGAGGCAGTTGGTATACGGCGCTGGTCCGGCCGTAGGACAGGGTGACGGAGCCGTTTTCCCTCCGGACTTCCACCTGACTCAGCACCCGGTCGGCGCAGGCGTCTTTGGTGACGGCGCAGTCGGACCAGCGCTGACCGTCCCAGGCATAGATGTGCAGGTCATAGACCAGGTGGTCCTCGTCGGCGTCGCGGAGGTAGCGGACGGCCAGCTCCTCCGCCCCGTCGCCGTCCAGGTCCATCCACCACAACTCGGGCAGGACGGCCTGGGGCTGGGCCCGGTAGACCTGCTCAAAGGCGGCCAGGGTCTCCCCGCGGCGCAGCAGGACCACGTCCTCCCCGGCCACGCCGTAAAGGGAGATGTCCGGGTCTTTGAGATGACCCAGCATGAAACACTGCTCCCCGGTCCCCGACAGGTCCTCCGCCGCGGCCAGGGCGGTGGGCAGGTCACCCGCGGTCAGACGCTCCCACCAGGGGGCGTCCGGATCGGAGGTGGGCTCCGGTGTGAATGAGGCCGTGGGGGCCGGCGGGGAGGAGGGGGAGGCGGCGGTTTCGCCCCCGCTCTTGCAGGCGGTCAGCAGGAGCAGCAGGGTCAGGACCCAAACCAGCCGTTTCATACCATCACAGCTCCTTTACATAGCGCAGATCCACGCAAACGGCGTCCGGAGGAAAGGGAATGTCGGTGTGGGTGCCGTCCCAGGCGAAGCCATGGGCGGCATAGAACCGGCGGGCCTTGGCGTTTTCCCGCAGCACGAGGACGAAGGCGTTTTGATGCCCGGCTGTCCGCAGCCGAGCCAGGGCCTCTTCAAAGAGCCTTCCGCCGTAGCCCTTGCCCCGCTCCGCCGGGTGGGTGTAAAAGGAGATGATCTCTCCCCAGCCCTCATAGCCCCGGGAATCAAAGGTGCACGCCGAACCGGCGTTGTAGTTTTCCACCCGGGCGGGACCATAGTTGACGCAGGACACCGGCTCCCCGTCCCGATAGAGCAGCAGGCCGCGGCACCGGCCGGTCTGGTAATCCTCCCGGAAGTATGGGACCCAGCGGTCGTCGGTGATCTCCCGGTCCATGTAGTCGTCGGGCACATAGCCCCGATACGTATCCCGCCAGCCGAGGGCGTGAATGAGGCTCATGGCCCGGAAGTGCTCGTCGGAGCAGGCGTCCACAAAAGCAAGCGCGCTCATACGGCGGCGGGCGCCTGCTCCGCCGGAGCGGGCGCAGCGGAGCCTTCCCCCTTGGCCAGGGCCCGGGCGTTGGCCAGCATCAGCTTGATGCGGTTTTCCTGGTTGATCTTGGTGGCGCCGGGGTCGTAGTCGATGGCCACGATGTTGGAGTTGGGGTAGTCGTCTTTCAGCTTGCGGATCATCCCCTTACCCACGATGTGGTTGGGCAGGCAGCCGAAGGGCTGGGTGCAGACGATGTTGGGCACCCCGGTGTGGATGAGCTCCAACATTTCAGCGGTGAGGAGCCAGCCCTCGCCCATCTTGTTGCCGTCCCCCAGATAGCCCTTGATGTAGTGGTGCAGCTCGTCGAAGTCGCCGGGCGCTCGGAAGCGGCCGGAACGGTTGAGGGCGTCGATCATGGCCCGCTGGTACTTCTTAATGTAGCCGGCGAAGATCTGGCAGAACTTCTGCTTGATCCACCTGCCGCCGTAGATGTCCACATCCACGTCCCGGTTATAGATCTTGAAGATGACGAAGTCGGTGAGGCCGGGCACCACCGGCTCGGCTCCCTCTGAGAGGAGGAACTGCTCCAGATTGTTGTTGCCCAGGGGGGAATACTTGACGTAGATCTCACCCACCACGCCCACCCGGACCTTGGGCTCGCCGGCCACCGGGATGGCCTGGAAGCGGTCGATGATGCGGTCGAAGTTGGCGATCATGGACTTGTAGCTCATGCCCTTGCCCCGGCCCATATCGTCCAGCAGGAAGTCCATGCACACGCGGATGGCCCGGTCGGTGTCGCCGGGGTTTACCTCGTAGGGACGGACCTGGTTGGAGACGTTCATCAGAAGATCGCCGTAGAATACGGCGTAAAGGGCCTTGCGGATGAAGGGCAGGGTGAGGGAGAAGCCGGGGTTTTTCTCCAGGCCGGACAGATTCACCGAGATGACGGGGACGAAGGCCAGATCGGCCTTCTCCAGCGCCTTGCGGAGCATGTGGATGTAGTTGGAGGCCCGGCAGCCGCCGCCGGTCTGGGTGATGACCAGGGCGACCTTGTGGGGGTCGTACTTGCCGCTTTTCACCGCGTCGATGAGCTGGCCGATGACCAGGATGGCGGGGAAGCAGGCGTCGTTGTGGACGTATTTCTGTCCATAGTCCAGGATGCTCTTGCCGGAGGTGTTGAGCATCTCCACCTTGTAGCCCATGGTCTGGATGACCCGCACCAGCATGGCGAAGTGCATGGGGAGCATCTGGGGCACCAGCAGGGTGTACTCCTCCTTCATCTCCTTGGTGAACAGGAGGCGGCCGGTATTGTCGTAGACTAATTCTGCCATAACACGTTGATCCTTTCGTCTGCGCGTATCGAGATCCAAAGACCGGGCGGGGCCTCAGCCGGCGGCCTCCCGGCCCGGAGCGCCGTCCCTGGCCCTGCGGGCGTCCATGGCGGCCATCAGGGACCGGATGCGGATCTTCACCGCGCCCAGGTTGTTGATGTCGTCAATTTTGAGCTGGGTGTACAGCTTGCCGCCGCTCTCCAGGATGGAGCGCAGCTCGTCGGTGGTGATGGCGTCGGTGCCGCAGCCGAAGGAGACTAGCTGCACCACCTGCATATCGCTCTGGGTGCAGACGTACCGAGCGGCGTTGTACATCCGGCTCTGGAAGGTCCACTGGTTGAGAACCTTCCGGGGGGCATAGCCCTCCAGGTAGCTCAGGGCATCCTCCGTGACCAGTACGAAGCCGAAGGAGGTGATGAGGTCGTTGATGCCGTGGTTGATCTCCGGGTCGATGTGGTAGGGCCGGCCGCAGACCACGATAATGGGCATGCCGTGCGCCCGGGCGTAGTCGATGTACGCCTTGCCGGTCTGCCGCACGTCCTGGACATAGGCGTCGTAGGCGGCATAGGCGGCGTCCACGGCCCCCTCCGTCTCCCGCTTGGGAATGCCGAAATCGGCCTCCATCATCTTGACCGCCCGCTTTTTGAAGTCCTTGCGCCGCCACAGGCCCACATAGGGGTCCAGGAAGCGGGTCTGCTTCAAAACGGGCATGTTGGCGGCCAGAAGCTCGGGATAGTAGGCCACCACCGGACAGTTGAAGTGGTTGTCCCCAATGCCCTCGTCGTTGTTATAAGACATGCAGGGGTACCAGATGGCGTCCACGCCGGCCTCCACCAGAGCCTCCACATGGCCGTGGAGCAGCTTGGCCGGATAGCACACCGTATCCGAGGGGATGGTGTGCTGGCCCTTGAGGTAGAGCTTTCGGGAGGACTCCGGAGAGAGGACCACCTCAAAGTTGAGCCTGGTGAAGAAGGCGAACCAGAAGGGGAGATTTTCGTACATGTTCAGGCCGAAGGGGATGCCGATGCGACCTCGGGAGCCGTCGCCCTCCCCCTTGCCCTTCAGGGCGCGGAGCTTCTGGTATTTATAGGTCATCAGGTCGGGGTTCTCCACCTTCTCCTTGCCCAGGGGGCGGGAGCAGCGGTTGCCCGAGATGAAGCGTCGCCCGCCGTCAAACTGGTTGACGGTGAGGGAGCAGTGGTTGGTGCACAGGTTGCACGTGACGGGCTTTGCCGCATGGGTAAAGGCCTCCAGAGCCCTGGCGTCCAGCAGGGCGGAGCGCTCCAGCCCCAGGTCCCGGGCGGCCAGGGCGGCCCCGAAGGCTCCCATCAGCCCGGCGATGGTGGGCCGGGTCACGTTGCGGCCCAGCTCCTGCTCGAAGGCCCGCAATACCGCGTTGTTGAGGAAGGTGCCGCCCTGGACCACGATGTGCCGGCCCAGGTCGTCGGCGTTGGCGGCCCGAATGACCTTGTAGACGGCGTTCTTTACGATGGAGATGGACAGGCCGGCGGAGATGTCCTCCACGCTGGCTCCGTCCTTCTGGGCCTGCTTGACGCTGGAGTTCATGAACACAGTGCACCGGGAGCCCAGGTTCACCGGATGCTTGGCGAACAGGCCCAGCCGGGAGAACTCCGCGATCTCGTAGCCCAGAGCCCGGGCGAAGGTCTCGATGAAGGAGCCGCAGCCGGAGGAGCAGGCCTCGTTGAGCATGATGGAGTCCACCGCGCCGTTGCGGATCTTGAAGCACTTCATGTCCTGGCCGCCGATGTCGATGATGAAGTCCACGTCGGGCTGAAAGTGGGCGGCGGCGTTGTAGTGGGCCATGGTCTCCACCAAACCCAGGTCACAGCCGAAGGCGTTTTTGATCAGGTCCTCGCCGTAGCCGGTGACGGCCGAGCCACGGATGACGATGCGGCTGCCGCACAGGGCGTAGATCTTCTTGAGCTGGTCCAGCACCACCGCCACGGGGTCGCCCCGGTTGGACTGGTAGTAGGTGTATAGCAGACCGCCGTCGGGGGCGATGAGCGTCAGCTTGGTGGTGGTGCTCCCGGCGTCGATGCCCAGATAGGCGTCGCCGGAATAGGTGTTCACATCCACCTCGGGGGGGTGGTTGGCGTCGTGCCGGGCCAGGAAGGCGTCAAAGTCGGCCTGATCGGTGAACAGGGGGGGCATGGTGTCCACCGTATTGGTGGCGTCCACGCTCTCCTCCAGCTTTCTCAGCAGTTCGTCGAAGGGGTGCTCGGCGTAATCCGAGGCGCACAGGGCCGCGCCGATGCCGGCAAAGCAGTCCCCATCGGCCGGGAAGACGGCGTGCTCCCCGTCCAGATGCAGGGTCTCCACGAACCGCTCCCGCAGGCCGTAGAGGAAGTGCAGCGGGCCGCCCAGAAAGACGATCTTGCCCTTGAGCGCACGGCCCTGGGTGAGGCCGGCCACGGTCTGGTCCACCACGGCCTGGAAGATGGAGGCCGCCACGTCCTCCTTCCGCCCGCCCTGGTTGAGGATGGGCTGAATGTCACTTTTGGCGAACACGCCGCAGCGGGAGGCGATGGGGTAGATCTTCTCGTGCTTCAGGGACAGCCGGTCCAGCTCGTCGATGGACACGTTCATCAGCGTGGCCATCTGGTCGATGAAGGCCCCGGTGCCGCCGGCGCAGGAGCCGTTCATGCGCTCTTCCAGAGCGCCGCCGAAGAAGATGATCTTGGCATCCTCGCCGCCCAACTCAATGACGGCGTCGGTGCCCGGTATGTAGGTGTTGACGGCGGCGGCGGTGGCGTAGACCTCCTGCACGAAGTCGATGCCGGCAGCCTTGGCCACGCCCAGGCCGGCCGAGCCGGTGATGACCAGGCGCACGTCCTTGCCCGCCAGCTTGTCCTGGATGCTGTGCAGAGTCTCGCAGGCCCGCTCCCGGGCCTTGGAGTAGTGCCGCTCATAGGAGCGGAACAGCAGCTTGTTCTGTTCGTCCAGCACCACCACCTTGACGGTAGTGGAGCCGATGTCGATGCCGATACGAAGGCTCATAGGTTCACCTCAAGACGCCGGAGAACCCCGGCGAAACATGTTTTCGTGGCCTCTATCATATAACAAATCGACAGCGTTTACAATAAAAAAGTGTAAACAAAAAGCAGAAAAACCTAGGGAAATAGAGGAATATATAAGGCAGGTCACCGAAGCCTCTTTCATCGGTTCAACACACAGGTGAATGCGTGTACGCAATCCCACCTAACTGGAGAGAGACAGTCGCTCCGTCGCCTCCGTCCATTCCGATGAGGGGGCGGGGGCCATGCCGCCGAAATACAGGGACACGTCCCCTACGCCGGAGTTCAGCTCCAGCCGGTCCGGGCCGTCGCCCTCCGGGAACGCCTGGACAGCCGCCCCATTCAAGATGCACTTTCCAACGCCTGCGTTTATCCATTACTATACCCCTCTGCTGTCAAAGGACCGTAAAAAACCTTAAGACTTTCTAAAAATGGAGACTGAGCCCGTTGAAAATAGGGACCATTCGATAACATAAGCATAGGTATCTATTCCACCTTAAAATGCAGCTTTAAACTTTTATATTATATTGATAATTGACAAAACATATTTTTATATTATAATCAAAATATGTTAAATACACCAAAAATATAGGAGGGAGATGATATCAATGCAGTAGAAACCTGATCAAATTTAATTTTTTACTCTCCTACTGTAGTAGCAACTAGAAGCCTAAACTGGAATGGTTTGGGAGACCCATTTACAAGTCAATATAATGCAACTGCCGAGCGAGTGAGCAAGCAATCCAAGGTATGTTAAAATCTATTTTGGGTGCGTTTATTGGCAAGAGTTTTCCCTATCAGGGGTCGCTCTCTACGATTCTGGCAGCCATTCTGCCTCATCTGTATGAGGCCATTCAAAACAACTATGGTGCCACACAAAAAACGATTTGGCTTGAGCGCACATACTGGCTCAAAGACGATTATTCCGCATACAGATATCAAGATTCGTTGTGTTGGGAGGAGGTATCCGCATGACTGTCTTCACATTCTCCATCGCTCTCATTCTGGTCATCAGCATCGTCCATGTGGTGATCGCCCTTCAAAAAGATCATATCAAGCGAACCGGAGGAGATTCCATTGTGGACGTCATCGGCGCAGTCGCTTTGGCGGGTACTACTCCTATCGCTCCTCCTCGGCAAACCATTTTGACATCTCTTCTTTTTCTCAACTGCGTCCTGCTGTCGTGCTATCTCCCAAGATTTTTCAAATACAAGGAAAACAGCGCACTGTTGCAGGAGAGCACCGTATTTTCATTGGGTGTCACAGTTGTATCCGCCCTTTGCCTCCCATTCCTTTTTTAAGGTCTCAAAAAGCATTCCTCCACCGCTCTACAGGGCAGTGGCGGAATTATTTTTGAGCAAATATCCCTGTATTTCTCTCTGCTTTTAGCCTATTCCCGGTCGTGTCAAGAATTTCTGTGCAACTAAAATTGGAAAGCGGCAATTGGTCTGAATTATGAAAGGAGACTACAGATGAAAAATACAAAGTGGTTATGTCTTTTACTAATCGTGACGGCCGGGTTGACTTCATGCCGCACGGCACAAGAAAAAATGGATTTTACCATTTCAGCGCACCATTATAACGGTACTCCCAGCGAGATCGTCAGCTTTTTGAACGACGCCAATGAGGATGAGAGCGCTGTCATTCCGGATTTTGTAGCATCCAAGGAACAGATTGCAATTACCGGCGAGGACGGCACTCTGGGCGCCTATCTCACGTTTACAACCGATGAGAGCGGGTACACGACGGAAATCAAATTTTATTTTCCGTCTCCCGAGGCAGTGGAAAAAGGGAGCCGCTATCTGAGCTTACTATTCACAGAGATACTGGGCGATGAGGAGGCCTCGGCCGAGTGTGTGGAGCTGATATTGGAATCTCGCCGGAACGAGGGGATGGGCATGACCAAGCAGGAAAACGGAAGCAGCATAACGTCCATGATGACGAAGGGCTCCACGACGGTACGCATGGTTCCCGACTAAAAATGGGGCGTCCAGGGCACCGCGCGGTTTTGCGTTCGTAAAATGAAAAGGAGAGACGGGCTGCCGTCTCTCCTTTTACGATCAGAGGGGATATTTTGCCGCGCCGGAGGAAAAGATGTCAGCTCAGGGCGTCCTTGATGGAGTCGTAGACCGCGTCCTGGTTTTCGCACATGACCAGCAGCACGGTGCCGTCCTCCAGGGTGCCTACCTTGGCCTCCTTGGCGATCTCGTACTGATCGGCCAGGTACTGTTCAAAGCTGCGCTTCTGGTTTTCCACAAAGCTGTTGAGCCCCTCCAGCACCAGGTCCTCCTTGCCGGCGGCGGGCAGGATGGCGGCTACGCCGTAGGCCCGGACGTTCATGGCAGAGACCGAGATGGCATAGGCCGTCATGTCCTCCTCGGATACGTTCAGCAGGCCGAAAATCAGCTCGGCCATGTCGTCGTCGGACGAGGTGAGGATGGTGTTGTACTCGTTGTCCTCCTCGCTCCGGGCTCCCTCGATGGCGGCCTTGTAGGCGGCGGTCATCTCCTCGGGGGTCTTGGGGCTCTCGGCGGGCTTGCCGTCGGCGCAGCCGGCGAGGGCCAGCGCCAGCAGCAGAGCGGACAGGGTCAGGGAAAGCGTGCGTCTCATGCGCGGGGTTCCTCCTTTTTCATTGGTGTGGACGGCGCGGGCGGGATGGCGGGGGGATCGGACTCCGGAGGCAGGACGGTGAGGGCCACCTTTCCCTCCCGGGCATCCGCCAGCAGGGCGGCCCCCTGCTTCAGCGTCCCGGAGAGCAGCAGCTCGGCGGCGGGGTCCTCCACCTGGGCCCGGATGGTGCGCCGGAGGGGCCGGGCTCCGTAAGCCGGGTCGAAGCCGTCCCGGGCCAGCAGGTCCAGGGCCTCCTCGCCGGTGCGCAGGGCCACCCCCAGCTTCTCCAGACGCTGCCCGACCGTGTCCAGCATCCGGCGGGCAATGTCTCGGATCTCCGGGCGGGTAAGCTGACGGAAGACAATGACGTCGTCCAGCCGGTTCAGGAACTCCGGCCGGAAGACCTTTTTCAGGTCCCCCAGAATGGCCTCCCGCAGTTCCTCCACCGGCCGAGTCTCCCCAGAGCCGGCGGCGGAGAAGCCCAGCCGGCTGCCCTTGGCGGTGATGCGGGTGGCCCCCACGTTGGAGGTCATCACCACCACCGTGTTGCGGAAATCCACCTTGTGGCCCTGGGCGTCGGTGAGGACGCCGTCCTCCATGATCTGGAGAAGGATGCCCCACACGTCGGGATGGGCCTTCTCGATCTCATCGAAAAGGACCACAGAATAGGGCTTGCGCCGCACCTTTTCAGTGAGCTGTCCCCCTTCGTCGTGGCCCACATAGCCCGGCGGGGCGCCCAGAAGCCGGGAGACGGTGTGCTTTTCCATATACTCCGACATGTCGAAGCGGAGCAGGGCCTCCCCAGTGCCGAACAGGGCGGCGGCCAGGGCTTTGCACAGCTCGGTCTTGCCCACGCCGGTGGGGCCCAGAAAGAGAAACGCGCCGGTGGGCCGGTCCGGGTCCTTCAGCCCCACCCGGCCCAGACGGACCGCGCGGGCCACTGCCCGCACCGCCTCGTTCTGACCCACCACCCGCCGGTGGAGCTCCTCCTCCAGATGGAGAAGCCGCTCCGACTCGGCCTGGGTCAGCGTGGTGACCGGGATGCCGGTCCAGCCTGCCACCACGGCGGCCACGTCCTCGGCCGTCACCTGGTTGACGGTATGGTCCAAATGCCACAGGGAGCGCTGCCGGGACAGCTCCCGTCGGAAGTCCCGCTCGGCGTCCCGGAGCATGGCGGCCTTCTCAAAGTCCTGGCCCCGGATGGCCTCCTCCTTCTCCCGGGCGGCCCGGTCAGCCCGCTCCTCCAGCTCCCGCAGGTCGGGGGGCGTGGACAACTTCTCCATCCGAACCCGGGAGGCGGCCTCGTCGATCAGGTCCACCGCCTTGTCGGGGAGAAAACGGTCGGTGAGGTAGCGGCAGGACAGGGAGACGGCGTGCTCCAGCGCCTCGTCGGTGATGGTCAGCTTGTGGTGGGCCTCGTAGCGGTCCCGCAGGCCCCGGAGAATGGCCAGGGCGGTGTCCGGATCGGGCTCATGGACGGTGACGGGCTGAAAGCGCCGCTCCAGCGCGGCGTCTTTTTCGATATACCGGCGGTATTCGTCCAGCGTGGTGGCCCCCACCACCTGGATCTCCCCCCGGCCCAAGGCGGGCTTGATGATGTTGGCCGCGTCGATGGCACCCTCAGCGCTGCCCGCCCCCACGATGGTGTGCAGCTCATCGAGAAAGAGGATTACGTCCCCAGCCCGGCGGACCTCGGCCAGCACGTTTTTCACCCGCTCCTCAAACTCGCCCCGGTACTTGGTGCCCGCCACCATGCTGGACAGGTCCAGGGCCATGACCCGCTTGCCCCGCAGGTCCTCGGGCACCTCGCCGGAGATGATGCGCCGGGCCAGGCCCTCGGCAATGGCGGTCTTGCCCACGCCGGGTTCCCCGATGAGGGCGGGGTTGTTCTTCTGCCTCCGGGCCAGGATCTGGATGACCCGGCGGATTTCTTCCTCCCGGCCGATGACCGGGTCCAGGGCGCCATTGGCCGCCATGCGGGTCAGATCCCGGGAGAACTGGTCCAGCAGCTTGGTGTCCCCCCGCTCGGCGTAGTCCCGCTCCGGCTTGGGCCGGCCGGGGCTGCGGAAGGGGGGCGTGGGCTCCCCGCCCAGAGCGCTCATCAGGTCGTCGTAAAGCCGTTTGAGCTCCACGCCGCTGCCCGCCAGGATCCGGGCGGCCACGCCGTCCCCCTCCCGCAGCAGGCCCAGCAGCAGGTGCTCGGTGCCCACGTAGCGGTGGCCCAGTCCGGCGGCCTCCGACATGGCCAGCTCAATGATCTTTTTGCACCGGGGGGTCAGCCCCTGGGAGGGCATGGGGACCGGGGCTCCCACTCCCACCAGCCGGGCAATGGAGCTGCGGATGGTCTCGGGCTCCAGACCGGCGTTGCGCAGCACCTTGGCGGCCACGCCCTGCCCCTCCCGGGACAGGCCCAGCAGCAGGTGCTCGGAGCCCACGTAGCCGTGACCCAACTGGGCGGAGGCCTCCTGTGCCAGACGCAGGGCGGCCTGGGCCCGCTGGGTGAATCTGTTTTCGCTGATGGAACTCACTCCTTGGAGGCGCGCCCGGACTGGGAGGCGCGCGGTGTGTTGGCCGAAGCCGGCCCCGGAAGCGCCCGGATGCGGGGCAGCCGGGCGGCATGGGCCGCGCTGTGGGAGGCCCCCTCCAGCTCGGGGGTGAGGGAGCCGGACAGCTCGGCGGAAAAGCGGTTTTTGGATTCGCTCATAAAAACACCTCTTAAAACAGGGCGGAGAGGGAACAGAAGGTATTGTGCCCGGTTCGGGTCGGTCTAAAAAGCTCCGGATCAAGAAAATTTTGCCATAAAACAACAGGCTGGCCGTTTAACGCCCCTCTAAGAAGAATATACCCGGGCAAAAGAGGATTTAGGACGGGAATTTTGAAGAAAATAAAGATTGCAATTTCAAAAAACTGTGGTAGAATGAAGTCACATTGATATTTGGAGGTGTTTCCAATGGCCTATGTCATCAGCGATGCTTGCGTCAGCTGCGGCGCCTGCTCGGATACTTGCCCCATGGGCGCTATCTCTCAGGGCGATTCCCAGTATGTGATCGACGCCAATACCTGCATCGACTGCGGTTCCTGCGCCGATGCCTGCCCCACCGGAGCCATCTCCCAGGGCTGAGACGCAGAGCTACATACGCACATGAAACAGCGGCGCGCCATTGGCGCGCCGCTGTTTTTCTCTTGCTCCGGGGAACGGAAGGACTTTACAAAACCCTCCTGCACCGGATATACTGGAAGCAGACGGGCCCGTGCCCGTCGGAATATGCATATTTGGGGGACGCTATGAAAAAACAGGATGGAAAACAGCTTCTGCTGGTGGGCTTCACTCTGTTCTCCATGTTCTTCGGAGCAGGCAACCTGATCTTTCCGCCCGGACTGGGGGCCCAGGCGGGGATTCACACCTGGCCGGCCATGGCCGGCATGGCCATCAGCGCCGTGGGCCTGCCGGTGCTGGGGGTGGTGGCGGTGGCCCGCTCGGGCGGGCTGGACGCCCTGGGCGGCCGGGTCCACCCGATGTTCGCCCGGGTGTTCACCGTGGCGGCCTACCTGGCCATCGGGCCCTGCCTGGCCATTCCGCGCACGGCCAGCACCTCCTTTGAGATGGCGGTGCCCCCCTTTGCGGGGCCGGATGCCCCGCTGGAGCTGCTTCGACTCCTCTTTTCCCTGGCGTTTTTCACCGGGGCGCTGCTGGTGGCGCTCCGGCCGGAAAAGCTGACGGACCGGCTGGGCAAGGTGCTCTGCCCCATTCTGATCGCCCTGATCGTCGTCACCTTTGTGGGGTGTCTGCTCAACCCGCTGGAGGGGTACGGCCCGCCCCAGACCGCCAGCTATGAGACCCACCCCGTGATTGCCGGGTTCCTAGCCGGCTATCAGACCATGGACACCATCGCCGCGCTGGTGTTCGGCATCGTCATTGCCCTGAATCTGCGGGCCAGGGGCGTCCAGGATGAGCGGGACGTGGTCCGGGGCACCATCCGGGCCGGCTGGGTGGCCGGAGCTATGCTGCTGGCGGTCTACTCCATGCTGGCCCATGTGGGGGCCCTGTCCGGCGGGGCTTTTCCGGGGGCATCCACCAACGGGGCGGTGGTACTGACCAATCTGGTCTCCGCCCTGTTCGGCGTGCCGGGCAGCCTTCTGCTGGCGGCGATCTTCCTCATCGCCTGCTTCAACGTGTGCGTGGGGCTCATCAGCTCCTGCGCGGAGTATTTCTCCGGTCTGTGGCCCCGGCTGCCCTACCGCGCCTGGGCGGCGCTCTTCGCGGCGGTGAGCCTGCTCATTGCCAACGCCGGGCTGGACCAGATCCTCCGCGTCTCGGTGCCGGTGCTGAGCATCCTCTACCCCGTGGCCATCGTGCTCATCGCCCTGTCCTTCTTCCAGCGCCGGCTGTGCGGGCTCCGGCTGGTCTACCCCGCGGCCGTGCTGCTCACCGGTGCGGCCAGCATCCTGTATACGCTGCGGGACCTGAAGCTGCTGCCCGCCGGCCTGGGGGATGCGCTGGGACTGCTGCCCCTGGCGGCCCAGGGGCTGGGCTGGCTACTGCCCGCCCTGGCCGGCACGCTTTTGGGGGCGGCGCTGTCGCGGCTGCGCCCCGCCCCTTGACTGCGGCGGCCCGGCCCGCCTTCTGGTGGAGAGCGCGGCGGAGGAAGCGTAAACAAGACGCGCCCCCGGATCACAGATCCGGGGGCGCGTTCGCATGGTTCCGGTTACGGGTTGAGAGGCGTGACGGTGAGGGTGGCCTTGCCGGTGGCCAGGTCCAGCGAGACGCGGTAGACGCCCGGCTCGTGATAGATAAATCCATCCATCTCGGACCGGTCGGTGTAGGTGACCGAGTAGGTCAGAGTGGTCTCGTCTGGGCTGAGGGTCAGATTTTCCAGGTTGGGAGCGGTGCCCCGGGGATTGACCGCCGGAATTCCGTCATCCACCCGCAGAATCCTGCCGTCGGGATAGACCAGGATCAGATCGGGGCCCGCCTTGGCGGGCATGCCGCCGTATTCGCCGTAAAGCACGACGCACAGCTTGGTATCCCAGCGCTTTTCGACGTTGAAGGGAAAGCCGGACGGCCCATCTTTCAGATAGGCGATGGTCTCCTCTTGGCTGGGCCCCTCCAGCTTGGCAACGTTGTCCTTGGCCCGGCTCACCGGCCCGCTCTGCCACAGGCGCAGGAAGGTGACGATGCACTGCTCCCGGGTGTAGAGGCCCAGCGGGGAGAACAGACCATCGCCGGTACCCCCCATGACCCCCAGCGCCCACATGGCCTCGGCGCTGTCCAGGGCCCAATCGGCCACCTGCCCCGCGTCGGTGAAGGTGTCGGCAAAGCTCGGACCGGCGGCGTCCTCCAGAGAACCGCCATAGACGGCGTAGGCCCGGCACAGCATGGCCGCCGCCTCCTGCCGGGTGATGGGGGCCTCTGGGTCGAAGGTCCCCCGCTTTAAGCCGGCCTCATTCTCGGTCATCCTGCGGCCATTGACCACGCCCAGGGAGTAGGCCCAGTCCACATGCCTGCTCACGCCGTCCACAAAGGGGGATTCCAACTGGGGAGCGTCCGGGTCCTGAGCGGCCCGCCAGGTCAGCGCAAAATAGAAATTTTCCACGTCATAGCCGTACTGGGCGGCCAAGAACTGCATGGCGATGGCGGCGAATTCACCCCGGGTGATGTCCTGCTGATAGGCGCTTTGCAGGTCCTCGGGGACGAAGCCCAGGGCGATGGCCTGGTCCAGGCTGTCCTGGGCCCAGTCGGAGGCGGAGGGGTCGGCGGCGAAGGCGGTGCAGAGGCAGGTGAGCAGGGCGGCGGTCAACAGGGCGGCCAGTGTCTTTTTCATGTGCGTTACTCCTTTCCGGCGGGGTGGCCCCGCCCATCGGTCAGACGATTTCCAACAGAAAGCGTCCCACGCTCTCCATGGCCTCGGCGGCCTTTTTCATGGGGAACATCTGGAACACATGCCACATGTCGGGCCACAGCTCCATCCGGCAGGGGACGCCGGACTGGACCAGCCGGTCCCGCAGGCGCAGGGAATCGGAGAACAGGATCTCGTTCTCACCCACCTGGATGAGGGTGGGGGGGAAGCGGTCAAAGTCCCCGAACAGGGGAGAAAGCAGGGGGGAGGAGAGCTCCTGGCAGGGCGCGTAGGCGGAGCGGACGGCCCGGATATAGTCCATGGTGAGCATGGGGTCGGCGTCCCGGCGGGTCTCGTAGGACCTGCCGCTGGCGGTCATGTCGGTCCAGGGGGAGAAGAGAACCAGCCGCCGGGGCAGCAGCCGCCCGGCGTCCCGGAGCTGCATGGCCAGCACCAGGGCCAGGTTGCCGCCGGCGGAGTCCCCGGCCACCGTCACCTCCCGGGCCCCGTAGCCCAGGTGCATCAGATAGTCCCAGGCCCGCATGGCGTCCTCCAGGGGGGCGGGAAAGTGGTACTCGGGGGCCAGGCGGTACTCGAAGGAGAGCACCTCGTAGCCGGTGGCATTGGCCAGCTTGGCGGCCAGAATGCGGGAATAGCCCAGGTTGCCGCTGGTATAGCCGCCGCCGTGGCAGTATAAAATGATATGGCGCTTGTCGTGGCCCCGCTCGGGCCGGGTCCAGGCGGCGGGCATCCCGCCCAGATCGAAGGGCTCCCAGCTCATGCCCAGCATGGGCGCCACCAGCCGTCCCAGCAGCTCCTGACCCTTGCGCTGGCGCTCCAGGTCGTCCGGGGCCATGGAGTCGGGGGAGGCGGCGGAGTGGATGGCCCTGAGTGCGCCCATCATGGCGCTGGTGCGCCTCTGCTCAGCGGCCTGGCGCTCCGCGGGGCTGCGGAGCGTTAGTTTTCTCAGCTTGGTCTTTTCCTTGTCCATAATTCCTCCAGACAGGGGGCGGCAGGTGTTCATTCCATATTCTAACACAAGCCGGGGCGGATGAAAAGCCTTCTTGTGCATAAGACGCGGACGTGGTATGATTTATTCCATGAAAAGGAAAGGAGGGGACGGCCCTGGCCCGGGAGAAAAAGCAGAAAAAGGACTGGTATCCGCTGGACAACGCCGCCCTGATGTACTCGGCCATCCAGCGGGAGGACTACTCGGCCATCTACCGCTTTTCCGCCGTGATGACCGAGCTGGTGGACCCGGCCGCCCTCCAGCGGGCCATCGACCGGACCATGCCCCGGTTCCCCAGCTTCCGCGTCCGCATCCACCGGGGCGCGTTTTGGTACTACTTTGAGCCCAACGACGCCCCGGGCCCCTTTGTCAAGGAGGATATGCAGAACCCCTGCCAACCAGTGCGCTATCGGGAGGACGACGGCTGGCTGGTCCGCTTTTTCTATTACCATTACCGGATTTCCCTGGAGGTATTCCACGCCGTGTCCGACGGGGCGGGGTCGCTGACCTTTTTCAGGACCCTGCTGGCGGTCTACCTGCGGGAACTGGGCCACGCCGTCCCCGACGTGCAGGGCATCTTGGATGTGGACGAGCCGCCCCGGCGGGAGGAGCGGGAGGACGCCTACCTCCGCTACGCCACCGCCCGGGTGAAGCTGGGCATGGGGGACCGGAAGGCCTATCAGGGCAACGGCACGCCGGAGCCCTTCTACACGCTCAACGTCACCATGGGACTGGTGCCGCTGGACAAGCTGCGCGCGGTGGCCAGGAGCTACGACGCCTCGGTGACGGAATACCTGGCGGCGGTGCTCATCCAGTCCCTGCTGGCCAAGCAGCGCCGGGAGGGGCGGCGGCGGGAGCTGCCGGTGGCCCTGGCCGTGCCCATCAATCTGCGGCCCCACTTCCCGTCCGAGACCCTGCGCAACTTCATTCTGACGGTGCGGCCCTCCATCGACCCGGAGCTGGGGGACTACACCTTTCCGGAGATCGTCCGCCAGGTCCACTACTACATGCGCCTGCACATCAACCGCCAGGAGATGCAGGCGCAGCTCACCCGAAATGTGGGCCTGCGGCGGAACAAGCTGCTCCAGATCGTCCCCATCCCCATCAAGGACCTGGCCATGGCCCTCAGCTACAAGCTGGTGGGCAGCCGGCCGTACTCTACGACCTACACCAACCCCGGAGCCTTCCAGGTCCCAGCCGAGATGGAGCCCCACATCCGGCGCATGGAGGTGGTTCTGGGTCAGTCCTATACCCCACGAACCAACTGCGCCTCCATCAGCTACGGCAACACCATGGAGATCACCTTCGCCGGTACGGTGAAGGAGACGGACGTGGAGCGGGATTTCTTCCGCCATCTGGTGCGGGAGGGACTCCATGTCCGGATACTTTCCAACCGGGAGGAGTGAAACAAGATGTCCTACTGTGTCAACTGCGGCGTGGAGCTGGACCCCAGCGCCGGAATCTGTCCCCTGTGCCACACCCCGGTAGTGAATCCAGGCCGGCCGGTAGATGAGGAGGCTCCGCCCCCCTTTCCCACCCGGCGGGCCGAGGTCCAGCCGGTGAACAAATGGGAGGTGGCCCTGCTGCTGTCCGCCATGCTGGCGTCGGTGGCCGTGTGCTGTGGGCTGCTGAACCTGTTTTTTCTGCGCTCCGACCGGCCCTGGTCCCTCTACGTCATCGGGGCGGCGGTGATGCTGTGGATCTGGTTGGTGCCGCCGCTGCTCCACCGGACCATGCCCTTGTGGCTGCGGCTGCTGCTGGATGTGGCGGCGGTGGGGGTCTATGTTTACCTCATCTCCATCGACCTGCGGGGCCATGACTGGTATATGGGCCTGGCCCTGCCCATTATCCTCACGGGCGGAGCCATCATGGCCGCCCTGGGCCTGCTGCTGGGCAAGGGACGCCGTTCCATCCTGTCCAGCGTCACCCTTATCATCGGCTCCGTCGGGCTGTTCCTGGTGGGCGTGGAGGTCTTCATCGACCGCTGGCTGTTCGGGCGCTGGACTCCGGGCTGGTCGCTGGTGGTGCTGGCAGTGTGCGCGGCACTGGTCATCCCCCTGCTGGTGGTGCGCCACCGCCCTGCCCTCCGGGAGGAGGCCCGGCGGCGGTTCCATATGTGACACCAGCATGAATATTCATAGATTTGTGAATATTCATGCCAATTAGAGGAAAAATATACGGGAAAGAAGGGGGCGTAGTACGCATAGTTATGCAAAATTGCCCTTGCATTTTATACAGGGCCGTGGTATCATAACTCCAACATCGAACGACACGGAGGTTTTTCACCATGGCGGACCAGAAAGAGATCAAAAAAGTCGTACTCGCTTATTCCGGCGGTTTGGATACTTCCATCATCATCCCCTGGCTGAAGGAGAACTACAACGATCCCGAGATCATCGCCGTCTCCGGCGACGTGGGCCAGGGCACCGAGCTGGATGGTCTGGAGGAAAAGGCCATCAAGACCGGCGCCTCCAAGCTGTATGTGGAAGACCTGACGGATGAGATGGTGGACGACGTCATCATCCCCTCCATGATGATGGGCGCCAAGTATGAGGACTATCTGCTGGGCACCGCCTTTGCCCGGCCCATCATCGCCAAGCGCCTGGTGGAGATCGCCAAGGCCGAGGGGGCCGACGCCATCTGCCACGGCTGTACCGGCAAGGGCAACGACCAGGTCCGGTTCGAGCTGGCCATCAAGCGTTTTGCTCCCGAGATGAAGATCATCGCCCCCTGGCGGGAGTGGGACATCAAGGGCCGGGACGAGGAGATCGACTACGCTGAGGCCCACAACGTGCCCTTGAAGATCAGCCGTGAGACCAACTACTCCAAGGACAAGAACCTGTGGCACCTGAGCCATGAGGGCCTGGACCTGGAGGACCCGGCCAGCGAGCCCCAGTATGACAAGCCCGGCTTCCTGGAGATGGGCGTTTCCCCGGCCATGGCCCCCGATGCCGCTACCTATGTCACCCTGGACTTTGAGAAGGGCTGGCCGGTGGCCATCGACGGCGAGAAGAAGAAGGCCAGCGACATCATCCGCAAGCTCAACGAACTGGGCGGGGCCAACGGCATCGGCCTGCTGGACATCGTGGAGAACCGGCTGGTGGGCATGAAGGACCGCGGCGTGTACGAGACCCCCGGCGGCACCATTCTCTACCGGGCCCACGAGGTGCTGGAGATGATCACCATCGACAAGGACACCAAGCACATGAAGCAGAAGCTGGCGGTGGACTTTGCTGATCTGGTCTACAACGGCAAATGGTTCACCCCTCTGCGGGAGGCCCTGTCCGCCTTTGCGCTCAAGACGCAGGAGCATGTCACCGGTACGGTGAAGCTCAAGCTTTACAAGGGCAACATCATCACCGCCGGCGTCACCTCGCCCGACACCCTGTATTCCGAGAATCTGGTGACCTTCGAGGAGAGCGATTACAACCAGGACGACGCCACGGGGTTCATCAATCTGTGGGGTCTGCCGGACACCGTCCAGGCGCTGCGGGAACAGGGGAAGCTGAGATAGAGGCGCCGTCCTGCCCGAAGACGGCGCGGGTGCGCCGCACAAGCGTTTTCGCGGTGCGAAAACCTTGGCGCAAGGGCGAATTCATTTCGCCCGCGCAGGTGAAATAAAAAGGGCCCCCAGCGGCTTTTCCGCTGGGGAACGACGCCACGGGGTTCATCAATCTGTGGGGTCTGCCGGACACCGTTCAGGCGCTGCGGGAGCAGGGGAAGCTGAAGTAAAAAGACATGACACACCGGTAGGGCGGGGGCTTGCCCCCGCCATACCTATATATTCGCATAAGGAGCAATCAATATGAAACTTTGGGCAGGCCGGTTCCAGAAAGAGACCGATAGCTTAGTCAACGACTTCAATTCCTCCGTCTCTTTTGACGCGAGGATGTACCGGGAGGACATCGCCGGCTCCATCGCCCACGCCGCCATGCTGGGCAAGCAGGGCATCATCGAGGAGCATGAGGCGGAAAAGATCATCGACGGTCTGAAGGCCATCCTGGCCGACATCGACGCCGGCGGCGTGGAGTTCTCTGACGATAACGAGGACATCCACATGAACATTGAAGTCATGCTCACCAACCGTATCGGCGACACGGGCAAGCGCCTGCACACCGCCCGCAGCCGGAACGACCAGGTGGCCGTAGACTTCCGCCTCTATGTGAAAAAGCAGATCCCCGTCATCATCGGCATGATCCTGGACCTGGAGAAGGTGCTGCTCAAGAAGGCAGAGGCCAATCTGGAGACCGTGATGCCCGGCTATACCCACCTCCAGCGGGCCCAACCCACCACCTTTGCCCACTACATGATGGCCTACGCCAATATGCTCAAGCGGGACGTGACCCGATTTGAGGACTGCCTGGAGCGGATGGACGAGTGCCCCCTGGGGGCAGGCGCGCTGGCCACCTCCACCTATCCGGTGGACCGGTTCCAGACCGCCGGCGCCCTGGGCTTCCGGAAACCCGTGGACAACTCCATGGATGCGGTCTCCGACCGGGACTACGCCATCGAGTTCCTCTCCGCCTGCTCCCTGCTGATGATGCACCTGTCCCGGTTCTCCGAGGAGCTGATCCTCTGGTGCTCCTGGGAGTTCAAGTTCGTGGAGCTGGACGACGCCTACTCCACCGGCTCCTCCATCATGCCGCAGAAGAAAAACCCCGACGTAGCCGAGCTGGTCCGGGGCAAGACCGGGCGGGTCTACGGCTCTCTGATAACCCTGCTCACCGTGATGAAGGGTCTGCCTCTGGCCTACAACAAGGACATGCAGGAGGACAAGGAGTGCGTCTTTGACGCCATCGACACGGTGGAGATGTGCCTGCCGGTGTTCGCCGCCATGCTGGATACCCTCACCGTCCGGCCCAAGAACATGGCCCGGGCGGCGTCGGGCGGCTTCATCAACGCTACCGACTGCGCCGATTACCTGGTGCGCAAGGGCATGCCCTTCCGGGACGCCTATATGATCGTGGGCCGGCTGGTCAACATGTGCATCAAATCAGGGGATACCCTGGATACCCTGCCGCTGAAGGATTTCCAGTCGGTCTCCGGCGCCTTCGGCCCCGACGTGTACCAGGCCCTGGAGCTGAAAACCTGCGTGGGCGGCCGGAAGGTCTACGGCGGCCCGTCCCCTGAGTCGGTTAAAATGCAGATCGAGAACATTCAGAAGTTCGTGGACGCGCGGGCTTGAGCCCGCCGCCCAGCAGGACAAAGGAAGCGTGGTAGGATGAAACCGAAACTATACATTGACGGCCAGGAGGGCACCACCGGCCTGCAGATCTACGAGCGCCTGGGAGCCCGGGACGACATCGAGCTGCTGCGCATTGACCCGGACAAGCGCAAGGACACCGCCGAGCGCAAGCGTCTCCTGAACGCGGCCGATCTGGTGTTCCTGTGCCTGCCAGACGCCGCCGCCGTGGAGGCGGTGGCGCTCATCGAAAACGAGAACACCCGGGTGGTGGACGCCTCCACCGCCCACCGCACCGCCCCCGGCTGGGTCTACGGCTTCCCCGAGCTGCTGGCTGGCCAGCGGGAGCGGGTCCGGCACGCCAAACGGGTGGCCAACCCCGGCTGTCACGCCACCGGCTTTCTGTCTACCGCCGCCCCCCTGGTGGCCATGGGGGTCCTGCCCCCCGACTATCCGGTGGCCTGCTACTCTCTCACCGGCTACTCCGGCGGCGGCAGGAAGATGATTGCGGAATACGAGGCGGCGGACCGGGCTGCGTCCCTGGACGCCCCCAACATCTACGGCCTCAGCCTGAAGCACAAGCATCTGCCCGAGATGCAGAAGGTGGCGGGACTGAAGGTTCCCCCGGTCTTTTCCCCCATTCTGGGGGATATCTACCAGGGGATGGCCACCTCGGTGCTCCTGCACAACCGCCTGCTACGGGGAAACCCCACGGCGGAGGACCTCTGCGACATGCTCTCGGCCTACTACGAGGGGCAGAAACTGGTAAGCGTGGCCCCCTTCGGCGGTACGACGCCCCGGCTGTCGGCCAATGCCCTGGCCGGGTCCGACCGGCTGGAGATCACGGTGTGCGGCCACGAGGAGCAGACCATGCTGACCGCCCGCTTCGACAATCTGGGCAAGGGGGCCTCCGGCGCCGCCGTGCAGAACATGAATCTGATGCTGGGGTTTGACGAGACCGCCGGATTGGCGGTAGAATGAAAGAAACCATCCGGAAAAAGGAGTGCTGACCAATGAAAATGATTCCTGGCGGCGTGACCGCACCCAGGGGCTTTCAGGCCTCCGGCATCCACTGCGGGGTCAAGAAGGGCAAGGGCGACGGCAACCAGCCCCCCAAGAGCGGACGGCCCGAGGTGCTGGACCAGAAAAAGGACCTGGCCCTCATCGTCTCGGAAAAGGAGTGCGCCGCCGCCGCCATGTATACCCTCAACCGGGTGAAGGCGGCCCCCCTGTATGTGACCATGGACCACCTGGAAAACGGCGTGGCCCAGGGCATCATCGCCAATTCGGGCAACGCCAACGCCTGCTGCCCCATGAGCCATGAGAACGCCGAGGAGATGTGCGCTCTGGCCGCCGCCGCCACCGGGCTGAAGGCCGCCGACTTCGTGGTGGCATCCACCGGCGTGATCGGCCAAACCCTGAACATCGCCGCCATTGCCCAGGGCGTCCCCGCCGCCGCTGCCGCCCTGTCCCGCAGCGGCTCCGGCGACGCGGCCAACGCCATCATGACCACCGACACGGTGAAAAAGGAGCTGGCCGTCACCGTGGCCATCGGAGGACAGAAGGTGACCATCGGCGCCATCGCCAAGGGCTCCGGTATGATCCACCCCAACATGGGCACCATGCTGTGCTTCCTCACCACCGACTGCGCCATTACCCAGGAAATGCTCCAGGATGCCCTCCATGATATCGTGCCCCGCACCTTCAACCGGGTCACCGTGGACGGGGACACCTCCACCAACGATATGTGCGTCATCCTGGCCAATGGCATGGCGGAAAATCCCCTCATCGAGTGGAAGGACGACAACTACACCGTGTTTTCCAAGGCCCTTAGCGAGATCTGTACCGAGCTGGCCCGCAGCATCGCCGCCGACGGTGAAGGGGCCTCTCGTCTGGTGACCTGTACGGTAATGGATGCCCGCAGCGAGGAGAGCGCCGAGCGCCTGGCCAAGGCGGTGGTGGGCTCCTCCCTGGTGAAGGCCGCCATGTTCGGCGCCGACGCCAACTGGGGCCGGGTCCTGTGCGCCATGGGTTACTCCAAGGCCCCCTTCCGCCCTGAGTTCGTGGATGTCACCTTCCGCTCCGTGGTAGGCGAGGTGACCGTCTGCCGGCAAGGGGCGGGCCTGGATTTCGACGAAGATCAGGCCAAGAGCATCCTCAGTCAGGACGAGGTGGTCATCGAGGTGGACCTCCACGAGGGGGAGCACCAGGCCACCTGCTGGGGCTGCGACCTGACCTATGAATATGTGAAAATCAACGGTGATTACCGCACCTGATCCCACTGTCAGACAAAGGAGTCCTGTTACATGTCCAGTTCCCACGTGGAGCGCGCCCAGGTGCTGGCCGAGGCGCTGCCCTATATCCAGAAATACTACGGCAAGACCATCGTGGTCAAATACGGCGGCAACGCCATGATCTCGGAGGAGCTGCGCCGGGCCGTCATCAGCGACATTATCCTGCTCCACCTGGTGGGCATCCGGGTGGTGGTGGTCCACGGCGGCGGCCCCGAGATCACCGATATGCTCAAGCGCCTGGGCAAGCCGTCCGAATTCGTGGACGGCCTGCGCTACACGGACCAGGAGACCATGGATGTGGTGCAGCAGGTGCTGTGCGGCAAGGTGAACAAGGATCTGGTGGCCACCCTCAACCGCATGGGGGGCCGGGCCCTGGGCCTGTGCGGCATGGACGCTGGGCTGTTCCAGGCCAGGAAGCTGGATGAGAAATACGGTCTGGTGGGCGAGGTGGTCCAGGTAGACCCCGCCGTCGTCAACGACGCCCTGGCGGTGGGCTATATTCCCGTGGTCTCTACCGTGGCCCAGGGAGTAGACGGGGAGACCGCCTACAACATCAACGCCGACACCGCCGCCGCCAAGCTGGCGGTAGCCCTCCACGCTGAGAAGCTGATCCTGCTCACCGACGTGCGGGGCCTGCTCCGGGACCCCAAGGATGAGGACACCCTCATCCCCGAGGTGGGGCTGTCCCAGGTCCCCGGCCTGGTGAAGGACGGGGTGATCCAGGGGGGGATGATCCCCAAGGTGGACTGCTGCGTGGAGGCCGTGCGCTCCGGCGTGAAGAACACCATTATCCTGGACGGGCGCATCCCCCACTCCATTTTGATCGAGCTGCTGTCCGATTCCGGCATCGGCACCATGCTGCTGTGAGGTGAAACCATGGATTTTCAGGAACTCAAGGCTCTGGACGACCAGTATGTGATGCATACCTACGGCCGCTTCCCGGTGGATGTGGACCACGGGGAGAACGCCACCTTGTACGACGCCCTGGGCCGGAGCTACATCGACTTTTCCAGCGGCATCGGGGTCAACTCCATCGGCTGCGCCCATCCCAGGTGGACGGAGGCCATCATGGAGCAGGCCATGAAGCTGGGGCATATCTCCAATCTGTTCTACACCGAGCCCTGCGCCCGGCTGGCCAAGGTGCTGTGCCAGCGCGCGGGCATGTCCAACGTGTTTTTCGGCAACTCCGGCGCGGAGGGCAACGAGGGGCTCATCAAGCTGGCCCGGAAGTACAGCTTTGACAAGTACGGCAAGGGCCGGGGCACCGTTCTGACCCTAAAGCAGTCCTTCCACGGCCGGACGCTGAACACCTTGGCCGCCACCGGCCAGGAGGTGTTCCACAACTATTTCTTCCCCTTTCCCGACGGCTTCCGCTACGCCGCCCCCACCATGGATGGGGTGAGCGAGGTGGCGGGACATGACGTGTGCGCCGTCCTGATGGAGCTGGTCCAGGGGGAGAGCGGCGTCTACCCGCTGGACCAGGGTTTTGTCCACGATCTGGCGGTGCTGTGCGCCGAGCGGGATTGGCTGCTGCTCATCGACGAGGTCCAGACCGGCATTGGCCGCACCGGCACCCTGTTCTGCTACCAGCAGTACGGCATCCTGCCCGACGCGGTGTCTTTTGCCAAGGGGATCGCCGGGGGCCTGCCCATGGGCGGCTTCCTGGCCAGCGACAAGTGCCGGGACGTGCTGGGGCCGGGCACCCACGGCTCCACCTTCGGGGGCAATCCGGTGTGCGCCGCGGCGGCCCTGGCGGTGCTGGACGTGCTGGACGAGGATACCATCTCCGCCGCTACTGACAAGGGCCGGTATATCCGCAATGCTATCGCATCCATGGCCCTGCCCTGTCTGGGGGCCACCCGCGGCCTGGGCCTGATGATCGGTGTGGAGGTCAAGGGGGACAAGACCAACAAGGAGCTGGCCGCCAAGCTCATCGAAAACGGCCTGCTGGTGCTCACCGCCGGCCCCGCCCTGCGCTTCCTGCCCCCGCTGACCATCACCCAGGCGGAGATGGACAAGGGACTGGAGATTTTGGAAAAGACCCTGAAAGAGGTGTGAGAAATGAAGAAGGATTTGCTCAAGCTGCTGGACCTGACCCGGGAGGACATCACCAAGATCCTCAACGTGGCCGACCAGATGAAGTACAACCAGAAGCACGGCCTGACCCACAACTATCTCCAGGGCAAGACTCTGGCCATGATCTTTGAAAAAAACTCCACCCGGACCCGGGTGTCCTTCGAGGTGGGGATGTACCAGCTCGGCGGCCACGCCTTGTTCCTCTCCGGCAAGGAGAGCCAGATCGGCCGGGGCGAGCCCATCGAGGACACCGCCCGGGTGCTCTCCCGCTACTGCGACGGCATCATGATCCGCACCTACGGTCAGGACGAGGTGGAGGAGCTGGCCAAGTACGCCTCCATCCCCGTCATCAACGGCCTGACCGACTTTGCACACCCCTGCCAGGTGCTGGCCGACCTGATGACCATCCGGGAAAAGATGACCCGGCTGGAGGGGCTGAAGCTGTGCTTTATCGGGGACGGCAATAACATGGCAAACTCTCTGATCGTGGGCGGCCTGAAGTGCGGTATGGACGTGTCCGTGGCCTGTCCTGCGGGCTATGATCCCGACCCCCGGGTGCTGGACTTTGCCAAGACCGTCACCGGCGCCGGGTTTGCCCTGTGCCGCGACCCGAAGCAGGCCGCCAAAGACGCCGACGTGATCATCACCGACGTATGGGCCTCCATGGGCCAGGAGGGGGAGAAGGCCAAGCGGGAGGCCGCCTTCGGCGGCGTCTATCAGGTCAACGAAGCGCTGATGGCTGTGGCCCACCCCGGCGCCATGGTGCAGCACTGTCTGCCCGCCCACCGGGGGGAGGAGATCACGGCGGAGGTGTTCGAGGCCCACGCCGGGGAGATCTTCGACGAGGCGGAGAACCGGCTCCACGCCCAGAAGGCGGTCATGTTCCTGCTGATGGGAGAGAAAAACTGACTTTCACAGACAAGAAAAAGAGCTGGAAGGCGATGCCTTCCAGCTCTTTTTGACGACAATTCAGCCGGCCAGATACTTTTTCACCAGCTCCTGAAGCAGCTCGTCCCGGTCCAGCTTGCGGATGAGGGAGCGTGCGTTGTTATAGTTGGTGATATAGGTGGGGTCCTCGGAGAGGATGTAACCGACGATTTGGTTGATGGGGTTATAGCCCTTCTCCTGAAGCGAGTTGTAAACCGAGGTCAAAATGGCCTTGATTTCGTCGCCACGGTCCTGATTCAAGCTGAACTTTCTGGTGAAGTCCAATTGTTCCTGCATGTCGGAAACACCTCCCTGTGCCGTTTTCCCTATTGTAACTGAATTTGCCGGTGGTGTAAAGAGGCCGCACACAAAATTTATGAAGAATTAAGATGCCCATTTTGGGACGAAATATTCCTCCAGCCGTGCGGCAGCCTGCCTCAGCGCAGCGTCGCGCCCAGCTCGGTTTGCAGCAGCGCCAAGATGCTCTTGACGTCCTCGTCCGCCTCGGCGGCGGTGAGGCTGCGCTCGTCGGAACGGAGGGTCAGGTTGAAGGCCACGCTCTTTTTGTCCTCGGGGATGCCGGGGCCGGTGTAGATGTCGAACAGAGCCACGTCCTTCAGCAGGCCCTTGGCCCCCCGGCGGATGCAGTCGGCCAGCTCGCCCACGGGGACGTCCTTGCCGCAGACCACCGCGATATCCCGGGCCACCGCAGGGAACTTGGGCAGAGGCTGATAGACGGGCAGGGGGCCCATACTCCGGTAGAGAGCGCCGAAGGCGAGCTCGGCGGCGTAGAGCGGGCAGTCCACGCCATAGTTGGCGGCCACATGGGGGTGGATCTGCCCCAGCACGCCCAGCAGCGTGCTGCCGCTGTAAACCTTCGCGCAGCGGCCGGGGTGGTAGGAGGGGTTCTCCTTCTCGGCCGCGAAGCGGACGCTGGGAATGCGCAGCCCGGCCAGCACGGCCTCCACCGCCCCCTTCAGGGCAAAGAAGTCCATGTCGGCGCCGTAGGCGCCCAGCGAGAGGACCTTGGGCTCGTCGGCCATGCCGGAGCCGTCGTTTTTGGCGAAGTAGGTCCTGCCCAGCTCGTAGAGCTTGGCGGACTTGTTGCGGAAGTTGTAGTTCCGGGCCAGGATCTCCAGCATGGAGGGCAGGGTGGTGGTGCGCATGATGGAGGTGTCCTCTCCCAGGGGGTTCAGGATGCGCATGGAGGTGCGCAGGGGGGAATCGGCGGGCAGGTCGATCTTATCGTAATACGCGGGGCTGATGAAGGAATAGGTGATGATTTCATCGTACCCGGCCGTGCGGCACAGCAGCCCGGCGGTGCGCTCGGCCTGCTGCTCCGGGGTGTAGCCGCCCCGGACGGTGGCCCCCCGCATGAGGGTGTTGGGGATCTTGTTGTAGCCGTAGAACCGGGCCACCTCCTCCGCGATGTCGGAGTAGTGCTCCACGTCGCTGCGCCAGGAGGGGACCAGGATGGTGTCTCCCTCCAGGCCGAAGCCCAGGGACAGCAGGATGCGGCGCATCTCCGCCTCGGACACGTCGGTGCCCAGCAGGGCGTTGATCTTCTCCGGCTCCAGCTTTACGGTGACGGGGGCGGCGTCCCTGGCGATCACGTCCAGCACGCCGTCCACCACCTCGCCGGCTTCCAGCAGCTCCACCAGCTCGCAGGCCCGCTGGACGGCCTTCATGGTGTTCATGGGGTCCAGACCCTTTTCATACCGGGATGAGGCGTCGGTGCGCATCCCCAGGGCGGTGGCGGTGCGGCGGACGGAGGCGCCGTTGAAGTTGGCCGACTCAAACAGGACCATGGCGGTGTCGCCCACGATCTCGGAGTTGGCGCCGCCCATGACGCCGGCCACACATACCGGCCGGTGCTCGTCACAGATGCACAGCATGGATGTGGTCAGGGCGTGGTCCTTGCCGTCCAGGGTCTGGATGGCCTCCCCCTCCCGAGCGGTGCGGACGACGATGTGCCCGCCTTCCACACAGGAGAAGTCAAAGGCGTGCATAGGCTGGCCATACTCCAGCATGACGTAGTTGGTGATGTCCACGATGTTGTTGATGGGCCGCACGCCGGAGTTGCGCAGCCGCTCCCGCATCCAGGCGGGGGAGGGCTTAATCTTTACATTTTTCACCATGCGGGCGGTGTACCGGGGACAGAGGTCCCCGTCCTCAATGTCAATATCCACCAGCTCGGCGATGGAGCCGCCGCAGCCCTTGATTTCGGGGGTATGGAGCTTCAGCTCCTTGCCGAAGGTGGCGGCAGCCTCCCGGGCCAGGCCGATGACGGACAGGCAGTCGGGACGGTTGGGGGTGATCTCGAACTCCACCACGTGGTCGTCGTAGCCGATGACGGCGGCCATGTCGTCGCCGGGCTGCACGCCCTGCTCGTGGAGGACCCAGATACCGTCCTCGATGCAGTGGGGGAATTCCTTCTGGTCGGCGTGGAGGTCGGCCAGGGTGCAGATGTGGCCCTTGGCGGTGTCATAGGCCACCCAATCGCCCGCGTGGATGTTCTGGCAGCCGGTTACGGCCTCCGCCTCACCGTCGCCGGTGTTGAGGCGGACGGTATAGGTAAAGCCGTCGCCCTCGATGGCGGCGACCTGGGCGGCAATGACCTTGCCGAACATCTTGTGTCCGGGGGCCGCGTCCGCCGGGATGGAGGGCTTGGCCGGGTCCAGGGGCTTGTAGTCGTTCAGCAGGGCGGCGGCCCGGATGACGGCGTAGGGATAGTCGTGGGCGGCGGTGAGGTTGAGCTCCTTCAGGGAGCAGAGCATCCCATTGGAGGGCACCCCCCGCAGCTTGCCCTTTTCGATCTTGACCCCGCCGGGGAGCAGGGATTTGTGCCGGGCCACGGGGACCAGGTCACCCACGTGGATGTTCCACGCGCCGGTGACGATCTGGACGGGCTCGTCCTGGCCCACATCCAACTGGCAGACCCACATGTGGTCGGAATCGGGATGGCGGTCCATCCGGAGGATGCGGCCCGCCACCACGTTTTTCAGCTCCTGGCTCAGGTCCGCCACGGACTCCACCTTGGAGCCGGAGAGCGTCATAGCCTCGGAAAAGTCGTGGTCGTTTGCATCAATCGCAACAAATTCGTTCAGCCATTTACGGGACAACTGCATGGTTCAACACTCTCCTTTCACTTAAAACTGGCTGAGGAACCGGACATCGTTTTCAAAGATCAGGCGCATGTCGCTGATCTTGAACTGGCCCAGGGCCAGCCGCTCCAGACCGAAGCCGAAGGCGAAGCCGGAGTACACGTCGGGGTCCACGTTGCAGTTGCGCAGCACCTTGGGGTGGACCATGCCGGCGCCCAGCACCTCGATCCAGCCCTCGCCCTTACAGGTGGGGCAGCCCTTGCCGCCGCACTTGTGGCACTGGATGTCCACCTCACAGGAGGGCTCGGTGAAGGGGAAGTGATGGGGACGGAAGCGGGTCTGGGTGTCGGGGCCGTAGATCTGCCGGATGACGGTGTTCAGGGTGCCCTTCAGGTCGGCCATGGTGATGCCCTTGTCCACCACCAGACCCTCGATCTGGTGGAACATAGGGGAGTGGGTGGCGTCCACCTCGTCCTTGCGGTACACCCGGCCGGGGGAGATGATGCGGATGGGCAGCTCGCGGGTCTCCATGGCCCGGATCTGCATGGGGGAGGTCTGGCTCCGCAGCAGGACGGAGGAGTCCTCAGTCAGATAGAAGGTGTCGGTCCAGTCCCGGGAGGGGTGATCCTCCGGGGCGTTGAGCTTGGTGAAGTTATACTCGGCCTGTTCGATCTCGGGGCCGTCCAGAATATCGAAGCCCATGCCGATGAAAATGTCCTTGATCTCGTCCAGAACGGTATACATGGGGTGCTTGTGGCCCACCTCGACGGGTTTGCCGGGGATGGTGACGTCCAGAGTCTCCGCCTCCAGCCGGGCGTGGAGGGCGGCGGCCTCCAGCACCTTCTGCTGCCGGGCCAGGGCCTCGGTGAGGGCCTCGCGCACCTCGTTGGCCAGTTGACCCATGACGGGGCGCTCCTCGGCCGAGAGCCTGCCCATCTGCTTGAGCAGAGCGGTGAGCTCACCCTTTTTGCCCAGATACCGGACTCGCAGGGCCTCCAGGTCGGCCGCCGTCTTGGTCTCACTGAGGGCGGCGAGGGCCTCGCGCCGGATTTGTTCCAGTGTTTCCTTCATATTCGCAGCTCCTTTGCGTAAGATAAGCAACAAAAAATGCCCCCCATCCCCAAAGAGGGACGAAAGGCAAGCCTTCCGCGGTACCACCCGCATTTCCACGCCCCGGTCCCGGGCGCAGACACTTCAACCACCATAACGGATGGAACCCGTCCGCGTCTTTCCCCGCGGCCGCTCCCGGGCGAACCAAGCGCGTTCCTCATGGGGCGGCTTTCAGCCGGTGACCGTCCCTCTCTGCCTGACGAACTGTGCGCTATTTTCCCGTTCTCAGCGTTTCTATCTTGCATTTATACCACATCGGCCGGAAAATTGCAAGATGAAATTGAATGTTCATGGCTTGCGGCGGGACGTGTTCCGCATTATAATGGACGGGTACATTCTGAGAAGAAACGAGTGGATTCGGTGAAACAAAGGCGTGACCGGACGGAGCTGCTGCTCCGGGAGCCCAATTTGTACAAGGCCTTTCTGATTCTGGCTCTGCCGGTGTTCGGGGCCAACTTTATGAAGGCCTTCAACGAGCTGGTGGACACCTATTTCATCGGCCAGATCGCCAACTCCGTGGCCGCCCAGGCGGGCGTTTCGCTGTCCTGGCCCCTGCTGAATATCTTCGCCTCCTTCCAGGCGGGCTTCGGCGTGGCGGGGGTGGCGGTGGTCAGCCAGCTTTTGGGTGCCGGAGAGCGGGAGCGGGCCCGGGATAACGCCGGGGTGCTGCTCCTGGTGTCGGTGGTGCTGGGGGCCGTCCTCAACCTGCTGCTGTATCTGGCTGCGCCGGGGGTCATGGCTCTGATGGGAGCGTCCGGGGATGTGCTGGCGTGCAGCGTGTCCTATCTGCGGGTGCGCTCCTTTGAACTGACATTTACCTTCATTTTTGCCGCATTCCAGGCCATCCGCCAGGCCCAGGGGGACACGGTGACCCCGGTGGTGCTCTCGGTGAGCGCCGTAATGCTCAACATCGTCCTCACCGCCGTCCATGTGCGCGTCCTGGGGCTGGGGGTGTTCGGCGCGGGCCTGGCCACCGCGGCGGGCAACGCCGTCATCGTGCCCGTCTGCCTGTATCTGCTGTTCGACCGGCGGCAGGCGCTCTTCCTGGACAGACGCCACCTGCGGCTGCAGTGGCCCCTGTTCCGGCGGCTCACCGCCGTGGCCGCCCCGGCGGCGGCCAGCCAGGCCCTCAGCTCTCTGGGCTTTCTGGTGCTGCAGGCCGTCATCCTCAGTTACGGCGACCACGTCACCGCCGCCTTCAGCATCGGCAACAAGGTGTCCAACCTGCTGCTCATGCCGGTGCTGGCCATGGGCTCGGTGCTGGCGGCCTACGTGGGGCAGAACATCGGCGCGGGCAACGGGGAGCGGGCCCGGCGGGCCTATCTGGTCAGCCGGAATGTGGGGCTGCTCGTCTCCATCGCCGGGAGCCTGCTGCTCTTCCCCCTGCGGGGGGTGCTGGTGACCGCCCTGACCAACGACTCTGCCACCCAGGCCGCCGCTTGGGAGTATATGTTCTGGGTGCTGCTCACCCAGCCGCTCATGTCTCTGTTCCAAAACTATCTGGGTGTGTTCAACGGCTCCGGGAACACCCGGTTTTCCTTCCTCATGGCCACCGCACGGCTGTGGATCATCCGCTTGCCCCTCATCCTCCTGTTCAAGCTTTTTACCAACGTGGGCAGTACGGGCATCTGGTACGCCATGGTCCTCAGCAACTTTATCATCCTCATCGTGGGCGCCCTGCTGTTCCGCCGGGTGAGCTTCACCCCTATGGACGCGGTGCAGGCCGCCGCGGAGCCCACTTCATAAGGAGGCGCATGGTATGCAATGGATCTCCAGCGCACGGGAGATGCGGGAGCTGGACCGCTCCGCCATCGGGGAGCGGGGAATCCCCTCCACGCGGCTGATGGAGGCCGCCGCCCGGGCGGTGGCGGAAGAGGCGGCCGCTCTGGCAGGTGAGAATCGGAGGGCCGCCGTCTTCTGCGGCAGCGGCAACAACGGTGGCGACGGCGTGGCCGCCGCCCGGTTCCTGCTGGAGCGGGGAATTTCGGTCCGGTGCTTTCTGGTGGGAGGGCGGGACAAGCTCACCGCCGATACCGCGGAGATGGAGCGCCGCCTGGGGGCCGCCGGCGGCGTGCTGGAGGCCTTCGATCCCGCCGACCCGGAGCAGACGGCCTGGGCCATGGGGGCCGGGGTGCTGGTGGACGCCCTCTTCGGCATCGGCCTGACCCGACCGGTGACCGGGGCCTTCCGCACCGCCATCGAGCGGATGAACGCCAGCCCCGCCCCGACCCTGGCGGTGGACCTGCCCAGCGGGGTGGAGACCGACACCGGTGCGGTGCTGGGCGCCGCGGCAGAGGCGGCGGTCACCGTCACCTTCACGGCGGCCAAGCCGGGCCACTATCTGGGAGAGGGAGGCGCCCTCTGCGGCAGGCTGTCCGTGGTCTCCATCGGTATCCCGGAGGACCTGACCGCCGCCGTGCCCAAGCCGGTTTGGGCGATGGGCCCCGGGGACCTGCCCCTGCCCCGCCGGCGGCGGGACAGCCACAAGGGGGACTACGGCAGGGACTATATCCTGGCGGGCAGCCGGGGCTACACCGGCGCGCCGGTACTGGCGGCCCGAGGGGCGCTGCGGTCGGGGGCGGGTCTGGTCACCCTGGCGGTGCCGGAGGACATCTATCCCATCGTGGCCGTCAAGTGTGACGAAGTCATGCCCAAGCCCCTGCCCGCCGACGGGGAAGGGGGCCTCTCCGCCGGGGCTCTGGCCCAGGTGCGCACCGACCTGGCGGGGAAGAGCGCTGCCCTGGTGGGGCCCGGCCTGGGCCGCGGCGCGGGAGCCGCCGCTTTGACGGCGGCGGTGCTGGAGGGGGCGGCGTGCCCCGTGGTGCTGGACGCCGACGGTCTAAACGCCGTTTCCGGGCATATAGATAGGTTGGACGCCCGGGCGGGGACGGGCCGGCTGACCGTGCTCACCCCCCACGACGGGGAGTTTGCCCGCCTGACCGGGGCAATGCCCGGGGCGGACCGGCTGCGGACGGCCCGGGACTTTGCCGGGGCCCACGGCTGTATCCTGGTCCTGAAGGGGCACCGTACCATCACCGCCTTCCCGGACGGGAGGGCCTTCGTCAACACCACCGGCAACCCGGGCATGGCCAAGGGGGGCAGCGGGGACGCGCTGGCGGGGGTGATCCTGTCTCTGCTGGGCCAGGGGCTGGCGCCGGAGCAGGCGGTCCCGGCGGCGGTGCTGTACCATGGCCTGGCCGGGGACCTGGCGGCGGAGGAGCGGGGGGAGTACGGCATGACCCCCATGGATCTGGTGGAGAAGCTGCCCGCGGCCCTCAGACACTTTTAGAAGGGGAGGACGTAGCCCGTGCGCATGAAGAGACTGTGCGCACCAATGATGACCCTCTGCCTGCTGCTGGCCGCCTGCGGCGGCGGGAGCGGGGGCAGGGGAGACGAGGAGCTGGCCCTGGACATCCGAGCGGAGTACCTGGGCATGGCGACCTGCGCCGCCACGGCGGAGATCACCGCCGACTACGGCCAGCGGGTGTATGTGTTTACGCTGGAACTGCAGTATACGAAGGGCGGGGAGACGGTGCTGACCGTCACCGCGCCGGAGGACATCGCGGGAGTGACGGCCCGGCTCAAGGACGGCGCGGCCACCCTGGAATACGACGGGGCCAGCCTGGAGACGGGGGAGCTGGACGGCCAGGGGCTCTCCCCGGTGAGCGCCCTGCCGGCCCTACTGAACGCCGTCCAGACGGGCTTCATCGCCGAGGTGGGCCGGGAGGACCTGGATGAGACGGCCACCCTGCGGATCTGCTGCCGGGACCCGGAGCAGGCCCCGGGCGCCGGCGTGGAGACGGCGGTGTGGTTCGATTTGGATACCCACGGCCTGGTGCAGGGAGAGATCTCGGTGGACGGGGCCCGGGTGATCCTGTGCCGGTTTACCCAGTTTACCATGGAGCCGGCCACACAACAGGAAGGATAGACCGATATGAGTGACGCACAGATGAGAACGTGGGCGGAGATCGACCTGGGCCGCCTGAAGCACAACTACACCGCCCTGCGGGAGCAGCTCGCCCCGGGATGCCGATTCGTGGGTGTGGTGAAAGCCAACGCCTACGGCCACGGGGCGGTCCCCGTGGCCCAAAAGCTGGAGGAGTGGGGGGCGGACTACCTGGCGGTGGCCTGCCTGGAGGAGGCCGCCGAGCTGCGGCAGGCCGGGGTCCGCGCCCCCATCCTGATCCTGGGCGTCACCCTGCCCCGGTACGCCGGGGAGCTGCTGGCGTGGGACGCCGCCCAGGCGGTGGGGGACCTGGAGACCGGCCGGGCCCTGTCCGCCGCGGCGGTGGCGGCGGGCCGAACGCTTACCATCCATGTGAAGGCGGACACTGGCATGTCCCGGCTGGGCTTCCTCTGTGACGAGGCCCATCTGGACCATGCCGCCGGGGAGATTGCCGCGCTGTGCGCCCTGCCGGGGCTGCGGGTGGAGGGCATCTTCACTCACTTCTCCGACGCCGACGGCTGCGAGGCATACACCATGCGCCAGTTCACCCGGTTCCTGGACCTGCTGGACAAGCTGTCCGCCCGGGGGGTGACCTTTGAAATCCGTCATTGCGCGGCCAGCGCCGCTATGTTAAACTATCCCTGTACCCATCTGGATATGGTCCGCCCCGGCATCGCCCTGTACGGCCACTATCCGGCCCCGGGCATGGAGTACACCTGCCCGCTCCTGCCGGTGATGACACTCAAGACCCGGGTGGCGGCGGTGCGGGACCTGCCCGCCGGGACCTGCGTCAGCTACGGCCGGACCGCCACCTTGGCGCGGGACAGCCGCCTGGCGGTGCTGCCGGTGGGCTACGGCGACGGCTATTTCCGCCTGTTTTCCAACGGCCAGCCGGTGGCCATCCGGGGGAAAAAGGCCCCGGTGGTGGGCCGGGTATGCATGGACCTGACCATGGTGGACGTTACCGACATCCCCGGCGTTATCCCCGGGGACGAGGCGGTGCTCTACGGTGACGCCGCCCCCGTGGAGGACGGAGCCGACCGGGCCGGAACCATCCAGTACGAGCTGCTCTGCGACGTGTCGCCCCGGGTACCCCGGGTCTATCTGGACTGAGGTGGCGGCCTCCGCGCTCCGCGCATAGAATGGCACGGGGGAGTCCCGCAGGAGCGGCGGCGGGGGCGAAAACTCTTCCTGATATTTGAAGGGATGTGTATAAATCCCGCCGCCCCGTGGGAGAATCATAGTGACCGCGTTACATAGGGCTTGCCCTCCCTGTGACGTTGGTGACTATCTTCCAGCGGAGTGTGAGCATGAGTGGACAACAGCGTGAAGCGCGGAGATATCTTTTATGCCGATCTGAGCCCGGTGGTGGGCAGCGAGCAGGGCGGGGTACGCCCGGTGCTCATCGTACAGAATGACACCGGGAACCGGCACAGTCCCACCGTCATCGCGGCAGCCATCACCTCACAGACCGGCAAGGCGAAGCTCCCCACCCACATCGAGCTGTCCGCCCGGAGCTATGGTCTGCCCAAGGACTCGGTGGTCCTGCTGGAGCAGATCCGGACCCTGGATAAGAAGCGGCTGCGCGAAAAAATGGGCAAGCTGGACGACAAGCTGATGCACCAGGTGGACTCGGCCATCGCGGTGAGCTTTGGGCTCCATCCGGAGCAGTTGATCTGAAGCGTGGGGGCCGCCCGAACGGCGGCCCTCCCCCTTTTTGACCTAGGAGGTTTTACGGATGAGAAAAAGCAGGACCAGACGTATTTTGGCGGCTGTGCTGGCGGTGGGAGCGGCGGCGGTGTTTCTGGGGGCGTCCCAGGGGACCCAGACCGACCCGCTGGTGACCATGAGCTACATAAACGAAGTGACGGCGCCCCAGATTCTCTCCGACGTAGATGCCAGACTGGACCAGCGGGAGCAGGCGCTGGTGGACCGGCTGGACGCCTCCATCGCCCGGTACGAGCGGGACATGGAGCAGAAGCTGTCCGGCTCGGCTGGGACGGGCACGGCGGGGACCTCCTCCGCCTTTACGGTGGTGAATGTGGCGGCGGGTCGGCAGCTCACCGGCGCCACCGGCTTCGAGTTCCTGCTGCGCTCCGGCTCGGCCACTGCGGTGGCGGCCTCGGCCCCGGGGCTCATCGATACCACCGGCGGCGGCACCCTGGCCTCCGGCGGGGCGGTGGAGCCCAACCACCTCTATCTCACCACGGCCGAAGGCAGGGGCCTGAAGGCCGTCACCGACCTCACCGTGCTGGTCCGGGGGAGCTATACCCTAACCTGAATGGAATGGAGCGGAAAAACACCCGGGACATCTGTCCCGGGTGTTTTGGCGTGTGGACCGTTCAGATTACGTAGTCGTTTCCCGGCTGGGTGGAGGCCGCCAGGTCGGCCAGCGTGATGCCGTCGAAGAAGTCCTGGATCAGGCCGTCCAGCTTCCGCCACATGGGCAGGGTGCGGCACTGGGCCATGCGGGGGCATTCGATGGGCTCCTGCTCCAGGCAGGCCACCGGTGCCAGACTGCCCTCCGTCAGACGCAGGATGCTGCCCACCGTATACTGCTCCGGCACTCTGGTCAGGCGGTATCCGCCCCCCTTGCCCCGCAGGCCGGTCAGGAACTTGTGCTTGACCAGGACCTTGAGGATGCTCTCCAGGTATTTTTCCGAGATATCCTGCCGCTCCGCGATCTCCTTCAGAGGGAGATAGCCCTCGGCCTGGTGCTCCGCCATGTCCACCATAACGCGCAGGGCATAGCGCCCCTTGGTCGAGATCATCATGTGGATCGCCCTCCCTTTCTTATATAAACCCATTATATAGCCAGGTAAATAGGAAATCAACGGGGCTGCTGCAAAAATTTTCGCTCCCCGGAACATACAGCAGGAGCCCCATGCGGGGCTCCTGTCACAGCGAGGATTATCCGGTTGTAAGCCACATGGGCAGGCGGGAAGGCCGCATACAGGCCATCAGGCAGAAAAAGACGCCCGCAGCCAGCAGAATGTCGCCCAGGCTGGCCAGACCGCCGAACAGCGGCAGGGGGCAGTAGAGGATGTCACCTAAAAACAACAGCCGGGTGGACGCGTCGGCGGCGCGGTACATGGGAATCTCCCCGGCCAGCAGGGCGGCCGCCCCCTGCTCGGAGAGCAGCGCCGCGGCCCAGGAGGCCACGGGCATCCTCCAGCCGTTGGCGGCGATGACCGCCAGATTGCACGCTCCGCCGGCCCCCACCAGGAGGCAGGTTTTTTTCAGATGCCGGTTTTGCCACAAAAAGAGGAAGATGAGCCCATAGGAGAGCAGCAGCGGCAGCCAGGCCCAGGCCTCAAAGGGCAGGGAGATACGGCCTGCCAGAGCGTTCATGGCCTGCTGGCAGGCGAAGGCTAGGACGGGCAGGGGAAGCAGCCGGAGGTACGCCTCCTCGAAGCGGGAGAGCCGGCCGCCGGTGCACCAGCCCAGGAGCAGGGCGAGGATCACGGAGAGCATCAGCATCGGCGCGCCTCCTCAGACCTGGACGGCCGCGCCGGCTTCGGCCGCCGCTTCGCCGTCGGGAGCCAGCTCGCCGGCCTCGGCCATCTTGGCCACCACCCGGGCCACCTCGGGGTGGAACTGCCTGCCGGCCTCCGCCCGCAGAATGCGGGCGGCCTCCACGGGGGTGCGGCCTTTCCGGTAGGGGCGGTCGCTGGTGATGGCGTCGTAGGCGTCCGCTGCACCCAGAATGTAGGTCTCCAGCGGCAGATCGTCGCCGGAGGTGCCGTCGGGATAGCCCCGGCCGTCAAAAAACTCATGGTGGTGGAGCACCAGAGGGATGATGTCCTCATAGGTGTCCATGTTCTGGAGAATGGATACGCCGGTGGCGGGGTGGCGCTGGATGACGGCCCGTTCCTCCGGGGTGAGCATGCCGGGCTTGCCCAGGATCGAGTCGGGTACGCCGATCTTGCCGATGTCGTGGAAGATGGCGGCGGTCTCCAGCCGGCGGACCCGGGCGCCGGACAGCCCCATTTTCTGGGCGATCCGGACGGAGTACAGGGACACCCGGGAGGAGTGGCCCTCGGTATAGGTGTCTTTGGCCTCCAGCGCGGTGGCAAAGGCCCGGATGATGTTGTATTGCTGCTTCTGGGCGGAGAGATAGAGCCGGAAGGAGAACCGGGTCATCAGCAGCGGCAGGACAAAGAGGATAGCGGGCCAGAAGGTGGGCATAGACAGCAGCATGGCCAGAAAATAGCCCAGCGTGGCGCTGCACAGCAGACTGGGGACCATGCCGATGGCCATCTGACCGAAGGTGACGAAGAAGGCCGCCCGGTACTCCAGATAGTAGAGAAAGGCCACGAACACAGCGTTGAGGCCCACGGCGCAGACGATATAGAGGATGCCGGGGGCCAGTACGGAGGGGAAGGTGATGGTGCCGGGCACGCCGCCCACGGCATGATAGACCACGCCCGCCGCCGCCATGGACAGATTCAGGTTGGCGGTGTTGAACAGGAGCTTGCTGGGGGCGGTGTTAAAAATATGATAAAAGCCCTTGCCGTCCTCGGTGGGTATGACCTCCAGAGGGGTAGTAAGGAAGATGATGGCCACAGCGGCCTCCGGCCCCAGCAGGAGGACCACGGCCAGAATGCTGATAAAGGACATATCAATGGTGCAGTCGTCCCGGACATAGAGGGGCAGACATCGGCAGAGGATGCACAGCACCGTCAGCACCACCAGCACCCCCAGCTCATGGGGGCTCCAGTTCTGCCTCTGACGGAAAAGCCAGGACCAGACCACATAGATACCGACGCCGATTCCGACGATGGAGAGCAGCGCCATATATCTTTTTGTAACCGGCTGCATAAAAACCTCCAATGATCGTGGGGGCCGTGGGATCGACCGCGGTACTCGAGACAGAACGCGGGAGCTATGGAAGGGCGAAGGGGAAAGCGGGCAGCCGGCCGTCGCCGGCTGCCCGCACCTCAGAGCTTGGGCTTCAACGCTTTCAACGGATCTTGAAGAATGCGCCGCAGGTAGCCAGCATAGAAGCCAGCGCGGTGAGGGCCATCATGATCTTCGCCTTTTTCATCGAATACAGCCTCCTCGTGACAGTACTCTGCCATCCGCTAAGACAGGCTATATCCGCTTCGCTCAGTTGATGCGGGAGGTCAGGGAGTCTGGACCTCCTCGTGCTCCTCCGGAGAAGGAAGGGCGGACAGCCGCCGGTTGACGGCGTCCAAGGTGGCCAGCGCCACCGAGAAATTGGGGTCCTCCCCCTCGTAGCAGGCACCCAGCAGGGGCTCGGCCTTGCCGCCGCTTTTGAGGAGAAGCCCCACAAGCACGGCCTGGTGTTCCCCCATGGCCGTGCGCCGGACCTCGTCCAGAGAGAAGACGAAGCCGGGGGCCAGCAGTTGGTTCAGAGCCGACACGGTGGCCTGGGCGATGGCGCGCCACCGTCCGCCCACCGAAAGGTCGCAGCCGGCCCGACCCACATAGCGCTTCCCGTCCGCCAGCAGATGGACCGAGGCGCTGGCCCCCTCCCGGCTGGTGGAGAGCTCCAACTGCTCGCAGCGCAGGCGCCGGGAGGGACGGTGTACCGCCGAGCCCGGAATCTGGGCCACGCTGACGATCCGATGGTCCAGCTCCACTTGAAACTTGGCCAGCATAGCCGACTGCACGTCCCGGACAATCTGCTTGGGGCTGCGGGACTGGTCGGAGAGAATATGGACCTCGCGAACGGTCCCGTTCTCCAGAGTGAATTCGGCCCCCAGCACGCCGGGCAGACGGGTGACGAGGGCCTTCCAGGATTCCGTGGCAGTATTGCTGTGCGGTTCGCTCATGGGCTGGACTCCTTTCCCGCAGGAGATAGAATGGGAGGACCCACCGCGGCAGCGATGGGAGGAAAAATCAGGAGCTTTTTTCAATAGACTCTATTATACAGAATCCGACGGGGCAAAGCAAGGGAAAAGCAAATTAAGTTTCCATAATGAAGGAATTCCCAATGCAAATTTTGGGATTCCCCGCGCATTGGGGCCGGGGTGTGGCATAGAATAGCAGTGAAAGTGCCGGAGCGGGGAGAGGAGGGCGATGAATTGGAACAGCGGATCGCGCTGGCGGGGGGGCTTGGCAGCCTGACCCTGCGGGAGGAGGGGCCGCGGCTGTGGGCCCGGGCCGAGCTGCCGGACGATGGCCGGGGGCTCTACAAGGTCTGGCTGAGCGGGCGGAACGGACGGGCTTTGCTGGGTACGCTGGTGCCGGAGCCCGGCGGCCGGCTGGCAGCGGAGCGGACCTTTACAGCCGACGCCCTGCGCCGGCAGGGGACATGGCCGGTGACCGGCGGGACGGCGGAGCTCACCTTCTCCTTCCATAACGACGGGCCGCCCGCCGGCTGGAACTGGGAGCGGCCGAACGGAGAGGCCTTTCGGGACCGATGCATCCGTTCGGCGGCGGCGGGGCTGGACCGGGTTCTGGTCCGCCGGGAGGGGGAGCGGTGGACCATGGCGTGCCCCTTTGCCTTCGACCGGGAATTTCCCCTGCTGCCCCTGTTCTGCTTCTCCCGGCTCAAGCAGTGGGACGAGGGCCTGTTCTGCCTATTTTCCTTTGACGCCGATGGGGCTCCCCTCATGCCGGGGAAGTGAATAAATGCCAGCCGCCGTGGGATACTAGGACCGCAATCTCAAAAAGGAGTGTGATCCAAGATGGTCAATCTCACCGGCAAGGAGCTGTCCGCTCTGGAGGATCAGTTGGGCTTTGAAAAGGTCCTGTACTGTAAATACCAGGCGGCGGAGCAGGAGTGCACCGATCAGGAACTGAAATCCTGCTTCCAGCAGTATGCCCAGCAGCACAAGCAGAACTACGACTGCCTGCTGACCTATCTGAACTAAGGAGGAAACGCCCACATGAACGATCAGGAGCACGTCACAGACCTTATCTTCACGGAGAAGAAGATGTCCGCCAACTACGACACCTATGCTTCCGAATGCGTGAATACCAAGCTGCGGGACGATTTTCTGCGCATGCTCAATCAGGGCCACGTGACCCAGAGCGAGCTGTTCCAGAAGGCCCAGGCCAAGGGCTGGTATCAGGTGGAGCCCGCCCCCGCCAGCAAGGTCCAGCAGGCCCAGACCAAGTTCCAGAACCAGAAGCCCCAGTAAAAAAGCCACAAGAGGGCCGCGCAGTGCGCGGCCCTCTTGTCATAGAGCGGGGAACTGTGATAAACTGAGGAAAAACCGAGAGGGAGGGAACGAACCGGATGAAAAACCAAAAAGCCCGGATCGGCGTCTTGATCCTGCTGGCGGCGGCCGCGCTGCTGGCGGCGGTCTACTACTTTGCCCGGCCCCAGCCGATGGCCGGAGCCAAGACCGTCACTGTGGAGGTAATCCACGGGGACGGCAGCATCAGGACGGCGGAGCTCCACACCGACGAGACGTACCTGGGCCCCGCCCTGCTGTCCAGTGAGGAGCTGGGCGTGGAGGGAGAAAACGGGCCCTACGGCCTGTATATCCAGACGGTGGACGGGGAGACCGCCTCCGACGCCGACCGGACCTACTGGAGCCTGTCCAAGGACGGGGAGATCACCCTCAACGGGGCCGACCTGACCCCCATCGCCGACGGGGAGCGCTATGAGCTGACGCTGACCAAGGGGAGCTGGTGATGGAACGGGGGCGTCTGGGGGCCAGGGGCATTGTGGTGCTGGGGCTGCTGGGGGCCCTGCTGGTGGTCTTGCAGGTTGCCATGGCCCTGCTGCCCAACATCGAACCGGTGTCGCTGCTGGTGATGGTCTACACCGCGGTGCTGGGGCGGCGGGCCGCCTATCCCATCGCGGTGTTCGTGGTGCTGGAGGCCCTCATCTGGGGCGTCAGCACCTGGGTCCTGAGCTACCTGTACGTCTGGGCCGTGCTGGCCGTACTGGCCTGGCTGCTGCGGGGTATGGAATCCCGGGTGGGCTGGGCCGTCCTTTCCGGCGCCTTCGGCCTGGCCTTCGGAGCCCTGTGCGCTCTGGTGTACCTGCCCGTGGGGGGATGGCGGATGTTCGCCGCCACCTGGGTGGCGGGCATCCCCTTCGACCTGCTCCACGGGGCGGGGAACTTCGCCATCGCCCTGGTGCTGTTCCAGCCCTGCCGGAGGGTGCTGGCCACCCTTTGTGCCAAAGTGTTTCCCCCGTGAAAAATGGTCCGCGGCGCGCCGGAGGATACCCGGCGCGCCGCGGATGCTTTCATTTGCAGCAGCCGTCATAGCGGCTTTCGACAAAGGGCCAGTTGATGAGGCTGAACCAGGCGTCCACGTAATCCGCCCGGCGGTTTTGGTAGCCCAGATAGTAGGCGTGCTCCCACACGTCCACGCACAGAAGGGGGTACTGCCCCTTGGACAGGGGACAGTCCTGGTTGGCGGTCTGGACCACCGACACGCAGCGGGAGGAGTCGCAGACCAGCCAGGCGTAGCCCGAGCCGAACTGCCCCACGGCGGCGGCCTTCATCCGGGTTTTCCAGTCCTCGTAGGAGCCGAAGGCGGTGTCCATGGCCCGGGCCAGCGCGCCGGAGGGGCGGGAGCCGCTCCGGGGGGCCATGCAGTCGAAATACAGGTAGTGGTTGTATACCCCGCCGCCGTTGTTGCGCACGGGGATGCGCTTGTCCGCGGGCAGGGCGTCCAGGTTCTGGAGCAGCTCCTCCAGGGTCATGCGCTGGCACGGAGCGCAGTCGGCCAGGGCCTTGTTTAGATTGTCCACATAGGTCTGCAGATGCTTGTCGTGGTGGAAGTGGAGGGTGGTGTCGCTGATTTCGGGGCACAGGGCCTCATAGCTGTAGGGCAGGGGACGAAGGGTGAAGGGATACGGCATAGAGAGGGCTCCTTTCGAATGATTGTGTTTTGGCGTGGTTTGCGGTATACTGATATTCATATGATTTCTATTTTGCAGGAGAAAATACCATGACAGATTATTTTCATCTGGATGCTGCGCCCGACCATATCCGGGCCATCAGCAATCTGGGTCTGGCCCACCTGGGAGACGCGGTCTTTGAGGTGATGGTCCGCTCCTGGCTGTGCCTGCGCGGCAAGGCCACCTCCAAAGGCCTGCACCGGGCCACCGTCCACTTTGTGGCCGCTCCCGCCCAGGCCGCCATGGCGGAGAAGATCCTGCCGCTCCTGTCGGAGGAGGAGGGGGACGTCTTCCGCCGGGGGCGCAACGCCAGCCCCCACTCCATCCCCAAGGCGGCCAGCCGGGAGGAGTACCAGACCGCCACCGCCCTGGAGGCTTTGTTCGGCTGGCTGTACCTCCAGGGAAGGACGGAGCGGCTTAACGCGCTATTTTCGACCATGATGGGGGACTGAACATGCCTTTGGACGCGATCTGCCTGACGGCAGTGGTGGAAGAACTGAAAAAGACCCTGGTGGGGGGCAAGGTGGACAAAATCTACCAGCCCACCCGGGATGAGGTGATCCTCAACATCCGGGCGGGGGAGAACGTAAAGCTGCTCCTCGCCGGCAGCCCCACGGCCCCCCGGCTCCACCTGACCCGGCTGCCCCGGGAGAACCCGGCCCAGCCCCCCATGTTCTGTATGCTCCTGCGCAAGCATCTCACCGGCGGGCGCATTCTGGCCATCGAGCAGCCGGAGCTGGAGCGCATCGTCCTGCTCCGGCTGGAGGTCATCGACGAGCTGGGGGACCGGGTGCCCCGCACCCTGGTGCTGGAGGCCATGAGCCGCCGGGCCAACCTCATCCTGTTGGACGCCGAGGGGCGCATCGTGGACTGCATGCGCCGGGTGGACGCCGACATGTCCGCCCAGCGGCAGGTGCTGCCCGGCCTGTTCTACCGGTTGCCGGAGCCCCGGCCCGGCCTGTCCCCCCTCATCGAGCGGGAGCTGGCCTTCCGGGGCGGGGTGGAGAGCGTGAAGGACCTGCCCCTGGAGAAGAAGCTGGAGCAGCTCTCACGGGCTGTGGGGGGAGCTTATGTTCCCACTCTGCTGGTGCGGGACGGCAAGGCCGCCGACTTCACCTTTCTGCCCATTTTACAGTACGGTCCGGGGACGGAGTCGAGGCCCTATCCCAGCTTTTCCGAGCTGCTGGAGGACTTTTACGCCACCCGGGAGACCGCCCAGCGCACCGGGCAGAAGGGGCAGGAGCTTTTGAAGGCGGTGGGCCGGATACGGGATCGCACCGCCCGCCGGGTGGGCCAGCAGGAGCTGGAGCTGGCGGCCACGAAGGACCGGGAGCGCAAGCGGGAGCTGGGGGACATCCTTACCTCCAACCTGTACGCGCTGGAGAAGGGAATGCGCACGGCCCGGCTGACGGACTACTACGACCCCGAGGGGCGGGAGGTGGACATCCCGCTGGACCCGCTTCTCACGCCCCAGCAGAACGCCGCCAAGTATTACAAGGAATACAACAAGGCCAAGACCGCCGAGCGGGTGCTCACGGAGCAGATCGAGAAGGGCCGGCGGGAGCTGGACTATCTGGACAGCGTACGGGAGGCTGTCAAGCTGGCCGAGGGGGAGCGGGACCTGCTGGAGATCCGGCAGGAGCTCACCGGCACCGGCTATCTCCGCAAGGGGAGCAAGGCCGGCCAGCGGAACCTGAAGGTGCAGACCCGGCCCATGGAGTTTCGGTCCTCGGCGGGGCTGCGGATTTCGGTGGGCAAGAACAACACCCAGAACGACGCCCTCACCACCAGGCAGGCGGGCAAGGGAGAGCTGTGGTTCCACACCCAGAAGATCCACGGCTCCCACGTCATCCTGTGGACGGACGGGCAGGAGCCTGACCTTCAGAGCGTCACCGAGGCCGCCCAACTGGCTGCCTGGTTTTCCCAGGGCCGGGAGGGCAAAAAGGTGCCGGTGGACTACACCCCGGTGAAATATGTGAAAAAGCCCGCCGGGGCCCGGCCGGGGATGGTGGTCTACACCACGTACCAGACGGCCTATGTGGACCCGGACGGGGAACTGGCCAGGAAGCTGCGGGTCAAATAAGAGGAGGAACGACTATGAAGTGGATCTGCTGGAGCTGCGGACGGGAAAATCCCTTTCGCCCTCTCAAGGCGGTGCAGGACAAGTGCCCCAAGTGCGGGGACGAACTCAGGACCGGCCGGGCGCCCCTGGCCACCACCACCAACATCGCCGGCTTTCTGCTGATGATCGGCGGCGTATTCTGGGGCATGGACCATCTGGTCCCCGCGCCTCTGAGCCTGCCCGTGTTTACCGTGCTGGCCGTCCTGTTCGCGGTGGCCGTAGGGGCCGGTATGGTGGCGGCGGGGCTGCATCTCTATAACCGGGCGGCCGAGGCCCGCCGGGAGGAGGCGAACCGATAGCATGGCGACCTATCACATCCTGGTGGTGGAGGACGATCCGGACATCAACCGCCTGCTGTGCCGCATTCTTACCGACGGGGGCTACGACGTGCGGCCCGCCTTCTCCGGCAGCGAGGCCGTGCTGTGGGCCGAGCAGTACGAGTACGACCTGGTGCTGCTGGATCTGATGCTCCCCGGTCTGACCGGCGAGGAGTTCATCGCCCAGATGCGGCGGAAAAAGACCATGCCCATCCTGGTCCTCTCCGCCAAGGCGGGATTGGAGGACCGGGTCAACGTCCTGCGGCTGGGGGCCGACGACTTCATCTCCAAGCCCTTCGACAACGCCGAGGTGCTGGCCCGTGTGGAGGCCCAGCTCCGCCGTTACCGGCAGTTCTCCGCCCCGGCGGAGGCGGGGGAGGTGCTCCGGCTGGGGGACCTGGTTCTGGACCGGGAGGCCGTCCGGGTGACGGCCGGGGGGAAGGACGTGGCCCTCACCGCCCGGGAGTTCGAGATCCTGGCGCTGCTGCTGTCCCACCCCAAAAAGGTCTACACCCGGGAGCAGCTCTATGAGAACGTCTGGGGCGGGGAGTACATGGGGGACGACAACACCGTCAACGTCCATATCTCCAACCTGCGCTCCAAGCTGGGAAAGGTCAGCGACCGGGAGTATATCAAAACGGTGTGGGGCATCGGGTTCAAAATGAACGAACTTTAAGGATTCTTCACCTTTGCTTTACGGGGATTTGTTGCTTCTTCGATAGAATGGCATCACAATCCAACAGAAAGGCTGATGCCACATGGCAGAATATGTACTGGTCACCCGGGCCCTGACCAAGCGGTACGGCGCCGCCGCGGCGGTGGACGGGGTAGACCTGGCCGTCGAGAAGGGCCAGATCTACGGCCTGGTGGGCCGCAACGGGGCGGGCAAAACCACCATTATTCGGATGCTCACCGCCCAGACCGTACCCACCACTGGGGAGATCGAGCTCTTCGGACAGACCACGGAGAAGGGGCTGGCCGCCGCCCGGGCCCGCACTGGGGCTATGGTGGAGACCCCCAGCTTTTACCCCTATCTGACCGCCCGGGAGAATCTGGAATACTACCGCCGCCAGCGGGGCATCCCCGGGGCGCAGTGCGTGGACCGGGCCCTGGAGCAGGTGGGGCTCCACGACGCGGGAAAAAAGAAGTTCAAGCAGTTTTCCCTGGGCATGAAGCAGCGGCTGGGGCTGGCCCTGGCCCTGATGAACCACCCGGACCTGCTGCTGCTGGACGAGCCCATCAACGGCCTGGACCCCGAGGGGATCGTGGAGTTTCGCAACATCCTGCTGGAGCTCAACCGCCAGCGGGAGACCACCATTCTCATCTCCAGCCACATCCTCTCTGAACTGAGCAACATCGCCACCCATTACGGCTTTCTGGACGGGGGCCGGATGCTGGAGCAGGTCTCCGCCGCCCGTCTGCGGGAAAAGTGCCGGGCGTGTCTCCAGCTCACCGTGGACGACGCCGCCCGGGCCGCCCTGGTGCTGGAGCAGGAGCTGGGCATCCGGGACTACGAGGTGCTGCCGGGGAACCTCCTGCGGCTCTATGACCGGCTGGACCGGCCCCAGACCGTCACCGCTGCCCTGATGGGGGCGGGGGTGGCCCTCATCGGGGCAGAGAATAAGAACGCCAACCTGGAGGACTACTTCCTGGGCCTGATCGGAGGTGTCCGCCATGGCTGACTACCTGAGTGCCGAGCTCTATAAGGTGGTACACCGGAAATACACCTGGATCGCCCTGGGACTGTTTCTGGGCTGTGTGGTGCTGCTGACCGCCCTGTGGTGGGCGACGAACTCCCACGGCGGCTTCGTCCCCCTGTCCGGGGCCCTGTATACCCTGGTGATGCTTCTGTCCGTGGGGCTTTACGCCCCCCTCATCACCACCGATCTGGTCTTTTCCGAGCAGTACAAGATCGGCACGCTGAAAAACGAGATCTCCTATGGCATCCCCAGAAGCCGCATCTATCTGGGCAAGCTGGTGCTGGAGATTGCCGTGGCGGTGCTGGCCTGCGCGCTGGCGGTGGGACTGTACCTGGCCCTGTGCGTGCCCACCCTGCCGCTGGAGGCGGACCCGGACGGCATGCTTATGGCGGAGACGGGCCGGATGTGGGAGCTGGTGGGCCGGTGCCTGCTGTCCGCCTTTCCCCTGTGGCTGGGAGCCCAGGGGGTGGCTCACCTGTGCTTTTTCCTGTTCCGCGGCGGCGTGGCGGCTCCCTTCGCCGCCGTCGGCGTGGTGGCCGGAATCCCGGGGCTGCTCAAGCTGCTGGGGCTGCTGCTGAACCCCCTGTTCCTGACGGCGCTCCGCCGCTTCACCCTGGTGGCCCCCATGGACAACTGGGACTACCCCATCTGGGAGTGCTGGCTCATCGGCCTGGGGTGGCTCGCCGCCAGCACTCTGCTGGGCCTGCTGCTGTTCCAACGCAGGGAGATCAACTGATGCCGAACCGGGGAGGCGGAGAAGATGCTCAACTACATCAGCGCGGAGCTCTATAAGGTCCGCCGCCGCAAGAGTACCTGGGCGCTGCTGGCTCTGCTCCTGGGGCTGGAGAGCCTCTACATCCTCCTGTTCGCCCACGGTGAGTGCTACGAGCTGCTGAACGCCTTCGTCACGACCCTGACTCTGGGCCTGCCTATGGCCATGCTGCTCTCCGCCCTGGTTTGCTCGGACATGGGCCGCAGCGGCACGCTGAAAAACGAGCTCTCCGCCGGCCTGCCCAGGAGCCGCATCTACCTGGGCAAGCTGCTCTCCGCCCTGATAGTGGCTCTGATCGCTCTGGCGCTGGTGGTGGGCCTGTGTCTGGCGGCAGGCGGGCTCCTGTTCCGCCATTCCGACCCGGCGCAGGACCGGGCGGCGCTGGCCGTCGTCGGCTACTGCCTGGCGGCGGCTTTGCCGCTGTGGGTGGGGGGGCTGGGCCTGGCCCAGATGCTGTTCTTCCTGGTGCCCAGTTCCGGCGCGGCGGAGAGCCTGTATTTCGTTTGGTTCGTCTTTCTGGACTGGATGGCCTCCCTCATCACCTGGAACGCCCAGGGGCCCCTGGCCCAGGCGGCCGCGGCCCTGCAGTCCCTGCTGCTGAGCTGGACCTTTGGTCAGCTTGAGGGCGTTTTGACCCGGGAGCTGCTGGCCCATAGCTGGCTGGTCGGCCTGGGGTGGCTGGCGGTCACCTCGTCGGTGGGCGTTTGGGTGTTCCGGCGGCGGGAACTGCGCTGAGAGAAAGGGGAGAGGACTTTGGTGATTGCGGCGGTGATTCTGGCGGCGCTGTGCGCCGTGCTGGGCCTGCGGCTCTACGCGCTGGAAAAGGATATCCGCTCCTGCGCCCGGCAGCTCCGGGAGGATGAGGGTGCCCGGGTGCGCATGGCCGCGCCCAACCGGGCGGCGGAGGACCTGCTCTCCGCCGTCAACCGCCTGCTGGAGCTGCGGGAGGCCGACGAGGCCGAGCACCGGCGGCAGGAGCACGCCATCCGGCAGCAGATCTCCAACATCTCCCACGACCTGCGCACGCCGCTGACCTCCATTCTGGGCTATCTCCAGCTCCTGGAGGGGGACAGCCTGACGGTGGAGGAGCGGCGGGAGTATCTGGGCATCGTCCGGGGCCGGGCTAAGGCCCTCCAGAGCCTCATCACCAGCTTTTACGACCTGTCCCGGCTGGAGGGGGGCGAATACCCCCTCTCCCGGGAGAAGGTGGACCTGTACCATGTGCTCAGTGAGCTGGTGGCCGAATTTTACAACGACTTCGAGCAGTCCGGCTTCGATATGACGGTGGAGCTGGCCCCGGGGCTGCCCGCCGTCACCGCCGATCCGGCGGGCGTGCTGCGGGTATTCACCAATCTGATCCGCAACGCCCTGGAGCACGGGCAGAAGCGGATGTCCATCCTCCTGTACCGGCAGGAGGAGACGGTGGTCTCCGCCTTTTCCAATGACGCGGCCGGGCTGACCCGGGAGGATGTGGAGCACGTCTTCGACCGCTTCTTTACCGCCGACAAGATGCGCACCGGCCAGTCCACCGGGCTGGGTCTGGCCATCGTCAAGGCTCTGGTCGGGCAGATGGGCCATCGGGTCACCGCGGCGCTGGACGGAGAGATGTTCACCGTGCAGGTGCGGTGGCGGATTTGAAAAACACCCCTGCGGCGCATCGGGTGGTGTCCGTAAAACAGTAAATCCTCCGTATGGTTACGACCATACGGAGGATTTACATGTCTGATCTTCAGGCTTGCTGACAGTCATAAAACGGGGGATAGCCGCCTTAGCGGTGCAAGGTGTGCGGTCACCTTGACGGCAGGAAGAGGCGAAATATTCTTGGTCATGCATGTTCTTTCTGCTGAGGTCGAATAAAGCGGCCGGGACGCACGATACTCCCGATAAGAGAGTATAGAAGTGCGCCTTTTAGTTCCTAAAGGGAATTCTTTGCTTAGTACTTTTTCATCAGCTTATTGAAAATGGCAATGTCTGCGATAACTTGAAACAGCAAATAGCTGCTGAGATAGAGCACGATCATACGAGCATGGCCTATGACCTCCAATGCCCCGAGGATACCGAAAACCAAAATAGAGAAACAAATGACCAGCAGCCCCAAGCTGTAAGTATATCTCCCGGCTCTATCTCTGATTATTGTTTTCAACTCGTCATGCTGTTCAATTCGTTCATTCTCCAAACGCTCCTCGTATCGTCCTTTATTCTTTGGGGAACTCCAATAGAAATATTTGCATATCATCATGATTCCGGGGAAGATACCTGCACCAGCAAATCCCCATAAAATGCTCTCTAACTTTGTTTCAAGCAATAGCGCAACGATCAAACAAGCTGCGCCGAAAAGCACATACAGTATCCCGGTTATGAAATTACCTTTTTTCATTTTCTGCACCTCTTTCATAGATGAAGATTTCTTCTATTCGTTTGCCGAAAAAATCTGAAATTGCAAAAGCTAACTCCAATGATGGATTATACTTCCCTGTTTCGATTGAACTAATGGTTTGTCTTGAGACACGGAGTATTTTTGCAAAATCATCTTGATTCAAACCTTGCTCCTTTCGTAACTGTTCAACTCTATTCTTCAAAAGACCATCTCCTTCGTGTAAAGCTTCCTTTACATCTCGTATGATAGCACAGCACGTGTCTATTGTCAAGTTTCCTTTACATTATTTCGCCAGTTCATCACAGAAAAGTGACAAATTATTTATATTCATATAAAGAGGAACGCCCAGAGCATTAGTCCGGGCGTTCCTCTCGGTATGCAGATAACTGCTTCTTTTACCTCATATTCCATTACTGTTTTATGACTGTCTGCCTATGCGCCGCAGGGGTGTTTTCGTTTACCAGCGGAACAGCCCGCCGGTCTCACGGGCGTCCAGGACCTCCAGCGCGCCGCAGAGCATCTCCGCGGCTTCGGCGCGGGTCAGGCCGCGGTTCAGGGAAAGGGAGCCAGTGGCGTCGGCGCGGATCACGCCTACCGTTTCCAGGTTGACCGCCGCCTGGTAGGCCCAGGCGGGGGTGGAGTCGGCGTCGGTAAAGAAGGTGGGGGTGGTCACGTCGGTGACCTGGAGCAGGCGGTTGAGCAGTACGGTGGCCTCCGCCTTGGTGATGGTGGCGTCGGGATGGAAGACCACGCCCTGGTCGCTGACGCTGCCCTGCACCACGCCGGACTTCAGGGCGGAGGAGACGTAGGGCTTGGCCCAGGTGGCGATGGAGGCGTCGTCGGCAAAGCCCGTGCGGGTGATGTCCTCCAAAGCCTCCAGGCCCACGGTGTGCATGGCCAGGGCAGTGAATTCATCCCGGCTGACGGGCAGGTCGGGCTGGAAGAAGTACTGCCCGCCCATGCACTCGCCGATGAGGATGCCCTCTTCGGCCAACCGGATGGCCGCCCGGTGGGCGGCGTGGCCGTCCAGGTCGGCGTAGGTCACCTTGGTGTTGGCTTTTTCAATTTTCACCTTGACGGTGGCGGGGGCGGAGGTGTTGCCCACGGCGTCCACGGCCACGTAGGTGAAGGTGTCCTTGCCGGTTTTGTTCTCATAGGGGGTGTAGACGAATGTGGCGGAGCCGTCCTCGGGCAGAGTGACGGAGCCCCGGGCGGGCTTGTTCGCCAGACGGAAGGTGAGGATGTCACCCTCCGGGTCCACGGCGGCGAACTGGGCGGTGACGGCCACGTTTTTATAAGTGGTCAGCTCCAGATTTTCCGCGATGGGGGAGCCGTTCTCTGCAGTGAGCAGATAGAGGTTCACCGTCGTGTCCGCCCCGGCGGAGCCGTCGGAGAACACGGGGGTGAAGGAGAAGGACGTGGTGGCCACGGTGGGGGTGGCCAGCGGGGTGAAGCGCAGGCCGGCCACGGCGCTCATACCCACCACGTCGCCCACCGCCAGCTCCACGTTCCCCATGGTCAGGATGCCGGCGTTGGCATCGGGCAGGGCGGTGAGCACGATGGAGTCCAGCTCCAGGTCGGTGTTCTCCACCAGGAAGTCGGCGGCCGAGAAGGTAAAGACCTCCTGCACGGTGCCGTTTTTGCCGAAGGTGGCCACCGCGGGCCCTTCCTCCTGGACGGTGGCGAGCAGTTGGGCAGAGGCGGGGATGGCGGTCAGGGCGGCCAGCACGGACGCCAGCGTCAAAAGGGTCATGCGGCGCAGGATCTGAGTTCGTTTCAAAGGGATGACCTCCTTGTACATTCGGGTCTTGTGATACCAGTACGGTGTGGTCTTATTCTTGACACATGCCAGACAAATATTCCAGCACAGCAGGAAAATTACAGGGACGCCGGATGACTCAGAGCGGACCGCGCCGGCGCCACCGCCCCAGCCGGAACCAAAGCAGGCCCAGCAGGGCCGAGGGAATGGGGGCCAGCATCTCGGCCCAGCACAGCCCGGAAAAGCCCAGCGCGCCGCCCAGCCACCAGGACAGGGCCAGGCGCATTACCACCGAGTGCAGCATGGCGTTGCCCATGGCCAGGCCCGCGGCTCCCACGCCGGTGGCCAGGGAGTCAAAGAGATACATGGCGGCGTAAAAGGCGAAGTTTACCGAGCAGCAGATGCGCAGATAGGTCACCCCCGCCGCCACCACGGCGGGATTCGGGTCAAAGAGGGCCACGATGGGCCCGGCAAAGAGCTGGACCAGCGCCACGGTGCCGGCGCACAGGGCCAAAGAGAGGTGCAGGCCCCAGCGGAGCGCCCCGGCGGCCCGGTCCGGGTCCCCGGCCCCCATGCACTGGCCGGCCATGGTGGTCACCGCCATCCCCACCGCCCAGCAGGGCATGGCGGCGAAGGTGTTCACCTTCAGCCCCACCCCCGCGGCGGCGGCCGCTGCGGTACCGTGGAGGTTGAACCATCCGGTGACCAGCAGATAGGACAGATTGACCACTGAGAGCTGTACGGCGGTGGGCAGGCCGATGCGCAGCAGGGCGATGGACAGGGCCCGGCCGGGGAGAAAGTGCCGGGGCTGGAGGCCGGAGAATAGGCCCCTGCGGAAGCAGAACCTTAAGGCGGCCAGGCAGGAGACCGCCTGGGAGCAAACGGTGGCCAGGGCGGCGCCTACGGTCCCGAGACCCAGCGCGCCCACCAGCAGCAGGTCCAGCGCGACGTTGACCGCGGTGGCCAGGGCCACGAAGAGGAGAGGGCTGACGGAATCCCCCAGGCCTCGCAGCACGCCGCACACGGCGTTGTAGCCCAGCACGAAAAAGGTGCCGCCGCAGATGACCAGCAGATAGCCGTGGGCCAGGGCCAGGGCCTCGCCGGGTACGTGCATGGCCCGCAGGATGGGCCCGCAGGTCAGCAGGCCTAGGGCGGTGACGGCCAGAGCGATCAGGCCGGAGAGGGTGAACAGGGCGCCGATGACCCGGCGGAGGCCCTCCGGGTCCCCGGCCCCCTGGCGCTGAGCCACCAGCACCGAGCCGCCGGTGGCCGCGCCGGAGCAGAGGGAGGTGATGACGTAGCAGAGCATGGCGGCGCTGCTGACGGCAGCTAGGCCGGGGCTGCCCAGAAAGCGGCCCACCACCAGCATATCCACCAGTTGGTAGAGGGATTGGAGCACGTTGGCGAACAAAAGGGGCAGGGCAAAGCGGAACAGGCGCTTGGGCACGCTGCCCGTGGTGAGATCGGATGTCATATCGGGTTTCCTCGCTTTGTATCAGATTGGGCCGGGACCGGAAAAGCAAAAAGGCCGCGGACGAGCCATCGTCCGCGGCCAAAGTTTTTTCCCGTCCCGGCGGAGGGCGCATTCCACCAGACGCGGCCGAAAGCCGCGCCTGCTGCGCCCTACTCGCCGATGAAGAGAAAAAGCAGCTCCGAACAATGCTTCATCGTTTCCGTTGTCCGGAGCCAAGTCTGATACACAGCTTCATACCCAAGGGGTCCTTTCCTGAGCTGAGGTCATTATAGCCAAAGAAGCCGAAATTGTCAAATTGGGGGTGCCAAACCGGGATGGGTGCGGTATAATGGACAGGCGACATTGCATAAAGAGAGGTACTTATGAAACGACTGCTGACATTGCTGCTAGGGCTGCTGCTGGCCCTGTCCCTCGCCGGGTGCGGAACATCTCGCCCCCAGGCGTCCGCCTCCGCCGGGCCGGCAGGGGGTACGCTGGAGGTCCATTTCATCGACGTGGGCCAGGCCGACGCCGCCCTGCTCCTGTGCGGGGGGGAGACCATGCTCATCGACGGGGGCAACGTGGACGATTCCGACCTCATCGTGTCCTACCTGTCCGGCCAGGGGGTGGAGAGGCTGGACTATGTGGTGTGCACACACGCCCATGAGGACCATGTGGGCGGGCTGGCCGGGGCGCTGGCCGCCTACCCGGCGGGGATGGTATACAGCCCCGTGATCCAATACGATTCCCGGGCCTTCGGGAATTTTGACAAGTATGTCGAGCAGCAGGGGCTGGAGCTCACCATCCCGGAGTCCGGCGACGCCTGGACGCTGGGGGAGGCCGCTGTCACCGTGCTGGGCCCCCGGAAGGAGTACGAGCAGACCAATAACACCTCCATCGTCCTGCGGGTGGACTTTGGGGAGACCTCCTTCCTCTTTACCGGCGACATGGAGCGGGACGCCGAGGCCGACCTGCTGGATGCGGGCGCGGACCTGAAGGCCGACGTGCTCAAGGTGGGGCACCACGGCAGCAGCACCTCCACCAGCTATCCTTTTCTGCGGGAGGTCCTGCCGGAGTACGCCGTCATCTCCTGCGGGACGGGCAACAGCTATGGCCACCCCCACGACGAGACCATGAGCCGCCTGCGGGACGCCGACGTGACGGTCTACCGCACCGATCTGCAGGGGCACGTCGTCTGCACCAGCGACGGGACCGGCCTGACCTTTACCACCCAGAAGAACCAGGACGCGGACACCAATCCCGATGAAGCGGAGGGGGCGGGGACCTATATCGGGAACAAAAACTCCCAGGTGTTCCACCGCCCGGACTGCACCGGCCTGCCCGCCGCGCAGAACCAGGTGGTCTTCGACAGCCGGGCCGAGGCGGTGGCGGCAGGCTATACCCCCTGCGGGCGGTGTAAGCCGTGAAAAGAAAGACCGGGCGCGAGGGTTTCCCTCGCGCCCGGCCTTTGCAATCCCATTACAACTGACTGCGGTCCCGGAGCCAACTGGGCAGGGAGCGCATCTTGACGCCGGAGACGATGCCCATGCAGGCGAAGAGGGTGAGGATGGAGGAGCCGCCGTAGCTGAAGAAGGGCAGGGTCAGCCCCACCAGAGGAAAGATATAGAGGCAGGAGGCCACGTTGACGAAGGTCTGGATGAGGAGCATCCCGCCGTAGCCCATGGCCACATAGGCGCTCATAGGGCTGCTGGCGTGGCGGGCCACCCACAGGCAGCGCAGGATGATGGCGGTCAGCAGCAGCAGGACCAGAAGGCATCCCACGAGGCCCAGCTCCTCCCCGCAGACGGCAAAGATCTCGTCGGTATAGCGGGCGTTCAGGGCCTCCTCCGCCGTGCTCTGGGTCTGTGTGCCCTGGAGGTAGCCCTGCCCGGTGAGGCCGCCGCTGCCGATGGCCAGGATGCTGCGGCTCTGCTGCCAGCCCTTGCCCTGGGTCTGTTCCAGGTAGCTGGCAGGCTCGGTGACGCCCAGGATGTGGTCGATGACGACGGTAAAGCGCAAAGTGATGTACTGGGGCAGGTGGGGCCACACCAGCGCCAGCCCGCCCGCGGCGGCCCCGCCGCCCAGGAGGAACCACCGCTTTTTGACCCCGGCGGTCCAGGCCATGACCACGAACAGGAAGAGATAGACCAGCACCATACCGAAATCGCCCGAGACCACCGCGATGAGCCCGGCCATGAAAAGCGTGTGGCCGGCCAGCAGAAAGACCGGGCCGGGGCGGCTGATGCCCCACTCCTGATAGCGGGCGCACTGCCAGGCCAGCACGAGGATGAAGAAGATCTTGGCCACCTCGGCGGGCTGGATGTTCACCGGCAGGAAGGGAAAGTCCAGCCAACTGTTGTTGCCGGTCTCCTCCTTGCCCACGCCGAAGGGGGTGAGCAGCAGCAGGATGAGGAAGACGTTGAAGACCAGCATCCACTTCCAGGACCGCTCGGTGAACAGCTCGATATCCACGAAGGACATGACGGCGTAGGCCACCACTCCGAGGCAGATAGCCGCGAGCTGGATGGGGACGAACCGGGAGCCGGCCTCGCCCAGATAGCGGGTGGCGCTGTAGATCAGCACCACGCCGAACAGGGAGGCCGCCACGCACAGCCCCAGAAGCAGCAGGTCAGCCTTATGGAAAAATTCGCGCAGGGCGTCCCGGAACCACATGGACACGGCCCTCCTTTTGGTATTCAGCAGCAAACGCGGATATATTATTGTACCACCTTCCCGCCGGTTCGTAAACCGTTTTACAAAAGCGGAAAGCTGTGATATAATACCTCAGAATTTTGAACGGAAGGGGGCGGGCGCGTGGACTATCTCTCCAACAGCGTGGAGGAGACCGAAGCCCTGGGGGCGGAGCTGGCCGGCCGGCTGGAGCCGGGAGACGTGGTGGCCTTCACCGGGGACCTGGGGGCGGGCAAGACCGCCTTTGTCCGGGGTCTGGCCCGGGGCCTGGGCATCCCGGACCGGGTGACCAGCCCCACCTTTACCATCGTCAACGAGTACGAGGGGGGGCGTCTGCCCCTGTTCCACTTTGACATGTACCGCCTGGGTTCGGCCGACGAGCTGTATGACATCGGCTGGGAGGACTATCTGGCCCGGGGCGGGGTATGCGCCGTGGAGTGGAGCGAGATCGTCCGCGACGCCTTGGAGCCCGGCTGTATCCGGGTGGACCTGCGCCGCGGGGAGCGCGACGGGCAGCGGCGGATCACCGTCACAGAGGAGGAACCCACATGAAGATACTGGCGCTGGAGTCCTCCGCCGTGGCCTGCTCGGTGTGCCTGTGGGAGGATGGGCGGCTGCTGGCCCAGTCCTTCCAGAACAGCGGCCTGACCCATTCCCGCACCCTGATGTCTCTGTGCGGGGACCTGCTGAAAAACGGTGGGTACACCCTGGATGAGGTGGACGTGGTGGCCGTGGCGGCGGGACCGGGGTCCTTTACCGGCCTGCGCATCGGCGTGGCGGCGGCCAAGGGGCTGGCCTGGGCAGGGGACAAGCTCTGCGCCGGGGTGTCCACTCTGGAGGCCATGGCCTGGCCCCTGGCGCATCTGGAGGGGGCCGACCTCTGCGCCGTCATGGACGCCCGGCGGCAGCAGGTCTACAACGCCCTGTTCGAGGTGCGGGGCGGCGCGCTGCTGCGCCGGTGCCCCGACCGGGCCGTGAGCGTCGAACAACTGGCAGCCGAGCTGGAGGTGCGGAAAAAACCGCAGATTTTGGTTGGAGACGGGACGAAGCTGTGCTATAATGAGCTCACGAAGCGCGGTCTTCCTATGGGGCCCGCACCGCCTCACCTGGTGTTTCAGAGCGCCTGGGGGGTTGCCCTGGCGGCGGCGGAGCTGGCTGGCCGGGGCGGACTGGTGACGGCCGCCGGGCTGGAGCCGGTCTACCACCGGCTCTCCCAGGCGGAGCGGGAGCGGCTTGCGAGACAAGGAAAAGCTGAAAAATGTAAAGGGGACAACTGACATGGACGAAATGGTACACATTTTTGATCACCCGCTGATCCAGCATAAACTGGCCATCCTCCGGGATGAGTGCACCGGCGTAAAGGAGTTCCGGGAGATCGTCTCCGAGATCGCCTCCCTCATGTGCTACGAGGCGACCCGGGACCTGCCCACCGAGGAGGTCACCATCAAGACCCCCGTGGCCACCGGCAAATTCAAGACCCTGGCGGGCAAAAAGCTGGCCATTGTCCCCATCCTGCGGGCCGGACTGGGCATGGTGGACGGCATTCTCACCCTCATTCCCTCCGCCAAGGTGGGCCATATCGGTCTGTACCGGGACCCCGACACCCTGGAGCCTGTGGAATACTACTGCAAGATGCCCTCCGACATCGCCGAGCGGGACGTGATCGTCCTGGACCCCATGCTGGCCACCGGCGGCTCGGCCTCCGCGGCCATCCAGTTCATCAAGAACTATGAGGTCAAGCACATCAAGCTGATGAACATCATCGCCGCTCCCGAGGGTGTGGAGCGCATCCGCAAGGACCATCCCGACGTGGCCATCTATTGCGCCGCGCTGGACGAGAAGCTCAATGACCACGGCTACATCGTTCCCGGCCTGGGCGACGCCGGCGACCGCATCTTCGGCACGAAGTAAGCCGGTGCAGCCAGTCTATGAGACGCGGCGGCTGCGCCTGATGCCGGCCGGACCGGAGTTGGCCGGGGCGGCGGCGGATTACTATCGCCGGAACCGGACCTTTCTGGCCGCTTTCGAGCCGGCGCGGGAGGAGAGCTTCTTCACGCAGGAGGGGCAGCGCTCCCTGCTGACGGAAGAGGCGCGGCTGGCGGAGGAGGACCGTTCCTACCGCTTCTACCTCGCCCTGCGGGAGGCGCCGGAGCGGATTGTGGGCCTGGTGGGACTCAACAATCTGGTCCGGGGGGCCTTTCAGTCTTGTTTTCTGGGCTACAAGCTGGACGGCGGGCTGCTGCGCCGGGGCTATATGACCGAGGCGGTGGAGGAAGCCGTCCGCATCGCCTTCACCGTGCTGGGGCTCCACCGGATTGAGGCCAACATTATGCCCCGGAACACGGCCTCCCTGGGCGTGGCCCGAAAGGCTGGCTTCCAAGAGGAGGGGCTGGCCGTCCGGTACCTGCGGATCAACGGGGTGTGGGAGGACCACATCCACATGGTCCGGCGCGACGAGTGAGCCCTCCATGCACCCCAAAGAGCGCCGGGCCGGAGCTTTGCCTCCGGCCCGGCGTTTGTTGCGGTTAGGATTGAGATTTTTTTCCGGCTGTGGTAAAATAAAAAATCAGGCGTACAATGGTAATATCTCTCTTGATAAAGGAGTTTCCTATGAAAATTGTTGTTTTAGCCGGGGGACTGAGCCCGGAGCGCAATGTCTCCCTCTCCTCCGGCACCATGATCGCCGAGGCCCTGCGGAGCCGGGGACACCGGGCGGCGCTGGTGGATCTGTACTTCGGCCTGGAGGACTACAACGGCCCAACAGAGGCCTATTTTGACGCGCCCCTGTCCGGCGCGGGCAGACGGGTACAGCGGGAGGCTCCCGATCTGGAGCAGGTGAAGGCTGCCCGGAAGTGGAAGGGCAAGAGCCAGTTCGGCCCCGGCGTGCTGGAGCTGTGCGCGTTGGCCGACGTGGTGTTCCTGGCCCTGCACGGCCAGTGCGGCGAGGACGGCCGGGTCCAGGCCGCCTTCGATCTGATGGGCATCCCCTATACCGGCGCGGGCTATCTGGGCTCCGCTTTGGCCATGGACAAGGACCTGACCAAGCGGCTCATCTCCGGCCTGGGGGTGGATACCCCCAAGTGGCGGACCGTTCGCTACACCGAGGCTGATGTGGACCGCCTGACCAGCACCACCCCGGCGCCCTGCGTGGTCAAGCCGGTGGACAGCGGTTCCTCCATCGGGGTCTCCATCGCCCACGACAAGAAGGAGCTCCACGCCGCCCTGCTGGAGGGCCTGCGCTTCGGCGGCCACTGCGTGCTGGAGCAGTATGTCCGGGGCCGGGAGGTCCAGGTGGGCGTCCTGGAGGACCGGGGCCTGCCCTCCATCGAGATCATCCCCAAGCAGGGCTTTTACGATTATGCCAACAAGTACCAGCCCGGCGCGGCGGTGGAGGTATGTCCGGCCCCCATTCCGGCGGAGGTCGAGGAAAAGCTGCGCAAGGCCACCCTGACGGTCTACCACGCCCTGGGCCTGAGCGTTTACTCCCGGGCCGACTTCATTCTGGACGAGGGCGGCACGCCCTGGTTTTTGGAGATCAACACCCTGCCCGGTATGACCCCCACCAGCCTGCTGCCCCAGGAGGCCGCCGCCGTGGGCATCGGCTATCCGGAGCTGTGCGAGCGCATCATCACCGCCTCCCTGGAGGCCAGAAAACAGGGAAAGTAGGGACTGTTATGGAGCCCATTACCGTTCGAGAGATCGCTGAGGCCGCGGGAGGCAAGCTCCTGGGGACGTTCGACGACCTGGACCGGACCGTCACCCATGTGTTTACCGACAGCCGGGAGCCCGACCCCGGCGCGCTGTTCATCCCCCTGGTGGGGGAGCGGTTCGACGGACACGCCTTCATCCACGACGCCCTCACCGGCGGGGCGGCGGGCTGCTTCACCCAGCGGGAGCGGGAGACCTATCTGCCCGGCAAGTTCTACATCAAGGTGTCCTCCACCCAGAAGGCCCTGCGGGATCTGGCCCGGCATTACAAGCAGAAGTTCAAGATCCCCTTCGTAGGCGTCACCGGCAGCGTGGGCAAGACCACCACGAAGGACATGGTGGCCGCCGTGCTGGGGGAGAAGTTCAAGGTCCTCAAGACCGAGGGCAACTTCAACAACGAGGTGGGCCTCCCCCTGACCCTGCTGCGGCTCAACCGCCAGCATGAGCTCTGTGTGCTGGAGATGGGGATGAACCATTTTGGAGAGATCGAGTACCTCAGCGGCATCGTGGAGCCCGACGTGGCCCTCATCACCAACATCGGGGACGCCCACATCGAGAACCTGGGCTCGAGGGAGAACATCCTCAAGGCCAAATGCGAGATCTTCTCCCACATGAAGCCGGGGGGGCTGGCGGTGCTCAACGGAGACGACGCGCTGCTGACCACCCTGCGGGGCGGGCTGCCCTTCCAGACCGTGTTCTGCGGTACGGCGGAGGGCCTGGAATACCGGGCCAGCCAGGTGTGGAGCGACGGGGAGCACAAGGTGGACTGCCGGGTGGACACCCCAGAGGGGGGCTTTCCGGTGGAGATCCCCGCTCTGGGCAACCACATGCTCTACCCCACCCTGATGGCCGCGGCGGTGGGACAGCACTTCGGCATGACCGGCGAGGAGATCGCCCGGGGCGTGCTCCGCTTCGCCCCCACCAAGATGCGCATGAACATCCTGCGCCGGGGGGACGGCATCACCATCCTGGACGACGCCTACAACGCCAATCCCCAGTCCATGCGGGCGGCGGTGGAGGTCCTGTCCAAGACCGGCGGGACCTATAAGATCGCCGTTTTGGGCGACATGTTCGAGCTGGGGCCCCTGGCCCCCACCCTCCACGCCGGTGTGGGCGCCTATCTGGGCAGGGCGGGCATCGACTGTCTGGTGGCCGTCGGCCCCCTGGCCCGGCACATCTATACTGCCGCCAAGGAGGCCCTGGTCCCCGGGGTATACTGGTTTGAGACGAAAGAGGAGGCCCGGGCCGCACTGCAGCAGGAGCTTCAGCCCCATACGACCGTGCTGGTCAAGGCCTCCCGTGGGATGGCGTTTGAAGAGATCGTGTCCTATCTGAAGAGCATTACGCCCGAGCCGTAGCGGCTCAGCCGAACCGCTCGGCGAGCTGCTCGGCAAAGGGCGGATGGATGACCCCCTTCTCGGTGATGATGCCGGTGAGCAGCCGGTGGGGCGTCACGTCGAAGGCGGGGTTATAGACCCCCACGCCCTCCGGCGCCGTCCGCACCCCGGCAAAGTGGGTGACCTCCGAGGCTTCCCGCTGTTCGATGGGGATGTGGCTGCCGTCGGGGATGGACAGGTCGATGGTGCTGGAAGGCAGCACCGAATAGAAGGGGATGCCGTGATAGTGGGCCAGCACCGCCACGCCGTAGGTGCCGATCTTATTGGCAAAGTCCCCGTTGGCCGCCATCCGGTCGCAGCCCAGAAGCACCAGGTCGATCTTCCCCTGGGCCATCAGGCTGGCGGCCATGTTGTCGGTGATGAGGGTGGCGGGGATGCCGTCCTTCACCAGCTCCCAGGCGGTGAGCCGGGCCCCCTGTAAAAGCGGCCGGGTCTCGTCACAGTAGACCATCTCCACCTTGCCCTGGGTAAAGGCCGAGCGCACCACCCCTAGGGCGGTGCCGTAGCCCCCGGTAGCGATGGCCCCGGCGTTGCAGTGGGTGAGGATGCGGGCCCCATGGGGGACGATCGCCGCCCCGGCCGCGCCGATGGCCCGGTTCATGGCCACGTCCTCCCGGTGGATGGCCTCGGCCTCCCGGATCAGGATGGGCAGGGCCTCTGCACCGCACCCCGCCGCCCCCAGGGCCAGGCCCATCCGGTCCAGGGCCCAGAACAGATTGACGGCGGTGGGGCGGCTGGCGGCCAGCTCCGCCGAGGCTGCCGCCATGCTCTTCTGGAATTCCTCCGGGTTTTGGCCCTTATATTCCATGGCGGCCAGGCACAGCGCATAGGCCGCCGCCACGCCGATGGCGGGCGCGCCCCGCACCACCAGACGGCGGATGGCGTCCGCCACCTTCCGGTAATCGGTATAGGTGTTCCAGACCTCCTCCACCGGGAGCCGGGTCTGGTCCAGCAGCGCAAGGGAATTCCCCTGCCAGCGAATGGCATCCATCGTAGAAACCCTCCAATCAAAGATATCGGTCTGTTGTTATCATACCACAACAGACGGCGGGAGTAAACGAATGATAGACATCTCCGTGTCAAGCCTCAGGAAAGAGTTTGAGGTTGGCAACAAAATATTGGACGGCCTCTCCTTCCAGGTGGACACCGGGGAGCGGGTGGGCCTTCTGGGCAAGAACGGGGCGGGCAAGACCACCCTGTTCAAGATCCTCACCGGGGAGCTGGACCACGACGGGGGCCAGGTCTCCATCGCCCCGGGCAAGCGGTTGGGCCTCATCTCTCAGATCCCCGTCTACCCGGCGGGCCACACCGTGGATATGGTGCTCCGCTCCGCCTTCGACCGGCTGGGGGACATGGAGCGCGAGATGGCGGGCCTCACCCGCCGCATGGAGGCCGGGGAGGACGACCCGGCCCTGCTGCGGCGCTACGACAACCTGGTGGCCGCCTTCGAGGCGGGAGGCGGCTACGACGTGGAGACCCCCCTCAACAAGGTGTGCAACGGTCTGCAGATCTCCCGGGACATGCGGGAGCAGCTTTTCTCCAGCCTGTCCGGCGGGGAGAAGACCCGGGTGAACCTGGGCCGTCTCATTTTGGAGGACACCGACATCCTCCTGCTGGACGAGCCCACCAACCACCTGGACCTGCGGGCCACCGAGTGGCTGGAGGACTACCTGGCCCGGTTCAAGGGCACCGTGCTGGCCATCTCCCACGACCGCTGGTTCTTGGACCGGGTGGTCACACGGGTCATTGAGCTGGTGGACGGAAAGGCGGAATTCTATTCCGGCAACTACAGCTTTTATGTGGAGGAGAAGGAGCGCCGCTACGAGGAGCGCAGAAAGCAGTATGAAAAGGAGCAGGCCAAGATCGAGCAGCTCCAGGAGGCGGCGGACAAGTTGCACCTGTGGGCCTTCATGGGGGCGGACAAGCTCCACAAGCGGGCCTTCTCCATGGAAAAGCGCATCGAGCGCCTGCGCCAGACCGACCGGCCCAGGAAGGAGCGGAAGCTGGACATCCGCTTTGGAGAGCGGGAGTTCCGGGGGGACGAGGTCCTGGTGGTGAAAGACCTCAGCAAGTCCTTCGATGGGCGGCGGCTCTTCTCGGACGTGAACCTGCTGGTGGAGGGGGGCGAGCGCATCGCCCTGCTGGGGGACAACGGCACGGGTAAGTCCACCCTTTTGAAGATCCTTCTGGGGGAGGAGGAGGCCGACACCGGCAAGGTCCGTATGGGCCCCACCGTCCGGCTGGGCTACCTGCCCCAAATCATCCATTTCGACCACCCGGAGCGCAGCCTGGTGGATACCATGCTCTACGACCTGGGCTGCTCCACCCAGGAGGCCCGGGACCGGCTGGCCGCCTTCAACTTCCGGGGAGAGGACGTGTTCAAGCCCGTCTCCGCCCTGTCCGGCGGGGAGCAGTCCCGGCTGCGGCTGTGTATGCTTATGGATGAGAAGATCAACCTGCTCATCCTGGACGAGCCCACCAACCATCTGGACCTCAGCTCCCGGGAGTGGATCGAGGAGGCGGTGGCCGACTACGGCGGCAACCTGCTCTTTGTCTCCCACGACCGCTACTTCATCCACCAGTTCGCCAACCGCATCTGGATGCTGGAGGACGGGCACATCACGGATTTCGTGGGCACCTTTGCCGAGTACAACGAGTTTCAGGAGCGGCGGACCAGGGGCCTGCCGCCCACCGCGCCGGTAAAGGAGGAGCCGCCGAAAAAGGAGAAGCCCAGGCGCACCGGCGGCACCAAGAATCTGGAAAAAGAGGTCAACGCCGCCGAGCGGGCCGTCACCAGGGCGGAGGAGCAGATGTACGACCTGACCTGTGAGATCGAAGAGGCCGCCAGCGACTATCTCCGGCTCACCGAGCTCTACGCCCGGCGGGATGCACTGGAGGACGAGATCGCCCACCTCTATGCGGTCTGGGAGGGCCTGGCGGCGGAGCTGGAGGAGGCGAAGGCGGAATGAGACGAAAAGGGGTATACCGTCCCTACGGCGGGCGGCGGAGGCGCTGGCTGCCCAGAGTGCTACTGTGCCTGCTCCTGGCCGGCGCTTTGGTATTCGGCGCTTTGGAGGCGCTGATCTTATCCGGCAGCCGGGACCAACTCCAGGGGGAACCACAGGTGATGGTGGTTTTTGGCTGCCAGGTGAAGCCCTGGGGACCGTCGGTGCTGCTGCAGGACCGACTGGACACCGCTCTGGCCTATCTGGAGGAGCATCCTGAGATGACGGTGGTGGTCACCGGCGGCCAGGGGGACGACGAGCCGGTCTCCGAGGCCCAATGCATGTACGACTACCTGACGGAGCACGGGGTGGACGGCTCCCGGATCGTAAAGGAAGACCGGTCCCGGAATACCTGGCAGAACATTAACTATACCCTGACGCTGTTTCAGGACGGGACAGTAGCGCCCGCAGAACAGATTCTGCTGGTGTCCAGCGGCTTCCACCTGACCCGCATCCGGATGCTATGGGAGCGGGTGTGGCCGGGGACCTATACCCTGTCCGTTCTGGCCGCGCCGGTGAGCCACGCGCCGTCGGCGGTGCAGATGTTTTTCCGGGAGCCGCTGGCCCTGGTGAAATCCTGGCTGCTGGACCGGCCGGGCTGAGGAGGAACGTATGTTAGAAGAGAAGCTGAAGGCCCTGGACCGGCAGTATGCCGAGCTGGAGGCCCGTCTGGCCGCGCCGGAGACCTACGACGACCCGACCCGGGTAGCCCGGCTCAACAAGGAGCAGCGGGATCTGGAGCCGGTGGTCACCGCCTACCGGACCTACGTCCGGCGGCAGAAGGACCTGGCCGACGCCCAGGCCCTGATGAGCGACCCGGACATGAAGGAGCTGGCTCAGGAGGAGTACCAGGCGGCCAAGGCTGACCTGGAGCGGCTGGTGGAGGAGATTCGGATTCTGCTGCTGCCCCGGGACCCCAACGACGCCAAGAACGTCATTGTGGAGATCCGGGCCGGGGTGGGCGGCGAGGAGGCCGCCCTCTTTGCCAACTCCCTCTATCGCATGTACTGCATGTACGCCGAATCCCGCCGCTGGCAGGTGGAGGTGGACAGCGTCAGTGAGACCGAGCTGGGCGGCGTGAAGGAGATCTGTTTCACCATCCAGGGGGACGGGGCCTACAGCCGCTTGAAATTCGAAAGCGGCGTCCACCGGGTCCAGCGGGTGCCCGAGACCGAGTCCGGCGGGCGCATTCACACCTCCACCGTCACGGTGGCGGTGCTGCCCGAGGTGGACGAGGTGGACTTTGCCCTCAACCCCGCCGACATCGAGATGCAGGTCTTCCGCTCCTCCGGCGCGGGGGGCCAGCACGTCAACAAGACCTCCTCCGCCGTGCGCCTGATCCACAAGCCCACCGGCACGGTGGTGGAGTGCCAGCAGGAGCGCAGCCAGTTCCAGAACCGGGACCGGGCCATGCAGATTCTGCGCTCCCGGCTCTATGAGGAGAAGGTGCGGGAGCAGGCCGATGCCGTCACCAGCCAGCGCCGCAGCCAGGTGGGCACCGGCATGCGCAACGAGCGCATCCGCACCTATAATTTTCCCCAGGGACGGCTCACCGACCACCGGGTGGGGCTGACCCTCTACCGGCTGGACAGCGTGATGAATGGAGACATTGACGAGATCATCGACGCCCTCATTACGGCGGATCAGGCGGAGCGCCTGAAGCACCAGGAACAGGGCGGTTAAGGAGGAAACACCCATGGAACTGCGGATTCACTTCCAGTCTCTGCCCACGGACATGACCCTGGAGAGCCTGAAGGCCGGGCTGGACGACATTCTGGAGGACGACGGCTGGCTCACCGGCTCCGGCGCGGACTACGTGGAGCTGGAGCTGGAGGACGAGCGCATGAACCCCAAATATGGCATCATGGCCGTCAAGAGCTACCTCCAGCGGGCCCGGTTCGCCCCGGACACCACCATCGAGCTGGCGGGCGTGCCCGTGGGCATCTACGAATAACGCGGAAATCAGGTGAACCGGATTGGAGACAAGGCGCTTCACGGCGGAGGAGATCGGACCCGCCGCCGACATCATACGCCGGGGCGGCCTGCTGGGAATCCCCACCGAGACGGTCTACGGCCTGGGGGCCAACGGCCTGGACCCGGCGGCGGTCCGGCGCATTTTTGAGGCCAAGGGCCGGCCACAGGACAACCCCCTCATCCTGCACGTCCCCGCGATGGATTGGCTGGAGCGGTACTGCAAACATATCCCGGCCGCCGCCTATACGCTTGCGGAGCGGTTCTGGCCGGGTCCGTTGACCATGATCCTGGAGCGGCGGGAGATGGTGCCCGACGTGACCACCGCCGGCCTGGAGACGGTGGGGATGCGCTGCCCCGACCACCCGGTGACCCGGGCCATCCTTACCGCGGCGGACCTGCCGGTGGCGGCCCCCTCGGGGAACACCTCGGGGCGGCCCAGCCCCACCAGCGCCGCCGATATGCTGGAGGATATGGACGGTAAAATCGACGGTATCGTAGACGGCGGGCCCTGCTCCGTGGGGGTGGAGTCCACCATCGTGGATCTGACCGTGACGCCGCCACGGCTTCTGCGCCCCGGCGGCGTCACCCTGGAGCAGCTCCGGGCGGCGCTGGGGGAGGTGGCGGTGGACCCGGCGGTGACCCGGCTCATGGGGGCGGGAGAGCAGCCCCGGGCTCCCGGCATGAAGTACCGCCACTACGCCCCCAAGGCCCCCGTCACGGTGGTGAAGGGGGAGCCCTCCGCCGGGGCGATCTTCATCGCCAGGCACGTCCGGGAGGGCGAGGGGATGATCTGCTTCGACGAGTACGCCCCTCTGTTTGAGGGACTGCCGGTGGAGCGGCTCGGCCCCGCGGCCGACAAGGCCGAGCAGGCGAGGAGGGTCTTTGACGCCCTGCGCCGCTTTGACCATACCGACGTGACCGGAATCTGGGCCCAGTGCCCCGACGACCACGGCATCGGTCTGGCCATCACCAACCGGCTCAACAAGGCGGCGGGCTTTCACATCATCGACCTGGACCGGGACGGGCCCACCGCCTCCGCCCCGATTTGCGGCAGGGCGCCGGATTATCGGGAGTGGGACGCCTTTCTGGACCGGGCGGCTGGGCGGGTCACACCCAACGCCCGCCCCCTGGCGGAGGTGATGGCGTGTCTGGAGCGGGACCGGGGCCTGACGCCCTATCAGCCCACGGCGGCCGAGCGGGTCCGCTTTCGGGGCCAGGTGCTGGAGTGGCTGAACCTGGACGGCCGCCCGGCGGACGCCCCCTTCCCGGAGATGGACCTGCGGTGCTGGCGGGTGCCGGGACAGCCCGAAGAGGGCAGACTTTGGCAGGATATGATCAGCGGCAAGGGCCTGGGAAGGGGTGCGGCCTGCCGGGGTCTGCTGGAGGAACTCGCCCTGCTGGAGGGTGTGACGGAAGAGGACATCCGAACCCGCAGCCCCCGCTTCCTCAACTATGCCTATATTTTGAAGCGCAGAGGTGCGATATGCTAGACAACGTCAGGCAAAAGGTTTATGATACGCTGGAGGCTGCCGGCATACCCTATCAGGTGTGGGAGCATCCGGCGGTGTTCACCATCGAGGAGATGGATGCGCTGCACCTGCCCCGGCCGGAGATCATCGCCAAGAATCTCTTCCTCCGGGACGCCAAGGGGAAGAAGTTTTTTCTGGCGGTGCTGCCAAAGGACAAAAAGGCGGATCTGAAGGCCCTGGGCGGCCGCCTGGGGGTCAGGCTAAGCTTTGCCTCTGAAGAGCGGCTGGAGGAGCATCTGGGTCTCACCAGGGGTTCCGTCACCCCCTTCGGCGTACTCAACGACGAGGCGCGGGCGGTGACGGTGCTGCTGGACGCCGGGCTGTGGGAGCTGCCCCTGGTGGGAGTCCACCCCAATGAAAACACCGCCACCGTGGTGCTCTCGCCCGACGATTTGGAGCGAGTGGTGCGGGAGCACGGCGGACCCGTGGAGCGGATCGAGCTGTAGCAAAGGAGAGGGGGACCTGCCATGTGGACTCTGGCTATGGCGCCGGGGCTGGTCGTTCGGCTGCGGGAGTCCTCCGGACAAACGGAGGCGTTTGTATGAAGATCCTCGGCATCACCGGCCCCACCGGGGCGGGCAAGACCACGGCGCTCAACGTGCTCACCAGCCTGGGAGCCTGCATCCTGGACGCGGACGCGGTGTATCACGACCTGCTGGAGCAGAGCCGTGCGCTGCGGGAGGCTTTGACCGGCCGATTTGGGGATATCTGCGATGAAACGGGCAAAATAGACCGCAAGAAGCTGGGCGGCGTGGTGTTCACCGACCCTGCGGCTTTGGCGGACCTGAACGGCATAACCCACCGCTTTATGGAGGCGGAGTTGGACCGCAGGCTGCGGGAGGCGGAGCAGGAGGGCCGTCCGGCGGCGGCCATCGACGCCATTGCCCTGCTGGAGAGCGGTTTCGGGACCAAGTGCGACGCCACCGTGGCGGTGGTGGCCCCGGCGGAGCTGCGGGTGCGGCGCATCATGGCCCGGGAGGGCATCCCGGAGGACTACGCCCGCAAGCGGGTGAACGCCCAGAAACCGGAGTCCTTCTTCCGGGAGAGCTGCGACTATGTACTGGAAAACAACGAGGACGACACGCCCGAGACCTTCGGGGCCCGGGCGCTGGCCCTTTTTCTCACCATATTAGAATGAAACTGGAGGGTTAACCCATGGAAGACAAGAAAAAGACCCCCGGCGAGCTGCGCCGGGAAGCCCTGTGCTGCAGCCCCAAGAACGGCTATGACCGTCTGACCCCCGCCGACGAGGCCGCCATGAAGGGCTACTGCGACGACTACAAGAAGTTCCTGGATAACGGCAAGACCGAACGCGAGGTGGTAGATACGGTGGTGGCCCTGGCCGAGAGCAAGGGCTTCCGGGCCTTTGTCCGCGGGATGGAGATCAAGCCCGGCGACAAGCTCTACCGGGTCAACCGGGGCAAGGCGATCATGCTGGCCGTGGTGGGGACCGCCTCCCTGGCCGAGGGCGTCAACATCGGCGCCGCCCACATCGACTCCCCCCGTCTGGACCTGAAGCAGAACCCTCTGTACGAGGACGCCGAGCTGGCCTTCCTCAAGACCCACTACTACGGCGGCATCCGCAAGTACCAGTGGGTGACCATCCCCCTGGAGCTCCACGGCGTCATCGCCCTCAAGGACGGCTCCAGCGTCAAGGTGGCTATCGGCGCCGGGGCAGGGGACCCCCTGTTTACCATCGACGACCTGCTGCCCCACCTGGGGGCGGAGCAGTCCAAAAAGCCCCTGGGCGAGGCCATCCCCGGCGAGAACCTCAACCTCCTGGTGGGCAGCCGTCCCTTCAAGGACGACGAGGGCGCCGAACGGGTGAAGCTGGCCGTTCTGGACCTCCTCAATCAGAAGTACGGCATCACGGAGACCGATTTTATTTCCGCCGAGCTGTGCGCTGTGCCGGCCTTCCACGCCTGCGACATCGGCTTCGACCGCTCTCTCATCGGAGCCTACGGCCACGATGACCGGGTGTGTGCCTACGCCTCCCTGGCCGCCCTGCTGGACTTGACGGGCGCCCCCCGCAGGACCGCCGTGTGCATGCTGGCCGACAAGGAGGAGATCGGCTCCGAGGGCGTGTCCGGCATGAAGTCCGCCGCCTTCGACACCTTTATGTCCGACCTGTGCGACAGCCAGCGGGTGATGCTTAAGACCTGCTATGAGAAGTCCTTCTGCCTGTCCGCCGATGTGACCGCCGCCTTCGACCCCAACTTCCCCGAGGTCTATGAAAAGCGCAACAGCGCCCGCATCAATTACGGCATGGGCCTGTGCAAGTACACCGGCGCCCGGGGCAAGTCCGGCGCGTCCGACGCCTCCGCAGAGGTGGTGGCCTATGCCAGACGGGTGCTGGACGACTACGGCGTGATGTGGCAGATGGCCGAGCTGGGCAAGGTGGACGCCGGCGGCGGCGGCACCGTGGCCTGCTATATGGCCGAGCGGGACATCGACACGCTGGACGCCGGCGTACCGGTGCTCAGTATGCACGCCCCCTTCGAGACGGTGTCCAAGCTGGACTGCTACATGACCTATAAGGGCATGAAGGCGGTCTATGAGGCGAAATAAATAAGACGATCCCAGCGGGAGGGGGGCGGCGGAAGCCGCTCCCCGTTTTTTCACTGTTTACAAAATATTTGTAGTTTTCCGGGGAAACATTTGATATCCTGGGAGCGTCTATAAAGACATACACCCGGCGAAAGGAGGGTCTGCATGGACCCCAAGGAGGACAAAGAGCGGGAGCAATCCCCTAAAAACCCCCTGTCCCGGCGGGACAGGGCCCTGCGCATCCTGCTGATCGTACTGGCGGCCCTGGCTGTCACCGCCGTGGCGGCTGTGGCCGTCTGGAACTTGGTGGTGGTCAAGCCCAGCGTGGCGCCCAAGCCCACCGCCCGGCCGGATACGCCTGTCGAGACCGACGGGGCGGACTATGAGGACCTGTGGATGCCCTATATCCCCGAGGGCGGGCGGAAGGACGATTTTTACACCTTTCTGATCGTGGGACGGGACACCGGCGGCGGCGGAAACACCGACACCATCCTGCTGGCGGCCTACGATCTGGCCAACCAGAAGCTGGCCGCCATGAGCCTGCTGCGGGACACCATGGTCAACGTATCCTGGGACATTAAGAAGATCAACTCGGTCTACAACGTCTATGGCGGCGGCGTAGACGGCATCGAGGCCCTCAAGCAGGAGGTGGGGCAGTTGGTGGGCTTCGTCCCCGACTTCCACGTGGTGGTGGAGTGGGAGGCCGTGGGCGAGCTGGTAGACGCCATCGGCGGCGTGACCTTCGACGTGCCGCTGGACATGAGCTACGACGACCCCACCCAGGACCTGCACATCCACGTGGACAAGGGGGAACAGAAGCTAGACGGCGACAAGGCCATGCAGCTTCTCCGCTGGCGCAAGAACAACAAGCTGGTCAACGGCCATGTGGTGAACTACGACGCCGAGGGCGGAGACGTCCGCCGCATCCAGATCCAGCAGGACTTTTTGAAGGCCACCCTCCAGCAGTGCCTGGAGAAGGTGCGGGACCTGCCCACCATTCTCCGGCTGGGCCGCATTTTTCTGGAGAATGTAGAGACCGATCTGCCGCTGAACAGCGTGGCCTACCTGGCCCAGAGCGCCGTACTGGGCGGGCTGTCCATGGAGGACGTGACCTTTTTGACGATGCCCTACCAGGGCGGGATGGTGTGGAGCCGCTCTCTCCGGGGGATGCAGGACTATGTGACCCCCAGGGCGGACGAACTGCTCAAGCTGGTCAACCAATATCTCAACCCCTATAACGCCGATCTGACCAGGGACAGTCTGGACGTCATGTCCATCCAGGCCGACGGCACCATCGCCTCCTCCACCGGTCGGTTGGCCGACACCAAGCACAACGCCCTGTGGCTGGAATATCAGGCGGCACAGAACGCACCCCCGGAGGAGACCGAGCCTCCGGCGCCGGAGGAGACGCCGCCGGAGGAAAGCGGCGGGCCGGAGACGCCGGAAGAGACGGCTCCGCCGGAGACGCCGGCACCCGGGGATACGTCCCCCACCGCCACGCTGCCCGTGGAGCCGGCGCCGACCGAGGCGCCGGCGGTCCAGACTCTTCCGGTGGAGTCCCGGCCGCTGCCCGACGGCATCCCCATTGCGTAGAGCAGAATGAAGCAGCCGCCCGGCGCTCCGGGCGGCTGCTTTGCCGGAAGTTTGAGAATGGGCCGGGGGATTTCTGCGCATGCTAACCCAAAGCAACATGGGGAGGCAGTTTCATATGGCAGAGGAAAAGCGGGAGACTCTGGAGACCGGAAACGAGGACAACAGCAATCCGTCGGAGCGGCAGCAGCAGATCGTGGACATGGGGTCGGCTACCATCAAGACCGACAAGGGGACCATCCACACCCTGACCATCGTGGGGCAGATTGAGGGCCATCAGATCCTGCCCCCCACCAGCAAATCCACCAAATACGAGCACGTTATGCCCCTGTTGGCCGCGGTGGAGGAGAGCGACGATGTGGACGGCCTGCTGGTGCTGCTCAACACCGTGGGGGGCGACATCGAGGCGGGACTGGGCATCGCCGAGCTCATCTCCAGCATGTCCAAGCCTACCGTCTCCCTGGTCCTGGGGGGCGGGCACTCCATCGGCGTGCCCCTGGCGGTGTCGGCCAAGACCTCCTTCATCGCCCCGTCCGCCGCCATGACCATCCATCCGGTGCGGCTGTCCGGCACGGTGATCGGCGTGTCGCAGACTTTCCACTACTTTACCCGCATCCAGGACCGCATCACCTCCTTCGTCACCCGCAACAGCCACGTCGCCCGGGAGACCTTTACCAAGCTCATGCTCCAGACGGGGGAGCTGGCCGCCGACGTGGGCAGCGTCATCTACGGGGAAGAGGCGGTGAAGATCGGCCTCATCGACCATATCGGGGGGCTGGCGGATGCGCTGGAGTGTCTGCACGGCATGATGGAGGAGCGCAAGCGGGAAAAGACCCAATAGCGGAAGCGGCGGGGAGAGGCCCCGCCGCTTTGTTTTACATAAAACAATGGAAATATCATGCGGCTTGTGTTAATATAATATTCGTATCTTTCTGCGTATAGGAGGGCTTTTCTTGACCTATCTCTTTTCCGTCCTGATGGGGGTGCTGCAGGGGGTCGCCGAGTTCCTACCCATCTCCAGTTCCGGACATCTGGCCCTGTTCCAGCACTTTTTCGGCGTGGAGAACTACGAGGAGACCCAGATGTTTTTCACGGTGCTGCTCCATCTCGGCACGCTGATCTCCGTGTGCGTCTATTACTGGCGGGATGTCATCGACATGATCCGGGAGTTCTTCCTGGGCATCCGGGACCTGACCGTCCGGCGGGGCGGGGGCGCTCCGCCGCCCCCCACCCGGCGGCTGGTAATGATGATTATCGTGGCCACGCTGCCGCTGTTCGCCATCCTGCCGGTGAAGGGCCTGGTGGAGGACGCCATGAGCAACGTGACTTTTGTCTCCGTCGCCCTGCTGGCCACCGGCTTCATCCTCTTTTTCTCCGACCGGATGGCCAGGGGCCGCAAAAACGCCCGGAACGCCACCGTGGCGGACGCCCTGCTGGTGGGCTGCGCCCAGGCGGTGGGCACGCTGCCGGGCATCTCCCGGTCGGGCATCACCATCTCCGCCGGACTGCTCCGGGGCTTTGACCGCACCTTTGCCGTGCGCTTCTCCTTCCTCATGTCCCTGCCCGCCGTGCTGGGAGCCAACATCCTCAGCCTGAAGGACGCCCTGGAGGCGGGGGTCGACCTGGAGATGCTGCCCATCTACCTGGTGGGCATGGTGGTCTCCGGCGTGGTGGGCTATTTTGCCATCCGGCTGGTGAACTTGCTGGCCGACAAGGGCAAGTTCGGCAATTTCGCCTACTATTGCTGGGTGGTGGGCCTGGGCTCCCTCATCGCCAGCTTCGTGGTGAAGTAAGACTCCTGAAAGGATGGACCTACATGGCATCGACACAAAAGAAATCCACCGGAGGAAAGCGGACGGCCCCGTCCTCCTCCGGTAAGCGGGCCGGCGCTTCCGCATCCCGGAGCGGCGGGAGCCGGAAGGCCGCCCCGGCGCCCAAGCCCATCCGGCGGGAGGTGGGGGCGGGGGTGTGCATCCTTCTGGCCTTCCTCACTGCCCTGGGCTGCTTCCATGTGGACGCCTGGCTGATCGACCTATTCTGCAACCTGCTGCGGGGCCTGCTGGGCTACGGCTTTTGGGCCGTGCCCGTCATGCTGGCGGTCGCCGGAGGCATCCTGGCCTTCCACCGGGGCCGCCCGGTCCGGCTGCGGGTGTGGTGCGCCCTGCTGACCCCGGTGCTCTTCGGCTGCCTGCTCCACCTGTTCCTGGCCTCCGGCGAAGCCCTCGTCTGGGGCTGGTCCCTGTTCCCGGAGCTGTGGAAGAGCGGCGTGGCCATGACCAGCGGCGGCGCAGTCAGCGGCCTGCTGGCCCAGCTCTGCATCGCGGGCATCAGCAAATACGGGGCCGGCGCGGTTTTCATCGTGGGCACCGCCCTGCTGCTGCTGGCCGCCTTCAACCTGACGGTCGTGGATGTGGTGGACTACATCCGCAGCCGCCCCCACCCGGAATATGAGGAAGAGGAGCTCCCCGAGCCACCGCGCTCCCGCAGGACCCAGCGGCCGGAGCCCACCCCACAGGCCCAGTCCGCAGCCCGGCGGGCCGACATCGATATCCCGGTGGACGACGGGCCCCTGGCCGGGGAGGCCAGACCCCAGCCGGAGGAGGTCCTTACCCCCCGGAAGGAGCGGCTGTTCAACCGCAAGCCCTCGGTGCGCACTCCCGACCAGGTCCTCACTGGGGCGCGGCCCATGGAGGCCCCGCCTTCCGCGCCGGCGGCCCCGGCGGAGCCGGCCGTTTCTCCGGAAGTTCCGGACGCCTCCGCCCCCGTGCCGGCACCCTTTGCCCCGGCCCCCGCGGCCCCGGCGGCCCCGGTTCCCGACCCGACTCCCATGCCGGAGATCCAGCGGGAACCGGCTGTGGAGAAGGTGAAAAAGTCCGACGCCGCCCAGGCTGCCGCCGAGGTGGCTCAGGAGGTGGAGAAGAAGCTGGAGGAGGGTCGGGCGGCCTATCAGTACCCGCCGGTCTCCCTGCTGCTGGAGGGGGGCGGCGATGTGGGCGTGGGGGCGGCCAAGGAGCTGCAGGCCAACCAGGCCCGCCTGGCCGACACCATCCAGTCCTTCGGCGTGGAGGCCCGCATGGTCAACGTGGTGCGGGGCCCCTCGGTGACCCGGTACGAAATGGAGTTGGAGCAGGGGGTCAAGCTCAACAAGATCACCAATCTGGCCGACGACATTGCCCTGGCCCTGGGGGCCACCGGCGTGCGCATCGCCCCTATCCCCGATAAAATTTCCACCGTGGGCATCGAGGTGCCCAACAAGCTGGTGAGTCCCGTCCACATCCACGAGGTCATCGACTCCAAGGAGTTCCGGGACCACCCCTCCAAGGTGGCCTTCGCCGTGGGCAAGGACATCGGCGGCAACTGCATCGTGGGCAACATCGCCAAGCTGCCCCACCTGCTCATCGCCGGCACCACCGGCTCCGGCAAGTCGGTGTGCACCAACTCCCTCATCATCTCCCTGCTCTACAAGGCCACCCCCGAGGAGGTCCGCCTCATCATGGTGGACCCCAAGATGGTGGAACTGGGCATCTACAACGGCATCCCCCACCTGCTCATCCCCGTGGTCACCGACCCCAAGAAGGCCGCCGGGGCTCTCCAATGGGCGGTGACCGAGATGATGAAGCGCTACCGGGCCTTTTCCGAGGTGGGGGTCCGGGACTTGGCTTCTTACAACGCCCACGCCGCCCGGACCGAGGGGATGGACAAGATGCCCCAGGTGGTGGTGGTGATCGACGAGCTGGCCGACCTGATGCTGGTGGCCGCCAAGGAAGTGGAGGAGTCCATCTGCCGGGTGGCCCAGATGGGCCGCGCCGCCGGGATGCACCTCATCATCGCCACCCAGCGGCCCTCCGCCGACGTGATCACCGGCCTGATGAAGGCCAACATCCCCAGCCGCATCGCCTTTGCCGTGGCCTCCTCGCTGGAGTCCCGCATCATTCTGGACACCACCGGTGCGGAGAAGCTGGTGGGCAAGGGCGACATGCTCTACTTCCCCCTGGGCTCCGGCAAGCCGCAGCGGGTCCAGGGCTGCCTCATCTCGGACGAGGAGGTGGCCGCCGTGGTGGAGTTTATCAAGAAGCAGTCCACCGCCGAGTACGACGAGGAGGTGCTCCACGAGATCGAGCAGCACGCCGCCGAGAAGGAGAAGGGCGCCAAGGGCGTGGGCGGCTCCGCCCCCGAAGAGGTGGGGGACGAGTACGACGAGCTGCTCCCCGCTGCCATCGAGGTGGTGGTGGACACCGGCATGGCCTCGGTATCCATGCTCCAGCGGCGGCTGAAGCTGGGCTATTCCCGGGCCGCCCGGCTGGTGGACCAGATGGAGGAGAAGGGCGTGGTGGGCCCCTTCGAGGGCTCCAAGCCCCGGCAGGTCCTCATCACCAAAGAGCAGTGGCAGGAGATGCAGTTCCGCCAGGGCATGGTGGACAAGGCCCCCGACCTGCCGCCCGGGATGCCCCCCCTCTCTGAGCCGGTGCCCGACGAGCTGGAATTTGAGGGGGACGCCATGCCCCAGAGCCGGGAGGCTCCCCCCTTCGACCTGTGAGGAGGGGGAACGACATGGAACCCTATGCGATCCTGCCTGCCACGGAGGAGGAGGTGGAGGCGGTCCACGCCGGACTGCGGGCCTATAACCGGAACTACTGTCCCGATGCAGAGGACCTGTCCCGGGCGGTCCGGGACGAGGCGGGCCGGGTCGTGGCCGGGACAGACTGCTTCCGCATGGGCACCCTGGTGCTGGTGGACGTCCTCTGGGTGGACGAGTCCTGCCGCGGCCAGGGCCTGGGGGCGCGGCTGCTGGCCGCCGCCGAGACCGACGGGCGCCGCCGGGGGGCCAGAAGGGTGGAGCTGAACACCTTCGGCTTTCAGGCCCCCGGCTTCTATGAGAAGCTGGGATACCGGCTCATCGGCAGTGTGGAGCCCTCCGTGGGGGACTACGGACACTATTATTATGCAAAAGAGCTGACATAACGGCACACGTCCCCCGGAGGCAGCGCCTCCGGGGGACATTTGCGGCAGGGGACAAAAAGGAAGAACGAAACCGGGTTCAGGAGTGGCCTTTTGGGGGGGAGGCGTGGCAGCCGCCGCAGCAACTGGAACAGCTTCCGCCGCAGGCGGAACAGCCGCCGCCTCCGGTTTTGTGCCGACGGACCATGTGGCGTACGAGAAGGGTCACGCCGGCCAACAGAAGCAGACCGACGATGATGGTAGCAGGGGTCATGGAAAAAGCTCCTTTCTAGAGGGAAGGCTCAGGCGTGGACGGCGTCCACCGCCCGCAGCCGTTCGCCCTCGCCGCGGTAGCCCTTGCGGAAGAGCAGCCAGAGGTAGACAGCCAGCACGACCAGGGCGGCCGCCGTTCCGGCGCGGAAGCCGCCGCCGGTGAAGGCCAGGCCAAACTGGTACACCATCAGGGCGATGGTATAGGCGAATACGCACTGATAGCCCACGGCGAAGAGCGTCCATTTGGGGTTGTTCATCTCCCGCTTGATGGCGCCGATGGCGGCGAAGCAGGGGGCGCACAGCAGGTTGAAGATCAGGAAGGAATAGGCGGACAGGGTGGTGAAATGGGCGGCGATGGGGGCCAGTCCGGCAAAGTCGCCCTCCTCCACCATGCCGAGGGCGTCGCCCGCTACGCCGTAGAGGGAGCCGAACACACCCACGACCTCTTCCTTGGCCACCAGACCCATGACGGTGGCCACGACGGGCTGCCAGGTCTCAAAGCCCAGGGGCCGGAAGAGGAACAGGACGGCGGAGCCGATGACGGCCAGCAGGGAGTGGTCCATATCCTCCACCAGGCCGAAGGAGCCGTCCACGAAGCCCAGATTGGAGGTGACCCAGATGAAGATGGAGGCCAGAACGATGACGGTGCCGGCACGTTTGAGAAAGGACCAGCCCCGCTCCCAGGTGCCGCGCAGGATGTTGACGGCCTTGGGGGCGTGATAGGGGGGCAGCTCCATGACGAAGGGGGCGGGGTCGCCGGCAAACGGCTTGGTTTTCTTCAGGATGATGCCGGAGAGAACAATGGCGGCCACCCCGATGAAGTAGGCGGAGGGGGCCACCCAGGAGGCCCCGCCGAAGATGGCGCCCGCGATCAGGCCCACGATGGGCATCTTGGCGCCGCAGGGGATAAAGGTGGTGGTCATGATGGTCATCTTACGGTCGCGGTCCTGCTCAATGGTACGGGAGGCCATGATGCCGGGCACGCCGCAGCCGGAGCCGATGAGCATGGGGATGAAGGATTTACCGGATAGGCCGAAGCGGCGGAAGATGCGGTCCATGATGAAGGCAACGCGGGCCATATAGCCGCAGTCCTCCAGGATGCACAGCATAAGGAAGAGCACCAGCATCTGCGGCACAAAGCCCAGCACGGAGCCCACGCCGCCCACGATGCCGTCCACAATCAGGCTGATGAGCCAGTCGGCGGTGCCGATGCCGGCCAAGAAGCCGCCCAGGGGGGCTTGAATCCACTCGGCCACGAAGGTGTCGTTGGTCCAGTTGGTGAGGATGTCGCCTACGGTGCTGATGGAGATGTAATAGACCACGTACATCACTACAGCGAAGATGGGCAGGGCCAGCCAGCGGTTGGTGACGATGCGGTCGATCTGGTCCGAGAGGGACAGGCCGGAGCGGCCCTTTCTGACGCAGCGGGCCACCAGCTTGGAGATGTATTCGTAGCGCTCGTTGGTGATGATGGACTCCCTATCGTCGTCCATGGCGGTCTCACAGATCTTGACGACGGCGGCCACCTGATCCGCGGTCTCGGCGTTCAGGGGCAGGGAGGCGAGCACCTTCTCATCCTGCTCGAAGAGCTTGACTGCGTACCAGCGGACGCTTTCCGCAGGCACCAGGCCGGAAATGTGGCCCTCGATCTCACCCAGCGCATCCTCCACCGCCGGGGCGAAGGTGTGCTTGGGGGTGAAAGGCCCGCCGGCGGTGGCCACCTGAGCGGCCTTCTCGGCCGCGGCGATGCAGCCCTCTCCCTTGATGGCGGAGGTCTCTACCACCGGACAGCCCAGAGCGGCGGACAGCTTGGCCCCGTCAATTTGGTCTCCGTTTTTCCGCACCACGTCCATCATGTTTAGGGCAATGACCACGGGGATACCCAGCTCCAGAAGCTGGGTGGTGAGGTACAGGTTGCGCTCGATGTTGGAGGCGTCCACCAGGTTCAGGATGACGTCGGGCTTCTCCTGGATGAGGTAATTCCGGGCCACCACCTCCTCCAGGGTGTAGGGGGACAGGGAGTAAATGCCGGGCAGGTCCATAATGGACACGTCCTTGCGGCCCTTCAGCCTGCCCTCTTTCTTCTCCACCGTCACGCCCGGCCAGTTGCCCACGAATTGGTTGGCGCCGGTTAGGGCGTTGAACATGGTGGTTTTGCCGCAGTTGGGATTGCCCGCCAGGGCAATGGTAATCGACATGTTCGAATTCCTCCTCCTTAGTTAGTTTTGGCTAACCGAATCTGAAATACATGGGGCGGTTTCGGACCGCCCCGTTACTCCACCTGGATGCTCTCGGCGTCTCCTTTTCGGATGGACAGCTCGTAGCCGCGGACGGTGACCTCCACCGGGTCGCCCAGGGGGGCTACTTTGCGGACATACACCGACGTGCCCTTGGTGATGCCCATGTCCATGATGCGCCGCCGGAGGGCACCCTCGCCGCCCAGTCGGACCACCTTGACGGTCTGACCGGGCTTTACGCTTTTTAAGGTCTGCATTTCCAATCCTCCTGTACTCACACAAAAATACGGTTGGCCATACTTTTGCTCAGGGCCACCCGGGTGTTCTTCACGTTGACGATCAGGTTGCCGCCCAGTTCAGAGATCACGGTTACCGACCCGCCCTCCACAAAGCCCAGACTGGCCAGAAATCGCCGGGTCTCGTCCCTCCCGCTGATTTTCCGGACGGTGGTTTCGGCGCCCGGTACCGCCATAGACAACGGCATGATACAGATCACCTCCTGAATTTAGTCAAGCCTAACTCTCGGGGAAAGGCGTGGAGGTTAGAAAACGCTAACCTCCGGGAACGTGGATAGTTTACCATCGCTAACCACAGATGTCAATCCCTATTTTGGAAAATTGTTTGGAAGCGGCGGATGGTTGACAGAGGAGGGCATATATGATAAGGTAAAAGCGGTTAGCTATATCTAACTTTTGAAAGGAGTGAAGTTTATGACGCAATCGCTGCTCTGGGCGGCCGGGGGCACGGGGTTTACCTTCCTGATGACCTCTCTGGGTGCCGCAGTGGTGTTCTTTTTTCGCAGGCAGGTGACGGCCTCGGCCCAACGGATCTTTCTGGGATTCGCCGCCGGGGTGATGATCGCCGCATCGGTCTGGTCTCTGCTTATCCCCGCCATTGAGGAGGCCGAGGGGGCCGGGCAGGTGGGGTGGGTCCCGGCGGCGGGCGGGTTTGTTTTGGGCGTGGCCTTCCTGATGGCGCTGGACGGCATCCTGCCCCACCTCCACCCCGGCGCACGGGAGCCGGAGGGAGCCAGGAGCAAGCTGCACCGGACCACCCTGCTCATCTTCGCCGTCACTCTGCACAACATTCCGGAGGGTATGGCGGTGGGCCTGTCCTTTGCCCTGGCGGCCCAGCACAATGACCCGGCCCTCTACGCCGGAGCCATGGCGCTGGCAGTGGGCATGGGCATCCAGAACTTTCCCGAAGGGGCGGCCATCGCGCTACCCCTGCGGCAGGAGGGCGTGGGCCGGACGAGAGCCTTCCTGTGGGGCAGCCTGTCCGGGCTGGTAGAGCCGGTGTTCGGCCTCATCACCGTCCTCCTCGCCGGGAGCATCCAGCCCCTGATGCCCTGGTTGCTCTCCTTTGCGGCGGGGGCCATGCTCTATGTGGTGGTAGAGGAGCTGATTCCCGAGGCCCACCTGGGGGAGCACTCCAACGTGGGCACCCTGGGGGTCATGGGAGGCTTTTTGGTGATGATGATTCTGGACGTGGCCCTGGGATAGATGTCTGCGTGCGCCGTCTGAGCCGGGCGGCGCGCTTGCATCTTGACGCCTTGGGCGGTATGATAAGGACAAGAAAACGGCGGGAGGGACGCGCCATGCTCATTGCGGATCTGCATATCCACTCCAAGTATTCCCGGGCCACCAGCAAGGACTGCGGGCCGGAGGCCCTGGACCTGTGGGCCCGGAAGAAGGGCATTGGTCTGGTGGGTACCGGGGACTTTACCCACCCGGCCTGGCGGGCCGAGCTGCGGGAAAAGCTGCTCCCCGCCGGAGGGGGACTCTATACGCTGAAGGACGGGGGGACGGGCGGTCCGCCGGGGGCGGAGCCGCCCCGGTTCGTGGTCACCGGAGAGATCAGCACCATTTACAAAAAAGACGGCAGGACCCGCAAGGTCCACAGCCTGATTCTGCTGCCCTCCCTGGAGGCCGCCGAGGACCTGTCCCACCGGCTGGAGGCCATCGGCAATCTCCACTCCGACGGGCGGCCCATCCTGGGGCTGGACTGCCGGGATCTGCTGGAGATCACGCTGGAGTCCTGCCCCCAGGCGGTGTTCGTCCCCGCCCACATCTGGACGCCCCATTTTTCGGTGTTCGGAGCTTTTTCCGGATTCAGCACGCTGGAGGAGTGCTTCGGGGACCTGACGGGCCACATCCGCGCGCTGGAGACAGGCCTGTCCTCTGACCCGCCCATGAACGGGCGGCTGTCGGCTCTGGACGGCTATCGGCTCATCTCCAACTCCGACGCCCACTCCCCGTCCAAGCTGGGCCGGGAGGCCAATCTGCTGGACATCGAGCCCTCCTATTCCGCCCTGGCGGCGGCCATCCAGGAGGGGAAGGGGCTGGTCGGGACCCTGGAATTTTTTCCGGAGGAGGGAAAGTACCACTTTGACGGCCATCGGAACTGCCAGCAGTGCCTGAGCCCGGCGGAAACGGCGGCGGCGGGGGGCCGGTGCCCCGTCTGCGGCAGAAAGCTGACCATCGGGGTGCTCCACCGGGTGGAAGAGCTGGCCGACCGACCGGAGGGCGTTGTGAGGCCGGACGCACCATACTTTGAAAGCCTGGTCCCCCTGCCCGAGGTCATTGCCGCCTCGGAGGGGTGCTCCGCCGCCTCCAAAAGGGTGGAGGCCAAGTATGAACGCCTGCTCCATGCGCTGGGGCCGGAGTTTTACATTTTGCGCCAGGCCCCTCTGGAGGACGTCGGCCGGACGGCGGGCCCCTGCGTGATGGAGGGCATTCGCCGCCTGCGGCAAGGGCGGGTGGAGCGGACCCCTGGCTACGACGGGACCTATGGCAAGATTCAGCTTCTGGACCCGGCGGAGCGGGAGGCCCTGAACGGACAGGTGAGCCTGTTTGGGGTGTCCCCGGCGGCGAAACGGCGGGGACTGGTGGCCGCCCCAAGCGCCGCCGCCGCGGAGAAACGCCCGGCGGCCGAGGAACCGGAAGGGGAGGCCGGTCCCCTGGCGGGGCTCAACGCCGAACAGCGCGCCGCCGTTCTGGACGAGAGCCGGGCCGTGGCGGTGGTGGCCGGGCCCGGCACCGGAAAGACCAAGACGCTGGTGTCCCGCATCGCCTGGATGATCGGGCAGCGGGGCATCCGGCCTGCCGAGATCACCGCCGTCACCTTTACCAATCAGGCGGCGGGAGAGATGCGGGCCCGGCTGGAGCAGGAGCTGGGGAAGAGAGCCGTCCGGGGCCTCACCGTGGGCACCTTCCACGCCATTGCGCTGGATCTGCTGAGGCAGAGGCGAGAGCCGGTCCGACTGCTGGCCGAGCAGGACGCTCTGGCCGAGGCAGCGGGAGTACTGGAGGCCTTGGGGCACAAGGGCTCGCCGCGGAAGCTGCTCCAGGAGGTCTCCCGTCGGAAAACCGGCCTGAAGCTGGAAGGCGGCGGGGACGAGGCGGCCTGCACCGCCTATGCCGCCCGGCTGAAGGAGCTGGGTGCGTTGGATTTTGACGACCTGCTCCTGGCTGCCCTGGCGGCGGCGGAGGAGGGCGCGCCGGACCGGCGTTTCCGCCACCTGCTGGTGGACGAGTTCCAGGACATCGACGGTCTGCAGCTCCGGCTGGTGGGGGCCTGGAACCGGGAGGGGGAGAGCCTCTTCGTCATCGGGGACCCGGATCAGTCCATCTACGGCTTTCGGGGCTCCGCCGCCAACTGCTTTGCCGCCCTGGCGGCGGAGTATCCCGGCCTGAGTACCGTCCGGCTGGTGCAGAATTACCGCTCCACCCCGGAGATCCTGGGCTGCGCCCTGCCGGTCATCGGCAAAAATCCCGGGCCCACCCGTAGGCTGGAGCCCAACCGGGCCCAGGGCGCCCGGCCTCTGCTGGTCACCGCCGACAGCGAGTGGAGCGAGGGTGCATTCATCGCCAAGGAGATCGGGCGTATGGTGGGGGGCGTGGACATGGTGGAGTCCGACCGCTGCGCGCCCCGGAGCGACCGGGACAAGCCCTGGAGCTTCGGCGATATGGCGGTGCTCTACCGAACCCACCGGCAGGCTGAGCTGGTGGAACAGTGCCTGGCCCGGGAGGGCATCCCCTGCGTGGTCGCCGGCCGGGAGGATTTTTTGAGCCATCCCCGGGTGCGGGCGGCGCTGGACTTCTTCCGGCGGCTGATGGACGGCGGGGTCCGGGAGGGGGAGGAGGCCTGGGCAGCCCACTTTTTGCCCGGACTGGGGACCGAGAAGCCCCGACGGCTGCTGGAGGACTGGGCGGAGCGGTCGGGCTGCCGGGAGGAAGGCGCGGTGGAGAAGCTGCTCCACACCGCGGTATTCCACGCCACCATGGCCGAGCTACTCAATACCCTGACATTGGGCGAGGAGGGAGACGTGCGCCGCAGCGGCCGGCGCCGCTACGAGACCGGGGCGGTTACCCTGATGACCCTCCACGGTGCCAAGGGGCTGGAGTTCCCGGTGGTCTTTCTCTGCGGCATCCGTGAGGGGGTCCTCCCACTGGAGAGCAAAGGGCGGCCAAGCGATCCGGAGGAGGAGCGGCGGCTGTTTTACGTGGGCATGACCCGGGCCAGGGACGAGCTGATCCTGCTCACCGGCCGGGAACCCTCCCCCTTTCTGGCGGACATCCCGGCGGGCCGGGTCCGGAGGCTGGCCGCCAATGGCCGGCACAGGCCGGAGAACAGGCAGCTCAGCCTGTTCGACCTGCGGTAGGATTTTTTACACAAGCCGCGTTGTATCCGGCGGCGTCCCGTGCTATAATCAAACCATAAATTGGAACTCAAAGGGGAGGTCACGGTATGAAAAAAACGGAGGCGTACAGCCCGTCCGACTTGCGCTATCTCCAGCTCCTGGCCCGCCAATATCCCACCGTGCAGGCGGCCAGCACCGAGATCATCAATTTGCAGGCCATTATGAATCTGCCCAAGGGGACCGAGCACTTCATCTCCGACATCCACGGGGAGTACGAAGCCTTCCTCCACATCCTAAACTCCGCCTCCGGCGTGGTGCGGGAGAAGATCGACGAACTGTTTGAGTCCACCGTTTCCCGGGCGGACCGGGACCAGCTTGCCACCCTCATCTACTATCCGGCGGAGAAGCTGGAAGAGCTGCGGGACGAGATCGACGACATGAGCGAATGGTACCGCATCACCCTCCACCGGCTCATCGAGGTGTGCCGCCTGGCCACCTCCAAGTACACCCGTTCCAAGGTCCGCAAGGCCCTGCCGCCGGAATACGCCTACATCATTGACGAGCTGCTCAACACCAACTACGAGGTTCACGATAAAAAGGACTACTACGAGAACATCATCAACACCATCATCGACATCGACCGGGCCGAGGACTTCATCGAGGCGGTGTGCGGGGTCATCAAGCGCATGGTGGTGGACCAGCTCCACGTGGTGGGGGACCTGTTCGACCGGGGGCCCCGGGCGGACATCATTCTGGACGCCCTGATGGAGCACCCCAATGTGGACATCCAGTGGGGCAACCACGATGTGCTGTGGATGGGGGCCGCCACCGGCAGCCGCACGGCGGTGGCCACCGTGCTGGCCAACTCCATCCATTACAACAACCTGGAGGTCATCGAGACGGGCTACGGCATCTCCCTGCGGCCCCTGGCCCTCTTCGCCAACGAGGTGTATAAGGACTGCGACTGCTCCTGCTTCCAGGCCAAGTTTGCCGGGGACGACGCCGAGCACTACACCGAGAAGGACAAGGCCCTGGCCGCCCGGATGCACAAGGCCGTCACCGTCATCCTCTTCAAGCTGGAGGGGCAGAAGATCCTGCGCAACCCCGGCTTCGGCATGGAGGACCGGCTGCTGCTGGACAAGATCGACTACGACAGCCAGACCATCGCCATCGGCGGCCACACCTACGCGCTGGCGGATACCGATTTCCCCACGGTGGACCGGGAGCACCCCTATGAGCTGTCCGGGGAGGAGTCAGAGCTCATCGCTCAGCTCACCGCCTCCTTCCAGCGCAGCGAGAAGCTCCAGCGCCATGTCCGGTTCCTGTACTCCAAGGGCGGGCTGTATAAGGTGTGCAACGGCAACCTGCTGCTCCACGGCTGCGTCCCCCTCACCGCCGACGGCAAGCTCCAGACCTTCTCCATCGGCTGCAGGGACTTGGGGGGCAGGGCCTTTCTGGACCACGCCGAGCGGGTGGCCCGTCAGGGCTACTATGCCAAACCGGGCTCGCCCGAGCGCATTCTGGGCCAGGATTTCCTGTGGTTCCTTTGGGCCGGGCGCAACGCGCCCACCTTCGGGCGGGACCGGATGACCACCTTTGAACGGCGGCTCATCAAGGACGAGTCGGCCTGGACCGAGCCCAAAAACGCCTACTATACCTACTACAACGACCCGGAGGTCTGCGACCGGCTGCTGCGGGAGTTCGGCCTGCAAGGGCCCCACTGCCACATCATCAACGGCCACATCCCAGTAAAGTCCAAAAAGGGGGAGAGCCCCATCAAGGGGGGCGGCAAGCTCATCGTCATTGACGGCGGCTTCTGCCGGGCCTACCAGCCCACCACCGGCATCGCCGGGTACACGCTGATCTATAACTCCAACTGCATCCGCATCGTCTCGCACCAGCCCTTCGCCGGCCGGCGGAACGCCATCCGGGAGAATGTGGATATCGCCTCCTCCTCCGAGGTTTTTGAGCGGATGGAGAAGCGCATCAAGATCGCCGAGACCGACGTGGGCGCCCAGCTCCAGAAGCAGGTGGACGACCTGAAGGCCCTGCTGCGGGCCTACAGGATGGGCGCGGTCACCGAGGACCACAAGAGCTGACGCGGAAAATGAAAAACCGCCCGGAACGGCTTGCCGTTCCGGGCGGGCTTTTTGCCTCTTACAGCGCGAAGGTGAACAGGGGGATATCCCTGGCGTCGCCGGGATAGGCGGTGTAGGTGGCGGCCATCAGGTCCATGGTGGCGTCGTATACGTCGGTACACCATACCGACATGCTGTCGGCGCCGTCCAGAAAGCGGGAAGCCGACTGGAGGAAGTCGTATTGGGGCAGGTTGATAAAGACCTTCAGGAACCTGGGCTCCAGGCCGGGCTGAATGCGCAGATAGTCAAAGACAAAGTGGGAACGCAGGTAGTCCAGGGTGGGGGTGATGTCGTCAATGAGGGAGCAGGGGATGTAGGTGTAATCCAGCGACTCGTTGCGCTCGCCGTCCTTGTTGGCCAGGATGATCTCGTAAAAGGGGGTGCCCTCCTCCACCTTGGCCCGCTCGGCCAGCTCGGGATAGGCCCCCATCACCCGAAACTGGAGGAGCTGATGGTGACGGCTGCCGGTGACATCCAGCTTGACCGCGGAGGCGAAGGCCTTGGCGCTGGTGGATAGATGGGGGTGGGCGCACACGAAGGTGCCCCGGCCCCGGACCCGCTCCAGCAGGCCCATGAGGGCCATCTCCTTGATGGCCTTGTTGGCGGTGATGCGGGAGACGGAGAATTGCTCGGCCAGCTCCGTCTCCGAGGGAATCTTGCCGCCCACCGGGTATTCTCCGCTGCGGATCTTTTCCGAGACATAATGCTGGATTTTCATATAACCGGGGGTGGCGTTCTCCTGGCTGTGCATACCAATGATCTCCCTTTGGGTTCTGTCTCCGATGTGGAGGCAAAAATGGTAGGACCATTCTCTCACAAATATTATATGGCTTCCACGGAATTTGTCAACACAGGCGGCGCCAATTTGTATATATTTTTGCAGATATGTATAGAGTTTATAGGGCTAAGGAGAGAAAGTGGAGGGAAAGGTTTCCTTTCAGGTGGCTTCGTGTTACAATACATAGCAACGATTTGACCGGAGAAGGGAGGACGAGCATGGACAGACGGCAGATCGCGGCACGGGCGCTCCAGTTCCCGCTGACCATCCTGTGGCTGGAAGGCGTGATCCGGCTGACTTGTGTGGGCGCTCTGGCCGGGCGCGGGTTGGCCTACACCCTCCTGTTCGGCCTGTCCGGCGGGCTGGCCTGCGGGGTTTTGGCCTGCCTGTGGGGTCCCAGGGGCAACCGGCGGGCTGCCTTTTTCCTCACCGGGCTGCTGACGGTGTGGTATATGGCCCAGGCTGCCTACTTCCGGGTGTTCAAGACCTTTTTGACGCTGGATACCGTCACCCTGGCGCGAAGCGCCATGACCGACTACTGGCCGGTGGCCCTCTCGGGCATTCTGGGGGCGCTGCCCATCCTGGCCCTGCTGGCCGTGCCGCTGCTGCTGCTGTGCCTATGGGAGCGGCGGGGCCGCCGGAAGGGGCGCAGGGAGCGGTCCACCCGCCCGTCCTGTTTTGCTCATACCCCCCGGGCCCTGGCGGCCTGCCTGCTGGTGGGGGCAGCGGTAGTCCAACTCACCGCCGTACTGGCCGTGGCGGCTGACGACCGGGGTATCCAGTCCCCCAGCGAGCTCTACCGGGGGCCGGTGGAGCCCGAGCTCTCGGTGTCGCACTTCGGCGTGCTGACCACCCTGCGCCTGGACGCCCAGCAGCTCCTGGCGGGGGAGCTGCCGGAGCTGGAGCTTGAACCTCCGGTGGGGCGGCCCGCCGCGCCGATGCCCGTCCGCCCGGAGCTGCTGGCCTGGCCGGAGCCCCCGTCGGAGTCCCGGAAGTCCGCCTATGCGCCCAATGTGCTGGACATCGACTTTGCCGGGCTGCTGGCGGAGGAGACCGACCCCGCGGTGGCGGAGCTGCACCAGTATTTCAGCCAGCGGCCCCCCACTTTGAAAAATGAGTATACCGGCCGGTTTGCGGGGAAAAACCTGCTGTTCATCACCGCCGAGGGCTTTTGGAAATATGCGGTGAACGAGACCTATACCCCCACGCTTTGGAAGCTGGCCCACGAGGGCTTTGTCTTTGAAAATTTCTACACTCCCCTGTGGTGGAAGTCCACCACCGACGGAGAGTATACGGTGTGCACCTCGCTGATCCCCACCAGCGCCCGGCGGTCCTTCAAGGCCTCGGCCGGGAACGACATGCCCTTCTGCATGGGCTGGATGCTGCGGGACCAGGGCTATCCTACCGCCGCCTACCACGACCATACCTGGACCTATTACGATCGGAATCTCTCCCACCCCAACATGGGCTACGATTTTTACGCCCTGGGCCACGGGCTGGAGGTGACGGAGAGCTGGCCGGAGTCCGACCTGGAGATGATGCAGCGTACCATCCCCAAGGCCCTGGCGGGGGAGAAGCCGTTCCATAACTACTACATGACGGTCAGCGGCCACATGAACTACAACTTCACCGGCAACGCCATGTCCATCAAGCATCAGGCCGAGGTGGCGGAACTGGACATGAGTGAGGAGGCCGCCGCCTACCTCGCCTGCAACATGGAACTGGACCAGGCCCTGGCCTATACGCTGGAGGAGCTGAAAAAGGCGGGGGAGCTGGAGAACACAGTGATCTGCCTGTCCGGCGACCATTACCCCTACGGCATGGACCCGGCCACCTGGGACGAGTTCTATGGCGGGCATATGGACACCGATTTTGAGGTCTATCACAGTACGCTGATCCTCTGGTCGGGCGATATGACCGAGCCCGTGGTGATCGAAAAGCCCTGCGAGAGCCTGGACATTCTGCCCACCCTGCTCAACCTGTTCGGGCTGGAGTACGACTCCCGGCTGCTGGCGGGGCGGGACATCCTGGCCGACGAGCCGGGCCTGGTGATCTTCTCCAACAGGAGCTTTCTCACCGACCTGGGGCGGTACAACGCCCGCACTGATACCTTTGCGCCCAGCGAGGGGGCGGCGGTGCCGGATGGATACGCCGTGGAGGTCTATCAGCAGGTAAGGGACCTGTTTGCCTACTCGGTGGCCGTTTTGGACGAGGACTATTACAGCCGGCTGGACCTGTATCCCGGGTGGGCGCGGGTCAGCCGGAGCGATATGGGAGGAATGTAAGAATGCAGACGTTGGACCGACTGATGACCTATCTGGAACACAGCCCCAGTCCCTTCCACGCGGCGGCCAGCGCCGCCGCGCTGCTGGAGGAGGGCGGATTTGTCCGGCTGGAGGAGGGGGATGCCTGGGCCCTGAAGCCCGGGGGACAGTATTATGTTACCCGCAACCAGTTCAGCCTCATCGCCTTCCGGCTGCCCGGCGGCCCTCTGACCGGCTGGCGCATGACCGCCGCCCACAGCGACTCACCCACCTTCCGGGTAAAGAACGACGGCATGGGCGGGGACAAGCGCTATGCCAGGCTGGAGGTGGAGGGTTACGGCGGCATGAACTGCGCTTCCTGGCTGGACCGGCCTCTGACGGTAGCGGGCCGGGTGGTGGTGCGCACCCCGGAGGGGGTGGAGAGCCGCCTGGTGTATCTGGACCGGGACCTGCTCACCATCCCCAGCCTGGCCATCCATCAGCAGCGGGACGTGAACAAGGGCCATGAGTACAACCTCCAGCGGGACATGCAGCCGCTCTTCGGTCTGAACGGCGCGGGGGAGGACCTGGGGGAACAGCTTGCCCGGGCGGCGGGGGTGGAGTATGGGGACCTGCTCTCCACCGACATTGTGCTGTGTCCCCGGCAGAAGCCGGTGCGGCTGGGGGCGGCGGGGGAGCTTTTCCAGGCCCCCCGCATCGACGACCTGGCCTGCGCTTACGCCACCTTGGAGGGCCTGCTCCGGGCCGGGCCCAACCCGGCGGCGGGGCAGGTCTACTGCCTCTTCGACAACGAGGAGGTGGGCAGCGGCACCCGCCAGGGGGCCATGAGCAGCTTCCTGCCCGACGTGCTCGCCCGGGCGGCTCTGGCTCTGGGCCTGGGGGAGGAGGAGCGGAGGCGGGCCCTGGCCAACAGCCTGCTCCTCAGCGCCGACAACGGCCATGCCGTCCACCCCAATTTTCCGGAGAAGGCCGACCCGGAGAACCGGGTCTACCCCAATGGCGGCGTGGTGGTCAAGCTCAACGCCAGCCAGAAGTACACCACAACCGGCCTCACCGCCGGGCTGTTCCGGGCCGTCTGCCAGCGGGCCGGGGTACCGGTGCAGGTCTTTGCCAACCGGGCCGACGAGCCCGGCGGCTCCACCCTGGGCAACCTGCTCAGTCACGCCGTCAGCATCCCCATGGTAGACATCGGCATGGCACAGCTCGCCATGCACGCCGCCGTGGAGACGGCGGGGAGCCAGGACCCGGAGCACCTCTCCCGGGCCTGTACGGCCTTTTTTGAAGCGAACTTCACCCAGTGCGCCGACGGCCGGTATGTACTTGGCTGAGGGGACGGGGAGATGAGACCGGAGCATTATGAGCGGGCCGCTTTGGCGCAGGGCTTTCTGGCTCGTTTGCCCCAAAACCTGGCACCGGAACAAAGCCAATTGGCGTTGAAGGCCTTGGGATTCAAGCCTTTTCGCTTTGTTCGGTGCGCATTAAAAGAAAGACTGTTGTGTGGCAGAAGTGCGTAAATCCAAATTTGGATTTACGCACTTCTGCCTTTATTCTTATGTCTCGGGAGGTCCTTATCTGGCCACGGAGCCCCTCGGAAAGCTGCCGCTCAAGTTCTCAGCGCCCTGTGTGCTGTCCATGCGAGGGAGCGATCTCTACCACATCGTGGATCAAATCTTTATCGGGCAGAGCGTGGGCTGTCCGGGCAACGCTGATACCAACGCGGAATCCATTTGGCTCGCAGTGGAGCGCCTGTTTTGACGGCCGGAACAGCAAACCCGGCCCGGTCCAGTTCATCGCGGTAGAGGCATCCCCTCCCGCCGGCAGGGCGGGAGGGGATGAAAGACCTTTATTTGCGGAACAGGCCGGTGATGGCATTCCAGAAGTCCCGGAACATGGCGGCGACGCGGCTCCAGAAGGTGCCCTGATCGGCGCTCTGCTGGGAGAGGGTCTGCTGGGATTCCTCCTCGTCCGCCTTGATCTCCTGGGTACGCATGATGTACTGGACGCTCTGGGGATTGCCGTTCTGCGCCGAGGTGAGGGAGCCCGGGCCCGCCCCGGCGTCCATCAGCAGCAGGTTGTTGTCCCCGCCGGTGTGGCTGTCCCACTCGTCGTCGATGAGGCTGGTAATGGTGTCCTTAGCGTTGCGGATGGTGCCGGTCTGCTCCAGTCCGGCGGTGGAGCGCCGCAGGGCGTCGCTGAGCCCGCTGAGGGTCTGGCGGGGACCGTCATCCAGGCTGGGGCCGCTCTGCTTCAGCAGGGCTTCTGCCGAGGAGAGAAAGGCATGGGTGTCCTTCAGGGCCGCCTGGGTGGTGTCGGAGAGGGCCTTGGCGTCGGTCAGGGCCTGCTGGGCCTGGGGCTCGTAGGTGTTCAGGGTGTCGTCCAGCTTCTGGACCAGATCCAGGGCGGTATCGGCGTTTTGGGTCACCCGGCCGGCCAGGTCGCCCAGCTCGTCCAGGTGGTCCAGCAGTCCGGCGGCATCCCCTTCATGGGCCTTCAAATCCTTTAAGAGGTCGGAAGCCAGCTTGGACAGGCGGGTCAGGTCGTCGCTGAGTCCATCCTCGCCCAGAGCGATGGTGAGGCTCTGGAGGTCGTCCACCACGTTGGCGGTGGGCTTGGCCAGGCCGGAGACCAGGGAGTTAACCTCGTCGATCTTGTCGTTGACCCCGGGGATGGCGCTGTTGGCGGTGTCCAGCAGCTTGAGCTGCTCTTCAAAGTCGGCTTCCTGGGACATCTCCAGCAGCTTTACGGCCAGTTGGGCCTCCTCGGCGGTCTTGCCGGGGCCGCCCATCTCCGTGGGGATCATCAAAAACTGCTCAAAGGTGGTGCCCTCCGGCAGCAGACCGGCGGCCAGCATCTGGTCGTAGGTGGCCTTTCCGGCCTGGACCTCCTCCAGCTTTTCCAGGATCTGCTCCGAAGAGGTAAAGCCGCCGATGTGGATGGTATCCACCTCAGAGACCCCCTTGGCGCCCTTCAGAGCGCTCTCCAGCTTGGCCAGGCTGCGCTCCAGGTCCTCCAGGGCGTCGCTCATATCGCTGAAGTCGTTCTCCAGGTTCCCGGCGATCTGGGCGGCCTCCTTGTTGTAGGACTCGATGCTGCCCGCCAGCTCCTTGAGCTTTTTGGTGTCGGACTGGAGGTTTTGGATGGATTTCCGGGCGGCGGAGAGCTCAGGCTTGAGGGCCACGGCGTTCTCCGTCAGGGCGGTGAGGGTGCCGGTGGTGTCGGTCAGGGCCTGAGAGGCGGTGTCCAGGTGGCCGTTCAGGGGGGCCAGGGCCCCGTTCAGGGCGTCCAGGTCGGCCAGAGCGGCGTCGGCGCTGTCGTAGACCTGCCCCTTGCCGCTGGAGATGGTGCCCCGGGCGGCGTTGAGCCGATCCAGGCCGCTGGCGGTGGCGTTGAGGCTGCCGCTCATGCCGTCCAAGGTGTTGAGGATCACGTCCATACTGTCGTTGATGGCGTCGTAGGAGTCCTCCACCTTTTCCTTGGCTTCCCGCAGATCCGCGATCTGGTCGAGCTGCTGGAGGGTGGCGGGGACGGCCAGCAGCACCAGGCCGGAGAAGGAGAAGTCGTCGCTGCCCACCCGGATGGCAAAGTGCTGCTCCTCGCCGGGCATGACCATGAACAGGACGGTGCGCAGGTTGCCCACGAGCTGGACCTCGGCCCCCGGAGCCTCCAGGGAGAGGATGTCGTCGGCGTTGAAGGCGGTGGCGGCGGTGAGGACCAGGTTGTTGCGGCTGTACTCCGAGGCGTTGGGGTTGGGCAGCACGTCCAGGTCGATCTCCACCAGGCCGGTCTTGCCCGCCAGGTCCTCGGCCAGGGCCGGGGCGCCGTTGAGCTTATAGGATACCGAGAAGGTCCAGGGCAGGTCATGGAAGGGCTGCTGGGTCTTGCCCTCGAAGTAGAACCGGGACGGGGCGTCCTCCCCCAGATCGAAGGTGACCGTGCCGTCAGACACGGTGGGGGTGCGGTCGTCGGTGAGGTTGATGATGTCGTCGTAGGTGCCGTAATCAGTAAGGCTGGTGTGGCCGTTGGTCTGGTAGCTCTTGACCACGCTGGCGTCCATCAGGCCGCCGTAGTAGTCCAGGGTGGCGTAATAGGACTCGTCGCAGACGGGCTCCAGCTCTCCCGCGGCCAGGGCGGAGGTGCACAGCGGGGCGGCGGCCAGAACGGCGGCGAGGAGCAGCGCCAAGGGGCGCCGATAAGGGGTTTTCATAGGGAACGATCTCCTTTCAGTGTTTTTCGGCGGCGGTGAGGGCGGCCTCGCCGGTTTTGGATGCTTTGGAGGCCTTGGACGGCTTGGCCTTCCGCCACCACAGGGTGGTTTTGGAGATGATGGGCTCAAAGACCACCAACACGGAGGGCAGGATGAACATGCTGATCAGGGCGGAGATGATGGCGCCCCGGGACAGCATCAGGCAGATGCTGCTGACGATGTCCATGGTAGAGATCAGCGCAACGCCCAGGGTGGAGCAGAAAAAGACCAGAGCGCTGGTGAGGATGGAGACGTCGGACGAAGCGGCGGCGATCTGGATGGCCTCCTTGCGGTCCCTCCCCTTTTGCAGCTCCTCCTGGAACCGTGTGGTCATCAGGATGGCGTAGTCCACCGTGGCGCCGAGCTGGACGCAGCCGATGACCGTGGGGGCCACGAAGGCGATCACCGTTCCGGTGAAGTAGGGGATGCCCTGATTGATGAAGATGGCCAGCTCGATGGTGGCCACCAGCAGGATGGGAACGGTGAGGGAGCGGAAGGTAAAGGCCACGATGATGAGAATGGCGAGGATGGACAGATAGCTTGTGATCCGGAAGTCGGAGTCGGACACGGTGATGAGGTCGTCGGTCATGGCGGCCTCGCCGGTGATATAGGCGCCGGGGTCGTAGGTGTGGAGCAGCTCGGTCAGCTCGGCGAGCTGCTGGGAGACCTCGTTCGAGGCGGTGACGTATTCGGAGTTGACCATCAGCATCTGATAGCCCTCCGCCTTGCACAGCTCCTTCACGTCGTCGGGGATGAAGAAGTCCGGGATGGTCCCGCTGATGAGCTTGTCGTAGGCCACCACGCTGGTGATGCCGGGGATGTCGTCGATGGCCTCCTCCAGCTCCTTCATTTTGGCCCGGCTCAGGTCGTCCCGCATCACGATGAAGTGGGACGAGGCCATGTTGAACTCATCCTTGAGCTTGTCGGTGGCCACGATGGAGGGCATATCCTGGGGCAGGGACTGGTCCAGCTTGTAGTAGACCTGCGTGTGGTTGTTGGAATAGACGGCGGGGAGGAACAGAACCAGGAAGAGCCCCACGAAGAAATGCCGGTGCCGGACCACGAAGGCGTTTAGCTTTTCGAAGTTGGGCTTGAGAGCCGGATGGCGGTATTTCCGGATGGCGCCGTCCATCTGCAGCAGGATGGAGGGCAGCACCAGTACCACGGTGGCCACGCCCAGCACCACGCCCTTGGCCATGACGATGCCCAGGTCCATGCCCAGGGTCAACCGCATGAAGCACAGGGCCAAAAAGCCCGCGATGGTGGTCAGGGAGCTGCCGGACAGGGACTTGAAGGCGGCCACGATGGAGGTGGCCATGGCGTCCCGCTTGTCCGCGTGGCGGGGGACCTCCTCCACATAGCGGTGGTAGAGGAAGATGGAGTAGTCCATGGTGACGCCCAGTTGCAGCACCGCCGCGATGGCCTGGGTGATGAAAGAGATCTCACCCTTGAAGAAGTTGGTGCCGAAGTTATAGATCACGGCCAGGCCGATGCTGCACATCAGGGCCACCGGCAGCGCCCAAGACTCCATCATCACGCACATGGCGATCATGGACAGGGCCACGGCCATCAGTACGTACAGCGGCATCTCCTGGGAAATCAGGTCCTTGGTGTCTTTGATAAAGACGGAGAAGCCGGCCAGAAAGCAGTTTTTGTTGCACAGGGAGCGGACCTGTTCGATGGATTTCATCGTGGCCTCCGAGGCGCCGGGCTGGTCGTACTGGACGATCATCATGGTGGCGTCGCCGGAGAAGAAGATGTCTCGGATGTCCGCGGGGATCATCTCCTGGGGGATCTGGATGCCCACCAGGCTGGACAGCCAGATGGCGTTGCTGACGCCGGGGACCTGCTCCACCTCTTTCTGGAGCTGGTTGGTGTACTCGGGGGGCATATCCTCCACGATCAGCATGGTGGTGGCCGCCATGTGGAAGGGCTCCTCCAGCAGAGCCTCCCCCTTGGCGGAATCCAGATCGTCGGGCAGATAGGACAGGATATCGTAGTTGATGCGGGTGGCAACGGCCCCCAGGATGCTGGGGATCAGAAGCAGGACCGCAATCGAAACCACTAGTTTTGGCTTCCGTGTCAGCGCGTGGGCAATTTTCTCAAGCAAAGCAGTCACCTTCCCAAATCGGATACCGGCGGCCGGGCCCGGCCGCCTTAAGGACCCCTCCATCTTAGTGTCGCGCCGTCCAAGAGTCAACAAAACCGGGCCGATCCTTATAATTCTTAATAAACGGACAGGCTTGACAGCCCGGGGGCAAGCAGCTACTCTAATCTTAATGATTCTTCATGGTTTGGCCTGGCCCGGCTGTGGTATCATCAGAGGGAAAGGAGGCGCGGCGGGATGCATGAGAAGATTCTTTTGGTAGACGACGACGTATCCATTCTTTTGCTGGTCTCCGACGTGCTGGAGGAGAAGGGCCTGGAGGTGACGGCCGTCCGCTCCGGGGAGGAAGCGCTCCGGCGTGTGGAGGAGGGGCGCTTCGACCTGATCTTGCTGGACATTATGATGAAGGGCCTCAGCGGGCTGGAGGTGTGCCGGCAGATCCGGGGACGGGTGGACTGCCCCATTCTGTTCCTCAGCGCCAAGGATTCGGTAAAGGATATCGTGAAGGGGCTGGACCTGGGGGCGGACGACTATCTGACCAAGCCCTTTGCCCTGGAGGAGCTGGCCGCCCGGGTGCAGGCCCATCTGCGGCGACAGGAGCGCTCCGCCCCGGGCCGGCCCGCCGGTGGCCCCATCCAGATCGGCGCCATTCGCCTGGACCCGGAAAAGCTGACGGTGACCAAGGCGGGGGCTCCGGTGGCCCTGTCCACCCGGGAGCTGGAGCTTTTGACCTATCTGATGCGCCACGCCGGGGAGACCCTGTCCCGGGACCGCATCTTCCACGACGTGTGGCGGACCGACTACGGCGACGTAGGCACCGTGGCCATCAACATCAAGAACCTGCGCAGCAAGCTGGACCCGGAGTGGCGCTACATCAAGACGGTGTGGGGCTCCGGCTACCGCTTCGTGACCCAGAGCGGGTTCGCGGAGGAAGAGGCGGAGAAGGGGTAACATGGAACAGAAAACGAAACGCGGGCGTTTTCCCGGCGCAGGCTGGCTGAGCGCCCATCTGTCCCGGAAGATGCTCCTGGCCCTGATAGCGTTGGCGGTGCTGAGCTGGGCCGTGATGTGCGGGTGCTTTCTGGCCTACCTGGGACGGTACGCCGGGAATACCTACGACCAGGTGCTCTCTGACGCGCAGGAGGACGCCCGGCAGGCCGCCGCCTTTTTGGAGGGCTGCGACGGAGATTTCCAGGCGCTGGAGCGCTATTTGTCCGAGCGGGACCTCTACGGTACGGTCCGGGGCGGTGGGGAGGAGCTTCTTTACGCCCGACTGCCGGAGGAGAGCCAGGCGGGCCTGGTGGCCGCCTCCGCCGTAGAGGTGGAGCTGACCGGCGGGCGGCGGGTGGAGCTGCTGCTGTGGGTGCGGGCCATGCAGCGCAACGAGCTGAGCCGCTCCCTACAGCGGGAGGCCCTGATTGGTCTGGCCGCCTTCAACGTCTGCGTGTTTCTGGTGGTGGCGGTCATCATGTACCTGGTGCTGGTGGACCCCATCGTCCGGCTGCGCAAGACCATGCGCTGCTACTCGGAAAGGGGAGAGCGGCCCGAGCGCAGCGAGCGGCAGGACGAGGTGGGCAAGCTGCAAAACGCCTTTGCCGATCTGGCGGGGGTGCTGGAGTGCAAGGAAAAGGCCGAGCACCAGCTCATTGCCTCCATCTCCCATGACATCAAGACCCCGCTGACCTCGGTGCTGGGCTATTCCGAGCGCCTGCACTCAGCGGACCTGCCCCCGGAAAAGCAGCGGCAGTACCTGGACCGGGTTTATGAGAAGGCCCTGCGCATCAAGTCCGTGGTGGATGAGTTCGACGATTACCTGGACGTGGGTTTGCGGGACACGGCCCCTATGCGGCTGATGACGGCGGAGGAGCTGTGCCGGCGGCTGCGGGAGGAGTACGAGGCCGAGCTCTCCGACGCCGGGGTGACGTTTCAGGTGGACTGCCGGTGTCCCCAGGAGCAGATCATCTGCAACTGGGAGCACATGCGCCGGTTTCTTGGAAATTTAATTGGGAACAGCTTTCAGCACGCGGAAAGCGACCATCTGGAGCTGCGGCTCCAGTGCCAAAAGGAGGAAGAGGAGCTGGTGCTGCTGTTTCAGGACAACGGCAGGGGTGTGGCGCCTGCGCTGCTCCAGCAGATTTTCGAGCCGCTGTATACCTCCGACCCGGGGCGGAAGGTCTCCGGCCTGGGACTGTCCATTTGCAAGAGCATCATCCGGGCCCACGGCGGCAGCATCAGCGCCGAAAATGTCCCCACCGGCGGGCTGCTCATCCGAGCTAGCCTGCCGTGCGTGAAGTTTTGAAGCCCAAAAGACGCCTCTTGCCCCGCGGGGCAAGAGGCGTCTTTTGGGCGTGCCGGTCACACGAACAGCTCGTTTTCCCGCCGGACGGTCCGGAGAGGGGCGAGGCGCTGGTCCACCATGGCCTGGGCCTTGGCCGGATAGGTCCGGGCGTGCTGAGGGCATCGGGCGATGCAGCGCATGCACAAAAAGCAGCGCTCCGGATCGGTGTGCTTCGGGTCGTCCGGGGAGATGGCCCGGGCGGGGCACTGGGCGGCGCACTGGCCACAGGCGGTGCAGGTCTCCGACACGGCGGGGACGGCCCGGGAGGGGGTCCACGCCCGGTAGGGACGGTTCCCGGGAACCGAAATATCGCCGCCGGAGGCCAGTTTGCGGAGGATGGCGGGGGCAAAGCCCAGAAGCTGCTCCCGGTCCGCCCCGTCGGGCCGCCCGGCGGCCACGGCCCGAGAGATGGAGTGCTCCGCTACCAGCGCGGCGGAGGCCACCACCCGGAAGCCCTGGGCCGTTACGCAGTCGTTCAGCTCCAGCAGGGCGTCATCAAAGGCACGGTTGCCATAGACGGCGGCGGTGACGGCCGGCGTACCTTCGCCGGTACAGTTTTTGAGCCGCTGCGTCATGAGGGGGGGCAGCCGGCCGCCGAAGACCGGCCCGGCAAAGAGGACCGCGTCCTGCGGGCCGAAGGCCCGGCCCGTCGATGTGGGGAGAGTGAGGTCCAGCTCTTCGATGCGCTCGGCCAGCCCCTCCGCCAGCAGCAGAGCTGCCCTGCGGGTGCCGCCGGTGGGGCTGAAGTGGACAACAGTGAGATGCTTTTGCACAAAAACGACCCCTTTCGTGATGGGAAGTGTAAGGACAGTATAACACTCCGGGGCCGGGGGTGCAACCTGCTGAGCGATCAGACCTCTCCGGCGGCCCCGGCTGCCGATCCAGGTGCCGATCAGGTGCCGATGACGGTCAGGAAGGTGGACATGAGAGAGACGGTGCACAGGACGTTGACCACGATGTGGGCGCGGAAGCGTTCCGTCATGCGTGGGGGCGCAAGACAAAAAATCAGCGCGAGATCCGTGCATTGATCTCGCGCTGAACCATTCTACGCGCCCATATGAACGGCTTTTACTTGATCGGACCGGGGGCCAAAATGCAAAGGCTATTTTGTATGGGAAAAACTATGGTTCAAGCGCGCGTTCGGTCCATTTTGGTAAAAACAGGTTCAGAGTCCCTGAATGACGGCCAGAAGCTCCGGGCCGATGGGGCCGTTGGAGGCCACCACAGCTCCGCCGCGGGACAGAGAGAGGGGCGTTCCCTCCGGGGTGGAGACCGTCCCACCGGCCTCCTGTACCAGCAACATGCCGGCAGCGTAGTCCCAGGGCTTCAGGCCGCCCTCCACGAAGCCGTCCACCCGCCCGGCGGCCACATAGCACAGGGCGATGGAGGCTGCGCCGATGCGCCGGATGTCGTGACTGCGGTCATAGACGGCCCGCATCCAGCGGAAGGTGCGGTCGGCGCCGGGGCGGTCGCTGGGATTGGTCCCCACGTCCACCAGGCTCTCGGCCAGGGTTTGGGCGCCGCTGGTGCGGATGGGCGCGCCGTTGCAGCGGGCGCCTTTGCCTTGTACGGCGGTGAACAGCTCGTCGGCATAGGGGTCGTAGACCAGACCCAGGACCACCCGACCCCTGTCGGACAGGGCCAGCGAGACCGCGCTGTGCCGATAGCCGTGAATCAGGTTGGTGGTACCGTCCACCGGGTCCAGAATCCAGACCGGGCGGCGGAAATCCACCCCGGCGTTGTCCTGTTCCTCTCCCATGAATTGCACCTCCGGGGCCAGCTCAGCCAGGCGGGCCTTCAGAAGGGCCTGGACGGATATGTCTACGCTGGTGACGAAATCCGTCGGGCCCTTTTGGCGGATTTGTCCGGCCATGGCCCGGTCGTCAAACAGGCGTCCGGCCTGCCGCACGGCCTCGGACAGCGGCCCAAGCAGGGCTTTTCGGTTCTGAATCATCAAAATGTCCCCTTTCAAAGAGCAGTCAGGAGATGTGTACGTTGACGCCGTTGACCTCCACGCCGTCGTCGGCCCGGATCAGGATGTACCGCTTCCCGTCGATGACACGGGTTTCCACCAGGTCGCTGTGCTCCGGATTCACGTGGATGGTCACATCCGGGGTGCGGAGCTCAAGCTGCTTGGCGTCCACCAGGTTCCGGGGGCTCAGGTCGGTGTCGGCGCCGAAGGCGGCGTCGTACTGCTGGTCAAAGGTAGCCACATGGGAATCGGCCACGCCGCAGGATTTGAGCATACACTTCACCGTCCCCTTGGAGATGACCAGCGGTTCGGTCTCCCTGCCCGCCTTGTGCTCCTCGATCATACCGCAGAGCTGCTCGTGGACGGCCTGGACCACCTCATACCGGCTGTCCTCGGCCAGGGTGTCCCCCAGGATGGACTGAAAAGTCTCCTTCTGGGCGGCGGCGGGCATGGGGACCGGGCTGCGGAACACGGCGTCCACGAATTCCGCATGGTTCTCCGCGATGTCCCGGGTGTAGTAGAGGGAGTTGTAGAGGTTGGTGCTGCGGTCGTCAAAGGCGGGGAAGAGAAAGCCCAGTTCCGGCGCGGACACGACCCAGTCGGTTCCCAGGGCATGGAACTGATTTTCATGGACGTGGTAGCTCAGGGCGGGTTTGGTCAGCTTCACCGGACAGATGCTGCACAGGATGTAGGAGTAGACCTCCGATGAGGCGTCGGCCTGGGTCTCGCCGTCTCTGGAGCGGTAGGGCACGTCATAGGCGTCGTGAGCCAGCAGGATGAGGTAGTTGCCCTCTAGGGCCAGGCCCTGAATGACGCGCCGGAAGAACTCTCCCACAGCGGCCTCGTCCTTCAGTGCGGAGCCCCGCAGGGCCATGAGGAGCCGGTGCTCGTCGCTGTCCACCACCTGCTGAGTGGTGAAGGAGAGGTCGATGAGGTGTTTGCCGGGGGTGCCGGACAGGGTGCGCTTGAGAATGGCCAGGAATTTTTCCGACTCCTCCTGGGACATGAGGGCCAGGGACGGATCAAACTCAGAGACGATCTCCCGCTTTTCGTTGACGTAGCAGCCCCGTACATGGGTGATGTTGTTCTTATCCGGCCGGAAACGCCGGCGGATTTCTGCGATTTCTTTCTCGTTCATAGCTGCCTCTTTCTTCTCGGACGGAGTGCCGTCCGGCTGGAATGGATTGGCCGGAAGACCGCTTTGGGCGGTCTCCCGGCCCTCCATTATAAAACAAAGCCCGGTCGGTGGAAAGAGGCAATGGATCCCCGAGCTCCGGAGACAGATCTGTCAATCCCTGCCGACTGCCCCGCTGCGGCGATGTCCCCTCAGGAGCAGTGGGCACGTGCTGCCCCGGCGACCGTGTCCTTATCCGTCCATTGATTGAGGACCTCTGTGCTGGCAGCCGACTCTGTCCGATCAAAATCCCCACACAGGGACCCATCTTGTGGGCCTCCAGCAGGTCTGCCGCTGCCTGCATTCTCTGCACCACGGCAGTAGGGGCGGCGGAACGCAGGCCTTATGAGGGGTGCCTTCCTTTTTGTTCTGCAAATACATAAGCCTCCCTCAGCCAGCCCAGCAGTTCGGCATCAAGCTGCCCCTCCTGATCCACCACCACATGGTGTGTCCAGCGGTTGGGGTACGGTTCTGTAGCCACGGCGATACGGGGCGCGGACAGCCGGTGGGACAGCCCGAAGGTGACAAGCAGGCAGTGCTCCGGCCAACTCTTCCGGCGGCGCACTGGAAGCGATACGGCGGCAAAGAGGTGTCTGGCATAAAAGCTGATCTGGCTTTTTTGCACCTTGACAGAGGTATCCGGGAACACCGCGTCTAGCTGTTGTAACAGCGCCTCATACAGCGAGTGCTCCAAAGGCTTGCCGTCAAAGAAAAACAGAACGTCAGCTTCATAATGCGCAGGCGTTAACATAGCGTTTACCTCCAAACAAAGGTGATTCTATCATACCATGCCTTTGACCGCTTGAAAAGCAAAGAAAACCTTGCAGTAAACACTGCAAGGCTCTTTGTGGTGGAGATAAGCGGGATCGAACCGCTGACCTCTTGAATGCCATTCAAGCGCTCTCCCGGTTAGATCGGTTACATACCCCTCTAAATCGGGCCAATAGAGCGTTCAATACGCGGGACACCCCACCAAAAGCCGACAAACCCATAGGCTTCATTGATGCCGCAATCCCCTTTCCACATGGTATAATTTCCTTGTTCCATAGCGAAAGGGGGTGTTGAGTATGGAGAAAGAATATATAGCTGGTGAGCTGCAAAGATATGAGATCGGCAATCGCGTTTTTATCGTGGAGCCCCGTTATGATAAAAACGGTGAAAGTATGTCGGACATCCTGTTAAAGCTGATGATGGCCGATGTCGATGAAAAATGTGGAACGAAGGCCACCGCGAAAAAATCTAATCTAAAATTTAATCCAAGTTGTCAAGCAAGGTTTTTATTTTAAATCAATTTCATATTGAACTTAACGCCGCCCGAGCCGGGCGGCGTTTCTTATGACTGGACTTTCCTGTCCATATATTTCCGCAAATAAAAATTCCATGCAGCAGAGCAAAATGCTACCTCAACAATGCACGCAAACAAACACCTAATAAAATATGCAAGAATATGAGTCAGAACGGGCATTAAGACCATGTTCTCCGTAAGCCGCAACGCAATGTTTAAGCTGATCCCCACTATCGGAGTAAAACCAGTTAAAGCTACAAATGGAGCAGAAGCAATTAAAGCTATGGCTGTCATCTGAAATTCGGTACCAGCTTCATATAGGTCTAACTCGATATAGCGTTTTCGTATAAAGTTGTATATGCATTTACCAGCAAGCCATAGGGAAATCACAGACCACAGGATAGGAAACTGTGATTCCATGGCAGTAGAAAACAGATAGTCAAACATAAATCATCACTTCTTTTTGTTGCTCCAATGAAGCAGATAAACTAAATACATCATAATCAACGCCAATCCAACGGCAAACGCTGAAACAGCAAATATCTTTGTCTGGAGATAGCATTGATAATTTTCGGTTACATACGGGGAGAGACTCAAGGGATAGACAATATTTACCGCAGAGAAGAGCGCAAACAAGGCTAATCCCTGCTTCATTCCTTTCGGTTTTTTGAGCGCTTTGAGGCGAGTTTCCTGTTGCTTTCGTTGCAGCATCAAATAGGTGATTTTGTTGTCAGCAGAAATCACCTTTTCTTGAGTGTCAGCATACCATTTTCCCGTTTGAATAGGTGCATCCAATCCTCGGTGCAAAGCAGCAAGCGGAGATGACTTATCCTCTATATACTCACATATTTTTTTGCAGACAGCATATTCAAAGTCTTGCGTGAATACCTTTGCTGCCTCTCGGGAACACCATCTTCATTTTCTTCGTAGTTGTTCATAGTTTTCTTTATGATAGCGCGTTACTGAGAATGTGTTTTCTCGGCCCTACTCCAATAAGGCTGCAATACTTCTTTTTCAAGCCGCGGGCGCTCTGCTTCTTTGTAAGCGTCGTCAAGAGTACACCGATTAACTATGTATTCAATGTTCTCGCAGACAAAGTCCAACGCGTCATCCTCGTCAAGCTGCTCTTGCAGCATATCCACGAAGCCCGCAAGCTCACTGGCTTTTTGGCGGCGGTGGCCCGACACGATTTCATACCCGCCGTCCTCACGGGGACGGACGATAGCGGGCTGGGTCACGCCCTTATCTCGGACGCTGGACACCATAGCCTTCATTTCCTCGTCATTACGGACTTGGAAGGGATGATTTTTGAAGGCGTGGAGCTCGGATAGCTTGATATAAACAATCTGCTCCTCTTTGCCCGGACGGGGAGCCTCGGCAGAAGTCGCAGGCGTTTCAGTCTGAACGGGAGTCTTTACCTCGGGCGTACCCTTGGCAGGCTTGGGAGTTTTCTCCGCTTTGCCAGCGGGAACACTCTTTTCGGCTTTCTTAGTCTGGCCTGATTTTTGAGCGGCTTTGTCTTTTTTCGCTGGAGCCTCCTTCTGTCCGGGAGCGGCAGTTTTTTCCTTGTCTGTCTTTGGCGGACGGCCCCGGCGTTTCGGGGGCTGGGCCTGTTCCTCCTGTTTCGGTCCGTTTTCCTTGGAGGGGACGGTAGAAGCCGCTTTTTCCGGGGCTTTCGCCTCCTGCTGGGCGGCAGCCCGTTCTGTGGCCTTCTTCTCGGCCATAATTTCAGAGAAATTGAAAACCGACACGCTGGCGGTTTTTTGCTCCTTGGGAGCGTCTGCGGCCTTGTCCTGTGAAGCTGTGGCCTCCTGCTCGGGAGCTTTAGACTTATCCGGGGCGGAAGCCTCGGAAGTGGGCTGCTCCTGCTTAGGAACCTGCGCGCCCGCTTCGGGCTGGGCAGGGGTAGAGCCCGGCCCGGTTGCGTCAGTTACGATTTTTGCTTTTTCATCGGCCATTCGCATTTCCTCCTATTACAATACATTTACGGGTTAAGGCACGGCAGCCAGCCGTGTCTTTTTCCGCATTGTTGCCTAAACTGTTAGAATGAGAGAGTCTTGGCCTGATGTTTTCCTCCAAGGACCATTGCGTCCGTATGAAAGTCCGTCAGCCAGCCTCTCATTCGCAGCATTCGATTTATGCAGGTTGAGCCACCACACCGGTGCGCCCGTGTCATCAAATAGATTGGATCGGCAATGATGAAATGGCTGGACGCCAAAAGACAAATCTACGATGAGGAGTTGCACGCTATGAACAAGGCCTGACTTTTTGCAGTCAAGCCCCGCTTGTAGGGATACCTCCTTCCTCTGCCTATGAAAAAACCGCCCTGTGTCTCATTAGGGCGGTAATTTCAGTAGGTTGGCAGTCCATATTTGGTTGTTTTATTGTGTATCCCTTTGTCCACCGACGCAAATATTTTTGGAGCCCGAAAAACTTTTGAGTACGAACTTGCTGCTTATCCGGAAAATATTCCTTAAGCAGGGAGGCATCAAGAGCATTTTAAACATACTGGCAGGGTCGATGGATGGGCGACCTGTTGCCGGATAATATGGCGCCAGAAGATCATAGATGAAGTCGAAGGATACCATCCGGTCGATTTTCCGCAGCAGGTGGTTTTCCGGGATTAATGACTCCATATCCACGAAAATCATTGCCATTTGTCTGCTTTGGTATCCCATCATGCAGCATCCCTCCCTATCGTTATTGTACCATAGGAAGGGTTTATACGCCACTTTGTCAACTGGTCCCTTATTTTACCTTATCGCAATTTTTATTCACACTCTGCGATTCAAAAAATCCCTGTTTGGCTGGAAAAGCTGCGCCGTACGGCGCAGCTTTTCCAGCCAAACAGGGATTTTTCACGCTTATGGCCGGCCCATTTTACCGGAATTCTTTGCCTGTACGGCAACCGGACTTTTCCAGACGTACACCGGTCAAATGCCCCGTTTGGTCTGGCAGTTATAGGGGCTCAGGGCCCATAGCGGTGTGGAGGTCAGAGGTGACAGCCCCACGGAACAGGCGTACCGCATGTCCGTGGAGCCCCTCCAAGACAGCCGGGACCCGGTCGGCAGAGAGGCTGCCGGCGACGGAAAAATCCCCATCCAGGATAAATTTAATCTCCGGGTCCTTTTTCCCGCCACCCAGCAGACCGGGACCGGCGTGGAGCTTCAGACGCTGGCCTTCTGGAAGGGCCAGGTGGGCGTCCACCGAGGAGCGGCTGGCCGCCTGCTCGTCCACGTCCAGCTCGGCCAGGACCCCCAGGAAGGCGGGCTGGATGAGGGAGACCCAAGGGACGTCCTCCAGCCCCAGGGCCTTGCGGGAGACGGCGTTGACGTACCGCAGACCGATGCGCTCAAAAAAAGCGGGCTGATAGAGCTGGATGAAGGAGGCCAGAGGCTTGTCCAGGCGCTGGGCAAAGTCCTCCCAGCAGTGGTAGCCCAGGGTGGACAGGGCGATGAAGTCTTTCGTCAGATTGAGCTTCCATAGGCCGTCAGCAGAGACGAAATTGTAGTTGGTCACAGGGGGCTGGGCCTCCAGCTTGGGGGCCGGACCGCCTGCGCCCACCACCCGGGGAGCGGGCTGTTCCTGCCGGACGGCGTAGCGGGGGAATTCGCGCCGGATGGCCTCCTGAAAAGCGGCGGGCTCCTGGCTGCCGATGGAGAGAATGGTGGGGAAGCGGAGCTGGCAGATGACCTCCACCAGCGGGCTTTTGGCATATTGATAGCGGTCGTAATGTCCGAAGAGCATGGTACCCGGCTCCTTCCGTGGAAAAATGACTCGATGAGCCTATTGTACCTGCTCTGCCAGAAGAAGTCAAACGGTGCGCACCCTTTTTTCTTCCTTGAATAGGATGGAACAGTCACGGAAACAACGGAGGGGAATGCCCATGAGACATGAACTGAATTTCTGGGTCGTCGGCGGAGATATGCGACAGGCCAAGCTGGCCGAACAGCTCAGCGACGACGGCCACACGGTACATACCTATGCCCTGGACCGGGCGCCGGAGCCTGTGCCTGACCCACAGGACAGCCTGGAGGACGCCGTTCTGGCCGACTGTGTGATCCTGCCGCTCCCCGCCGCAGGGGAGGGGGGGATGCTCAACGCCCCCATGTCGGGTCGGGAGACCGCCCTGGAGGAGGTTATGGACGCCCTGCGGCCGGGGCAGGTGGTCTGCGCGGGCCGGGTAACGCCGGAGCTGGAGGCCCTGGCAGAGCGGTACGAGCTCCGATTATACGACTACTTCGCCCGGGAAGAGCTGGCGGTGGCCAATGCGGTGCCCACCGCGTTTGCGGTGGGACACAGGACTGGGAACTGCAGCGGGGTCCGGCATGGAATCGGCCGGACCTCTCATATACTCCTACGGTGGAAAGAGCGCACGGCAGTCCCGGTGAACCGGATGCAGCATGGGAGGAGGCACGCCAGTGAAAACAGATAGAAAAGTATTTGGGAAAGCACAGTGTCCCACAGCGAGCGGGCGCCCCTGCGGGTAGCCGCTTACTGCCGCGTTTCCACCGATAAGGAGGATCAACTCAACTCCCTTGCCGCCCAGCGCCGATTCTTCCAGGAGTATATCGCTGACCATCCAGCATGGGCCTTTGCCGGCATCTTCGCGGACGAGGGGCTGTCCGGAACCTCGGTCAAGCGCCGTCCACAGTTTGCCGAGCTGGTGCAGCGGGCGATGGCGGGTGGTATCGACCTGATCCTTACCAAAGAGGTCTCCCGTTTCGCCCGCAATACGGTGGATGCCCTTCAAATCACCCGGCAGCTCAAGGGGCGTGGCGTGGGGGTCCTCTTCCTCAACGACAACATCGACACCCGGGAGAACGACGGGGAATTCCGGCTGACGATCATGGCCAGCGTGGCCCAGGAAGAGAGCCGCAAGGTCTCGGAACGGACTCGCTGGGGACAGCTCCAGGCCATGAAGCGCGGGGTGGCGTTTGGAAACAACTCCCTATATGGCTATACTCTGAGCGACGGGCGGCTGACGATCCAGCCGGAACAGGCCGAGGTGGTGCGCGCCGTATACCGCAAATTCCTGACCGAGCGCAAGGGGAGCCACATCATTGCCCGGGAGCTGACGGAGAGCGGCGTGCGCCCCCCGCTGCGCTCCGGAGGGGCCTGGTCCTCTGCCATGGTGCTGCGCCTGCTGAAAAACGAAAAATACTGCGGCGATCTGCTGCAAAAGAAGTACCGCACCACAGACCACCTGACCCACCGGAAGATCGTCAACGACGGGGCGGAGGAGCAATTCTGCCTGCGGGACCACCACGAGGCCATCGTCAGCCGGAGCCAGTTTCAGGCTGTGCAGGAGGAGCTGGCGCGGCGTTCGCGCCTGACGGCGGACAGAAACCGTTTTTCCGCCCGCTACTGGTACTCGGGGAAAATCCGCTGCGGCGCCTGTGGGAGAAGCCTGACCTTGAAGCGGACCCGGCGTCCGGACGGGACTGAGTACCGGCGCTTTGTTTGCCGGGGACGGCTGGAGGGGAGTGGGGGCTGCCAGATGCGGGCGGTCCGCGCGGAGGAGCTCTTCGCCTGTACCCAGTATGTTCTGGAACGGCTGGCCCTGGACCGCAGGGCCATGCTGGAGGAGCTGCTGGGCGCATGGCGGGCCTGGCGGCAGCCGGACGGCACTCCGGAGAAGATTCGGCAGGCCCTCCGGCGCCAGGGAGCCCGAAGGGAGCGGGCGGTGGAGGCTTTTCTGGACGGAGACTTGGATCGTGCGGCCATGCATCGGGCGATCTCTCGATGTGAGGGGGAGATGCAGAGGCTGGAGGCGGAACTGGCGCAGTGGGAACGGAGTTCCGTAACGGAGGACGAGGCGGAGATCCGGGCCCGGCTGGAACGGGAGCTGGAGGACGGGGACGCCTTTCTGGATGAGGCGGTCCAGCGCGTCACGGTTTACCCGGAGGACCTCCTGGTGGAGGTGGCGGAACTCCCCGTCCGGTTTCGGGTCCGCGCTGAGGGGCGGGGAACGGGGGCGGAGTATACGGTCGCGGTGCGGGCGTGTCTGTCGGAGCCGAGGGAGCGGGAGTAATTGGGAAAGAAAGATGAGCGTGTGCGTGACGATCGCATTACGCGGAATCCTCGGGCTTTTGGTTCCATGCTGGGCACCAATTTCTATTATCCGGACCGGAGTACATTGAAAGCCGAACCCGCATGTGAACCCTGGGCATCCGCTTCTATACCGGGACGGAGTTGCTGGGGTAATCCTCCGAGCGGGTGCGTTTGAGGGTCAGGATATCCTCCTTACGGTAACGCGTCATGTACTCCAATACGTGATAGCTGAACAGAAGGCGCTCCCGCAGGATGGGGTCGTCCAGGCTGCCGCCGATGATCTCTTCGATCTTGCGGATTTTATACAGGGCCGTATTGCGGTGTATGTAAAGGGCCTTGGCTGTCTCGGTGGCGTTGCGCTCATGCAGCAGATAGGTATATAGAAAATCCAGCAGATTGCCGCCCGTCTTGTTGTCGTGCAGGAGCAGAGCTACGGTTTCGTTGTTGCACAGGTGGACCAGGTTCCGGCTGCCCAGCTTCTGGCGGGCGGATTCCGCCGCCAGCTCGATCATCTGGTACATGCTGTAGTCCTCATAGTATAAGATGCGCTGGCCGGGGTCCATCGCCCGGCCCAGACGCAGGGCATCTCTGGCCTGGTGGTAGACCGGGGGCAGGGAAGTAAGGAATTCCGAGGTATTCCCGATGGCGGCATACCCGTTATAGTGCTCCAGAATGGTCAGCAGCTTCTGCCGGTCAAAGGAGATGCGGCTGCCGCGCTTCGTCTTACGTACCACCATCAGGATCTCGCCGTGGTAGGTGGTGATGTTGCTGAAGGGAAAGACCTGTTCCAACTGGCTAATGATGTAGTTCCAGGGGATGGTGCTTCGGTCCTGGTCGGTGTCGAAAGCGACCACAATGACGTGGTAGTACCGGCGCACAGCCAACTGGATCTGCTTGAGCCGCTGCTCCAGCTCATCGGGGTCGGTCAGGCGGCATTCAATCAGGTCGGCCGCCAGGCTGCCGAAGGCGGCATTGCTGCCATAATCCACCCCCTGATTGCTGAACATGTATTCCGTCACATAACCGGCCAGGATAGAGCTCAGGTCCGAATAGCATCGGTTGGGCTCCGGTCCGTTCAGAATGATGCACAGCCGGGCAGCCAGGGTGTCCTGATAGCGGATAAGCCGGACGATGGTGTAGTTATGGCTGACCTGAGAGATGTACTCGACAAACTCACCATAGGTTCCGCGCCGGACCGGTGTCTCACGGCGTACGGCCTGGATGGTATCGAAGGACTGATACCCATTGTCCCGGAGCTCGTCGGCGGTAGGGTCCTGGACCATGGGGCAGTAGACCGAAGCGATGTGCTTGTAGCCGGTGTTGACCAGCAGGATGGTGGCGTGCAGCTCAGAAGAGGCCCTTTGGAGCAGTTCCTGAAGCCCGGCGTTGTTGTAGACCACCTCGTGAAGGCTGGAGTCCCAGGCGATAAAACGGTGGACATGCTCCTGGACACAGTTGTAAAGCTCCAGCAGAGGCAGGTTGGTCTCAATCAGCGTAAGCACATCTGGAAGCATTTCGGCCCCGCACCTGCCGCTGGAAACGATCAGAAGGCATTCCTGAGGCAGCCTGCCGCAGGCGAGGGCATGTGTCACCGCCTGCGCTGTGCCGATATACAGACACTCGGCACGCAGGACGGATTCCCCCTGATCCAGCAGCTTGATGCCTCCCTCGCAGTGCGGCTCCGCGGCCCCGGGGCGGACGTCCAAAACGGCATCCCCGAGCCAATACGACAACATGGCGGGTGTATACAGGCCCATGCGACATCACTCCATCCCAAGCAAAATGATAAATGTGCATATTGCACATGAATAGGATGCGAAATTTGTGTGCTCCGCAGTGTAAAGGGCGCTTGACAACTCTATTATAGAGCAAATCTAAAAAATAGCAAGCAAATATTCAAAAATATTGCAAAAACTGCTATAAAAGTGGGCAAAATTCATAGTTGAGGCCTGGGAAGCCGTTATGTGCAAGATGAACATATGTTGACGCTCGTTTTTATGCAGGCCACATCTACCCAAGTGGTTGTATGGTGTGATAAGGTAAAGGTGCACAAAAAAATAACGTGTATGCGGAGAAAATTTGAAGATGGAGGGAGGTTCGGAGCAATTCACAAGCCGGCCCATATGTTCTGGAATTGATGGAGAGAAGAGCCCATTTTTGAAAGAGAAATTGAGGAAGGAAGTGCTATTATCATGTTATCCGCAGTTGGTTTCATTCTGGTCATCGCCATGGTGGCCCTGATTATCTGGGGCAAGGTAGCCCTGCCCCCCATCCTTGTCATTCTGCCTACCATCGCTGTCATCATCCTGGGCCTGATGGGCTATCTGGTGCCCCCCAAGGCCGAGGTGGCCGCTCCCATGGACCTGCTCATGTGCCTCAAGACCCTCCAGGGCTATCTGAGCACCGGCTTGAACAGCACGCTGAACACCGCCGCCCTGTTCACCTTTGCCGTGGTGTTCTTCAACGTGCTGGGCGACGCGGGCATGTTTGACTTCATCGTGTCCAAGGTCATGAAATACATCGGCAACAACGTCAGCATGATTCTGCTGATGACCTGCCTGCTGACCGCCATCTCCCACCTGGACGGCTCCGGCGCCACCACCTGGCTGATCACCGCGCCCACCATGCTTCCCCTGTTCAAGAAAATGCGCATCAGCCCCATCATTCTGCTGACCTATGTGGCTCTGGTTTCCGGCGTGGAGAACATGCTGCCCTGGACCTCGGCCCTGGCTCGCGTTTCCGCCTCCACCGGCGTGGAGGCCCGCGAGATCTGGACCGCCCTGCTGCCCACCCAGGTCGTGGGCCTGGTGTTGCTGTTCGCTTCCGTCTTCATCGTGGGCCCCATCCTGAAAAAGCGCGGCTGCGGCATGACCGATGAGGAATTCGCCGAGCTGAAATCCGGCATGCTCAAGCTCAATGACCCTGTGCTGAAGGTCAGCAAGGGCGTGCTGTTCTTTGATATGGCCTTCCTGGTGGTGCTGGTGGTCTGCCTGCTGATGGGCTGGATCAACACCAATGTGGCCTTTATGATTGGCCTGTCCATCGCTTTGATCGTCAACTGCAAGGACGCCAAGGAGATGACCTCCCAGATCAAAAAACACGGCTCCAACGCCCTGAACATGGTCATGATTATCTTTTCCATCGGCATGCTGGTGGGAGTCATGAAGGATTCCGGCATGATGAACGCCATGACCGACACCCTGATGAGCCTGGTTCCCGCGTCCATGGGCACCCACCTGACCTTCATCATCGCCCTGCTGTCCGTGCCCCTGTCCATGGCCGTGGGTTCCGACACCCTGTACATGGTCATGGCCCCCATCTTCGGCAACATGGCGATTGCCTATGGCGGCACCATGCTGGCCGGCGCCGCCGCCTGCACCGTGGGCGCCTGTGTGGCTGTCAACCTGTGCCTGGTGGCCCCCACTCCCTACCTGGCCCTTGGCCTGTGCGGCGTGGAGATGAAGGACAACCTGAAGTACTGCTTCCTGCCTACCTGGGGCCTGGGCATCTTTCTGGCCATCGTGGGCGGCCTTTCCGGAGCCTTCCCCTTCTAAGAGAAGCAACCCGGCCCCTTCCGGCCGCCGCCCCCGGGCCGGCGGCTGGGGGCGGGCCCATCGAGGATATTAAAGAAGGAAGTGATGTCTTATGAGCATCCGTGAATGCGCACTGCGAAGCCAGGCCTTTGCCGCGCTGAAGGATGTCTACGACCACCGGGAGACCGTGGCCGCCCGGTGGCGCGCCGATGGAGGAAAGGTGGTCGGGGAGCTGGGCTGCGATGTTCCGGACGAGTTCATACTGGCCGCCGGCATGCTGCCGGTGCGGGTCTACGCCGAAGTGGGAAAGCCCCTGGTGGAGACCGACAAGTATCTGGAATACGCCTTCGACCCGGTGGTCCGGGCCCAGTTTGAAAAGATCGTGGACGGGACCTATGACCGCCAGATCGATGCCCTGGCCATCTCCAACAGCACCGATGTCATCATCCGTATCTATCTGTACCTGCGAGAGCTGTGCCGGGTGGAGCCGGAAAAGCCGGTGCCGCCGGTGGAGTTCATCGATTGGTTGTTTACCCGCAACCGTCTGCACCAGGTCCGCAACGAGCAGACCTTGGAGCTGTTCCGCCAGACGGTGGAGCGGTGGGCAGGCCGGGCCATCACCGATGAAGAGATCGCCGCCGCCGGAGCCATCTGCAATGAAAACCGGCAAGCTCTGCGGGAAATGGCCGCCTTGCGCCGGTGTGCGCAGCCCCGAATCACCGGCAGCGAGGCCTTGGTCATCATCGGCAGCGCCTTCTTCATGGAGCGCTCCGCCCATACCGCTCTGGTAAGACAGGTGGTGACCGACGCCCAAAGCTGGCCTGTCCTCCACGGCCCGCGGGTGTTCTTCACCGGCAGCAACCAGGAGGATACCGCCCTGTATGAACAGATTGAGGCGGCCGGCGCCGTCATCGTGGGCGAGGACCACGACTGGGGCGACCGTTGGTATGACCGGGACTACAATCCCGAGTACTCCCCCGTTCGTGCGGTGGTGGACCGGTACATGCTGCGGGAATTCAGCAGCAAAAAAGCCTTCGTCAGCCAGCGGGTGGCCGCGCTGGACCGGGAAGTGGACGCCTCTGCCGCCCAGGCCGTGGTGTTCTATACCAACATCTACGAGGAGGCCGCGAGCTGGGACTATCCCAGCCAGAAGAAGAGTCTGGAGAGCCGGGGCATCCCCACCGCCTGCTTTGCCAAGATGGCCTGGCCTGCCCACCGCAACGAGGGACTAGAGGGGCGGTTCAGAGCCTTTGTCTCCACACTGAAAGGAGGTGCCAGCCGTGGCTGACGGAAAGAAAATGGCGGAGTCCCAGTCCACCGCCGTCAAAAAGCTGAAGGCCACGGCCGCCGCCGGAGCCCATCAAAAGGAGTGGTTTACCGGGCTGAAGGCACGGGTGGAGGCGGGCGAGGACTTCGGTTACCTCAACGCCGACGTACCCATGGAGGTCCTGCGGGCCATGGACATCCCCTTTGTGGTCAATCAGTGGTGGGCCGCCATCTGCGGAGCCAAGCGCATGACCAAAAAGTATTACGGCCTGCTGCGGGAGGCCGGCTACCGGGATGACCTGTGCTCCTACTGTGCCACCGCCTTTGCCGAGAGCCTGGACCCCGACGACCACAAGAGGGACGCCGAGGGCAGGCCTCTGGGGCCCTGGGGCGGTCTGCCTGCCCCCACCATCGCCATCACCCGGCTGACCTGCGACTGTCAGAGCAAGATCTTTGAACTTTTTGCACAGAATCACGGGGCCAGCTTCTACGCTATGGAGAATACCGTGGCTCGGAAGACCCCCCTAAAGTGGTTTGAGCTGGCCCCCGACCGCTGGGAGGAGCTCTACGACACCGACCGCCTGGATACCGCCGTGGAGGAGCTTAAGGAGCTCATCCGCTTCCTGGAGATGAAGACCGGGAAGATGTTCGACATCAACAAGCTCGAGCAGGTGATGAACCTTATCAACGAGCAGGAGATGTGGTACAAAAAGACCCGGGACCTCATCGCCGCTTGCCACCCCGTGCCCGTCACCGTGGTGGATACCATCAACGCCGTGATGCAGGCCCAGTGGCAGCGGGGTACCCAATGGGCTGCCGACCATGCCAAAAGCCTGTATGAGGAGGTCAAGGCTCTGGCCGACAAGGGCGAGGCCGCCGTGCCCAACGAGAAGTACCGCCTGATGTGGATTGGACGGGGCATCTGGCACGATTTCAGCTTCTATCAGCGCTTTGAGCAGAAGTACGGCGCGGTATTCATGTGGAGCATGTATCTGGCCATGGGGGCGGACGCCTACATCCGCAACCACGTCGAGGCCGATCCCCTACGGGCCCTGGCCGCCCGTTATATCGGCATGGAGGACTTTCTCCACATGCCGCCCTGGAACAGCCAGTGGTATCTCCAGCAGGCCGCCCAGAACGATATCGACGGCGTGGTCTACATGGTGCCGGAGAACTGCATGCAGGCGGTGGAAGGCAGCTACTTCATCAAAAAGGCCCTGGAGGACGCAGGCATCCCGGTGCTCATCTTCAAGGCCGACCCAGTGGATGCCCGTAAGTGGAACGCCGACACCATGACCGGGCTGGTGGAGGAGTTTATCGAGCAGCGGGTCATCCCCAATAAAAAATGAACTGGTTCATATGAATGTGTTCACAAATGCAAAAAACGGTATTATAATATAGGAGGTACTTACTATGGCTTGCAGAGGACCGCTTTCCGGTTACCGCGTTTTGGATATGACCCAGTTTGAGTCCGGCACTGTGTGCACCGAGACCCTGGCTTGGCTGGGGGCCGACGTATTCAAGGTGGAGCGCCCGGTGAAGGGGGAATTGGGTCGTTATTCCCAGGCCAATCCGGGCGTGGACAGCTACGGCTTTTTGGTGATGAACATGAACAAAAAGTCCATCACCTGCAACGCCAAGGCCCCTGAGGGCCTGGATCTGCTCAGGCGCCTGGTGGCCAAATGCGACGTCGTCGTGGAGAATATGGGGCCCGGCTCCATGGACAACCTGGGGCTGACCTATGAGGCGTGCCGGGAGATCAACCCGAAGATCGTCTATGCCAGCCTGAAGGGCTTCGCGCAGGACGGCCCCTACGCCGACTACCCAGCCTTCGACCCCATCGCCACCCACACCGGCGTCATGGTCTCCGCCACCGGTCTGCCCGAGCAACCCATCAAGTGCGGCATCTCGGTGGCCGACTCCGGCACCGGCATCACCCTGGCCATGAGCATCATCGCCGCCCTGCTCCAGCGGGAGCGGGAGGGGATCGGCCAGCGGGTAGACGTGGCCATGCAGGACTTTATGATCGGTCTGAGCCGTTCCCAGTGGGAGCCCTACCTCAACAACGGAAAGCCCAACCGCCGGGTGGCCAACGGGATGCCCCTGGAGGATGTGGCCCCGTCGGACACGTATCCCTGCAAGCCTTTCGGGCCCAACGACTATGTGCACATCTACTGCTCCCGCCACCCCGGCAGCAAGCAGTGGGACAATCTGTGCGATGTCATCGGGCGGCCCGACCTGAAGCAGGACGTCTGCCCCGAGATGGCTACGCCCCGCTCCCGGTACGAGCACCGGGAGATCTGCGACAGTGCCATCAAGGACTGGCTGAAGGACTATGACAAAATCACCGCCATGGATATCCTGTGCAAGGCGGACATCCCTGCCGGCGCATTGCTGGACTGCGCCGACATCACCAACGATCCCCAATATCTGGAGCGGGGCATGATCGTGGAGATCGAACATCCCGAGCGGGGCAAGGTGAAGGTGCCCGGCTTCGCGCCAAGACTCAGCGAGAATCACGTGGAGTACCAGTGCAGCCCGGCGCTGGGCGGCAGCAACCAGGAAGTCTATGGGGGGCTGTTGGGCCTGTCTGGTGAGGAACTGGACGCATTGAAGGAGAAAAAGGTCATCTGACCGTGCCAGAGGGCATGCCGCCAGACCGGCGCGCCGCCGTCGCTCCCTGCTCTGGAGCGGGGCGGCGCGCCGGTCTTTTGTGCCGGATACGGGGAAAAGGGAGAGAAAGACGTGAGGAACATGCTGCCATTGGAAGACCTGACCGTGGGAGGGCTGCTGCGGCGGACGGCCCGGCGGTTTCCGGACCGGCCGGCCCTGGAGTACCGGGGCCGGGTGTGGAGCTATGCCGCACTGGACGGGGAGGTGGATCGGACGGCCCGGCGGCTGCTGGGCTGGGGTGTGGACAAAGGGGACCACCTGGCTCTCTGGTGCGAGGCGGAGCCCAACGCGATCGTGCTGCTGTATGCGGCGAGCCGCATCGGCGCAGTCACCGCGCTGCTGAACACCAGCCTGGGGCGGACGGAGCTCAAAACACTTCTGGAGCGCAGCGACATCCGGTATCTGGTGATCGGAGATGGCTATAAAGAGCTGGACTACCCCGCGCTTTGCCGGGGCCTGACGGAGGAGTTGTCCGGACTGAAGGCGGTCCTCTACGCGGGGCAGCGGGGCTGCGGCGGGTATGCGGCCCTGGAGGATCTGGAGGAAGGTATGGCCTCGGAGGAGGTGCTGGCTGGGGCAGAGGTCCGGGTGCGGCCGGAGGACACCGCCTTTCTCCTCTATACCAGCGGTACCACCAGCGTCCCCAAGGCGGTACTGGGCAGCCACTACAGCCGGGTCAACAGCGGTATCCAGCAGGCCAACGACCTGGGGGCCACCCAGGCCGACCGCTTCTGCGTGGCTATGCCCATCTTCCACTGCTTCTGCCTGTCTGTGAATGTGATGGCGGCCTGCGCGGTCGGCGCCTGCCTGTATTTGCCGGAATCCCGGCGGACTGCCGCCCTGCTGGAGGCGGTGAGTCAGGGACGCTGCACCGTCATGAGCAGCGTCCCAGCCCTGTATCACGCCATGCTTTGCCGCCCCGACTTTGACACCTGGGACATCTCCACCCTACGGACCGGCTTCATCGGTGGCAGTCAGTATCCGCCCCGGCTTTTTCGGGAAATCAACGACCGCTTCGGATTTACGCTGCTGTCTAGCTTAGGGCAGACCGAGGCCACCGCCGGCATCACCACCGCCGCCCTGGGTGATTCTCTGGAGGTGCGGGCCACCACGGTAGGACACTTTATGGACCACCTAGAGGGGAAAATCGTCTGTCCCCGCACCGGGGCGCAGCAGCCCGCGGGGCAGATGGGAGAGATCTGCGTGCGGGGCTACGCCGTTATGCAGGGCTATTACCGCCAGCCGGAGTGCACCGCCCGGACTATAGACGCCGACGGTTGGCTCCACACCGGGGATATGGGGTATCTGGACGGCGATGGGAACGTGCATCTGACCGGCCGTCTGAAGGAACTCATCATCCGGGGCGGCGAGAACATCAGCCCGGCGGAGGTGGAGGCAGTGCTGGCCGGAGACGACCGCGTAGAGACCTGCAAGGCGGTGGGCGTGCCCGACCCCCACTACGGGGAGGTGGTCTGCCTGTGCGTGGTATGCCGCAAGGGGGCCCGCTGCACAGAGGCGGAACTGAAGACGGAGCTGAAAGCCGGCCTGGCCGACTTCAAGGTGCCCCAGTACATCCTGTTTTTGGAACGCCTGCCTGAGACCCTGACCGGAAAGGTCCGGGTGCAGGAGCTCAAGGACCTGGCGCGGGAGACCCTGGGCCTGACCTCGGACTGAAAGGGGGGAGGAACATGGCGCTGTTCGTCCGGGACCGGAGCTTTTATCGGAAGATCTTGCTCCTCGGCGGGCCCATCTCGGCCCAGCAGATCATTACGGTGGGGGTCAATATGATGGACACCGTGATGCTGGGACAGTTGGATGAGACGGCTCTCTCCGCCAGTTCCATGGCCGCCCAGGTCCACAACCTGTTCCATTTCATGTGCATGGGGTTGGGGATGGGGGCCAGCGTGCTCATCGCCCGGTACTGGGGCGCGGAGGAGCACGCCAGCCTGCGCAAGACCCTGGTGCTGATGTACCGCTTCTGCCTGCTGACGGCGCTGGTGTTCACGGCGGCGGTGGCGGCGGCTCCGGCGGGCATCATGGGACTGCTGACGCCGGACGGAGAGGTGGTGGCCGAGGGCGTGCGCTACCTGCGCTGGGCACTGCCCTGCTTTTTCTTCTATGGCTTATCCATGACCACCACCATCGTCCTGCGGAACACCGGACAGATGCACATTCCGCTGCTCACAGCGGTGGGGGCCTTCTTCCTCAATATCTTTTTCAACTGGATGTTTATTTTCGGCAAGTTGGGGGCCCCCGCCATGGGGGTGGCGGGGGCGGCTCTGGGTACCCTCATCAGCCGGGCCTTTGAATTTGCCGTCATCTGCGGCTATTTCCTCCTGCGGGACCGGAAGCTCCGGTTCCGGGTCCGGGACCTGCTGCTGCCCTGCGGCGACCTGTTGCCGGAGTATCTGCGTATCTCCCTACCCGTGCTGGTCAGTGACACCCTGCTGGGACTGGGAAACAGCATGACCATGGCGGTGGCCGGTCATATCGGCCGGACCTTTATGTCGGCCAACACCATTACCAGCGTCGCCCAGCAGATTACCACCGTATTCACAGCGGGGTTGGGGCAGGCGGCGGTCATCATTACCGGAAACACCCTGGGCCTTGGCGAGATGGAGAAGGCCCAGCGGCAGGGCGTGACCTTTGCGGTGCTGGGGGTCCTTCTGGGCGGGCTGTGCGGCGGGATCATTGTGGCGGTCAGCCCTCTGGGGGTGGGAAGCTACCAGATCACGGCGGAGACCCACGCCGTGGCGATGGAGCTGATGAACGCGGTGGGAGTGATAACGGTGTTTATGGCCGTCAGTTCCATCCTGACCAAGGGGGTGCTCCGGGGTGGAGGCGACACCCGTTTCTTGATGGTTGCCGACGTGTGTTTCCTCTGGGTGGTCAGCGTACCGCTGGGGGCCGGGGCGGGCCTGGTGTGGGAGTGGCCGCCCTTCTGGATCTTTTTCTGCCTGCGCATCGACCACGTTATCAAGGCGGTGTGGTGTATCTTCCGCCTGCGGAGCGGTAAGTGGATCAAGAGAATCCGGGCGGTTTAGGCTCGAGTGAAAAAAGGCAGCGGCGTAGCCGCTGCCTTTTTTCTGTGTCCGACCGCCAATGCGGTGCCCACCGCAGAGGGGGCCGTGCAGATCGCCATGGAGGAGCTGCCCATCACTCTACATCGGGCCCGGGTGCTGGTGCTGGGCTTTGGGCGGCTGGGCAAGCTGGCGGCCCACCGCTTCGCCGCCTTGGGGGCCAAGGTCAGCGTAGCGGCCCGAAAGTGGGCCGATCTGGCCTGGGCGGAGGCCTACGGCTACGGGGCGGAGCGCATCGACCAACTGGGAGGCTGGCTGTGCGCCTATGATTTGGTAATCAACACAGTGCCCGGCCGGGTGCTGGGCGCCGGCTACCTGGCCGACCTGAAGCCCGGCTGTCTGGTGGTGGACCTGGCCTCCAAGCCCGGGGGAGTGGACCTGGAGGCGGCGTCCCAGATGGGAGTCCGGGTGATCTGGGCCCTGTCGCTGCCGGGCAAGGTGGCTCCCGTCACAGCGGGCCGGGCCATACGGGACACGATCTATCACATTTTGCATGAGTTAGGAGTATGACTATGGAACACCTGCGCGTGGGCTTTGCCTTCTGCGGCTCCTTTTGTACCTATGACAAGGCCATGGCGGCGCTGGAGCAGGTACGGGCCCGCTACGGGGACGTGACGCCCATCGTCTCGGAAAGAAGCGCCGATACCGACACCCGCTTCGGGGAGGCCCATGAGTTTATGCGGGAGATGGAGCGCATCTGCGACAAGCGGGTGATCGATTCCATCCCCAAGGCGGAGCCCATCGGCCCGCAAAAACTGCTGGATGTGCTGGTCATCGCCCCCTGCACGGGCAGTACCCTGGCCCGGCTGGCCAACGGCTTCAGCGACACGGCGGTGACCATGGCGGCCAAGGCGATGTGGCGCAACGGCCGCCCCGTGGTGCTGGCCGTGAGCACCAACGACGGACTGGGCGCGTCGGCCAAGAACATCGGCGCGCTGCTGGAGAAAAAGTACGTATACTTTGTCCCCTACGGACAGGATGATCCGGAGAAGAAACCCACCTCCCTGGTGGCCGACTTCACCCGAATCCCGGATACCATCGACGCGGCGCTTGAGGGCAGGCAGCTTCAGCCCCTGCTGCTGGCCGCCGGGTGTTGAGAAAGCGCAAAAAGGCCGTGGACGGCGTACGCCGTCCACGGCCTTTTTGCTGCGCCGCCAAGGGCGCCTTCCCCTTTTTCACCGCCGATCTACTTCACCACAAAGCCGTATCCGCGCAGGATGTCCCGCAGACGCTCCACCTCCTCCTGGGAGGGGGTACGGCTGGTGAAGCCCTCGGTGCCGGGCTCAAGCTGTTCCCGCTTGCCCTGGCCCAGGTTGTGGTAGGGCAGCAGGTTGATCTCACTGCACCGGATGGCCTTTTCGGTCAAAAAACGGCCCAGAGCGTGCAGGTTTTCCGCACGATCATTACAGGGCGGGATGACCGGGCAGCGGACGATGATGGTGCAGTCCGTCCGGCGGGAAATGTGCTCCAGGTTGGCTAGAATCAGCTCATTTCCCTGGCCGGTGTACGCCCGGTGCCGGGCGGAATCCATGTGCTTTATATCGTAGAGAACGATATCGGTGTGGGCGAGGACCGGTTCCATGACCGCCCAGGGCACCGCACCGCAGGTCTCCACGGCGGTGGTAATGCCCGCCTGCCGGCACAGCTCTGTCAGGGCCCCGGTGAATTGTGGGTGCGCCAGGGCCTCGCCGCCAGTGACGGTAAGCCCGCCGTCCGTGCCGTAAAAGAGCCGGTCTCCGGCCACCTCGTCAAAGGCTTCGCCCGCTGTCATGGTATGGCCCATGATGCTGCGGGCCTCGGTGGGACAGCCATCCACACAGCGGCCGCAGGCGGTGCAGAGCGTGCGGTCGGTGTGGACCCGGTCGGGGCGGTCCGTCCGGCGGGAGACCGCCTTTTGGGGACAGGTCTGGATGCATTGGCCGCAGCCGGTGCACTTGTCCGCAAGGTACATGAGCTGGGGCGCCCCGGCCTGGGACTCCGGGTTGGCGCACCACAGGCACCGCAGGGGGCACCCCTTGACAAACACGTTGGTCCGGATGCCGGGCCCGTCGTGGATGCAGTAGTGCTGGATGTTGAACACGGTGCCGGGGACAGCTCTGAGAGCTTCCGTCATGGAGGTCATTCCTTTCCTTCCTGTGGAGGCGAAGCGGCCAATCGCTTGCCCAGATTAATTTTGGCGTAGCGGTCGTAATACCGCAGAATCTTACAGGAGAAGACCATGCGCTGCTGGATTTCGCCGTTGGCCAGGTCGGCTTTGGACAGCTCCTGCAGCTTGGCCAGCCGGGCGGAGAAGGTGTTGCGGTGCATATAGGCAGCCCGGGCGGCCTGGGAGACGCTGCAGTTTTTGAGGCAGTAATAGTAGAGCACGTCCAGCAGATTGGATTTGTGGGCCAGATCGTAGCGATAGAGTTTCACTGCGTCGGGGTGCGTCAGATAAATGATATCGTCATGGCCCAACAGGGCACTGAAGCTGTTAATGCACAGGTCGATGGCAATGTACTCGGCGTAGTCCTCAAAAAAGAAGATGCGTTCCTTTTCGCATGAGCGCAGGGCCCGTCCCAGTTGCAGAACGCTTTTGGTCAGCAGATAGTTGGTGCGCAGCATGGCGCGGCGGCTGGTGGCGTTGCTGATGGCGGCAAAGGCGTCGTAGCGGGTCAGCAGATCCCGGAGCTGTTCCCGATCAAAAACGGGGGCGGGCTGGAAATCCCGGCCCGGCCGGCTGAGCAGCAGTACGATCCCGCCGTCATAGAGGGCGGCGTTGCTCTCGGGGAAGATGGCCTCCAACTGTGCCAAAAGGGAGGTCGGAGAGACCGGCAAAGCGCCGGGAGCGGTGGGCTCCACAATGATAAAGCTGCAAAACTGCTGGGGAATGCGGGAGATTAGGGAGAAGCGGCGGCTGATCTCATCCTCGCCCGTGAGCTTGCCGGTGAGCAGATCGGTAAGGAGCGTCTTGAAATCGGCGCCCGCCCAATAGGCGCCTTTCTCCGCGGCGGCCACCCGGCTGACATTGTCCTGCACCAGGTCCAGCAGGGTGCAGGCGTCACCGTCGCACCAGTCGCGGGGGGTAAAGAGCAGCATGCGGGAGATCAGACTGTCATCCTGAAAGACCCGGCGTGACCAGCACCTGCCCTCGCTGCCCATGACCCGGCAGAGCGGGACGGCGGAATCGGTCCGCCCTTCTTCCAGCAGGTCCCGGGCGGTATTGGGGGAGAGCAGGCCCCGTTCCAGCATCTCCCGGGCGGGCGCACTGTCCAGACAGGCTCTCCCACCAAAAAAGACCACGCGGCAGCCGGCATTCAGCAGGAACAGGGCCCCGCCCGCCAGCTCCGCCGCCGTGTCCACCACATCCTGGATGCTGTGGCGGCGTCCGGCAGCGCGCAGCAGGAGAACGTTCCACTCCTGGTGGCGGCGCAGCACGGCGGACAGCCGTTCATGGAGGTCCAGCAGCTCCAGACGGGTGATCACCAGGTTGACCGAGCGGGACTCTGCCAGAGAAAGCAGCCCCGCGGCGTCGCCGGCGGCAAAAAAAGTGACGCCGGACAGGTCTCCGGATATCTCCAGAAAGGAGCGGATCTCTGCCCCTTCGCCCAGCCACAATACGGTGGGATCGGGTCCCTCCCAGTGGCGGACAAACCGGACTGCCCGTATCTGAGGCAGGCTCGCCCTGACGGCCGGCCGGGCCAGAAGGTATCCCTGCAGCGGCTGTATCCAGTATTCCAGTTGCGACATGGAACTCCCCCGCCTCTGTACCATTTATACATTTATGAACAGGTTCATTATAGCAAATCCTGTGCGAAATGTCATCCGGTTTTTATGGAGTTCCAAAGTTTGTGCATAGGTGCTGAACAGGTTCATCAAAAATGGCGTTCATGCACAGGAATCCGGTCCGGGCGCTGGACGACTGTTGCGGAAACCGGAAATGTCATGCTATGCTTGCGCCAGCGAATGGGCGGCGTACCGCGGCGCCGCCCGGCCAGGAAAGAAAGAATGAGGAGGTTTTTTCTATGTCAGCTTCGACAGTCCTGATCCTGTTTCTTGTGGCAATGGTCCTCTCCATCTATTTCGGCAACAAGTTCGATGCAATCGGCCTGATCTCCATGTCCTTTGCCTATCTCATCGGCGTGTTTGGTCTGGGACTGAAGACTTCGGTCGTGGTCGGCATGTTTCCTGCCAAGATCCTCTTTACCATCATCGGCATCTGCTGGCTGTTTGGCTACGCCAATGAAAATGGCACCCTTCGGCAGATCACTCTCATCCTGGTCTACCGATTCCGCCGGTTCCCCAGCATCCTGCCCTGGGTCTTCTTCCTGATTGCGGGCGTGATCTGTATGACGGGCGCCTCCCCGTATGCGCCCAATGCCGTGCTGATGCCCATCATCATCTCCATCTGCCTGGCCACCAATATGAACCCCCTGTTTGGCTCCCTGATGGTCAATATCGGCTCGTACATCGGCGCACAGGTCCCCTGGGGGCAGGGCGCCAACATCCAACGCGGCGTTCTGGAGGCCGGTATTCATGCCGAAGAGGTGGATTCCATCCTTTGGAACGGCTTTTTTACCTGCGCACTGTTTGCGCTGGTCTCCGGTATCCTGACCTTCCTGCTGTTCCGCGGCTGGAAAGCTAGGGTGACCGATACCAACTTTATCACCCGGCCGGAGCCCATGACGCCTGTGCAGAAAAAGACCTTTGCGCTGATTCTGGTCCTGGTGGTTCTGATGGTGGTTCCCTCTCTGCTGGGCAACCTGGGTTTGAGCGCCCTGGCCGCTCTGTCCAGAAAGCTGGATATCTCCCTGGTGTGCATCGTGCTGGCCACCGTGGCCGCCCTGCTGAAACTGGCGGACGCCAAGACCGTGGTCACCCGACACATCCCCTGGAACACCCTGATGATGCTGGCTGGCGTGTCAATGCTGGTGGGCGTGGCCTCCGAGGGAGGCGCAGTGGACCTCATCGGCACCTGGATCGGCGGCAACGTGCCCACGGCGATCATCGTGCCCATGTTCGTCCTGCTGGCCGGCTTCATGAGCGTTTTCTCTGCCGGCTCCTCCGTGGTGGTTCCCACCCTGTTTGTGCTGGTGCCCTCCGTACTGACCACAGCCGTGGGCGTCAACTATCATGCGCTCTATGCCGGCATCGCCATCGGGGCCAACGCCTCCGCCGTGTCCCCCTTCTCCGGCGGCGGCTCCCTGACCCTGGCCAACATCAAACAGGATGATATCCGGGAGAAAATGTTTCTGCCGCTCATCCTCTCAGCCGCCGCGCTGGTGCTTGTGGCCGCCGTGCTGGGTGCTGTCGGGCTGTACGGTCTGGTATAAGCCATGAAAGAAAACAGACTTTCCCAGGCGCTGATTCGTCATGTGCGGACCACGGGCTATGGCGATATCCCCGCCGCCGCCTTGGCGGCGCAGAAACAGTCCCTGGCCGACATGCTGGCCGTTATGCTGGCGGCCACCGGGCTGGATGCCGCCTCCGCCCCCTTTGCCGCTTTTGCGGCGGAGGAGGGCCGGGGACGGTGCACGATCCTGGGCCGTGAGGAAAAGACCTCCCCCATGCTGGCGGCACTGGCCAATGGGGCGCTGGTCCACGCGCTGGACTACGAGGATTCCCACGAGACAGCCACCGTCCATCCCAATTCCGCTGCTTTGCCCGCCCTTATGGCTTTGAGCCAGCACATCGGGGGCGTTTCGGGGCGGAGCTTCCTGACTGCCATGGCCCTGGCCAGCGATATCTGCTGCCGCCTGGACCTGGGGGTCAACGAGGACCTGCTGAAATACGGCTGGAACATGCCCCCCATCCACGGCTCCATGGGGGCGGTGCTGGGAGCCGGTAAGCTGCTGGACCTGGACGAGGGGCAGCTCGCGGACGCAGTGGCGCTGAACCTGTGCCAAGCTACCTGCAGCGGCGAGGCGGCCAACAGCGCCGGCTCCGCTGTACGAACCGTCCGGGAGGGCTTTGCCGCCCAGGCTGCGGTACAGTCGGCGCTACTGGCCGGGCGGGGGGTGCCGGCTCGGTTTGAGACGCCTTTTGAGGGAAAGCTGGGCTACTACCACATGTACGCCCGGGACAACTATACCCCGGAAAAGGTGCTGGAGGGTTTGGGGACGGTGTTTCAGGGCCAGTTCATCAGCTTCAAGCCCTGGCCGTCCTGCCGTGCCACCCATACCTCCATTGACGGGGTGCTCACTCTGATGCGGGAGCACCACATCGAACCGGGGGAGATCCAGTCCATCCACATCACTCTTCAGGAGATCGGCCGTATGGTCACCGAGCCCCGCGATGTAAAGTACCGGCCCCGGTCCGCCGCCATCGCCAAATTCAGTCTGCCCTTTGTGGTGGGCACCGCGGCAGTCTGCGGCCAGGTGGGGCTGGACAGCTTTGAGACCGAGCGGCTGTCCGACCCAGCGGTGCTGGCCATGGGGGACAAGGTGACCTGCGCCATTCGCCCGGACTGGACCAAGGAGCAGAACAAGTACACGGACCTCACCATCCGGACGGTGCGGGGGGAGTTTTCCCTGCACCTGGAACATCCCCTGGGCTGTGTGGAACATCCCATGGGGGAGGAGGCGCTGCGCCGCAAGTTTTTGGACTGCGCTGCGCGGGCGAAGAAGCCCATCTGTCCGGAGCGGCTGGAGCAGCTCTACGGCACGATCCTGCACCTGGAGGAGCTGGAAGACATGAACGGACTTTTCGACCTGCTGTAAATACAAACTGCGACATCGCACATGAAAACGGAGGAACCAAGTATGACAGACAGAATCAAACGGATGCAGGCGGCGCTGAAGGTGGACAAATTCCCCTTCTGCGCGGAGAAGGCAAAACTGGTCATCGAGTCCTGGAAGAAGCACGAGGGTCTGCCGGCCATCCTGAGCCGGGCCCACGCCACCGCCGACTATTTGGACCATCGGACCATCTATGTGGACGAGGACGAGCTCATTGTGGGCAACGTAGCCAGCAAGCCCATGGGTCTGGAGGCCTCCTGCTGGGGCCCCTTCTGGGACGACGACGATCTGGATTCCATCCTGGAGGGCAACTACACCATCTCCGACGAGGACCGAAAGACCCTGCGGAGCCTGGATTCCTTCTGGGACGGTCAGGACCGGCAGATGTATGAGTGGCAGGGACGCTTTTACGATGATGAACGCATGTGGCCCTTTATCCGCTCCGGAATCCTATGTCCGCCCTGGACCAGCAAGGTAAAGGGCCGGGGCTCCGGCGGCGCAGGCTTCGGCTGGGGTCTGGGCATCGGCCTGAGCTTCTTTGTCCCCGACTACGGTAAAATCGTCACCGAGGGCATCCACAAGACCCTGGATGAGGCCAAAGAGGAGCTGCGTCAGATCCGTTATGTGGATGATGACTCCTTTGACAAGGCCATGTATCTCCAGGCCGTCGTTATCGCCCTGGAAGCCATGGTGCGCATGTACCATCGGTATGGCGACGCCTGCCTGGAGGCCGCCGCCCGGTGCGCCGAGCCCAAGCGGAGAGCTGAACTGGAGCAGATGGCCGACACCTGCCACTGGATCGCGGAAAAGCCCTCCCGGGGATTCCGGGACGCCATCCAGAACTTCTGGTTTTACTGGATGATGATCACCCACGGCACCGTTCCCGGCGGCCGGTTTGACCAGTATATGTATCCCTTCTACCAAAAGGATATCGCCAGCGGTGCGCTCACCGACGACGATGTGGTAGAGCTCATCGAGTGCCTGCGCATCAAAATCATGCAGTTCAACTTTGTCTCCGGCAACGCCAAACAGCGGGACAAGTGGGCCGGCATGGCCCGGTGGCACAACTTCGTCATCGGCGGCGTGGACAAGGACGGCAACGACGCCTCCAATGAGTTAAGCTATCTGATCCTGCGCGCGGCCGACGAGGTCCGGACTCCCCAATTCACCATCACGCTGCGGGTTCATGACAAAACGCCGGAAAAGTTGATGCAGAAAGCCCTGGAGCTGGTCAAGACCGGCCTGGGTATGCCTGCCTTTGTCTCGGACAAGAGCTATATCCAGGGCCTGGTGGACCAGGGGGTGCCGCTGGAGGAGGCGCGGGACTATGCCCTGGCGGGCTGTCTGGACCTGAATCTGCCCGGCAAGTCCCGCATCAACGCCCTGGGCATGTTCATCGTGCCCAAGGTGCTGGACATCACCATGCACAACGGTATCATGCGGGAGACCGGCGAACGCATTGGACCCGAGACCGGCGAGATGAGGGACTTTAAGAGCTATGAGGACTTCGAAGCTGCCTTTAAAAAACAACTTTACTATTTTATGGGCATGTACAATGAGGAGCACAACATCCTCATCCGCGTCACCCGGGCGGTAAACTGCGACGTGGTCCACTCTGCCTTTGCCTATGACGGCATCAAGTGCGGCAAGGATATCATGGACCGAAAGATGCCCTATGAGAACGCCTCGCTCCTGAACCCGGTGGGCATGATCTCGGTGGCCAATTCCCTGGCCGCAGTGAAAAAGCTGGTGTTCCAGGATCAGGTGTGCACCATGGAGGAGCTGTTCCAAGCCATCGAGGCCGACTGGGAGGGTCACGAGGAGCTGCACAAGCGATGTGTGGCCGCGCCCAAATTCGGCAACGGAGACGATCTGGTGGACGATATCGCCGCCGACCTCTATAGGTTCTGGGCCAACAGATGCAATACTTTTACCACCGTCTACGGCGTACCGCCCCGTCCCACCGGTATCTCCATCACCGCTCATGCCCCCGGCGGGAGCTATACCTGTGCCACGCCTGACGGCCGCCATGCGGGAGACACCCTTCCCGACGGCGTGGCTTCTCCGGCTCAGGGTACGGACCGAAAGGGCCCTACGGTCTCACTGTGCAGCGCCATGAAGATCAACCAGGACCCCTTCAATGCCATGCTGCTGAACATGAAGCTCCATCCCACCGCGCTGGGCAGCGAGGACGACATCCATAAGCTGGGCGCCCTGATCCGGACCTACCTGACCAACGGCGGCAAGCACATTCAGTTCAATGTGGTGGACAACGAAACCCTGCACAAGGCCCAGGAGAAGCCCCAGGATTACCGGGACCTGGTGGTCCGTGTCGCGGGCTACAGCACCTACTTTACCCTGCTGACCAAGGCCGTCCAGGACGAGATCATCGCCCGGACCGAGAACCGGCTGTCCTGAAGATCCCTTCCGCAAAAGCGCCTCCGTGCCACGGCACGGAGGCGCTTTTGCGCTGGGAAGGCATTCAGGGCCGGAACTCCCGCTTCAGGACGTTTTCATAATACCGGATGAACTGGCAGGAGAACATCAGCCGCTGCCGCAGGTTGCCGTCCTCCAAATCCAACTGCAGCAGGTCCAGGATCTTGTTGACTTTGTTGATGACCGTATTGCGGTGCATGTAGGTGGCGGCGGCAGTTTTGACCAGATTGCGGTCATTGAGCAGATAATAGTACAGCACGTCCCGCAGATTGCTGTTATGCTGAGAGTCGTAGCGGGTGAGCAGGATCACTGCCGGATGCACCAGGTAGAGCACGTCGTCGTTGCCCTCAATCTCCAGATAGCGCTGCACGCACAGGTCAATGACGCAGTACATGGAGTAGTCCTCGTGGAAGAAGATGCGCTCGTCGCAGCTTTTGCGCAGTGCCTGGGCCAGAAGCGCGGTTCGTTTGGCCAGCAGGAAATTGGAGCCCAGTGCGTCCAGGTTGCGGGTGCCGTTGCTGACGGCCATAAAGCCGTTGTAGCGCTCCAGCAGGCGGGTGAGCTGCCCACTGTCGTCCAGCTCGGGACGGAAGGTACGCTCCCGGTAACTGAGCAGGATGACCACATCCTTGTGGTAGACAGCCAGATTGGCTCTGGGAAAGCATTCCCGCAGCCGAGCCGGCAGATAATTGTAGGGTACGCCGGCGCCGCCCCCGGCGAAGGTAATCACCGCCACCTGCACAAACGGCTCCACCGGATTGGGCATCCGGGACAGGGCGGAACGGATCTCAGCCGAGTCGGTGAGCCGGCGTTCCACAATATCCTCCCAGCACTGCTGAAAGAGCTTGGTGCTGGAGCCCAGCCGCTCCAGATCATGGGAGAGGAGTCGGCGGCTGAGGCAGTCGGCGGCGCAGTCGCACAAAGACTGTACATCCGACCCGTCCCGTTCCTGGCGGCCTTCGATGAGCAGCATCCCGAAGGGGTCGCCCAGGTGGGCCATGCGGCGGCCGTAGAGGACCAGTTCGGTGCCGGGGATGGCACAGGACCCGCCGCCGTCCGGCGGCATGCTGCCGAAGAGCAGCTCGGCAGTGCGCAGGGGGAGGGCGCCGGTGGCGGCCACCTGACGGGACAGATAGGCGCTGCCTTCCATCCCGGCTCCGGCCACCACTCGTCCGTTGTGGTCCAGCAGCAGGACGGCGGAGCCGGCCAGCTTGGCGGTGAGAGCCACGATGGCGTGGAGCCCTCCGCCGTGGTCGGTGAGCTCCTGATAGGCATGGCGCCAGCCGGCTTTCCGGGCGGAGGCATCGGCCAGGGTGTTGTAGAGCTTGGCCAGGGAGCAGGAAAAGAGAACCAGACTGCCGCCCGGAAGGGAGAGCTTCGGCAGGTCGTCGGCGCAGGCGTCGGAGAGAAGTACGGTGGTCCCTGGAGCGATCCGGGCCCCGGATAGTCCGGTGGCCGCCCGCACGTCCCCCAGGTAGAGCCGGTCGGCGGTCAGCGTTTTCTGAGTGCAGAGCAGCTCCACCCGGTCGGGACAGGCATCCTGGCCGGGGCAGAGAGCGGTGCGGAGGACAAAAGGCTCCAGTTGCCGGAGCAGAAAGCGCAGGCTTGACATAAACTCTCCTCTTTTCAGCCATGAAGTTATAAGAACGGAGGGGACTGGGGAGGAAACACCCATATTATACACAAAACCTGGAGCTTTTGCATAGGATGCGAGAAAAAAGAAAAGGAACTATTGTGAAAAATGTGCAACCCGCACATTTGTGAACACGTTCATTGTACGCTTGATACAGAAAAGATCCCACGCAGGCTTCTCCTCTTGCAGTGGGCGGAGCGGTGTGTTATGTTCAGGATGAACTTGTTCACTACATTTTTGCAGACGAAGGCCGCGTCGGATGTCCGCGCGGATAGAAGGGGGAAACAGGATGACAGACCGAGTCAAACGTATGAAAGAGAGCCTGCGGGTCAACAAATATCCACTGTGTGTGGAGATGTTCCGGCTGGCCAACGAGTCCCTGGATGTGACGGCGGGGGAGCCCATGCTGCTGCGCCGCTCCAAGCTCCACGCCCATATCCTGGACAACATCACCATTTTCATCGAGCCCGACGACCTGCTGTGCGGCTCTGGAGCCAGTAAGCCCTTTGGCCTGGAGATGCAGTATGAGTACGGCGTGTGGACCAAGGATGAGGTGGAGTCGCTGAAAAGCGAGATCTACGACATCAGCCCCGAGGATGAGGAAGAGCTCTATCGGCTCAACGAGCGGTTTGCCGGCAACGCCCTGAACACCAACCTGGTGGAGGCCATGGGCAAGAGCCTGGGGGAGAACGACCGGCTGTGGCCCTTCATGAAATCGGGAGTCATCCTGCCACCCTGGAAGGACAAAAGGGGCGGTTCCGGCGGCGGCTTCGCCATGTCGGGGTATGGTCTGGGGCCGGGATTTTCGCTGGTATGCGTGGATTACGCCCGCATCCTGAACGAGGGCGCCAAGGGAATCCTGTCCGAGGCGCGCAAGTGCCTGGAGGACCTGCGGTACGACAGCCCGGACGCCATTGAGAAGCGCAACTTCTGGGAGGGCGTTATCATCGTGTTCGAGGCGTGGGTCCGCTTCGCGGGCCGCTACGCCGCGCTGGCGGAGCAGATGGCCGAGGAGGAGGACGACCCCGTCCGGAAGGCCGAGCTGCTGGAGATGGCGCGGATCTGCCGAAAAGTGCCCTATGAGCCCGCGGGGAGCTTCCGGGAGGCGATGCAGTCCTTCTGGTTCACCTTCCTGATGATTTGCCCCTCGCCCACATCCACCGCAGGCCGCTTTGACCAGTACATGTACCCCTTCTACCGCAGGGATATTGACGAAGGGAAGATTACCGACGGCGAGGTGCTGGAGCTGCTGGAGATCATGCGCTGCAAGGTGATGAAGGTCAACCGGGTCTCCGGCAAGGCCAACCGGGCCAAGAACGCCGGCATGGCCAAGTGGTACAACTGGACCATCGGCGGACAGAAGGCCGACGGCTCCGACGCCACCAATGAGCTGTCCTATCTGCTGCTGGAGGCGGCCCGGGATACCCACCTGCCCCACCACACCGTGACCGTCCGGGTCCATGCCGGCACGCCGGAGAAGCTGATGCTCAAGGCGCTGGAGTGCGTCCGAAGCGGCTTGGGAATGCCCGCCTTCCTGGGGGATGAGTCCTACATCCATTTCTTTGCCAACCAGAGCCAGACCAACCGGCTGCCCATTGAGGTAGCCCGGGACTACTGCGCCACCGGCTGTGTGGATGGCAATGTTCCGGCCGTGACCCGCACCCAGGTGGCCTGCTTTTTCATCATCCCCCACGCCATGGACATCGCCATGCACAACGGCTACTGCCGCTACACCAAGGAGATGGTGGGGCTTCCCACCGGCGATGTGACCCGGATGGCCACCTTCGAGGAGTTCAAGCGCGCCGTCTACGATGAGATCCGATACCTGATGAGTATGGCCAACGAGCGCATCAACGTGGAGATGATCGCCGAGCGGGACCTGTTCCCCGATGTGTTCCGGTCCGCCCTGATGAAGGACGGTGTGAAGGTGGGCAAAGACATGTTTACCCGCCGGTTCGATTTTGAGAATGGCGCTGTGCTGGGCGCTGTGGGCGGGGTGAACACCGGAAACGCCCTGTACGCCATCAAAAAGCTGGTCTTTGATGAAAAAAAATACACCATGGAGGAGCTCCTGAAGGCGCTGGACGCCGACTGGGTGGGCTACGAGGCCATGCAGAAGGAGTTCAAGGCCCAGCCCAAGTACGGCAACGCCTATAAAGAGGTGGACGACATGGTGGCCGATGTCTACAAGCTCCACGCCGACACCTGCCTGGGCCTGCCCTGCGTCTACGGCGACAGCCTGAAGCCCAACGCCATCTCCATCTCGGCCCACCAGCCCGGCGGCGCGCTGACCGGCGCTACGGCCGACGGGCGCAAGGGCGGCGAGATTCTGGCGGACGCCTCCCTGTCCCCTGACCACGGCCAGGATACCCACGGCCCGCTGGCGGTGTTCCGCAGCGCCATGGAGGTGGACCAGGACCCCTATCAGGGCACCCTAATGAACATGAAGTTTCACCCTTCCAACATGAAAAGCGAGGACGATTTAAAGAAGCTGGGCTCTATGATCAAGACCTATCTGACCCATGGCGGCAAGCACATCCAGTTCAACGTGGTGGACCGGGCGGAGATGGAGGACGCCAAGATCCACCCGGAGGAGCATCCCGAGCTGGTGGTCCGGGTGGCGGGCTACAGCGCCTACTTCACCCGCCTGCCCGAATCCATCCAGGACGAAGTCATTGAGCGCACCTCCCAGGACCTGTAACGAAATGCGAAAAGGGGCGCGGCCCGCTTCCGCGCAAAAAAGAAAGAGAGGTAACGGTTTATGGCACTTTGGCTGTGTATCATCGCAATCGTGATCTCCATCCTCGTCGGCTGGAAGTTCAAGCTCAACACGGGTATCCTGGCAATGGGCTTTGCCTTTGTCATCGGCATCTGCGTCATGGGTATGAAGGCCTCGGCCATCATCGCCTTCTGGCCCACAACCATCGTATTCTACCTGCTGTCCATCTCCCTGTTCTTCAACTATGCCACGGAAAACGGCACCATGGAGGTGCTGGGGCAGAAGCTGCTGTATGCCATGGGCGGCAACGCCAAGCTGGTGCCCTTTGCCATCGCCGCGGTGTCCGCCATCGTGGGCGGGCTGGGTGCGGGCGCCTCCACTCCCGCTATCGTGGGCCCCTTCGCTTTTGTCATGGCCGCCACAGCCGGCGTAAACCCGGTCCTGACGGCGATCGCCATCACCTTCGGCAACCTGGTGGGCTCCAATAACCCCTACAACGGCTACGGCGGAAGCATCTCCAAGAACCTGATTATCGCCAACGGCGTGGATGAGGTCACCACCATGGATTGGTCTCTAAAAATTTGGTTCAACTGCTGCATCATCACCATCCTTATCATTGTCCTGTTTTACCTTGTCCTGAAGGGCCACAAGGCCGATAAGGTAGCCATGGGGCAGAGGCCGCCCGCCTTCAACCCGATTCAGAAGAGAACGGTGACCATCCTGTTGGCGGCCTTCTTTCTGATGGTAGTGCCCCCCATCCTGAACACCTGGATTCAGGGCGTGGCCATCCTGTCCACCCTGAACCAGTTGTGCCAGCCGCAGGTCATTATGATGCTGGGCGCGCTGCTGTGCGCGGTGCTGAAGCTGGGCGATGAGAAGACGGTGATCCGCAAGATCCCCATCAGCACCATCGTCATGATTGTGGGTGTCTATTCCCTGATCAAGGTGGCCGCTGAGGCCGGCCTGGTGGATTTTATCTCCGGCGTCCTGAGCAGCAGCATTCCGCGCCTCCTGGTGCCCGCTGCCATCGTCCTATTTGCCGCGTTCCTCAGCTTCTTCTCCAGTTCCACCTCCACCGTCATGCCTCTTATGTATCCTATGGTTCCCGCGCTGGCAGCCAGCCTGAGCCTGAATCCCATCACTTTGTATACCTGTATCTTTTTCGGTGGCCTGGCGACGGCCTGCTCCCCCTTCTCCACCGGAGGCGCCGTGTGCATCGCCGCCAACCCCTATGAGGATCAGAAGGAGCTGTTGTCCAACAAGATGATCGTTGCCGCGCTGGTGTGTCCGGTGGTTACCATCATCGCCGCAGAACTGGGTTTGTTTAGCCTGTTCCAGGCGTGAATGTCCATAGTGAATTGTCAAACCAAGTGCAACCGGAATTGAGTTCGAAGTCCCATAATTCCTGGATAGAGGTACGGACAAAGGGGGCCGCTGCAATTTGCAGCGGCCCCCTTCCTTGCAGCGCTTCAGTTCAGTATCCAGACACCAAAATTCAAGTAGGCGGCAAAGGTTACCCAGAGAAGATAGGGGATTTGCAGCCATGCCGCCAGAGGATCGACCTTGCGGAAGGAGAAGATCATCCACAGGATTAATAGCCATAATATGATCAACCAGATAAGCGCAAAGCCAAAGTTCTGGAGATTGAAGAAGATAATGCTCCAGAAAAAGTTGAACGCCAACTGAACAAGGAAAAGCAGCAGACCGTGGGTACGTGCCCTGGACGCCTGTGCGGAGTAGATCCGGGCGGCACCGAAACCCATGAGTGCAAATAGAACGGCCCAGACAATTGGGAACACGATGCTGGGCGGTGACAAAGGAGGCTGTTCCACTGTTGCCATATAGGCTTTGGTGCCATCCCGGGTCAGCCATCCGGAGAGGCCTCCGACTGCTTCTGTAAAGACAATCCAAATGAGATATGGTTTCCGCATGTGCTTTTCCATACACAATCACCCAAGCATAGAATATGTGAGTTTGTTCCCCAATTATGCATTCAGAGCAACTGCTTTCAGACGGGCTTAGAAAATGATAAGGCAAAACGGTGCGCAGCCTGCCACGGGAATCGTTCCCCCTTCCAGGCCGCAGACCAGCGCAGCGATTGCAGTTTAGAGACGAGAAGCAGCAGAATGCGTGCACGACGAGGTTTGCTGTGAAATAGAAAAGCTCGTCGCAGACGCTATAACGCTTGCGACGAGCTGGCTCGACAGGAACGAGCGATAACCACCCGCGCCGCGAATGGGACGGCCATCCCTGGCCACAATCCGCCCGAGGACAGGCTGATCGCCTGTCCCTCCGGGCCACCGCTCCGGACAGACATAGGCATCCCGTGCCGCGTCATAGCAAAAAGCACTGCTGTCAAGCTCCGTCTTTTGAATGGCTGGCGTTTGCCGCGACCGAGCGCAGAACACCGTATGGAACCGCCTCAGATGAAAATCAAGAAACTTTATAACCAATTGGTATTGACAACGGAGAAAGCGTTGTCTTATCTACGTTATATGGAAAATATTCAAATATTACACTGTGAGCAATATATATCTACGGAACGAGTTTACGCAAGTTTAGAGATATTTTCCGTGATGCCGTAGACGTGCGCTTGCCCACAGTCCATTCACCTCTGTGAAACGGCCTCCCCGCAAGGAGAGTGGAACTCCTGGGGAAATTACAACAAGTTTCCACCTTTTGGATGGCCGCAGACATTAGAAAATGGAGTAGCGGCCGCGCCTTATCATTTCGGGAAACGAAGAAGCGAGGGTTACAGCGCTCCGGAAACCACTTCGCCGTGGAAGAGAACTGCTTTCAGATTGTAGTCCTTGTCCAGCACGGCAATATTAGCATTCTTGCCCACATCCAGAGAACCGACGTGGTCGTAAATGCCCAGCACCTTAGCAGGATTTACCGCCGCTGCGGTGACGGCATCCTCCAGAGAGATACCAAAGCCAGTGACGGTTTTTACGCACTGCATCAAATCACTGACAGAGCCGGCCAGCGTGTTGGGATCACCCTTTATGGTGGCTCGATTGCCGTGTACTTCGATGGCCTGTCCGCCGAAAGGATACTCGCCGTCAGGCATCCCGGTAGCCCGGAGGGAGTCGGAAACCATGATGACCCGGTCCCGACCGAAGAGCTGGAACACGGTGCGGATGACGCTGGGATGAATGTGTACGCCATCGCAAATCAGCTCCACTTTGACCTCGGGATGGTCGAAGGCGGCGCCTACCACACCAGGTTCCCGATGGGTAAAGGGCAACATAGCGTTGAACAGGTGGGTAGCCTGCCGTGCGCCTGCCGCATAGGCGGCGTAAGCGGTGTCGTAGTTGGCGGTGGTGTGGCCCAGAGAAACCGTCACCCCGTCGTCAATTGCTCCCTTGATGAACTCCATGGCGCCAGGCTGCTCGCAGGCCAGCGTCACCAGTTTCACCAGACCGTTTGCGGCTACCTGAAGCCGATGGAGCATGGCGGGGTCCGGATTGTGAAGGTAGGCGCCGTTCTGTGCTCCCTTTTTTGCCATGCAGAGAAAGGGACCTTCCAAATTGATACCTACCAGCTCCGCGCCGCCTGGGCCTGCGGCCTTGTGAGCAGCGGCGGTTTTGCACACGTCGGTGAGAATCTCCTCGGACAGCGTCATACCTGCCGGGCAGATCTGGGTAATGCCCCGGCTCAGCTCATAATCTGCCATCTTCCGGAGTCCTTCTGCCGATGCATCAGAGAAGTCTTCTCCCACACATCCGTGGAAGTGGAGGTCCGTCAACCCGGGAATGAGATAGCAGCCAGACACATCCACAGAGCTGTCGGCATCTTGTGTAATCAATCCGTTTTCTACACAGAGATCCCGGAGGATAAAGCCTTTCGTCGAATCAAAAACCTGTCCGCCGGCCAGTTTCATATGACTACAACTCCTTCCCGGGAAGGCAGCTTGCTCAATGCTGCGCGGTCAGCTACAATGATGACATCGGGGTGAATCTGAAGAATAGAGGCGGGTACCTGCGGATCAATCTTGCCGGAGAGCGTTTTGACGACAGCGTCTGCCTTTTCGATGCCGCTGACAACTACCAGAACCCGCTTAGCCTGCATGATGTGCTTCACGCCCATGGTTAGAGCCTGACGAGGCACATCAGCCTCAGAGGTGAAAAACCGCTTGTTGGCGTCGATGGTGTTTTCAGTCAGATTTACTACGTGAGTGCCAAGAGTGAATTTATCGGCCGGCTCGTTGAAGCCAATGTGGCCGTTGCGGCCCAGACCCAGAAGTTGGAGGTCAATGCCGCCCAGAGAGTCGATAAGGGCGTCGTAGCGGGCGCACTCTGCGTCGGGATCTTCCGCCAGACCGTTGGGGACATTGGTTTTGCTGACGTCAATGTCCACCCGGCTGAACAGGTAGTGATTCATAAACCAGCGATAGCTCTGATCGTGGTCACCCCCTAGCCCCCGATACTCGTCCAGATTGACGCTATGCATCTTGGAGAAGGAGAGATCCTTCTTCTCACACCACTCCACCAGCTGATCATAGGTGCCGATGGGGGTGGAGCCGGTGGCCAGGCCCAGCACGCAGTCGGGCTTTAGGATCACCTGAGCAGAAATGATATTGGCTGCCTGACGGCTCATGGCGCGGTAATCCGCGCACTCGTAAATGCGCATGGAGTGATCTCCTCTCAGCAGAATTTCTGAATGGCTGCCTGAATCATATCAGAGCAGACATGCACAACGGCACTATCGGCTTCGGTCAGATTGGGTAGAGGAGCCCGGACACCGCCCAGATTCAGACCGTACTGCTTTTTCAGAATGGCCTTCATAACAGCATACAGATTGCCCTTGGCAGAGCACATCTTGTAGATAATACGGCAGATTTCGTTCTGAACTGCTGCAGCCTTTTCCACCTTACCGGCATAGAACAGCTCCCATATCTTCAAGAACAACTCGGGCATCACGGCATAGGTGCCGCCGATACCACCGGTAGCACCGATGGCAAGTCCGGAGACCAACTGCTCGTCGGGACCATTCATCACCACGAAGTTGCTGCCGCCTTGATCCTTCCACATCTGAATGTCCTGAGTGGGCATGGAGGAGTTTTTTACGCCAATAACTTTGGGGTTTTTCTGCATTTCTGCCAGAAGAGAGGGCGTCAGGGATACGCCTGCCAGTTGTGGGATGTTGTAGATGATGAAGTCGGTGCTGGGGGCGGCGGCGGATATGTCGTTCCAGTACCCGGCGATGCCGTAGGGGGGCAGGTGGAAGTAGATGGGCGGGATGGCCGCGATAGCGTCCACGCCCAGGCCCTCGGCATGCCTTGCCAGCTCCTGGGAGTCGGCGGTGTTGTTGCAGGCCACGTGGGCGATGATGGTCAGCTTGCCGCCCACCTCGGCCATGACGTTCTCCAGCACCACCTTGCGCTCGGCTACGCTCTGGTAGATGCACTCGCCGGAGGAGCCGCCCACGTAGAGGCCCTTCACGCCCTTTTCGAGCAGGTGCCGGGCCAGGGCCCGGGTCCGCTCGGGGGAGATGCTGCCCGCATCGTCATAGCAGGCATAGAAGGCGGGGATGACCCCCTGGTATTTTTTAATATCCATAGGAATATGACCTCTTTCCGCCCGAATAGGCAATTTTTAAGACCAGCTTATCCACGTCCACCGCGGTGCCGGCGGCGATCTTTGGCAGATGCCCTTCACCGGGGAAAACGAGCAGAAAAGCCCCCTGCTCCAGGGTGAGGATTTCTTTAGGCGCCCCATGGTACATGACCGCGTCTTCCTCCGCCCGAACCTCAACCGGCTCCAGCGCTTCGATGGGCGCAAGCGCCACCTTTTCAATGCCGGTGAGGACGACGTGGAGATCCAGGTATCGCTGATGTGCCTCGAATGGCGTCCCTTGGGAGAGGGGGGCGGTCGTGTAAGTGAAATGGTTGCCGTAGACTTCGTCCCCAGCGATCTCTACCCGTCCAAGTGGGAGCGCCGTCAGGTCAGCCGTCTGGAGGAAGTCAATCCCCCTGTCGATGTTTGGCGACATCCCACGGTACCGGGCCAGATAACACAGTCGATCAAATATCATTCCAGATCCACTCCGAATTCTGTCTTACATACCTGCTGGGCGGCTCCATATAGCCCAGCCATGTTTCCCAGGGCGGCCCCGACCACGCGGACACCGCGGAACCCCGGTATCAGGAGCTTCTCTATCCGCGCCTGGGCGCCCTGGATGGCATAGGGCTGCTCCATGACGCCGCCGCCCAGGACCACGCATGGGATATTAAATACGTGGATCAGGCTCACGGCTCCGGCCGCCACCTGGTCCAGCCAGGCGTCCACCACGGTGCGGACCTCTGGTTCATCCAGCCGCTGGAAGATGGCGTGCCCGCTGGTCAGCACCGGGTCCAGACCACTGGCCGCCGTGCGGAGGGCCGTCGCGGAGGCATAGCGCTCATAGGTGCCCGCAAAGGGGTCCTGCGGGTCCAGGTCCTCCGGGTGCAGGATCAGGCCACCCAACATACCGCCGGCGGAGGGGCCGGTCCCGTAGTAGAGCTGACCGTCCAGGACCACCCCGCCGCCAATGCCGGTACCGTAGGTCAGACAGATATAGTCCCGCACACCGGCGGCCGCGCCCCGGGTACCCTCGCCCAGCGCCGCCGCGCATACGTCGTTGAGCACGGCAGCGGGCCTTTGGAACTGCGCCTCGAAGTAGCCCTTGACGTCCATCCCGGTATAGCCGGGCAAGTTCTCATTTGCATAGCGGATGACCCCGTTATTCGGATCCACCTGGCCGGCGGTGCTCACTCCAATGGCGTCAAATGGGCCGAACGTACGGATCAGAGCTGCGGCCCGGGCCAGAACGGCAGCGGCGCCCTCATTGGCCGCCGTGTCGCATTCGCTCTTTTGGGACGGTGTGCCGCCTTCAAAGACACATGCTTTTATTTTCGTGCCGCCGATGTCCAGGGCGGCAATCCTCTGCGCCGCCCTCATTTCAGTGCGGCCACAAAGCGCTTGGTGATCTCCAGGGGCCGGGTGATGGCGCTCCCCACCACCACGGTGAGCACGCCGATGTCCATGGCGTGTCGGAGCTGCTCCGGCGTGGAGATGTTCCCCTCCGCCACCACGGGCTTCCCGCACTCGTGGACCAGGGTCTTGATCATGCCGTAGGGCGGCAGGGAGCAACCCGCCGTGTAGGGCGTGTAGCTGGCCATGGTGGTGCCGATGAGGTCAAAGCCCAGCGCTGCGGCTTTCATGCCCTCCTCCACGTTGGAGCAGTCTGCCATGAAAAGCTGGTCAGGGTATTTGGAACGCACTTCGGGGAACAGGGTCTCGATGGTCTCCCCGCCGGGGCGGGGACGGTGGGTGGCGTCCATGGCGATCACCTCCACCCCGCAGGCGATGAGTTCATCTACCTCTTTCATGGTGGGGGTGATGTAGAGCTCTGGGTGGTCCTCATACACCCGCTTGATGATGCCGATGATGGGCAGGGAGACCGTCTTGCGAATCTCGGCGATGTCCTCCACCGTGTTGGCCCGAATGCCTACCGCGCCGCCCAGATAGGCGGCGTAGGCCATCCGGGACATGATGTAGGAGCTGTGCAGGGGTTCCTCGGGAAGAGCCTGGCAGGATACCACCAGGCCGCCGCGGAGCTGTTGAAGGATCGCTTGGTTCCGGCTGTTCATGAAAAAGACCTCCTGCTTTTACATGTCACACTTTAGCATCAGAGCAACATGGGAGCAGTGGCGTTCAGGGTACGTTCCCGGTTTTCCTGGGCCTTTTTAAAATCTCTGGCGCAGTACTCGTGAAAAAGAACATCTATGATAAACAACTGCCCCATCTTTACCGCCACGGAGCCCTGTTGGTTCGGGGCCTCGTCCGCGCCGCAGATGAGGAGCAGGTCGGCGTACTTGGCGCCGGGGGACTTGGGAAAGCGTGTCACCAGGATGAGCTTGGCCTGCGTCTTCTGCATGAGCTGTCCCAGCTCGGACAGCTCCCGAATGGCGCCGGAGAAGGAAAAGTAGAGGATGACGTCGTTGGCACCCAGCGTGGCGGCGGTGACCGCCTGCATGTGGAAGTCGCTGATCCAATGAAATTTTGATGTGATGGTGGCGAAACGCCCCCAGGCGTCCATGGCGATGATGGAGGAGTTGCCCTGTCCAAAGCAGTAGACGTTCTCGGCGTCGCGGAGGCAGTCCACCACCTTGCTGATCTGCTCATAGTCCAGCATCTCGAACGTCTGCTGAAGCGCCTGTGTGCCCACGTGGTAGAGCTTTTGACATTTCTGCTCGATGCTGTCCCCCGCCTGGACGTTCCCGTATATATCGTATCCACTGGCCGGCCCCGATCCGCCGTCTGCGGAGAGGACCTGGGCGGCACGCATTTTGAAGTCGTTGAAGCTCAGACAGTCCACCGTGCGGCAGAAGCGGGTGATGGTCGCCTCGCTCACCCCGCAGGCGTCCGCCAGGTCCCGGATCATGATATGGGGCAGTTCAGGCCTGTGCTTTAGAACGTAGTCGGCCACTTTGATCTCCGAACGAGTCATCCCGTTGTAGCCCTGGACAATCAGGTCAAAAATATTGTTGCCATTCATGGGTGGTCATTCCTTTCTCTTACCCGCGGTTTCATCTATCATCTGAAAAAGCCATCCGGTCATGAGGTGGCCGTCCATGAAAATCAGTTTCAGATCTGTAAGCATCCGTAATTGCATTTTAGTCCTATTTTTCGTTTCTTACAATCAGCAGTTTTGCGAAACGGAAATTTTTGTATATCTGCACAAGAAAAGAAAGTAAATTTCGTTTATCATTTACAGTTGAAAATAATTTTCATTTAAGCTACAATGAGGCCAGCATCAGAGCAACCGTTACTCCAGCGGCACCACGGGCCCCATCAGTACTCGAACCAGCCATACCTGATTTCAGGAAGGAGAAACGAAACAATGAAAACCTTGTGGAAACGCGCGACAGGTCTCTTGCTCAGTTCCGCCCTGATATTCAGCCTCGCCGCCTGTACCAGCGGCGGGACAGGGGACACCAACACCAAGCAGCCGGACGACTCCGGGTCGGCCCAGGCGAGTGAGCCCGCTATGCCCGACTCCGGCGCCACTGGCGAAAAGCTCATCTACACCAACGGCGGCCCCGAGGAGTTCTTCGAGACACCTTGGCTCAACCCCGGTACTTACGTCTATAACAAGGCGGTCTACGGCCACCTCATTGTGGCCGACGAGAACCTCAATCCCATCCCGGACCATCCGGACGCCTTGGCCACCTATGAGTATAGCACCGACGGCAAGACCCTGACCTTCACCCTCCGGGACGACGCCTACTGGCACAACGGTGACAAGGTCACTCCCGAGGACATTAAGTGGAGCATCGAGTTCGTGTCCAAGACCCCGGTGGCCAACGCCGTGTTCGTCTCCACCTTCTCCGCCATCGAGGGCAGCAAGACCAACGATGTCTTCAACGAGACCTTCTCCGGCATCGCCATCGACGGCCAGAAGATCACCATCACCTTTGACAAGATCGCCCCCGACGCCCTGCTCACCTTCACCCAGTTCGCCCCCGTGCCCAAGAGCGAGTTTGAGGGCATCGACCCCTTGCAGGTCCAGCAGGCCCCCTTCTTCCAGCACCCCATTGGCTGCGGCCCCTTCATGGTGGAAGAGGTCAACATGAAGAACTACACCATCCTGGCCCCCTTTGATAAATACTACAATGGCGTAGCCGATTTCAAGATCCAGATGCTGCCCTCTGCCGGTGACTCCGACCCCAACGTTGTCACCCGCGCCAAGTCCGGCAACCTGGACTACGGCTACACCAAGATGATCTCCGACGTGCAGGCCCTGGAGGGTACCCCCGGCATCACCATCACCCCCATCGACGTGCGCTACACCCGCCTGTTCTTCCTCAACAAATTCGATAAGCAGGACGGCTCCCCTGCGCCTCTGGCCGATGAGCGGGTCCGCCAGGCCATCCGATATGCCATCGACATGAGCACCATCTGCGAGACCCTCTTCCAGGGTGCCGCCGTCCCCGCCAACGCCATGGCACCCGACGCCAACCTCAAGGATTCCAGCCTCAACGACTACAACTATGACCCTGCGAAAGCGAAGGAGCTGCTGGCCGACGCCGGCTGGGATGCCAACACCACCATCAAGGTGGTCTACTACTACACCGACCAGGCCACCGTGGACCTGATGACCGCCATCCAGGCCTATCTGGCCGACGTGGGTATCAAGATGGAGTTCGAGCTGGTGGAGGGTGACTTGGCTACCATCCTGTGGGCCGCCCCCGCCGACCAAACCAATGGCCCCCGCGCGGTGGACTGGGATATGTGCTACGCAGCCAACGCCGCCCTGTCCCTCCACGAGTATTACGACCGCTACCGCACCGGCTCCCCCACCAACTCCCACACCCCGGAGGACGCCGAGCTCAACCGCCTGATCGACGCCACCAACGCCTCCGCCGACGTGAACGCCCAGAACGAGGCGTTCAAGGACCTCATCAAGTACGAGAACGAGAATATGTTCACCATGGCCCTGTACTATCAGCCCATCTTCCTCATCACCAGCGACAAGATCGGTGACATCCAACTGGGCACCCCGCAGTTCTGCATTAACTGGGACATCCAGAATTGGAACGTGCAGTAAGCCAGTGATCTCTATTTGAGCCTTACCAAAGTACATAGGGGCCGGGTCCTCTCCGTTTAGCCCTGGTCATAGGGCTCAAAGAAGACTTCCGTTGGGAAGGGGCGGCGCAACGCCGCCCCTTCTTCTTTTAAATCCGGGAGGGTGAAAAATGCGAAATACACTGCAGTATATCTTAAAAAAGCTCCTGTTCATGATCCCTATGGTCCTGGTCATCACGTTTCTCATCTATGGAGGATTGGAGCTGACGCCCGGCGACGCCATCTCCCACATGATCCCGCCCGATCAACTGGCCAACGTAGACCCTTCTCAACTGGAGGCCCTGCGGCAAGCCTATGGCCTCAACGACCCCTTCCTTCTGCGCTACCTGCGCTGGCTGTGGGAGCTGCTCCACGGCAACTTCGGGTACTCCATCACCAGCGGCGTACCCATCAAGGACATCCTGCTCCAGCTCTTCCCCGCGACCCTGGAGCTCTCCTTGGCCGCGCTGGTCATCTCCACCGTGCTGGGCAGTATCCTGGGCATCCTCAGCGCCCTCAAAAAGGGGTCCATCGGGGACAACGTGCTCACCGTGCTCGGTATGATCGGCGTGTCCATCCCTCAGTTCTTCTTCGGCATGCTCTGCATCTTGGTGTTCGCTCTGGACTGGGCCATTTTACCTATTGGAGGGCGGATGGCGCCGGGGGAGTCGGGGATATGGGCCCACTTCAAGTACCTGATCCTCCCCGCCAGCGTGCTGGGTATCTCGCTGACCGCCGGCGTGATGCGGTACTCCCGCTCCAGTATGCTGGACACCATGAATAAGGACTACATCAAGACGGCCCGGGCCAAGGGCCTGCCGGAGTGGCGGGTCAACCTGGTCCACGGCTTCCGGGTGGCACTCACCCCCGTGGTGGTGCTGATCGGCTTCCGACTGCCCACCCTAATCGGCGGCTCGGTGGTCATCGAGACCATCTTTCAGTGGCCGGGCATCGGCAACGCCTTTAAGACCGCCGTAACAGGCCAGAATTACCCGCTGGTTATGATGATTGCCCTTTTCTCGGTGCTGGCCGTGCTGGTAGCCAGCTTCCTGGTGGATATCCTGACGGCGATCCTCGACCCGCGGGTCAAGCTGGAGTAAGGGGGCATATGAAATGACTGCTGAATCAACAACAAGAAGGCGCACCCGTCTGGACCGGAAGTTCGACAAGCTCCGGGACGCCGAGGAGGCTGGCAGGCTGGGTAAGAGCAAAACCAGCCGCGCAGTCCGCAAAATGATGGAGAACCGGCTGGCCGTCATAGGTATCGTGGTGTTCGCAATTATCCTCCTGGCCTGCGTCTTGGCGCCCCTGATCTCCCCCTACGACCCCCTCACCACCGACCTGCGCGCCATGACCCAGCCGCCCTCCTTGGCCCACCTCTTCGGCACCGATAAGCTGGGCCGGGACGTGTTCACCCGCACCCTCTACGGCGGGAGGCTCTCCATCCTCATCGGCCTGGGCTCTGCCCTGGGGGCCGCTGGCATCGGCGTGCTGCTGGGCTGCTACGGCGGCTACAAGGGCGGGCTCTTCGACAAGATCGTGCTGCGCCTCTCGGAGATCTTTATGTCCTTCCCCCAGCTTATCCTGGTGATGATGCTTGGCACCATTTTCGGCCGGGGGCTGTGGAACCTCATCTTCATCTTCATCCTCACCGGCTGGGGCGGCGTGTACCGCCAGGCCCGAGCCAAAATGCTCTCCCTGCGGGAGGAGGAGTACGTCCAATCCATGCGAGCCTTTGGCTTGAGCGACATGGTCATCGCCTACAAGCACATGCTACCCAACGCCGTGGGGCCGGTGGTGGTCAACCTCACCCTCTCCACCGCCATGTTCATCCTGGACGAGGCCGCCATGAGCTTCTTAGGGCTGGGCGTCCCGCCGGAGATCGCCACCTGGGGTAATATCCTCAACGCCGCTCAGGACCTCTATGTCATGCAAAATTACTGGTGGCTGTGGCTGCCGGTGGGCATCGTCGTCTCCCTCTTCGTCATCAGTGTCAACTGTATTGGCGACGGCCTGCGCGACTCCACCGACCCCACCCAGCAGGGTTAAGGAGGAGGAAATATGGAACAGCAAGCCATCATCACCGTCAAGGACCTGCGGACCTATTTTTACTCCGACAAGCGGTGTAACAAGGTCCTCAACGGCATCTCCTTCGAGCTCTATAAGGGCCGCACCCTCTGCGTGGTGGGGGAGTCCGGCTGCGGCAAGAGCGTCACCGCCACCTCCGTCATGCAGCTTCTGCCCAAGCTCTCCCGTATCGAGAGCGGCTCCATCACCTACCATAGCGACAAGGGGGATATCCGCATCGACCAGCTCCCCCGCAACGGCAAGCAGATGCGCGCCCTCCGGGGGCGGGACATGGCGATGATCTTTCAGGACCCCATGACTGCCCTCAACCCGGTCTACACCATCGGTTTCCAGATCGGTGAGGACCTCAAGTACCACACGGACCTCGATAAGAAGGCTCGGCGGGCCCGGACCCTGGAGCTACTGACCCAGATGGGCATCTCCACCCCGGAGAAGCGCATCGACCAGTACCCCCATGAGTTCTCCGGCGGTATGCGCCAGCGGGCCATGATCGCCATGGCCATGAGCTGCAACCCCAAGGTGCTCATCGCAGACGAGCCTACCACCGCTCTGGACGTGACCATCCAGGCCCAGATCTTCGAGCTGATGGAGAAGCTCAAGCGGGAGCACGACACCGCCGTTATGCTCATCACCCACGACATGGGCGTGGTGAGCGAGCTGGCCGACGACGTGGCCGTCATGTATATGGGCAGCATCGTGGAGCGGGGCTCCGTCCGGGACGTGCTCAAGCACCCGGCCCACCCCTATACCTCCGCACTGCTGCGCTCCATCCCCGTGCTCCACCAGGGCAAGAACCAGCGGCTGGAGCCCATCCGCGGCTCCACGCCGGACCCCTATGACCGGCCCAAGGGCTGCCAGTTTGCCCCTCGGTGCGACTTCTGCTGCGACAAGTGCACGCAGGAGATGCCGCCGGAGGCCCCGGTCTGCAACGGGCACGCCGTACGCTGCTGGAATGCCGACAAGGTCTATACCGGGCGCAGAGAGGAGGCGGCTGCCATATGAGTGAATCGAAGGAAGTGCTGTTGCAGATGCGCGGTGTGAAGACCTTTTTCCCCGTGCGCAGCGGCTTTTTCAACAAGGTGACCGACCACGTCCAGGCAGTCAACGACGTGGACTTGGACATCTACAGGGGCGAGACCCTGGGCCTGGTGGGGGAATCCGGCTGCGGAAAGACCACCCTGGGTAAATCCATCATCCAGTTGGTCAAGGCCACCGATGGAACCATGATGTACGATTTCGGTCCCCATCACGGCGGGAAAAAAGACCTGCGGCACCTGAGCAAGGAGGAGGAACAGGTCCTGCACCGCCGCATCCAGATCGTCTTCCAGGACCCCTATTCCTCCCTGAACCCCTCCTTTACGATTTACCAGTCCTTGGCCGACCCCCTCAAGCATTTTGGGGTGACCAACAAAAAGAATCAGCGGGCGCTCATTGCCGATATCCTGGAGGCGGTGAATATGCGCCCGGAGTATATGGACCGCTATCCCCATGAATTTTCTGGAGGCCAGCGCCAGCGGATCGGGATCGCCAGGGCTTTGCTGGTCCACCCCGAGATGGTGGTCTGCGACGAGGCGGTCTCCGCCCTGGACGTGTCCATTCAGGCCCAGGTACTCAACCTCCTCATGCAGCTCAAGGAGGAGCGCCATCTCACCTACATCTTCATCACCCATAACCTCTCCGTGGTGGAGTACATCTCTGACCGCATCGCCGTCATGTACCTGGGGCGCATCGTAGAGCTCTCCACCACCGAGCAAATCTTCGACCACACCATGCACCCTTACACGGAGGCCCTCCTCTCCGCCATCCCCGTGGTGGACCCGGACAACAAGCGCAGCCGCATTGTGCTGGAGGGCGACGTGCCCAACCCCGTCCACCCACCCGAGGGCTGTCATTTCCACCCCCGTTGCAAGAAGTGCATGGAAATATGCAAGCACCAGAAGCCCGTGCTCAAGCGGCACATCATCGACGGGGAGGAGCACTTCTGCGCCTGCCACCTCTATGATGATACCTCCGCCGCGGCCCCGGCGAAAAAAGAATAAAGGGGCGGTCCCATGCGGTTGACACGCACACACTCCTGTGACGTCCTGGTTCTGGGTTCCGGCATCGCGGGGATCACGGCGGCTCTGACGGCCGCTGAGGCGGGCCGCTCCGTGATCTTGGCCTGCAAGGGCAAGCTCTTCTCCGGCTCCAGTTTCTACCCTGGGACCTGGGGGCTGGGGCTGGTCGGGCCCGCGGACGAAAGCGATGAAGCGGATCTTGCCGCCACCATTGAGGCGGTGGGCTGCGGTATGGCCGATCCCGCCATGGTCCGGGCCTTTGTGGCGGGCATCCACCCGGCCATCGAGCAGGTTCGCTCCATGGGGGTCAAGCTCCGCCGGGCGGACAACGGCGGTCAAAAGGAGTACATCCCCTGCTTCGACCACAAGCACCGGGACTGGAACGGCATCGAGTTTGACAGCGCCCGGGAGATCTTTTCCCGGCGGCTGAAGGAACTGGGCGTGACGGTGCTCCCCGGCTGCGAGGCCCTGGAGCTGGTCCAGACCGACCGCCGGGTCTGTGGGGCGGTCGTCGCCCAGGGCGGCAGCCTCTGCTACTTGGGCTGCAAGGCCCTGGTGCTGGCCACCGGCGGCTATGGCGGCCTATTCAAGTACCACCTGTGTACCGCGGATGTGGAGGGGGTGGGCCAGTCTCTTGCCCTCGATGCCGGGTGCCGGCTCGTCAACATGGAGTTCATGCAGATGATGCCCGGCTACATATCCCCGGCCTACCAGACCATTTTTAACGAGAAGACCTTCCGGTTCACCCGGCTGCGCTGTCCGGACGGCCGCCCGCTGCTGAATGGAGCCGCGAAAGAGCTGTTGACGCAGCGCTCCACCCACGGCCCTTTCACCTCCCGCCTGCCCTCCAAGGCGGTGGATCTGGCCCTGTTCCGGGCCTTCCTGGAGGATGAGCGCGGCGTGGAGGCCACCTACACAGAAGAGATGCGCAGCGATCCGCCGGAGTTTGTCAAGACCTACTTTGACTGGCTCCGGGAGTCCCGGGGTCTCACCATGGAGGACCCCATCCACATCGGCATCTTTGCCCATGCCGCCAACGGCGGCATCAAGACCGATCCCAATGCGTTCACCGGCGTGCCCGGCCTGTTCGCCGCCGGGGAGGTCACCGGCGGAATGCACGGGGCCGACCGTATCGGCGGGCTCTCCACCGCCAACGGGCTGGTGTTTGGCGGAAAGGCCGGCCGGTCCGCCGCCGAGGCCTGTGCCGGGACGCCGGAACCGCCGGACGAGTATCTCTTCCATGCCGCTTCGTCGGGTAACGTCCCTGAGGTCCTCTCCACTTTACAAGAGACCATGTTCCGCAATGCCATGGTGATCCGTGGGGAGGAGGGCCTTAGCGCCGCCTTGGGCACGGTAGAGAGGCTGTCCGCCGATCTATCGCTTTGCCCCTCCGCGGATGTCCACGCCATTGCTCAGACGCGGCGGCTGACCGGTCGGCTGCACACGGCGGAAGCGATCTTGAAGGCCGCCCTGCTGCGGCGGGAGAGCAGAGGAGCCCACTACCGGGCCGACTATCCGGAAGCAGACCCGGCCCAGTCATCTCCAATCATCGTCTCGCAAGACTCCGGCGCCATCCGCGCCCGCTTTACCAAGGAGGATGTGCCATGCTCATGACCAAGGAGACCATTGATCAACTGGCGGGCTACCTGGGGAGCACCCCCATCCCGGAAGATTTTGACACCTTCTGGGCGGCCCGGATGGCGGAGGCCGACCAAGTTTCGTTGGACTACTCCGTCAGTCCCTCGGAGATCCCCGCCTTCGACACCTGTGACTACCTGGATTTTTGGTTTCGCGGGATGAACGGTGCCCGACTCTACGCCAAGTACGTTAAGCCCCGGTCAGACCGGCCCATTCCGCTGGTGCTCCAGTTCCACGGCTACCCCGGTGCCAGTCGAAGCTGGCTGGAACAGTCCTCCTATGCCGGTATGGGCTGCGCCCTGCTGGCTTTGGACTGTCCGGGCCAGGGCGGCCTGGGCGACGATCCGGGGGGCTACGCCGGGACCACCGTCACGGGCCACATCGTCGCCGGCCTGGACGGTCCTCCCGAGCGGATGTACTACGTCCGCCTCCACCAGAATATCCGCGTCCTCTGCCGCATCGTCCGGGAACTGGAGGGCATCGACCAGAAAAAGATCTACATCAACGGCGCTTCCCAGGGCGGCGGCATTGGTATTGCCTGCGCCGCCCTCAACCCCGGCCTCATCAACAGGGCGGCCATCCTCTACCCCTTTCTCAGCGACTACCGGCTGGTTTGGGAACTGGGGGCCGACCAGATCGCCTATGAGGGCCTGCGCTACTACTCCCGCTGGTTCGACCCCGAAGGGACGCGCCAGGAGGCATGGTTTGCCAAGCTAGGCTACATCGACACCAAGAATTTTGCCCATCTGGTCTGCTGCCCCGTGCTCTTCGGCACCGGCCTCGCCGACGAAGTCTGTCCCCCTGCGAGCCAGTGCGCGGTCTATAACAACCTTAACTGCCCCAAGCGGCGGCACCTCTTCGAGGGGTTTGGCCACGAGGAGATACAGGACTTCGACGACCTGATCCTGGACTTTTTCGGCAGGGAGGATGCGCTACTATGACAATCACGGAACAGACGACAGCCCTGGAGGCATATCAGGGCTGTGCCCGCTGCCCTGACGACTTGGAGTCTTTTTGGCGCAGGTGTCTGGCGCCGACGGCCAAGATGGCCGAATGCCATACTCACCCCGTCCCTTTCCAAAACTCTGCGGCGGTTTATGAGGACTTGTTTATCCCCTCCGCAGGCGGCGGAACCATTCATGCCCGGCACATACGCCCTGTGGGTGAAGGTCCATTCCCCATCATCCTGATGTTTCATGACCTGGGTCGCAAGATCCGCGGCTGGCATCACATGACCCGGTTCACAGCCTTGGGCTATGCCGTTGTGGCCTTGGAGAACCGTCTGGATGCGTCCGATTATCTTCAGGAGCTGCCGCCCCTGAAGCTGGAGCAAAGCTTGAAGGATGCCTTCACCGTGGCCACCGCTGCGAGGGCACTGCCCTATACCGATGCCGCCCACCTTGCCACGTGGGGGGAGGGCTTCGGCGGCGCACTGGCCCTCGTAACGGCGGCTCTGCTGCCGGGGGAGGTCCGCTGCGCCGCCCTGAACCCCATGCCCGCCGACTTCCGCCGGAGAAACGGCGTTTCGGATGAAAAGCTGCTCTCCGCGCTGGATTATATGGACCCGGTCAACTTTGCGCCCTTTCTAAGGGGGGCACTGCTGATGGGGACCGGCCTCATGGACAAGGTGGCGCCGCCGGAGGGACAGTATGCCATCTACAACCGGGCAGTCTGTCCCAAGCGGCACCTGGTCTATCCCAAGTACGAACATGAGCGCATCAATTTTTTTGAAAACGAGCTCATCAAATTTCTTCATCTATGAGGTGCCCTATGCTGAGATTGGGAATTGCCGGGATCGGCGTCATCGCGGGCGACTACATCGGCCTCATCGCGGGTGGGCGAGTCCAGGGTCTGGAGCTCACCGCACTGTGCAGCCGGAACGAGGAACACATCCAGGCCGTATCCGAACGGTACGGGCTCCAGGTCGCCGCCTTTACGGACTACGGTGAGATGCTCTCCTCCGGGGCGGTGGACGCAGTCCTCATCTGCACCCCACACGGCCAGCACCCCTCCATGGCCCGACAGGCCCTGGAAGCCGGGCTCCATGTGCTGGTGGAGAAGCCGGTGGGCATCTTTGCCGACGAGGTGGAGGAGCTCGTGGACGTGCTCCACAGCAGGTCCGGCCTAATCTGCGGCGTCCTCTATAACCGCCGGGCCTCCCAGGCCTACCGCTATGTGCATGATCTTGTTCAGGGCGGAGCGCTGGGCGAACTGGTGCGGGCCACCTGGATCATCACCGATCTCTACCGCACCGACGCCTACTATGCTTCCGGCTCCTGGCGGGGAACCTGGCAGGGCGAAGGGGGAGGTCTTCTGATGACCCAGGCCTCCCATCAGTTGGACCTTATGCAGTGGGTCTGCGGGATGCCCACCTCCGTGCTGGCCCGCTGCTCTACGGTGGAAAGGGACATTCGGGTGGAAAACGAGGCGGAGCTCTTTCTCACCTACCCAAACGGGGCCCACGGCCACTTCCTGGCCTCCGCCCACGAGTGCCCCGGCACCAACCTGCTGGAGGTCTGCATGACCCGGGGCAGGGTATCCATCCGGAACGACAGCGAGGTGGAGGTCCTCCAGCTGGAGGAGGATGAGCGGGTATTTGCCCGGACCTGCCCCAGTTCGTTCGGAAAGGTGCCGGGGACGGCGAAGACGCTGACCTTTGACGACCGCGACAACAAAGTCCAGCAGGCGGCCACCATAGAGAACTTCGCACGGGCCGTCCGGAGTGAGACGGACATCCAATGCAGCCTGGAGGAGGGCCTGCGCTCACTCCAGATCATACACGGGGCGTATCTGTCCCACTGGCTGGAACGGACCGTGCCCCTGCCCCCGCCGGAGGACCTCTTCCGCAGCCATCTGGCCCAACTTTCATAACACGTTACGGAGCGATGTCCTCCGTACAGAAGACAAAGTGAGGGTGCCGCTCAACGCGACCCCTCACTTTTCTTGTGTCCGACATTTTACGACAGAATGGGCGTGGTCCCTATGGGCTGGTACACCTGATCCAGGAAATCACTTTAGCATATTTCCGCCTATACTTCTCCCCTTTGTCTTGTGCGGTATTGCCCAAGATATCGAGGTTCTGTGAAAACAGACGGCAAAACGGAATATAGTGTTTGCATTGGCAAAACTGATTTTGGCGGACGGGCCCCGCTTGGCAGTCTGATTTGGGTTGCTCTAGCAAAGAAAATGCGGGGGCTTAGCGACTCTTTATCATCAGCAGGTCAGGTGTTTGAAGCGCATTATCGACTGCGGAAACGATTGGTTTTTTCAGGAGATCCAATGCTTTTAAACCTTTTTGAATTCTTCTGCTGTCTGGTGGTAGACTGTCAGAGCATGTAAAAAACTATCGGGGGCCGTCTATCGGCAGTTTGGTATAAAGGGTTTTCCCTGCTTCATTTTGTGGGATAATCGCAACAGGATATACCCGAAGGACCCGGCTGGGAAGGTGCATCTGCTCTGCAAGATACATCAGCGCTTGACTCGGTATAGCAGGGGAATTGCTGACTGTATAGATACCCAAAAGATCGTCCCGCCCCACACAGGCAAATTGAACATCTGGGAAGCGGGCTGTGAGCAATCGCTCCACCTCGTCCAGGTTGACCCGATTGCCAAAGAGTTTGACAAATCGCTTTTTGCGTCCCACGATGTAATAGAAACCGTCTCGATCCCTGTATGCCATGTCTCCGGTGCGCAGGAGACCGCCCCATTCATCGCCCTTGGAAAGGTCTTCGGCACACTGGGCATAACCCATGGCCACATTATCTCCACGATAGACAAGCTCACCTGTGGCATCCGGCGTTTTGATCTCGGCACCGTCAGCGTCTTCCAACCAGAATGAGCCGCCGGGGATGGGTACGCCCATACTGCCGCACTTCTCCACCGCCCGGTTGGCTGGGAGGTAGCCCATGCGGGGAGCTGCTTCGGTCTGACCGTACATAACGAAGAACTGTCTGCCAGTTCCCATTGCCCAAGCGGCGAATTCCCGGTGGAGCTCCAGGGAGAGCTTTCCGCCGGCCTGGGTAAGTGTGCGCAGGCGGGGGAGATTCATGGAGATGAGCCCAAGCCGATGAAACATTTGGTAGGTGTAGGGAACCCCCGCCAAGGAGGTGGCTCCCTCCCGGTCCACCCTGTCCCAGAAGGATCGTTCCATCACGCTGTGGCGGGTAAGCAACAGCGGGGCTCCCACCAGCAAGTGACTGTTGACGATGGACATGCCGTAGGAATAGCTCATGGGCAGGGTGGTGATGGGACGCTCATCTTCTCCGAGGTTGAGATACTCCGCAATGGAACGGGCATTGGCGTCGAGATTTTTTTCACTCAGGCGGACCAGCTTAGGGCTTCCGGTGCTGCCGGAGGTGGTGAGCAACAGCGCCAAGTCTGGGTGAATGGCCGGCCCTTCAACACTACTGGAAAGAAGCAGGCTTCCATGCAGCTCCAATACCGGAGCGGCTTGGGGCAGGACCGCCCTAGTCTCTTTAGGCAAATCACAAGGCGCGTAGTAGAAGGCAGGACGGTAGGTTTCCGCCAAGCCCTTCAGAAGCCCGGGAGCAATGTGAGCGTCCAGCAACAGCGGAACAGCCCCACATCGCAGGCAACCCAGATAGCCCAGCAGAGTGCCGGGTGTGTTCTCACACAGGAGAAAGACCAACACGTGCCCCCCAATGGCACGAGCCAAAGCCTCTGATGCGGCGCTTAAGTCGCCGCAGGATAGGTGCTCATCCGCATCGGTGACGGCCAGCAACCGTCCCGGCTCGCGGTCGGACAAGGCAAACAGTTCCATATAGGGACCTCCTATTCTATGGAAGGGCGCCGCACTCCCGTCTCCACCAGGGCCCCTTCCTTGTTCTCTATCGGATCACTCGGGACAGGGCCTCGATAAGGTCGCGCCCGTCCCAGACCGTGTCCATCTCCAACGCCTGACCCAGGTGGACCACCCGGTCCACGCCTCTGGCACGATGGGCTGCCAGAAAAGCGGCCATATCTCCCGGCTCCGGCCCGGCGCAGACGAGGGTCTGCACTTTGGCGGAGAGCATGGGGAGCAATTGGTTCAGAGCCGTCGCCTCACATTCGAAGAAGAGCCCAAATCCTCCTTTCAGCTCCAGTGGGGCGGTGGGCAGAGCCGAAAGTTGGGCTACATAGACCAGATTCCCGCCATACCGGTCCAGACTAACCACCGTCGGATCTGTCATGGTCATAGCCGCACGGCAGAATCGCTCGTACTTTTGGGCGGCTTGAAAGGGACCCAGAGAGTAGCGCCCCCGGGCCTCCTTGGCCACGGTCTCCCACCAGCGGCGGCGGATGCCCGCCTCTCCGCCGTCGGCCAGCCACACCACCATCTGGGGGCTGGAGCAGGCGTTTTGGTCCATGAGATAGGTGTCGTTATAAAAGCGATGGGCCAATCCGGCGAGAGCCTCTTCCCCCAGAGCGGAGAGGTGAGCCTGACTCAGCAGGGCCAGGGACCAGCGGTCAGGGAAGCAGACCTCCACAGCGTGGGGAGGCATGGGGAGGCGGCGCATGGCCGCCACTGCGGCGTCCCCGCCCCAGATGACCCGACCGTCGCACCCGGACAGATAGGCGGTGGTGATCTCGTCGTCCCGACCATAGGACACGAAGGAGCTGCGGGCTTTCACGGACGCGAACTCCGGACGGTCCAGGGTCTCCCGCAGAATGCCGCACAGTTCCGCCTCCGTCTCTCCGCGCCGGGTGGAGAGGCGGATGATGTTGGCATTTCCCGCCAGAAGGCCGATGACATAAGTATAGGCGAACATGGTGGGCACGTTGGAGGGAGCCACATGGAAGAGGAGCCCCCGGCCCAGCCGGGGGGGAAGGCAGGCATGGCGGTTCTTCAGGGCCTCCAGACGGGATCGGCGGCACCAGAAAGCGAAGGCCGCCAGTTCCTCACGCCGCTTGCTGGAAGCCCGGACGGCGACCGAAAGAGCGTCCAAGAAGTCCAGCGCCTCGGGCGCGAAGGGGACCCAGGGCTCCGCAGACGGATGCTCCACCCCTGCCAACAGGATGACGTTATCCCTCATAAGTGTCGCTGCACCCCCTCACCTCCGCCCGGGGCGCCCGCCCCGTGACGGTAAAATACTTGCCCAAACGTCCGCAGGGGCAGTCGTCCTCCCCCAGCAGCACCCCCATATCCTCGGTGAGCAGGGAGTGCCCGGGATAGGACCTGGGCAGTAGGGAGAGGACTTGGATGAGACCGGACTCCCCCGGCTCACAGATGCCAAAATCGCTCGGCCTGCGGAAGATAACATCCGACCAAATACTGGCATGGAGGTGTCCGCAGGGACATTCCATATAGATGCACCCCGTCTGCTCCGCCATGCCGTAATAATCATAGACCCGCCCGACCCCAGTGGCCTTCCGGACGCGGGCTTTGAATTCTGCTGGTGAGACCGCATCTCCAGCCAGCTTTTTCCACCCTCCGCCGTGGATGAGGATTCCCTCCGGAATGTCCAGTCTCTCTCCACGGGCCTCCAGCGCCTGAACCAGATGCTTCCACACCATATAAGTGAAACCGAAGAGGAGGACCGGTCCGCCCCCGTGGGTGTCCAGGAACCGGCGTACACCGTCCAGATCCAGAACCATGTTCTCGTCCAGGGCATAGAAGGTCTGGGAGGCAAAAATGGAAAAGCCCAGGATGCCCGCACCTCTGGCTGAGAACATCGCCCGGTCCCGCAGAACCTTTTTGCTGTCCAGTACGAGGTAGGGCAAGCGCTTCTCCCCCACAAAGTCGGAAACGATTCGATAGAGGACCCGCTGCTGATTGGCGGAGGTCTCGGCATCCAGATAGATTTTGGAGACTCTCTGCCCAGTGGTGCCCGAGGAAGTGAGCGTCTTAAAGACGGCCTCATCGGAGACACTCTTCAGGTCCAGATCCTTGAAGATGGAGACCGGCAGCATGGGCGTTGTCTCGGGAGAAAAGACCCCCTCCTCAGGGTGGCCCAACGCCTTCAGCAATCGCCGGTATTCCGGGCAGTTCTGCTGGTGGAACCGGGTCAGCCGTGTGAGAAACTCCTCGTAAAGGGCGGCCTTTTCCTTATGGGGTATGGAATAGGGGGCGGATATCATCCGTGTGTTGAGATCCATGGCTCTCTCCTTCCTCTCTTACAGCCTGTAGGGGGCGCCATGTCCGGGGCAGATATGCAGCCCCGAAGGAAGGTTCTCCAAAAAGGGCCTGGTTTTGGCCTGGTAGTCTGCCTCGCTGCCGCCAGGCAGGCGGAGGATGACCGCACGGTCCGGGAGCAGGTAGTCGCCGGAAAAAAAGTAAGTCTCATCCCAGAGGATGCCGGCGCTGCCCGGCGTGTGCCCCGGCAGGCTGACGCACTGCAGGACATGGCCCCGCCAGTTGGTCTCATAGGTCTGATCGTAGGTCAGATCCGCCGGGCGGCAGACAAAGGGAGGATAGGTCACACCGGGCTTGCCGTGGAAGGTGAGATAGACCTCCATCATCCGGGACATGTTGAGCCGGGTACTCGCCAGCCCGGAGCTGCAGGCCGCGCTGGCGAGTACCCGGACCGCGGGATACCGCTCCCGCAGGGCCTCCAGCCCCGCAGTGTGATCGCAGTGCTCGTGGGTAAGCAGGATCAGTTCCGGGCTCCATCCGCGCTCCTCCAGTACCCTGAGGGGCCCTTGGGGGTGGTTGGGGTCGATGACCACGCAGCCCCCATCCTCCGCCAGTAGATAGCAGTTGCTCTCCGCTAGGGGCTCGGTCCACAGGGTAAGCTCGCTCATGCCCCTCAGAGCTCCACGCCGTATTTTGCCAGGATTTCCTTGCCCTTTTCATAGGACGAGAAGTCCAGTACGTCCAGCGTGCTGATGTTGATGCCGTAGGTCTCCTCCATGCCGCTCATCAGGTCCATGTGGCCGATAGAGTCCCACGCCCGGATGCCTCGGTACTTCAGACCGGGCAGGTCCTCCCTGGACACGGGAAAGGATTCCAGGAATAGCTTATCGTACTTCTCCAAATTTGTCATGTCATTCTCTCCTGCTCTGTGTGATAGTATGCCATTTCCGGGGCGGCGGTGGGGGAGGGAAAGGCGGAGGCGCTTAGTACTTGCAGTGGAACCGCTTTTCGTATTCCGCTTTCAGTCCGTCTCGGAAGTCGGGATGGGCAATTTCGATGAGCGCACGGGCCCGCTGACGCAGGGTCCGGCCCTTGAGCGCGGCCACGCCGTACTCGGTGACCACGTAGTCGATGTCGTTGCGGCTGGTGGTGACGGCGGCCCCCTCGTCCAGCAGGGGGACGATTTTGGAGACCTTGCCCTTGACGGTGGAGGGCATGGCCATGATGGACACGCCGCCCTTGCTGGCGGAGGCGCCCCGGACGAAGTCCACCTGGCCGCCCACGCCGGAGATCTGCTTGGGGCCGATGGTCTCGGAGGCGACCTGGCCCATCAGGTCCACCTGAACGCAGGAGTTGATAGAGATCAGGTTGTCATTTTGAGCGATGATAAAAGGATTGTTCACATAATCCACCGGACGCAGCTCCACGTCTGGGTTGTGGTCCACAAAGTCGTAAAGCCGCCTGGTGCCCATGAGGAAGGCCACCACGAATTTGCCGGGGTTCAGGGTCTTTTGGGCGTTTGTGATGACACCGGCTTCGGCCAGCTCCACCACGCCGTCGGAGAACATCTCAGAGTGGATACCCAAGTCCTTTTTGCCCTTAAGGAAGAGGAGCACAGCGTCGGGGATGGCACCGATGCCCAGTTGCAGGGTAGCTCCGTCGGGGACGAGGGAGGCGCAGTGCTCGCCGATGGCCTTCTCCACCTCGCCGATCTTGGGGGGCGCCAGTTCGATGAGAGGGGCTTCATACTCCACGATGCAGTCCAGCTCGTCTACCGACACCAGGCTGTGGGGGCCGGTCCACGGCATTTGGGGATTGACCTGAGCGATGACCAGCTTGGCCTGCTTGACGGCCTCCAAGGTGTAGTCCACGGACACACCCAGGGAACACATGCCGTTCTCGTCCGGAGGCGTTACCATCACCATAGCCACGTCCACGGGCATGGTAGTGGAAAACTGCCGTGGAATCTCGAAGAAGAAGCTGGGGGTAAAATCACCCCTCCCCTCGGCAATGGCGTCCCGGGTGCTTCCGCCCACGAAAAAAGCGTTGTGGCGGAAGTTGTCAGCGTATTCTGGTTTGCAGTACTCGCCCTTGCCCATGGCCACCATATGGACAATCTCCACATCCCGGTAGGCATCGGCGTTGGCCACCATGGCTTCCAGCAAGTGGGAGGGCTCGCCGCAGGCGTGAGCGACCACCACCCGGTCGCCGGACTTGATTTTTTTCACGGCCCCTTCCGCCGTGGTCAGATGTTCCTGATAATAAGTTTTCCAGTTCATAGTATTACTCCCACAACTTATTTGAAATTTGGTCAGCGCATAGCCAGCCGCACTTCCACATCGGCCGCCAGTTCCCCGCGGACAAAGATTTGCCCCCGGCAGACGGCCACTCCCAACTCCTCCCGCTCCTCCAGGAGGTCGGCGTGGACCTCCAGAGTATCTCCGGGAAGGATCTTTTTCCTGAAATTAGCCTTGCGGATTCCCATGAAAAGGGGCGTCTTTCCGGCATAGCGGTCCAGGGTCAGTAGGAGCAGATCCGCCGTCTGGGCGGCGGCCTCCACGGTGTAAACGCCGGGGAGGACCGGGGCCCCCGGAAAATGCCCGGACAGGGCGGGCAGGGCGGGGTCCACATAAAAAGTGGTCGCCGCCTCGACGCCGGGGACCAGGCGAATTGCCTCGTCCACGAACAGCATGGGCGGACGGTGGGGCAGGATGCGCAGTACCTCCTCGCGGCAGAGGCTGCGTACCGCCGGACCCTCCAGAGCCTGGCGCAGCCGATCCCTCGCGGGGAGCAGATCCTCCCCGCCGTTGAGGTATATCAAGCGTCCCATTGGAACGGCCAGACCGGACACATTGGCGCAGCGGCTGCTGCATCCGCAGGCCACCACCACGGCGGGGTAGCTTTTGCCTTCCTCGGCGCCGACAAAGGTTGCTTCCGGGAAAAACGACTCCAGGCGCTTGACCAGGGCCACTCTGTCATAGCGGGAATTGCAGCCTCCGCAGTAGCGCAGGCCGATTTCCGGCTTATCCGCCATGATGCGACCTGATGATGGCCCTGGCCTGATCCAGCAGCTCATCGCTGATATCCTGGACCAGAACGGCCTTTCGGATGCCCGGTACGCGCTCCACCAGCTCGCTTTGGATGAGTGCCTCCGTAGTCAGGTCGGCGGCGGGACAGCCGGCGCAACGGCCCTTGAGCTTGAAGCGGACCACTCCGTCTTCCACCTCAAGGACCTCCATATCTCCGCCGTCTCCCCGCAGCAGAGGACGCACATGCTCATCTAACACGGCTTCGAGCTCTTCATACATGGCGGTAAGCCTCCTTTTGGAATAGACCGGAGGCGGCGGAGTGCCGCCGCCTTCGGTCTATCGTCGATTCTGGTTTTGGGAAATCTTACTCCTTGATATGGGCGATGGCCTTGGCCAGGGCCTTCTTTTGGACCAGGTTGCCCTGACGGGAGATCATGATGCGCTGCGCCTGGGGAGAGCCGGCGCCGTGCATGGACTCGGTGCGGTAGCCCACGGCGGCGGTGCCCAAAGACAGGTTCTCGATGAGCCGCAGGATGCGCAGGCGGTTCTCGGTGGAGACGCTGTTCACGCCGCGGAGATACTTGTCGATGACGGGGCCCAGCTTGGGGTCCCGGAGGTCGGCCTCGGCGGGAGCGGTGACCATCAAGCCGCCGGCGATGTCCTCCGCCAGACGAACGATCTCGTAGGGGAAGCGGGTCACGTTCTGCTTGCAGACGTTGGCCAGTAGGAGGTCGATCATGTAGTTGCCGCTCTCGGTGGGATAACCCTCGGCGGAGCAGGCGATGCCGCAGCAGTAGAGGGTTTCGTTCAGGTGGGTCATCTCGATGAGCTTATCCTTCACATGGCTTGCCTTATTGGCGCCGTTGTAGTCTGCGGCCACGGCAGCAGCACCGATCAGCACGTCGCCCACGCCCACCTTGCACCCGCCATAGCTCTGGCGGTGATAGCCAGCGAAGCGCTCCACCAGCATTCCGGCAAACTCGGTCTCGCCGTTGAGGAAGATGCGCTCGTTGGGCACGAATACATGGTCAAAGACGGTGAGGGCCTCCACACCGCCGAACTCGGCGTTGCCCACATCCATCTCGCTGCCCTCCCGCTTGCGGGTGTCGCAGCTCTGGCGGCCGATAATCATAAAGAGACCCTTGGTGTCCAGGGGCACCGCGAAGGAGATGGCATAGTCCTTGTCGTCGGGGCCCATGGACTGGGTGGGCATGACGATGACCTCGTGGGAGTTGATGATGCCGGTCTGATGGGCTTTGGCGCCGCAGACCACCACGCCGTCGGGACGGCGTTCCACCACGTGGAGGAAGAGATCCGGATCGGCCTGCTCATGAGGGGCCTTGGAACGGTCGCCCTTGGTGTCGGTCATGGCGCCGTCCACGGTCAGGTCGTTCTCCTGGCAATAGAGCATAAACTTCTTGAAGTTTTCATGGTAGGTGGTGCCGTACTTTTTGTCAACTTCATAGGTGGTGGAGTACTCGGCGTTGAATGCATCCATGCCAACGCAGCGCTGGAAGCAGGCGGCGGTCTTCTGGCCCAACAAGCGCTGCATCTTCACCTTGTTCCGGAGATCCTCGGTGGAGCGATGGATGTGGGTGAAGCGGTTGATGCGCTCGCCGGTCTCGGGGGAGACCACCGTCATCAGGTCCTGATACTCGGGCATCTGTGCCAGGTCGTAGGTCATGCGCACGGAGTTTAGAGAGGGGCGGAGGATGGGGTCGTCCACGGGGTTTTCCACTTTTTTGCCGAACATGTAGATTTCCATGGGGATTTTACGGATGGATTCGATGTACTGTTCACCGGTCATGAGTGCCATAATAAATGCTTCCTTTCTTTACATGAGATACTGTTACTTGTCACTTTGGTATAACTTTATCCCGGCTTTACCAGCATCCGCCACCGGAGCTGCGGGCGGATTCGCCGTCGGAGACGGCCACGGGAACAGGCTCCTGCTCGACCTTCTGCTTTTTCTGGTGCAGGATAAAGAAGAGGATGATGCCCACAGCCAAACCCCAGGCGGCGCCTTTGGTGGCCAGAACCGCGCCCATAACGCCGCAGATACCGCGCTCGATATCGCTCCTGCACATATTCATGGCTAACTGCGTACAGATGTAGCCCTGGACGATCAGAGTCAGGGAGAGGGCTACGGGCAGCACAGGCTGGAGCAGGGAGGAGATCGGCATCAGAGCTACGGCGATGAAGGTGCTGATACGGAAAGTGCCGCAGCCGCTGTAGATGGATTCCATAGCTTGGGGGCCTTCTTTATAACGCTGGGATACGGCGGCGGTGACGGCCGCCCACAGGGGACCACACATCTGGGTATAGGGACACACCATAGCCATAGCGGAGTTGCGGATACCGCTGATGATGTTGGAGCGGTTGGCGTTGAAATCGATTTTCTCATCCTGGCGGACCTCATCAGCCTCAGAGATGAGGGCCTCGGAGGTGACAAAGTCGCCGAAAGCGATGATGTAAACTACGATGGCGGTAGGGATGGCGGCAATCCAGGTGGCGGCGCTGGGCCAGCCTATGGCAAATGGCGAAAGCTGATTCCAAATGTTGCCAAACTCAGGAATCTTTACAAAAGGCCACCAGACGATCTCCGGAATGGCAATCTCTCCCACGATGGGCCCGATGATCACTCCGATGATGATGGCGGGCAGCATACCGAACTTGCCAATCATATCAATGGCTTTATGCTTCTTTCTCAGGTTCGCCCAGATGGGGCTGAAGAGGCAGAAATAGGCCACAAGTACGCCGATGCAGATGGAAATGGGGTAAAGGCCAAATCGACCCCCGTCTTTGAACTCGCCGATTACGGCGGAAATGCCGCCGCCCATGAGTACGCCAGCCTTCACGGAGTTCGGCACCAGATCCACCATCTTGGAGCCCAAGCCGGTAATACCGAAGATCAGGAAGATGATACCTAGAATCATTTGGAGGGCGATCAGGGCCTGGGTTCTTGCGGGACCCATTTCGTATCCCTTAGTTAGGAAGGCTGTGATAAGGGGAATGGCCGGCGTAATCCAGCCAGGCACCACCGGATCGCCCAGCAACACATGGATGGTGTAAAAGAATCCGTTGATGATCACCATAGACAGGGCTACATCATAGGAAACACCCAACACCTCGGTAAGGACCGGGATGGCGCCTAAACAGGTGGCACACATGAACAGGGCCTGGACCATCTCGGGCACTGACCATGCATAATGGATGAAGGGCAGGCGGACCTTAAAGATCCCCAGCTTCCAGCAGGGCTGCTCTTCCCCATATTTGCGGTAGCGGCTGACAGCTTGCTTGTTTGCCATAGACTTTCCCTCTTTCTTTCCCGTACTGTATTTTTCGCAAGGATCGCTGTGGGGCAGTTGGCCAACTGTTCACTTCGTTCCTACGCCCATTTATTACCGCAAAACCGATGCCAACTTTAAAAAATACCCGGCACCCCTTGCAATACAATGGGTGCCGGGTATTTCCCCACAAGGGGGGCGCCGTGTCTCTTGCTTCGTTTTTGCAGCATCCTCCGTTTAGACAGGTGGAAAAAGTCCCTAAAAATCAAGGAAACTAAACTTTGCTTCAAAAATAAAACAATGCTTTATTTTTGAAGCAGTTTTTCATATTTCTTTCGCTTGCGCACGAAGGTGGCATCGTCCATTCCCAGGCTGGCCGCGGCGGCCCTCACGTTTCGGTATTTTTTGTAAGCCAGGCAGATGTGGTCGTATTCGAATTGTGCCACAGCCAACCGCAGGTCCAGGGTCCCACCATCGCTATCAGCCTCATGGCGGCTTGTAATGGGCAAGTCGGTGGGCAAGATATAGTCCCCGCTGCTGAGGATGACGGCCTGTTCCACCACGTTTTTCAACTCCCGGACATTACCAGGCCAAGCGTAGCGGTGCATTACCTCCATAGCCGCCGGGGTAAAAGCCTTCTGAAAACGGTATTTCTTGTTCATATCGGTCAGGAAAGACTGAATCAGGGGCTTTATGTCCCCCTTTCGCTCCCGCAGGGGTGGAATTTGGATGGGCACCACGTTAAGCCGATAGTAGAGATCCTCCCGGAAGGTCTTTTCGCGGACCATCTCCAGCAGGTCCCGGTTGGTGGCGGCCACGATGCGCACATCCACAGAGATCGAACGGACGCCGCCGACACGCTTGACCTGCCGCTCCTGAAGGACCCGCAGCAGATGGACCTGCATATCCAGGGGCAAATCGCCGATCTCATCCAGAAAGACGGTGCCCTTGTTGGCGCTTTCAAAGACCCCCATTTTTCCCTCCCGGTTGGCCCCGGTAAAGGCCCCACGCTCGTAGCCGAAGAGCTCGCTTTCAATGAGCGTGGGCGGGATTGCTCCGCAGTTGATGCCGATAAAGCTTTGTCCGGACCGGGCGGAGTTTTCGTAGATGAAACGGGCGAACTGCTCCTTGCCCACGCCGGTTTCCCCCAGCAGGAGTATGGTGGTGTCCAAGGCGGCCACCTTCTGAACCCGGCGCAGGGTATCCAGAGTACGCGGGTCCTGGGCGATGAGCTGGGAGGTGAGCTGTTGGCTGCGCTGGAGAAAAGCCATCTCAGACCGGTGGCGCTCCTCGCTCTCGTGGTATTTCTCCTGCAGACCATAGAGGTCCGTCATATCCCGGACCACGGTGATAACCATGGAGATTTTGTCCTTGTCGGAAAAACAGGGGGTGCTGGTAATCAGGGCCTGTTTCCCGGTGCGGAAGGTCTGCTCCAGGGTGGCAGGCTTTCCGGTCTCCAGAGCGATTAGCGTGCCCGAGCGGTCAATGAGGCCGGAGGCGACGATGTCCCGCATGTTTTTGCCCAGCACGTCCTCGGGGTTCAGACCGGAGATGGTCTGGTATGCCTGGTTGATGAGAATGGTGACGGCGTTGCCATCGGTTATGAACAGGCCGTCGTAAACGCTGCCCAAGATGGCGAAGAGCTGGCGATTAATTTCCTCTGTGCTACCGTGCAGCAGGGAGGCACCGCCCTTCTGCAAATAGATGGGATTCCGCTCCTGCATGGAAATCCTCCTTTCGTGTCTCTGTAGCCGATCACCATCACCGCTGTGGCCCGGTCCCCTTGAGCGTCACCAGAGCCGTCCCAGATTTCTCTTCGATATATGTCCGGAACCGCACCGACTCCTCTGGAGAGGCAAAGGCGGAGGTATGAAAGATGTAGGCTGCCTGACCAAAGAAGAGAAAGCGCCATTCCCCCAGAGCGGCAAAGCCGGTGGCCTGTTCATATTTGACCATGGAGACCTGTTCCCCCACTTTGGAACGAATGCTCTCCCGCCCGAAGCTGAACTGGATATCTACCGGGAATTCTCCCCGGGACGTGGCGGCCTTGACGGCGGTACGGCACATCTTGGCCTTGGCGCTCCTACCGCTCAGAGGAATAGAGGCCAGGAGAAGAACCACGAACAGTCCCGCTCCAATTAGCACGGGAGGGCTATAACGGCCTCGGCCGCGGATGAGGACAAATAGGGTGAGAGCGGCCAGCGCAATCAGGATTGGGTAAGTCTGGGTTTGCATCCGAGGCTTTCGGAAGAGCTGCCAGGAGGCCTCTGCCAGAGCCTCGTAGGCGCTTTTGTCGTACCTAGTGTTCAAGGCAAAGTCGTAATTCATGCTTTAAGACCCTTTCTGTAGGCAGTATCAGAAGTGTAGTTGGCCAAACTTGAGACTAGTATACCGTCCTCGAATTCAACTTGTCAACAGCCACCCTCCACCTCTGGTTTTGCTGCGTGCAGGAGTACGATACATGTTTTGCTCCGGGTGCAACTGGCGCTTGCGGGGCAGGACTGGGTATGCTATGATAAAGTCATACCAACTTGGAGGAGATTGATGGTGGACAAGGTCAGGCGATATACCCCGCGCCCACGGCAGGCAGCCCAGGAGGCTATCGAGGCATACATTCTAAAAAACCAGATGAAGGCCAACGACAAGTTTCCGCCCGAACGGACCATGTGCCAAATGTGGGGACTGAACCGCAGCACCTTGCGCAGCACATTGGCCCGGATGGCGCGCGACGGGCGTGTGCATGCGGTCCAGGGCAGCGGGACCTGCTTTACCCCGCGGGTGGACCGGGTACTTCAGGACCTGAAAAGCTTTACTCAATATGCGGCGGACCTGGGTATGAAGCCGGAGACCCGGCTGCTGGGCCTTTCCATGGTGGAGTGTGATAAACAACTGGCCCGGCGCTTTCAGCGTGTGCTGGGCGATAAGCTGTACCGTGTCATCCGCCTTCGGATGTTGGACGGAATGCCTCTTATGATCGAAACCGCTTATATCCCCGCCGCGCTGACGCCCGGGCTGGAGGAGCGGGATTTGGTGGGAGGGTCTCTCTTTGCCATTATGGAGGAGAACTATCATCTCATCATGCACCACGGCTATGAGAGGATCAGCATCACCACCACTACGCCCGAGGAGGCCAACTACCTAGGGACGGGGGCGGGGGTGCCTGCCTTCTGGATCGTCAGCGAGGTCTACGGCGACGATGGGGCCCTCATTGAATACTGCCGCACCATCGGGCGCTGTGACCGGATGCAGATGAGCAGTACGCTCTACTGGATCGGAGGCGGAGATGAAGGATAAACGAACGGATTGTTCTCCACTTCACACCCAACTCAGGGAAGTGATCCGCGCCAAAATTGATGAGGGAGAGTATCCCCCCGGAACCTGCATCCCCTCAGAAAGTCAGCTATCGGAGACCTATGGCCTCAACCGCCTGTCGGTGCGAAGCGCTTTGGCGGCGCTGGAATATGAGGGGCTGCTTCACAGTGTGCAGGGCAAGGGCGTTTTTGTCACCGCCCCAAAGTTGGAACGGGATATGGAGTCCCTGGGCGGCTTTCGGCAGACCATGCGGGAGCGGAGCCAGCGTCCCGGTATGCGGGTGCTCATCAAAGCGCTTCGACAGGCGGGGCCCCTCTACGCACAGATCTTGGGCTGTGCCCCGGAAGAGGACATCTGGTATGTCCGGCGCATTTGCCAGGCAAACGGGAAGCCCATCGCACTGGAGGAAATCTTCATCCCCACGGACGTGGTACCCGGCTTTGAAGAGGTGGACATCAATCTCTTCTCCGTCTTCGAGGTCTATCGGTGGAATGGAATCTACCCGGTTCGGGGGGAACAACGTCTTGCCATCACGCATCTGGACCCGGCTGAGGCCAGGCTGATCGGCCTCAGAGAGGAGAACGCCGTCCTGGAATTTTCCGGCGCCACCTATGACAGGGAGGGGCGGGCCATCGAGTTTTCCCGCAGTTATACCCATAGTGACCGCTGCGAGTTCCTGGTTCATTTCCAAAAGTAAATATTATACCAATTTATGTTTTGGTATTATTTCATGACCGCTATTTTTGGAATAGTGGTCATTTTTTATGTTTACACCTTGTATGATATACTAAAAACTGTTTATAATGCACACTTTGCATTGTAATTGGTACAAAGAAGATATATACTTATCTTATCCTGGAGAGCAAAGGAGTGGGAGGAATGGCTGCTTCCATCGTATCTCTACGGAATGTGGAGAAATGGTACGGCAACAACCATGTCGTCAAAGACATGAACCTGGAGATCGAAGAGGGAGAATTTCTTACGCTGCTGGGACCGTCCGGCTGCGGGAAGACCACGACCCTGCGTATGATCGCAGGTTTTGAAGACGCCACAGAGGGCAGCATTGAGGTCCAGGGCGTCCGTGTGGAGGAGAAGGAGCCCTTCCAGCGGGACGTGAACACGGTCTTTCAGAACTATTCACTCTTCCCGCACATGACGGTGTATGACAACGTGGCCTATGGCCCGACCATCCGCAAGATGCCCAAGGATGAAATCCGCCGTCGGGTGACCGAGATGCTGGAGCTCGTGCAGATGGCCAACTACGAAAAGCGCAAGCCGGAGGCCCTGTCCGGCGGCCAGAAGCAACGCATCGCCATTGCCCGGGCGCTTATCAACAATCCCCGGGTCCTGTTGTTGGACGAACCTCTAGGGGCACTGGACCTGAAGCTGCGCAAGCAGATGCAGATCGAGCTTAAGCGCCTTCAGAAGAAGCTGGGCATTACCTTTGTCTATGTCACCCATGACCAGGAGGAAGCCATGACCATGTCCGACCGCATTGCGGTCATGCGGGACGGGGTCATTCTCCAAATGGGCGCCCCGATGGAAATCTATGAGCGGCCAGCGACCCGGTTTGTAGCTGACTTCATTGGCGAATCCAATGTGCTGGAGGGCAGGGTGACCGGTGTGAAGGAGGGGGTGCTTTCGGTGGAGACCCCTGCGGGGGGCGTCCGGTGCCGGGGCCAGGGCTTTGGGGTGGGTGACGCGCTGTGCGTGGCCATCCGGCCCGAGTACCTCCGTATTTCCAGGGAACCGGTGGATGGGTTTTCCCTGCCTGCAACGGTAAAGGACTTCATCTATATGGGCGCTCTGATCAAGACCAGTCTGGACCTAAAGAATGGACAGGAGGTCAAGCTCTCCCGGCTGGAGGCCGATTCCTCTCTGCGGGAGGGGGACGCGGTGCATCTCTGGTGGGAGGCGGAGAAAGCGGTCGCTATCCATGACGACTCCAGGCAGGGCGCGGTCCGGGAGGCGGCGGTATGCTGAAGCGCAAAGGAACGCGCCGCGGGAAAAAGAGGCACAGCCGCCTGCCCATGTTGGCGCAGGCGGGTCCCGTCTCCCTATGGATGATTCTTTTTGTTACCATTCCCATGCTCTTTGTCATCTACATCAGCTTTATGACACGGGGCACCTTCGGCGGAGTGGAATATGTATTCAGCATCGACAGCTATCAGACGCTGCTGGATGTGATCTATTTCAAAGTCATTGCCAAGAGCTTTCGGGTGGCCGTGGTGACCACGGTGCTGTGCCTGCTGGTGGGCTATCCCTTTGCGTACTATATTGCCCGCAAGCCGCCTGAGGTGGCCTCCCGCCTCATTATGCTCATCATGATCCCCTTCTGGACCAATTCACTGATGCGGCTGAACGCCTGGATGCTGCTGTTTCAGGTCAACGGTCCGGTGAATCATGCGCTGATGGCCCTGGGGCTGACGCCTGAGCCCATAAAGTTCATTTACACCGATTGGCTGGTCATGCTGGGTCTGATTACCAATATGCTGCCCTTTGCGGTCCTCCCCATGTACGCCTCCATCGAAAAGCTGCAGAAGTCGATGCTGGAGGCCTCGGCAGATCTGGGGGCAAAGCCGTCGGTCACCTTCCTACGGGTGACCCTCCCTCTGACCTTCCCTGGTATTTTCTCTGCCATCATCCTTACCTTTATCCCTGCGCTGGGCATTTACACCGTGACCGATATGCTGGGCGGCGGTAAGGTGCTCTACATCGGCAACATCATCAAAAACCAGTTCGGCGCCATCCGAAACTGGCCTTTGGGCGCGGCGCTGAGTGTGCTGCTGCTGGCGATTACTGCGCTGCTCATCTTCGTTTACATGCGCTTTGCCAAACTTGAGGATATGGAGGTGGTATAACGTGACAAAGAACAAGCGGCTCCTCCGCCGGAAAGCGGTGCGGATTCTAAGCAACCTCTACGCCGTGCTGATCTATTCCATCTTCTATATCCCGGTAGCGGTAATGATCCTATTTTCCTTCAACGACGCCAAACGAAACTACTACTGGCAAGGGTTTACCACCGAGTGGTATGGTAAGCTGTTCTCCTTTGCAAATACCGACTTGTGGGACGCGCTGCTCTATTCGCTGATCATCGCCGTGCTGGCCACCCTGATCAGCGTGACCATCGGCGTTTTGGGTGGGATCGGGCTGAAAAAGTTCGAGTTTCGGACCAAGCGCTTTATCAACATGATGATCTATGTGCCCATTATCGTGCCCGAGATCGTGCTGGCGGTGGCGATGCTGATCATTTTTATGACAGTGGGCATCCGTCTGGGCATGGGCACTATCCTCATCGGCCACTGCACCTTCTGCATCCCTTATGCTGTGGTCACCATCAAGGGGCGTATCACCGGCGACAGTGAGACGCTGCAGGAGGCGTCCATGGATTTGGGGGCCAATCGGTTCCAGACATTCTGGAGAGTTACGGTGCCCAGCATTATGCCCGGCATTCTTTCCTCCGCCTTTCTGGCGTTCACCCTGTCCATCGACGACGTGGTCATGTCCAATATGCTGGCCGGGCCGTCTCAGTCCACCCTTCCGGTGCTCATCCTGTCGCTGAATCGCACCGGAATCACTCCCGACGTCAATGCGCTGACCACCGTGATGGTGGCGCTGATGGTGGCGGGGATGCTGGTGCTCAACGGCGTGCAGCGGCACCTGAAAAAACGCGAAAACCGGCTGGCCGCAGGGGTGGAAACCAAACGCTCATCCGCGCACGCCGCTTGACCGGTCCGGCTGGCGGCGGAAGATATGTAATGATTTTTAGGAGGGAACAACAAAATGAAAAAAGCACTGACTCTGATCCTGGCGCTCGCACTTGCTCTGTCCCTGTGTGCCTGTGGCGGAGCCCCCAAGCCCACCGGCAGCGGAAACGAACCGTCCACCGCCAGCAGTGAGCTGAACATCTTCATGTGGGGCGACTACATCTCCGAGACCCTGATCTCCGACTTTGAGAAGGCGAACAACTGCACCGTCAACCTGAGCTATATGTCCGACAACGCCGACTCCATCACCAAGCTGACCGCCGGTGCTGGTGACAGCTATGACCTGATCATGACCTGCGACGCCTATATGGAATCCCTCATCAAGGGCGGCTATCTGGAAAAGCTGGACCATGAGCAAATTCCCAACGCCGACGCCAATATCAACGAGGCCTATTGGTTTGGCGACAACCGGGACTACTGCGTGCCCTATCTCATGAACTATATCTATATCGTGTACGATACCGAGCGCTGCCCCATCGACATCACCTGCTACAACGACCTAATCCGGCCGGAGATGGCCGGCCAGATTGGCAGCATTGACGGTGCGCGCAACCTGTTCCCCATGGCCCTGATCGCGCTGGGCTATGATCCCAACTCCACCAAGGAAAGCGAGATCAAAGAGGCCTATGAGTGGCTGACCAAGTTCAACAAAAACGTGGTCGCCTATGGCGCCACCCAGGAAAACATCGTAAACGGCACCATCTCCTGTATGCTGACCTATGACGGGAATGCCTCCTGGGCCATGAACGAGCTGGGTGCGAACAACACTCTGACCATCGCTCCCTTTACGAACGACCCGGTACAGTTGGGCTTTGACCTGTTTGTAGTACCCAAGGGCGCCAAGCATATCGACCTGGCCCATAAGTTCCTCAATTACATCTGCGAGCCTGCGGTTATGGCCGCCAACCTGGTAGACTTCCCCTATTCCTGTCCCAACGACGCCGCCGTGGCCGCCGCCAGCGAAGCGTACCGCAACGACCCTGCCTTCGATTTCGACTATAAGACCAACATCTTCTTCCAAAAAGATGTGGGCGACGCGCTGGCCATCTATGACCAGTATTATCAGATGCTGAAGGTCGGCGAATGATCAATCCGCGCGAAGGCTGATATCACAAAGGCCCTCGGCAAAGAGGAGAGAAGTATTCATGGTAAAATTTGAGGAAGAAAGGTTTTTGGACAATGTGCGCGGCGCCCTGGCGCTCAGAGGACAGATCGAGGCGATCGTGGACGCGGCGGACGGTCAGTGCGACAACCTGTGTTGGCTGGGCATCGGCGGGACATGGGCGAGCTGCCTTCAGACCACGGTACACATGAAGGAGCACAGCGCCATGGAGGTGTTCGCCCTCAACGCCGCCGAGTACAACACCACCGGCGACCGGCGGGTGGGCGCGCGGACCTTCGTGGTCATCTCGTCGGTGACAGGTACTACGGAGGAGATGTGCACGGCGGTGGAAAAGCTCCACGCCGCCGGCGCCCGGGTGCTGGGGTTCATCGACAAGGAGGACTCCCCCCTGGCCCGGGCGGTGGACTGGTGCATCAGCTTCCCCCACAACGAGCAACTGAAATTCTTCATGACGGCGGACCGGTTCATGTTCCTCCGGGGTGAGTTCAAAGACTACGACCGCTACTACGCCCAACTGGACGCCTGTCTGCCGGAGGGCCTGGCTGCGGCGGAGAAGGCCGCCGACGAGTTTGGCCGCTCCTTCGCTAAGGCGCACATGAACGACAAGCTCCACTATTTCGTGGGCGCAGGCACCCTTTACGGCGCCACCTACTCCTATGCCATGTGTTACTGGGAGGAAATGCACTGGATCCGAACCAAATCCATTCACGCAGCGGAGTTCTTCCACGGGATGCTGGAGATCGTAGACCGGGATACTCCGGTGACCGTGTTTGTTGGAGAGGACTCCCAGCGTGAGCTGGCTCTGCGGGTGGCCCACTTCCTGCCCAAGGTCTGCGACAATTTCTGCGTGATCGACACGGCGGATTACCCCCTGGAGGGCATCGACCTGGAATACCGCGGCAACCTCAGCCACCTGCTGATGCATGCGGTGACCAACCGCATCGACGCCCATCTGGAGGCGCTGTCCGGACACGATATGAAGCTGCGGCGCTATTACCGCCAGATGGAATATTGATGCTGACCGCGGGGCGGAGGACTCTCCTCCGCCCCGCGCCCATTACGGAGGAAACATGAAATTCGGACTGTTTACCTGTGGATATCAGCGCGCCGCACTGGAAGATGCGTTTGCAGACGCCGTCCGTTTCGGATATGATTATATCGAGCTCTGGGGCGGGCGGCCCCACGGGTTTGCCCCGGATCTGCTTTCTGATGATGGAGCGGAGATCCGTGGGCTGATCCAGCGCTTTGGGATGCCGGTGAGGGTCTATACCCCGGAGCACAACGCCTACCCCTACAACTATATGCTGGGCAGCCGGCGGCAGTGGGAGGACAGCATGGAGTACCTGGAGTCTGCCATCCGGGCCGGAGCTGCCATTGGAGCGGAGTATACACTCGTTTCCCTGGGACACAGCGGCGGCCTCCCGCTCCAGGAGAGGACGCGGCGCCTGGAGCGCAGTCTGCTCCGCCTGGCAGACGCGGCACAGCGTCTGGGTCATGCCCTGGTGGTGGAGAACCTGACCCCCTGGGAGTCGGACACCTGTACCAACTTGGCTTCCTATGCCGCACTGCTGGAGCGCCTGGACCATCCTGCCCTTTGCGGCATGTGCGATGTGGTGGTGCCCTTTGTCCAAGGGGAGGACCCGGCGGATTATCCCCGCCGCCTGGGGAGCCGGATGCGGCATCTCCATCTGGTGGATTCCGATGGGATCAGCGAGACCCATCTGGTGCCCGGCGAGGGAATGATGCCGCTGGGCCGGGTGCTGCGGGACATCCGCGCGGCGGGCTATGACGGCGCCGCCACCCTGGAACTGGTAACCCACTATATTGACGCCCCCTCCCGGTATGCGCGGCTGGCGCTAGAGCGGACAAAGGAGCTGATGGTATGAAGATTGCCTGCGTAGGCGATAACTGCGTGGATTATTACGACAACACCGGCGAGGTGTTTCCCGGCGGGAACCCGGTCAATGTGGCGGTCTACGTCCGCCGTATGGGCGGGCAGTCCGCCTATCTCGGCGCGGTAGGAACCGACGCATACGGCGGGCTGATCCTCCAGGCGCTGGAAGAAAAGGGCGTGGATGTGCACCGGGTGAAGCGCCTGCCCGGAGCCACCGCGCTCAGCCACGTCTGTCTCATCAATGGTGAGCGGGTGTTCGGCGACTACGACGAGGGAGTGATGGCGCAGTTCGCCCTCACTCCCGGTGATGTGGAGTTCCTCTGCTCCTATGACCTGGTGGTATCCGGGCTGTGGGGGAGAGTAGAAAAGAGCCTGGCCCAGATCGCGGCCCGAGGGGTGCCGGTCGCCTTCGACTGCTCGGAGCGGCCGGAGGATGAGGCTGCACAAATCGCCCTCCCCCATACCACGCTGGCCTTTTTCTCCGATGATGCCAGCGATTTGAAACGCCTGAAGGAGCGGATACTGGCTGTGGCGGCCCTGGGCCCCCGTGTGGTAGTCGCAACCCGGGGCGAAAAGGGCAGCGTGGCCTTTGAAGGCACGGCGTTCCACACACAGGGGGTTCTGCCCTGCGTGGTGAAAGATACCATGGGGGCAGGGGACAGCTACATCGCCGGGTTCCTGATGGAATACCTGCGGGGAAAGGACATTCCTGCCTGCATGGCCGCCGGCGCGGCCAGCAGCGCCGTGACCCTGGGCTATGTTGGCGCATGGTGATTTCGGTCATTTGGGATTGTCGAGTGCCCTTTGATTGCGAGAGGAAAGGCCCCGAAAGCATGGAAAGTCAATGCCTTCGGGGCCTCAGCTACTCTTCGCAATCAGCAGATTGTGTGTTCAAGCCACATGATCAGTTTCCCAAGGATGGCTTCACCCGTTGGGATTCCAATGCTCGCTCCCTGCGAGAGGGAAAGGCTGGCTTTTTGCAAGGAATGATTTGTGCCAGCGCCCAAGCATCATGGAAGGGTGATGACGGGAGCGAGGTCAGTTTTGTTCCGGGCCGGCGCCGCTGAGCAGGAGCTTGCGCGTGGCGGGGAGCAGGTCGTGCCCCTCCACCTTCTGCACCAGCTTAGCCGCCTTGTCCGAAGCTCCAAGACCCCTCAGCGCCATGCTCCGGTAGGCGGTCAGCAGGTCCCGCCCGGCTTCGTCCAGGTCCTTCCTGGGAAGCTCGCCCAACTGCTTCAGCGCAAGCTCATATTCCCCGGAGAGGATGCGGTAGTGGATCTCGTAGGGCAGGCAGCCGATCTTCATGAGATCGCTCACCTCGGGGAGGGTACGCATGGTCATTGCGTAAGCGCCGTCGGCGCCCTCCCGGTCCCCGAGCTGGAGGTGGGCCCGCAGAAGTTGGGTCCAGTAGACCAGCCGCAAGGTGGGGTTGGGCATCTTCTCCGGCGGCGGGAGCCGGCGCAGAAGGGCCAGCGCCTCACCATTGTCCCAGTTTGCCAGCAGGGCGGTACACAGATTGAGCTGGGCGGTGAGCTTGAGCTCTGGATGGCGTAGCTTGTCCGCCCGCGCCCGCTGACCAGGGATGTACGCCGCAGGACCGTCCGCCCCCTTGATCTCCAGCAGGCGGCGGTTTTCCTCCTGGAAGAAGGCAATCCACTCCTTCTTCTGCCTGGCCCGAATGACGTAGACCAGAATCAGTACCACTACGCCGGCTACCAGCAGACCGGCGGCCAGGGGCGTGCGCTCGTTGAGATATACGGTGAACAGGGCCACCACCAGAGCGACGGCCAGTGCGCCCGGCACCCGTGCATAGCGCCGGGGGATAGGGAACAGATCGAGCAGCATGGGCGGCCGCCTCCTTTCAGGGTCGGGTTCAGGCAATGATAGCGGCCAAAGACAGCAGTTGGGTCACAATCCAGCTGGACGCATAGTAGGTCATGAACTGAACGCCAGTGTGGACGCCGAACTCGGAATGCAGAAAACCGCCCACCAGGCCGATGGTCAGGGCCAGGAACACGCCCAAGATACCGGCCTCATAGAAGGCCAGCATGACCACCAGGCCGCAGAACGCGCCGATGAGGGCTTCGTGACTGATGGCGCGGAGCATCAGCTCGGTCCAGGAGCGGGCCTTGTGCATGGCGATGGGGTAGGCCACCAGGGCGCCGCCGATCAGGCCGATGATGCCGAAGATGATGTAGTCGGGGATGGTCAGAAGCTGGGACAGGTTGTTTCCGACCTCAAATCGGGGCAGACAGGAGAACAGGGGGGCGGCAGGACCGGCGGCCACGCCGCCGATGGCTACGCCGCCCAGGCCCAGCAGGGGGATAATCAGACCGGCGATGTAGGTGGCGTTGGAGGTGGAGTCCTCCACCGCCAGACAGGTGGACACCCGGTCATACAGCTCCTTACACTGTCCGGCGGAGGCCTCGCCGCTGAGAACGGTCATGCCTACGGGGCTCATGGTGAAGCCCACGCAGGAGACGGCGGACCATGCAGCGCTCAGGGCAATCTGTTTCTTGGTCAACTGCTTGAAGGGATTGGGGAAGAAGGACAGCTTCTGCTTGGAGTCAGGAGCCAGCCAGGTCTCGTTGGGGGTGTCGGTGGAAAAATTTTTACGGCGGCTGGGAATCAGGGAGCCAAAGAGCTCGTAGATCATGGGGCCGATGGTGATGCCCATGAAGATGGAGGTAAACACGGTGGAACCGTGGCCCTCAATGGCGATGCGCTGGAGGGCCTGGATGAAGATGGCGAAGGGGATGATGGCGGCCACCGCGCCCCACTTGGCGCTGGAGATAAAAGCGATGAGTACGGCGCAGATGGTAAAGATCAGGCCGGAGTACTGGGCGATGATGCCGCCCAAAGGGGACAGGAGCAAGGCCACGATCAGAGCCAGGGGGAGCACAAAGATGGTGCCCACCAGGGAGCCGGAGGCCATCTTGCGCATGGCCATGTGAGGTACGCCCAAACGTTTGGCGATGGAGCAGTTGAGCACCATGGGCACCGCCATGGTGCTGCCCGGAAGGGCGGACATGGCGGTGGGGATGGTATGGGAGATCTGAATGGCCACGATAATGCCGATCTCCCAGGCAAAGAGCGCGCCTGCGGGCAGGCCGGCCAGCACCAGGATGATTGTGATGGGCACCATGGTGGCAGTCTCATCGGTGCCGGGGATGATGCCGATGAGGGTATACAGTAGACCACCGACGACGGCGGCGACAATGGCAATCAAGATTTCTGTCATGTTCAGTTGCCCTCCTTCCTGTGAATCTTCTGCCGGTACTCAGGCTTGAAGTTGTCACAGTCCTCGGGGATGAGGGACAGCAGGGAGTAGAGCTCCAGATTCTCCATCTCCCGAATGACCTCCTTGCTGACATGGCGAAGGGCCTCCGACTCCTCCTCCATGGTCATGCCTGCGACTTTGAGAATATCCTCGATGTTTTCGGACTGGGATTCCACCATGATCTTCCGCTTGGGCTTGAACGTTTTGGCGCAGATGGCCGCGCCCAGGAAGGTGCCCACGATGCCTACCAGAAGGGAGTAGCCCTTTGCCAGTGCGGGGTCCAGAGATTGGATTTGGAGCAGGCCGGCCCTGCCGGCCAAGTAAAACACCATCGTCAGGATAACACAGATGACGGCTGAGATCGCCAGCTCCTTGAGCACGACGGTATCGCCCCAGACAAACATGTACTTGCCCACATGATCCTTGCTTTTTTCCATGCTGAAACCTCCTTCTCTTTTCTGGCGGCCCCGCGAAGGATGCAGGTCCCTCGCGGGACCGCCCCGGTATGAGCGTCTTGCTTCGCGCTGTGATTGGGATGGCTTTGTCTACTGGTACTGTTTCATGAGCTCCTGGGCGTACTCCAGGCGGACGTTCTTTTCGGCGACCATCTGCTTGACGATCCGTTCCAGCACTTCGCCCTTGGCCCCGGCGGTGGCGGCCAGGTTGCGGGCGTGGAGGGACATGTGCCCGCGCTGGATGCCCTCGGTGGCCAGGGCCTTGATGGCGGCCATGTTCTGGGCCAGGCCCACGGCAGCGATGATCTGGGCCAGCTCGCTGGCGGTCTTGACCCCCAGCATCTTCACTGCCACCTTGGCGGCGGGGTGGATCTTGGTGGCGCCGCCCACCAGACCCACGGCCATGGGCATCTCGATGGAGCCCACCAGGTCGCCGTCGGCGTTCTTTTCCCAGGTGGCGAAGGGGGAGTAGTGCCCGCTGCGGGCTGCGTAGGCGTGGGCCCCCGACTCGATGGCCCGGGTGTCGTTGCCGGTGGCGATGACCACGGGAATGACGCCGTTCATGATCCCCTTGTTGTTGGTGGCGGCCCGGTAGGGGTCGGCGGCGGCGAAGGCGTAGGCGGCGATCATTTTGTCCACGACTTCTTCTCCGCCCACGGCCTCCTTCTTGAACACGGCCCGGGCGCGGGCCAGACGGCGGTCGGCCAGATTGGAGAGGATGCGCAGCTCCGCGCGGCCGCCGGTCAGCTCCTCCAAGAAGGGGGCCACGGCCTCGGCCATGGTGTTGACCGCGTTGGCGCCCATGGCGTCCCCAGTGTCCACCAGAAGGTGGACGATGACCATGGGCCCCACGATGGAGTCCAGGATGCGCACCTCCACGTCCTTGACGCCGCCGCCCAGGCTCACCAGCACAGGGTCCTTTGCGTTGCAGATCTCCGCGATCTGCGCCTTGTGCTCCAGGATCTTGCCCTTGGCGTAATGGGGAGTGGGCACGTCCAGAAGTTGAATCTGGGAGATCATGATGTTGCCGGTGTAGTCGGTGGTGAAGCCGCCGCCGGGCCGGGCCATCTTGGCGGCGTTGGAGCAGGCGGCCAGGACGGAGGGTTCCTCAGAGGCCATGGGGATGACGTAATCCTTGCCGTTGATCACGAAGTTGATGGCCACGCCCAGGGGATAGGTATAGCGGCCGATGACGTTCTCGATCATATGGTCGGCCTTGTCCATATCCAGAGAGTTGGCGTCCTTGAGAATGGCCTGTTCTTCTTGGGTCAGGCCGCAGAACTCGGCCACCTCCTTCATACGTTCCTCGGTGGAAAGCTTAAAGAATCCGGAATAGCTGCTGGTTTTCATATGGCGTTTCCTCCTTGCGTCATTCAGCGTTGGGGTGCGGTCACTGGATATGGCTGGTGAACGAATCCAGCCGACGGCCCAAGATGCGTTCCAGCATGCGGCAGATCTGATAGCATTTGTGCTCGTCCACGCCGGTCTCTACGCCCATGCCGTTGAGCATGGTCACGAAGTCGCAGGTCTCCACCAGGCCGGTGCGGCAGTTGTCATAGTAATAGGCTCCGGCACCCTTTACAGGTACGCCGTCCACAATGTTGGCTACCTGCCCACCGATGCCGCCCATGGAGCAGTCAAAGGTGCTCACCCCCGCCTGGGCCGCGGCGTAGTAGGCGGTCATGCCCATGCCGTACACATCGTGGACGTGGAAGGAGTGCATGTTCCGGTCGGGGTATTTTTCCAACACGTTGGAGAAATATTCGTAGACTCGGTCGGGTGTGGCGGTGCCCTCGGTATCCGAGTGCTCGATTTCGTCAAAACCGATGGAGAAGGTGCGGTCCACGAACTCATAGGCCCGTTCGATGAGCACCTCGCCTTGGACCGGGCAGCCGAAGATGGTGCCTACGTTGGCAAATACGTGCTTTACGCCGTGGTCGTGGAGGAACTTCACGTTCTGCTCTGCCTCCCGGAAAAGCTCCTCGTGGGTGCGGTTCATGTTCTTGCGGGCGTAGGCCTCGCTGGTGGCGAGCTGGCCGCACAGGACCCGGTCGATCTGGGCCCCCTTGTCCAAGGCGTCCACCGTCCGCTCGCAGGCCTTGGTGTTCAGAGCTAGGACGGTGTACTCCACGTCCGTCCGTTTCGGCAGGCCGGCAAGGACATGCTCAATGTCCTTGAATTGCGGGACGTATTTCACATGACTGAAGGTGCCCACCTCGAACCGCCGGAAGCCGGCTTCGATCAGCCTGTTGGCGATCCACAGCTTGGTCTCGGTGGGGAGGAACATCTCCTCATGCTGGATACCGTCCCGCAAAGTGACGTCAATGACGTCGATGTGCTTGGGGAAGGTCAGCGGCATACTGCAAGTCTCCTTTCTGTCAGGGGTTTGGAATTTGGCTGCTGCTTTATAGAACAGCAATCCACGTGCCAAATTTCCTCCACGGGACGAAGCCTTGGGCCACAAAGGATACGCCCGTTGGGGCAAAGGGCTGCCTAGGATGGAGTGCCAATTCTGGCACAAAAGGCAAAAAACAACGGTGCCAAAAATGGCATAGCGCCATTTTTGGCACCGTGGACAGCGGTCAGAGCCGGTGCTGGCTGAGCTTGCGGTAAAAGGTGCGGCGGCTGAGGCCCAGAGCCTCCATGGCGCGTTTTCGGTCGCCGGGGAAGCGGGCCAGGGCGGCGGCGATGACCTGGCGTTCGTGGCGGGCCATTTCCTCGGCCAGGGTGCCGGTTTCCGGCGGGGGAGCGGCCGCCGTCTGGGGGGGTGCCGCAGGGGAGGACTGGGGTAGGGGCTCGAAGGCGACAATCTGCTCGGGCAGGTCCTCCAGGCGGATCACAGGGCCGTGGCTGAGGACGACGACACTCTCAATCACGTTCTGGAGCTGGCGGACGTTGCCCGGCCAGGCGTAAGCCAAAAACCGCTGGTAGACCTCGCCGGAGATGTGCAGGTCTTTGTGGTATTTGCGGTTGTAGACCGACAGGTAGTGGTCCGTGAGCAACAGGATGTCGTTTCCCCGCTCCCGCAGGGGCGGGATGTGAATGGAGACCACGTTGAGCCGGTAGTAGAGGTCCTCTCGGAAGCGGCCCGAGCGGATCATTTCCTCCAGGGGCTGATTGGTGGCGGCGATGATGCGCACGTCAATGGGGATATTTTTCTGGCGGCCCAGCTTTTCGATCTCTCCCTCCTGGAGTACGCGCAGCAGCTTGGCCTGCATGGGCATGGGCATATCGCCGATTTCGTCCAGAAGGAGGGTTCCGCCCTGGGCCAACTGGAATTTGCCCATACTGCCGCCCCGCTTGGCCCCGGTGAAGGCCCCTTCCTCATAGCCAAAGAGTTCGCTCTCAATGAGGGTCTCCGGGATGGCGGAGCAGTTGACGGTGATGAAGGGCTTGTCTTTCCGGGCGCTGTTGTCCCGCAGGATGCGGGTAAACACCTCTTTGCCCACGCCGTTCTCGCCCCGCAGCAGGACCGCCGCGTCGGTCTTGGCCACCGTCACCGCCTTCAGGATGCTGTTGGTGTAAACCTTGCTCTCACCAATCACTTGGCTCTGCTTCAGGACGGTCTCGGCCTCCAACTGGCGGCTGTATTCCTCCGCCACCTGGGAGATGCGCTCCACCTCCTGGTTGAGCTCGTTGAGGCGGGTGATGTCGGTGAAGATGGACATGGCCCCCTGGAACCGGCCGTGAAGGAATGTGGGGTAGACGCGGATGGATACGTACTTGTTGATGCTGCGAATCAACTGCTTTTTCTCCGAGACTGGCCTGTGTGGAGGCTTGAGCACGGTGAGCAGGGCAGAAGAAGGTTCCAAGCGCTGGAGATAGCGCCCGAGCACCCGGCCCACCGGTACTCCCAGGACTTTGGTGTAGGAGGGATTCACGTAGTAGATGCGTCCCTCCCGATCAATGGCGATAACCGCCTCGTCGATCTTGTCCAGGATGGCCATAAACCGCTCCGGGAGCTGGGTGCCGCGCAGGTACTCCAGGAGCTCCCGCTTGACGCTGCCTACGCACTTCCCAGTGCCGTCCACCACCCGCACTAGGGTGTCCTCACGGGGGATGGCGTCCAAGTCCAGATCCAGGGTATTCCCGTCCGCAGGCAGGGCGGATACGGAGACCGTATCCGTCAGCCTGGGGTTCATCACATCCCGCCAGAGCATAGCCATTCCCTCCCTCGTCCGTTTTAGCTCATTGTATCGAAGGGATGGGACGATGTAAAGAGGAAAATCGAAGATGCGACCAGAAACAAGGCCGCCTACCGGGTGGCAGCCGGTCCGACTGTGTTCGGTTCGCGTTCCTCCCTTCCTGCGGCTGGCCGCAGGAAGGGGCAGGCCCGGCTCAGGGCTGCGGGTTCTCGCTTCCCGGGACGCGCTGGTCCTCCTCGGGAAGTTGAGCTGCTTCCGGGTGTTCTCCATCGAATCCGTGCAGTTGGAATAGAAAGGGGCAGCCGGTTGGTGGAGATGCCCGACTTCTCGGCCATGGCGTTGATCTGGTCCCAGCTTGCCCGATCATCGCCCTCAGCACCAGATCGTACAGATCGCCGCACTTGCCCTCGTGAGAGAGCAAGGCCGGTTTGATCTCTCTGCCACGATCTTCTCAAGGCTCAGGAACATCTCCGGGAGCCAAACATCAAAGCGTGCTGTATGGCTTTTGCTTTCTGGTATTTGAGCGAGATGTGCGGCGTCAATCTGCTAGCGATGATTTCAGTTGTTAGAACACTTCATGAGGCTGTCCAAGCCGCATAACACAAGGCCCGCCGGTCAGAGATGACCGGCGGGCGATATTTTGCTCAGATTACCTTTCCCATATCCTCAAGGTTTTAAGCCCTACTTACGTTACTTTCCGATGTACAACTAAATATAAAAGCAACGGTGTACAAGGGGCTACAAGCGGTATAAAGAAACATGTGGTTTGATAGAGTGGAAAAGGGGTCATATTTTCCACTCTATTTTTACATAGTCGCTGGTTGCGCTGATTGATGAAATCAGGCCGTCAGCGGCTTTTCGTTTGTCCTCAAAGCTGATATGCTCCCAATCGTCCAGATACCCGGACAGCAATTCAATCTGCTGGGAGGACAGCGTTTCAACGGACAGGTCGGCAATCGCCTTTGACAGCTTTTTGCGGCGGTCGTCTAAATCCTCGATTTTCTTGTTGGCGTAGGCAAGCAAGGTAGCGTTGGCCCCGGTCAGCGTATCAAGCAGTTTTTCAATCTCGGCCTCTACCTGTGCAAGCTCCACCTGATAGGCGGTAATCTTGGGATTGACTTTTCCCTCGCCGCCCTGGAGCAGCTTGAACTCCCGGAACTTTTCTCCCATAGCGGTAAAAATGAATTGTTCAAACTCATTCTTGCGGAGTGTGCCGCATCCCGGACAGCCTTTGTGGTCGGCTCGCTTGGAACAGCGGAGGTATTCATAGCCGGAGGGGTTATGGGTCGTTTTGAGAGCGTACCCACATTTCCCACATTTGATTTTCCCGGCCAGCCAAGTATTCCGGGCCTTGCGCCCATTCTGGAAGGTGATGTTGGTCATTAGCTTCTTGCGGCACCGGAGCCACACATCCGAAGGGATATGCCAAACGAAGCCACCCAGGACGAACTGCAGCAGGCGGCAAATATTCTGGATAATCTTCTGAAATTCTGATAGCTATTCCGCCAAAGGTGTGGTATATGTTTGTGTCACAAGGAGGCGAAGCCATGAAAAACAAACTGCTCAAAGAGCTGTACGACTGCTTCTATGTGCCGCCGGAACTCCCGGCGCAGAAGAAGGAAATCGAGGAATGCCACCAGGCGCTCATAAAGGTATTGGATAAACCGGAGCGCCGACTGGTGCTTCAGGTCATCGACGCCAAAGATCAAATCGTGGAGGACACCTCCATCGACAGCTTTATCTCTGGATTTACGCTGGCGTGGAAGCTGTCCGCAGAACTGAACAATTACGAAAACGAGCGCTTAGTCTCCTGCCGCACCGGGAGACTGGGCGCTCGTTTCACAATCAAAAAGGAGGAGCCAAAATGAAAAAGAGATTCATCATTACCGCTGCAATTGGCGCCTGTCTCGCCCTGTGTGCCGCTGTGTGGCCGCAGGCTGAAACAGTAGAGAAATCACCACTGCCGAGTGAAACGCCAGCCGTGACCGCCTCACAGCCGACACCTACGGAGCCAGAGAAATTGGTGTTGACTGTGACAACAGAGAAAGAAGTGGTCGAAATACCCGAAGCCGGGCCTGCCCCGGAAACAACCTCCGAGGAGCCAACTACTCCTGAAATAGAAAAGCAAGCTGAAGCGGAGCAGGAACCCGCAACGCCTGCGCAGCCAGAGCCTATCCAGGCACCGCCAGCACAATCGGAACCTGAACCGACACTGGAGCCTGAAGCCAGCGAGAACAGCTCGGAGGATATGGTCTATGTCGAGGGCTTCGGTTGGATAGAAAGCCAGGGACCCAACCAGGTCGAGTATGCCGAGGATATGTACGAGAACGGCAACAAAATCGGCAGCATGGGCTGACCTCAAGAACTGCGCCGCATAAACAATGAAAAAGCCGCGGGAGCGAATCGGAACGCTTTCGTGGCTTTTCGTCGCAACCGAACAATCTGAAATCTTCTCTCTGAAATTAAAATCACAAATCTGAAAACTGGATTTTCGATAGACAAAACGGCATCTTTGTGCTAAGATTATACTGTATCATTGTAAACTCAGTGCATGAGGTGTTAATTATGACTGTTTGCTACAATAAATTGTGGAAGCTCCTGATCGATAAGAATATGAAGAAGAAGGATCTGCGTCTGGCTACTGGTATGTCCACTACCGCCCTTGCCAAACTGGGCAAGAACGAGCATGTCAGCACAGAGATCCTCACAAAGATTTGCAAAGCGCTTGACTGTGACTTCTGCGACATCATTGAACTGGTGAAGGAGGAGCAGCATGATTGATTTTTCTAAGATAGAGCAGTATCGGGAGAATAACCGCATCGAGGCCAAGAAAGCCCTTGGCGGTCTGCCCAAGAGTATTTGGGAAACCTATTCTGCCTTTGCGAATACCCATGGCGGTATTATCCTGTTGGGCGTGGAGGAACTGGCCGATAAATCCTTCCGCACGGTGGATCTGCCTGACCCGGAGAAACTCATCAAGGAGTTCTGGGATATCGTCAATAATCCCAACAAGACCAGCGTGAATGTGCTGTCTTCCAAGGATGTGTTCGTTCAGGAGGTGGACGGTGACCATATCGTGGTCATCAATGTACCCCGTGCGGAGCGATCCTATAAGCCGGTCTATGTAGATGGCAATCCCCTCTGTACCTATCGACGTAACGGCGAGGGTGATTACCGCTGCACCAAGGAAGAATATCAGGCCATGGTGCGGGATGCCTCCGTGAAAACCCAGGATATGCTCGTCCTCGACGAAATGGATATGTCGGTATTTAACAAGGAGAGCGTCCGCAGCTACCGCCAGAGAATGCGTCTGTCCCGTCCCGGTCATATTTGGGAGGCTCTGGAGGATGAAGATTTCCTCCTGAAGCTGGGCGCCGTTGGCATTGGCTCCGATGGAAAGAAACATCCCACCTCTGCCGGGCTTCTCATGTTTGGCAACGAATACGACATCGTGCGGGAATTCAACGCTTACTTCCTGGACTATCAGGAACAGTACGATGCCGACACCCGCTGGACTGACCGTATCATCTCTTCTTCTGGTGACTGGAGCGGTAATGTGTACGACTTCTATTTCCGGGTCTACAACAAGTTGATTCAAGACGTCAAGGTTCCCTTCAAGATGGAGGGCGGCACCAGAGTGGATGATACCAATGTGCATAAAGCCTTGCGCGAAGCACTGGCAAACTGCCTGGTCCACGCTGATTATTACGGCAGACAAGGCCTGGTCATCATCAAAAAGCAGGATTCCATCACGATGGCCAATCCCGGCGGATTCCGCATTGAGGTCGATGCTGCAAAAAGCGGTGGTGTGTCTGACCCCCGGAACGGAACGATGCTGAAAATGTTCAACCTGATCGATATCGGTGAGCGCTCCGGCAGTGGCATCCCTCTCATTTTCGGTGCCTGGCGCGAGCAGGGCTGGGCAATGCCTGCTGTCACAGAGCAGCTTGAGCCGGAGAGAACAATACTGACACTCATATTCGAAAAAATCGGCGATAAAAAATCGGCGATAAAAATCGGCGATAAAAAATCGGCGATAAACGCAAAGATGAAGGAAACCATCATTGTGTATCTTACCGATCATGCAGAAGCAAAGGCTTCCTCGATTGCTGAGTATATCGGTCTCAAACCGTCCCGCACAAGAGATTATCTGAATGAGCTGATTGCGGAGGGAATCGTTGTTGCCGATGGCAGTAACCGCAACAGAACCTATAGATTGAAGGCTTAACGGTTCTGTTATTAGCCAAGAGAATGAGAAAAGCCGATTTGCGCTATGCTGGATACAATCTCTGGATTGTTGTTGAGCAAGTAACAGTCGAACAGTATGTCCGTTTTTTGGGACACATAAGCCTGTAAAATACGAATATGGGAGATTATAAATGTCTCCAGAAAACGGAGGTAGCGATTAATGGCAAGAACGATTACTGTAAAAGGCATCGGCAAGGCATCCGCAAAACCCGACTATGTGGTACTTTCCATGACCCTGGAATCCAAACATAAGGATTACGATAAAGCAATGGAAATGGCTGCTGACCATATCCAGCATCTCAATGAAACCCTATGCGGCGCCGGTTTTGAGAAAGGCTCTGTGAAAACTACGAACTTTAATGTCCGCACCGACTATGACCGGGTAAAAGACCGCAACGGTAATTATCAGAGTGTATTCTGTGGATATGAAGTGACCCACAATCTGAAACTTGCTTTTGATTTTGATATGGGCAGACTGTCCTTGGCGCTTTCCGCTATTGCCGGTTGTCTGTCTCACCCGCAGCTTTCGGTGGCCTTTACTGTGAAGAATGCGACTGCTATCAATGAGGAAATGCTCCGTTCCTCCACCGCCAATGCAAAGAAAAAAGCCGAGATCCTATGCGAAGCATCCGGCGTTACAATGGGTGACCTCATTGCCATTGACTACAATTGGGGAGAACTGGATATCTACTCCCATACCCGTTATGAGTGTTGCGAGGACACCATGCCTTTGATGGCAAAATCCATCGATATCGATCCTGAAGATATTGATGTCAGCGACACTGCCACATTTGTGTGGGAAATCAAATAAGCGGAGGAAACCACCATGTCTATGAACGAACTGCAAAAGCAGACAAATGCAAATATACAGGCGAAAGCCAATCTGATCTGGGAAATTGCGACCCATCTGGTGGGTCTGTTCAAGCCCCACGAGTACGGCAAGGTTATTCTTCCCATGACCGTCTTGAAGCGTTTTGATGATGCTCTGAAGCCTACCAAGGCAGCTGTCGTGGAAATGGCAAAGAAGCTGGACGCACAGCATGTTGAGGGTGCTGCCCGTGACGGTATTCTGTGCCGTGTATCCAAGTATGATTTCTACAACACCAGCAACTATGATTTTGCAAAGCTGATCGCTGATCCTGACAATGTGGAGAGCAACTTTGACGCCTATCTGCAGGGTTTCTCTTCCAATATCAAGGACATTATCGAAAACTTCGACTTTGCCAATACTGTCAAGTTGATGGTCAAAGGCGGCGTTCTGTTCGTGACCCTGCAGGAGTTCAACTCCGCAAAGGCCGATATGTCCCCGGACAAGATCACCTCTGCCGATATGGGCTATATCTTTGAGGAACTGATCCGGAAATTTTCCGAGTCTTATGACGAACAGGCTGGTGCTCACTTCACAAGCCGCGACATTATCTATCTGATGACCGAGCTGTTGGTGGCTCCCGAAAAGGCTGAGATCATGGCAGAGGGCTGCACCAAGACTGCCTACGATATGGCGATGGGTACTTCCCAGATGCTTGGCTGTCTGACTGAGCGACTGCAGGCAATCAGCTCCGATGCTACTTTGACCTGCTTCGGACAGGAGTTCAACCCCGAAACTTACGCTATCGCAAAGGCTGATATGCTCATCAAGGGCGGCAACGCATCCGGCATGAAGTACGGTGACACTCTGAGTGATGATGCGTTCACCGGCTATGAGTTTGACTATATTATTTCCAATCCGCCTTTCGGCATCGACTGGAAGCGCGAAAAGACTCAGGTTGAGGCGGAAGCCAAGCGCGGCTTTGACGGCCGCTTTGGTCCTGGTCTGCCTGCAATCTCCGACGGACAGATGCTGTTTATGCTGAACGGTGTGAAGAAGCTGAAGGAAGGCTCCGGTAGAATGGCGATCATTCAAAACGGATCTTCTTTGTTCACGGGTGATGCCGGTTCTGGTGCATCTGAGATCCGCCGCTATGTCATTGAGGGCGATCTGGTGGAAGCTATCATTCAGTTGCCCACCGATCTGTTTTACAACACGGGTATCTCTACATACATTTGGGTGCTGACCAAGGGAAAGGCAATGCACCGCAGCGGCAAGGTTCAGCTGATCGACGCGAGCAAGTGCTTTGTAAAAAGACGGAGGAATATCGGTTCTAAGCGGGTTGATTTGGATGATGTCAGCATCGATATCATTCTCCGTGCCTACGAAGGCTTCGTGGATGAAACCTACGAGGAAAACGGCCTTGTGGTGGAATCCAAGGTGTTTGACAACAGCTTCTTCGGCTTTACAAAGGTGACGGTTGAAACCGCACAGACAGATGCCGGCGGCAAGCCTGTTCTGAAGAAGGGAAAGAAGCAGCCGGTCAAGGGAGCGTCTGATACCGAAATCATCCCGTTGTCCGAAGATATCGATGCCTATATGGAGAAGAATGTCCTGCCCTATAATCCGTTGGCCTATATTGACCCGTTGAAGGACAAGATCGGCTACGAAGTGCCGTTTACTCGCCTGTTCTATAAGTTCGAGGCTCCGGCATCCTCTGCGTCTATCTTTGAGGACATCAAGGCATTGGAGGCGGAGGAAACAATTCTGATGAAGGAGTTGTTTGGTAATGCGTGATATGAAAGATAGTGGTGTTGCATGGCTGGGCGAAATTCCTTCACATTGGGAAGTTGTATATCCTAAAGCTTTATTCCGGTTAAGAAAAGAAAAAGCTAAACCAGGAGATCGACAGCTTACAGCGAGTCAGCAGTACGGTGTCATTTATCAAGAAGATTATATGGCATTAACTGGAAGCCGAGTAGTTGTTGTTGAAAAAGACTTTGACATTTTGAAGCGAGTCGAAAAAGGCGATTTTGTCATTAGTATGAGGAGCTTCCAAGGTGGCTTGGAGTACAGCGAAAATGCTGGTTCAATTAGCTCTGCCTATGTTATGCTTATTCCTAACTTGGAATATGTTGTTCCTGAATTCTACAAATGGGTATTGAAATCTCCTACATATATTACTGCACTGCAATGTACCTCTAATCTAATTCGTGATGGACAGGCAATGAGGTATTCAAACTTTGTACAAGTCCCATTATGTATTATTCCGAAGGAAGAACAAAGGAATATTGCAAATGCGCTAAGTAATGAGTGTGGGAAGATTGATGCGCTCATTGCAAATGTACAGGCGCAGATTGAAAAGCTGAACGCCTACAAGCAGAGCATAATTACCGAAGTTGTCACGAAGGGCCTTAATTCCACTGTGTCGATGAAGGATAGTGGTATAGATGTTTTCCCATCCGTTCCCGAACATTGGAATGTGCAAAAGACACTTACAACATTGACCATGCCAATTACAGACGGTCCGCACACAACCCCAGAATTACTTCCGGAAGGTATTCCGTTTGTTTCCGCAGAGGCCGTATCCTGTGGAAACGGTAGCATTGACTTTGACCATATAAGAGGTTTCATTTCACAGGAATTCTACGATGAATGTAGCAAAAAGTATGTGCCGCAGATGCACGACATTTATATGATCAAATCTGGTGCAACAACTGGCAGAGTTTCTGTGGTTGACACTGAGAGAATTTTTACGATTTGGTCCCCGCTGGCGGTTTTTCGCTGCAATCCAGATGTAGTACATTTTAGATTTTTATATTATTTCCTGCAATCAACAGCCTATCAGAGACAGGTTCAATTTGGTTGGACTTATGGCACACAGCAAAACATCGGTATGAGAACATTAGAACGCCTAAAGGTTTTTGTGCCTCCACTTGATGAGCAATATGCCATTGCGGAATACTTAGATGCCAAATGTATTCAAGTAGACCGGTTGATTGCCATCAAGCAGGCAAAAATCGAAAAACTGGAACAGTATAAGCGTTCTCTCATTTACGAATATGTCACTGGAAAGCGGGAGGTATCATGAAGAAAGATAAGAAGCATCCAGAAAAGATACATTTCTTCAAGGCGGCTATTCCGGCAATGCTGTTTGGAATCTATGTAATTCTTGACTATTTGAATGTGCCGCAGTTGCTCGGCCTTTCCAGTGACCGGATCAACATGGATTTCTTCGATGTGTTTCTGAATTCTGTGATTGTGGTTGTTTTGTACATCATCACATACTACTTCGTGGACAGACGGCAAATTCAAAAGGATGCGAATTCCAAAGATACGGCAGATGTATTGCTTCTGTATACATACAAAGAGTGTCTGGATAATTTGCGGATGGTTTGGAACAGCGAATGGGTTAAGAAATACATTGTTCCCAAGGTGGATGGCAACAAGCCTGTGACGGAAAACAAGATTATAATGAATCTTCAGCGCCTTCCGTTTTCTTCAAAGGGAGAAATTCTGGAATTATCAAAAAGCGGTTATGTGGAAAAAGAAGTATTGGCTCGGTATCTCCACATCCAGCAAGAATATAACCATATCATCAATATGAAAATCACTTTTTACGACCTGATCAATCCGCAAACTGCTGATCAACAGGCACTTTTTATGGATATCAATCACAGAAGTGACGAACTGATGTCCTTACTCGGCGAAGAAATCAAAAGATTGGAGGGAACATCGTGATGGATAAAAGCGAGAAACGATTTGAATGGGATATAGAATCTTTCCTGATTTCCCCGGAAGGCGGCTACACCCAGTTCTGCGGACAGGATGCTGAGGGCAATTGGGTACATACCCGTCAGCACGATGTTTCTAAGTGCATCTATATGGATGTACTCTGCGAGTTTATCGCCAAGACCCAGCCCAAGGAATGGGCTAAGTACACCAAATATTATGGTGCCAATGCTGCGGACAAGTTGTACCACCGGCTGGAGACCACTATCTCCAACCAGGGCCTGCTGTATGTCCTGCGCAATGGCATTGAGGATATGGGCTGCAAGCTAAAGGTATGCTTCTTTAAACCGGAGTCCGATTTGAATCCAGTTGATGCCGAACGCTACGAAGCAAACATTCTCGGCTGCGCCCGTCAGTTCCGCTACACGATGGCAAACACTAATACCATCGACATGGTGCTTTCCGTGAACGGTATTCCCGTGGTGGCTCTGGAACTGAAGAACCAGTTGACCGGGCAGGACTATGTCTGTGCCATCAACCAGTTTAAGCACGACCGCAGCTCCAAGGAGTTTGCATTCCGTCTGAACCACCGTTTCCTGGTCTACTTTGCTGTTGACCTTTACGAAGCATGGATGACCACACAGTTGGCAGATGGCAGCACTCGATTCCTGCCGTTTAACCAGGGCTCTAACGGCGCTGGAGTGACCGGTGGCGCAGGTAACCCGCAGAATCCCAATGGTTATGCCACAAGCTATCTGTGGGAGGAAGTTCTGCAGCGTGACAGCCTTCTTGACCTGATCCACCGCTTCATTTCCTTTGTGAAGGAAAAAGAGGAAGTAGTTAAGAACGGCGTTACTAAAACAGTCACCAAGGAAAAGATGATTTTCCCGCGTTACCACCAGTATGATGTGGTGCGTAAAATTATGGCCGATGTGCGCCAGAACGGCGTCGGTACGAACTATCTGATTCAGCACTCCGCAGGTTCTGGCAAATCCAATTCCATTGCATGGATCGCATACCGACTTGCATCTGTTCATGATGCCGAGAACAATGGTCTGTTCGACTCTGTTATCGTGGTCACCAACCGTGTGGTGTTGGACAGCCAGTTGCAGGATACTATTAACAGCTTTGAACATCAGGTCGGTCTGGTGGAAGCGATTGATGATAAAAAGAACTCCCGCAGCCTTGCGGAAGCTATCAATGATAAAAAACGTATCATCATCTGTACTATTCAGAAGTTCCTGTTCGCCAAGAAGGACATGGAGAAGTTCCGTGGGCGTAAGTTCGCCATCATTATTGACGAGGCGCACCAGGGACAGAATGGTGAAAGCGCAAAATCCCTCCGTCGCAGTTTGATTGATATTGGTATCGCCATCAAAGAGTATGCAGAGGAAGCTGGTATCGAGGAGGAAGAAGTGGATCTGACTGACGATTACATCAATGCAGTCATCGGTCAGGGCAGACACGATAACCAGTCCTTCTTTGCATTCACCGCAACTCCGAAGGGACAGACCCTTGAGTCCTTCGGCACTGTGGTCGGCGCGACTCCGGAGGGTGAACCCATCAAGGCTCCGTTCCATGTGTACTCCATGCGACAGGCCATTGAGGAAGGTTATATTCTGGATGTGCTGTCCAACTATACTACGGTCAAGGAAGCATTCAAGCTGATTCGCGTATCCGAGGACAACCCGGAGCTCATCGAGGGGCAAGCCTCCCGTGCGCTGTTCAAGTATTACAAACAGCACGGTTATACCATCGCTCAAAAGACAGAAATGATCATGACCAATTTCTTGGAAAACTGCCGTTATCAGATCGGCGGTAAGGGCAAGGCCATGGTCGTGGCAGACAGCCGTGCAAACGCAGTCCGCTATTATCTCGCAATCAAGAAGTACCTTGCTGACCATGCCGAGCAGTGTGTTGGCTGTGATGTTATGATCGCATTCTCCGGTGAGGTTACTCTGGACGATTATCCCAGCGAGAAGCCGTTCACCGAGGCTACTATGAATCTGGACGAGAACGGCAAGTACATCACCACCGATAAAAAGTTCCGCAAGGCGTTCCACAGTAGCCAGTACAATATCCTGGTCGTTGCAAACAAGTATCAGACCGGCTTTGATGAACCGCTGCTTCACACCATGTATGTAGATAAGAAACTGCGCGATGTAACTGCTGTCCAAACTCTCTCCCGTCTTAACAGAACTACTTTCGGTAAGAACAGCACTTTTGTTCTGGATTTTGAAAACACCGAGGAGGACATCAAGGGAGCGTTTCTGCCGTACTATGAAACTACTACCCTTGAAGGCAGCACAGATTTGAACAGAGTCTATGACCTCCGCAACAAAATCCGTGACTTCATGCTTTACAATTATGAGGACGTGGATGCATTCAATAAGTTCATGGCAACTCAGGCGAACAGAGAGCGAGATGCAACTGCTCTGGGGCGACTGGCAGGTATGTTCCGCCCTGTCATCGCACGCTACATGGATCTAAGCGACGAGGATCAATATGCCGCCCGCGACTATGTGCGTAAGTTCAACAAGGCGTATGCTTTTATCACACAGTTGGTGCGTCTCCATGACAGGGATCTGTTCAACGAGTACCAGTACACTCTGCACCTCATCAGACTTCTTCCGAGAACTGGCGGTGAGGATATTGGCAATATCGAAGATAAAATCAAGCTGGAATACGCATCCCTTACTGAGACCTTCCGTGGAGCAATCGTGCTGGACGAGAAACCGCCTGCATTTGTTCCTGGAGGCAGCACTGCTCCGAAGGTGCCGAACAAGAAGAAAGATACGCTCCAGAGTATTATTGACAAAGTGAATGAACGCTTCAGCGGTAATTTCACTGATGCCGACCGCGTTATTATCGAGGGCATCTATCAGATGTTCATGAAGGACTCTGAGGTCAAGAAGTTCAGAAAATACGCCAAGGACAACAGCACAGAAATGTTTGTGCGGTCTTTGTTCCCGGATAAGTTCCGTGATATCGTGACTCAGTGCTTCCTCGACAATAACGACTCCTTTGCAAAGCTGTTCAATGACCCGGACTTCTACCAGAAGGTTCAAGAAGCAATGGCACAGGAATTGTACAAGGCATTGAGAAAAGAGTAATACGATGTACCATTTTACACTTGCAGCTTTGGTTGCTGTTGGAGACCGAATATAAGGCCAATTTTTAGAGCAAAGAATGGGGGTATGGATATGCAGATACTTCAATTAGATGAGTTTTTAAGGTCAATAAAACAAAATATAGATACTCCACATTCTTTGCTACTCGGTGCAGGTGCATCTATTGAGTCGGGAATCCCATCGGCAGCAGACTGCATTTGGGATTGGAAACGTGAAATCTATTTATCGCAAAACCCAGGTGCAATAGGAAACTTTGACAATTCCAAGTCTGAGGGTGTCCGCAGAGTTATTCAGCGGTGGATCGATTCACAAAATATATACCCGGCAGAGAATAGCGCAGAGGAGTACTCGTATTTTGCGGAAAAGGCATACCCAATAGCGGATGACCGCCGGAAATACTTTCAGCACTTGGTGTCAAACCATGATCCAAGCTTGGGATATCATCTGATTTCTTTGCTTGCGTTAGAAAATATAATAAAAAGTGTGTGGACAACAAATTTTGATGGTATGACACTGAAGTGTGCACATCAATACAGCCCGCTCGTCCCCATAGAAATAACCGCAGAAACCTCGGACAGGATATACCGTGGCGATGTCGACAAGGAACTCCTATGCATCGCTTTACATGGTGACTATAAATATGGGGCGCTAAAAAACACGGAGAAAGAACTTGATTCGCAAGACGGTGAACTGGTAAAGGCATTGCTGCATGAACTGACCAACCGAGATTTAATTGTTATGGGATACAGCGGGCGAGACCAGTCACTTATGAATGCTTTGCAGCAAGTTTATTCGACGAAAGGTGCGGGCAAACTTTTTTGGTGTGGTTACGGAACGAGGGTTTCATCAGAAGTTAAAGCGTTGGTTGAGATGGCCAACAAAAATGGCAGGGCCGCTTTCTATATTCCAACTGAAGGCTTTGACAGTACAATGTATGCAATCGCCCGCCACTGCATGAGTGAAAATAGAGAGTTTTTGGGGAAAGTGGACGATATCAAAAAGAAGCTGTCTATTACACTTGAGCCACAGCATAGTGGGTTCCTGCAACCTAATCTAACTATAAACAAAGTGGTAAGCACCAATGCGTTCCCAATCGCATTCCCAAATCAGTGCTACCAGTTTGAGGTTTTGCTTGCTCCTGGCGAAAAACAGTGGGATTTTTGCAAAATGCTGGGTAGAGATGATGTTATGGCTGTGCCCTATAAGAATCTTGTGTATGCGTGGGGGGCGAAATCTGTCATCGAGGAAGCGTGCAAAGGCAAGCTAAAAACCAATATTGAGTTATGCCCGTTAAGCAGAGCGACAATCGCTGGAAATGGTACATTTCGGGAGTTATTGCTCAAAACACTTGTTCACATTCTTGCCGCAAGCCATGGCCTGGGACATTCAAAGGACAAAATCTGGGATACAAAAGAAGTGTTGAAGTACCGTATTGGAGCCAAAACTGTTACAGCATATTCTGGAGTCCGGCTTGCGTTGTTATTTGATAACAAATACAGTTATCTCACACTTGTTCCGAGTTTTATGTACGCGGATGACGCAGTACTGAACAGGGAAGAAAAAAAGCAATTTGCGGACTGGTTCAATGCGAAAGTCAATAATGGTCGTCCAAACCAAAACGCAAATGAGTACATTAGAAAATGGGTCAGAAAAGTAATCGGCAATAAAAGGTTTTCTGCCAATTATCCTTTAGGGAGTACAACGAACTTTACATTTTCGGTTGTAAATAGCAGTGCGTTGGTTGGCGTGAACTTCGGAAAACAAGCTTCGATACAATTGCCTGATACCATTTCGCCCAAACGGATTATTTTTTCTGGAATAGAATATCGAGATCCAACACTTCGATTCTGCGGCGCATCTATGCGCGATGTGGCTGAAGATTTCCATCCAATGCGCGGGTTGATTCTGAATGCCCCTGTAGATCATGCCATGAATAACGGCGTATTACATTCTGCAATCTCGGTAGGGGTGGTTTGTCCAGATGAGCATAACCAAAAGTTTGCTCAGTTCATTTCCGGTTTGAATCGCCAGTCGCAAGCGAAGCACAATACTGATTATCTGATTTCTTTCCCGGGTTTCTATCAGGCCTTCAAGACGGGTCTTGATTTACCAGATCCCAACAGCAGCAAGTGGAAGCAAATTACCGCTTCAAGTGAGCGGAATGTCCATAAAGCCGCTGTTGAGTTTGGTGATTCAATAATCAGAAAAATTGACCAGCTTAGCGCAAACTCTATTGATGTTATACTGATTTACATTCCCAAGGAGTACGAAGTATTCACATCATATACCGATGGAACGGTAAATTATGATTTACATGATTACATTAAAGCTTACGCTGCGCAAAAACAGGTAGCAACACAATTTGTTCGAGAAAAAACGATTGAGAGCGATCTGCATTGCCAAATTATGTGGGCTCTTTCTTTGGCGCTGTATGTAAAGTCCGGGCGGACTCCTTGGGTGGTGAACGGAATACAGCCAGATACGGCTTTTGCTGGAATTGGATACAGTGTTATGAATGGACCGTCAGGAAGCAATGTGGTTGTTGGTTGTAGCCATATATACTCTTCTGATGGTCGTGGAATGAAGTACAAGCTTTCCAAAATTCAAGATTATTCGTTCGACAGAAAGAAAAATCCGTATTTGTCCGAAGAAGAAGCATATAGAATTGGTCTCAATATCAAAGAATTGTTCTACAAATCTTTTTCTGAACTACCGAAGCGGGTCGTTATTCACAAACGTACCCCTTTCCGAAAAGAGGAAGTCAAAGGATTGGTGGAAAGCCTGTCATCTGCGGGAGTTAAGAATATAGAGCTTCTTGAGATAACATACGAAGATAACCTGAAGTGCTTTGCGTTAAATGAGCGTTGTACACAGGTGGACGGATATCCTGTGCGTCGAGGGATGTGCTTCCCAATTGACAAAAACACCATGTATCTTTTTACCCATGGAATTGCATCATCTGTAATTTCTCCGAACAGGAGATATTTCCAGGGCGGTAAAAGTGTTCCGCTACCACTAAAAGTGGTTAAACACTATGGTTCTGGAGATATGGCGCAGATCGCTACGGAAATTCTTGGATTGTCGAAAATGAACTGGAACAGTTTTGGACTGTATTCAAAACTGCCCTGCACGATAGAATCTTCGAATGAAATTGCACGAATCGGATGGTTGCTGTCTCAATTTGAGGGAACACTTTACGATTATCGCTACTTTATGTGAAATCCGATGTAACCAAAGCGGGCGGCAATAAACAGTGATACTAAAACCACCAGACAAATGACGGCAAAACCAACGATAACACCATACAATCAGAAGGAGCTGAGACCGACAAGTCTCAGCTCCTTCTTTCATAACAACTATTCTTTTCTCTGTGATCCATTCCGGCTGGCCCAGTGGTTGCGCAGTAGGCCTTCGATCTCTCTGTCCTTGAATCGGAAGAATACCGGGATGGCAACTGCTGCCGCGATTGCATAACCAACGTACTCCAGCCAAGGATACAGCGGCAGGAACTGCTCCACGATGATCTCGATTCCAAAATAGAATGCAAACAACGCAAGCAGTACGAAGAACAGAGTAACAGTAGAACCAGAGCCTTCGCGTTTTGTAATCTTACTCTTCAACTGACGAAGCGCACGAGCCCGGATATCCCGGATATTTCTGGACGAACACTGTTTGTCCCGTGCGACGGATTCGGTGGACTCGCCGTTGATGACCGTGCGAAACAAAACCTCTCTCTGCAACTCAGTCAGCTCATGAAGTCCCTCCTCAAGTTCCTTGCTCACATACATGAGCGGGTCTTCGTCAGACCCCTCCGGCAGGTACTTCGCCCGGTCGAACCAACGCATATCATCGTAGATCGCATTGCGCACTTCCTCCGGCAGGAACGCTTCCGGATTGTAGGAAATGGGTTGTCTCATCTCTGCCTCTTCCAGTGAGTCCAGAGAAACGCGCTTATGGAAGTTCGCTTCGCTGTAGTAGAGTACACGCTCCAGCTCCTTCCACTCCTCCGGATGTTCCTTCACCCACTGGTCTGCGGCAGCGGCGGCTTCCGGGTCCATGGAGTGTATCCAACGCCAATCGGCCTGCAGCTCTTTATACGATTGAGATTTTCTGAAGGACATGAACTCACCACACTTTCCGCGTCCAAAAAATTTTTGAAAAATTTTCGTTTCCGACCTTCCGATTTTACGATTTTTCTCTAAGTAATAGTAGAAGGACAATTTCACCCGGATGGAATCCCCTTCGGTTCGGTACGGCACGGTATCCGCGCTGACGAACCAACATGGTTTTCGAATGAGCATCTTACGAGGAAATGGCAAGACTGATCCTCAAGAGTCCGTATATCAAAAGCACTGGTGGAGCATGTGCTGGGTATCGGTCTGGCCCACGCCTATGAGGTGGCCCACCGCAGGGATTTCCCCACCATCACTCTGGGAAGCCGCATCATTGTCCCCCGTGACAAATTCATGGAATGGATCGACGAACAGGCGGCGAAAAAATCTGAAATATTATGATAGCTATTTCGGAGATTCTGTGGTATTTGTTTGTGTTACCAAGGAGGGATCAATATGGCAAAGAAACGAGCCAACGGTGAGGGCAGCATCCGTAAAAAGCCCAGCGGCCGCTGGGAGGGCAGATATACCCAGGGCATCGACCCGGTCACCGGCCGGGCTATCCAGAAAAGCGTGTCCGCAAAGACTCAGGCGGAGTGCAAGGAGAAGCTGGCGAAAGCCATTCGGGAAAACCGTGGCATACCGCTCAACCACACCGGTGACTACACCGTAGCGGAGTGGTGCCGCCTGTGGTTTGAGACTTACAGCAAACCCAACATCCGCTACAACACTGCCAAGGGTTATGAGGGGATCATCGAGCACCACATCATCCCGGCCATCGGCGCCATCAAACTCAAACAGCTCACGTCCATCCACATCCAGAGAATGTACAACGATGTGAAAGAAAACGGCAGGATGCAGCGAGGGGCGAAGCAGAACGACAAAGCCCTGTCCAACACCTTCGTGCGGCGTATTCATGCGGTGCTGCAGGCGGCGCTGAAACAGGCGGTAAAGGAACGGCTCATCCCATACAACCCCTGTGAGAACTGCCGCATCCCGCCCAAGGACAAGAAAGAGATGACCATCCTGCCGCCGGAGAAAATCGGCAGATATCTTCAGGAAGCGGAGAAGTACGGCGTCCTGCCTATGTTCTATCTGGAACTGCCCAGCGGCCTGCGTCGGGGCGAACTGCTGGCGCTCCAGTGGACAGACCTGAATGTGAAAGAGCGCATCCTGACGGTAAACAAGCAGGTTACCCGTATGGAGGGCGAGCTGGATGTGACGGAGCCGAAAACGAAAAACTCGGTCCGCAAGGTGGCGCTGTCCCAACAGGCGGTGGACTTACTGGTGCAGGAGCATGAACAGCATCCGGACAACCCCATCCTGTTCCCGTCGCCCCGGACGGGCGGCTACTGGAGTCCGGACGCCGTGTCGAGGATCAACCGGAAGCTGCTGAAAAATGCAGGCATCGAGGAACACGTTCGCTTCCACGATTTGAGACACACATTCGCGACCATGGCCATCTCCAGCGGCGTGGATGTAAAAACCCTGTCCAGTATGCTGGGCCATTTCAGCGCCGGGTTCACCCTGGACACCTACACGCATATCACCAACGATATGCAGCGGGGTGCGGCGGAGAAGATCGGCGGCTTCATGGAATCGGCAACAGCAGCCAACACTCCGGAGCCTCCCGACCCGCCGGAGCAGAACCGGTGCAAGGTGATACCGTTCGAAAAGGTGGGATAAAAATATGCCGGCAGAGCATAAAACTCTGCCGGCATATTTTATTTTTCATGGGATTCAGCTTGTGCAATTATCATATCAATTACATCAAGAAGCGGAATAAACCTTGAGAAGTCAATCGTCTGGTAGTTCTCATAAACATATTGTGAGAAGATTTCTTTGCCAAAGTATTTGCTGTTGTCGAATTTATCTTTGCGGCAGAAGGTTTTTCCCTCTAAATTGAGACTCAGCAGCTCATCGGAAAACAAATCTTCTATTTCACACTCTTCTTTATCTCCCATAAGAGGTGGTGTAACCACAAATAACTTGCTGCCCGTGATTAAACGTATATGCAGATTTGCTTTGAGCTCTGCTTTTTGATCTGCGGTGGCATGCACATCCTCACCTAAGAACTTTTTTAATGGTCTCTCGCTTTTGGATTCATTGTCATACAGAAGTATGACAGGGTTATGCTGTTCGTGACCACTTAACTTATGAAAGTAAGTGAGATAAGGAGGAATTCGTTTGTTGCTACCAACATGATAACGATATAAAATTCTCATAGCATCGGCACCGTCCAAGCTGATTCCGAAGAAATACTTCCACCTTTTTGTTCGTCTGAAGAACGAAAACTTGTAGACGAATTTACTTTCAGCATCTTTTTGTATGAGCCGTGGATACTTGGTATAAAGGCTCTTCAGAGCGGCTTTTATATACCGTATATCAGTTTTTCCTTCTGTTACAATGACAGGGGTGTCATTGGCGAAAAGGTATTTATAAAAAATAAATGCTTGGTACTGTCTCTCGCGGCCATTTAGATTAAAAGCGTCATGCTTAATTTCCTGTGGATCAAGAATATTATTGTAGTGATCCAGTTGATCAATAAAAGAAAAGCGCCCTTCGAGTTGCTTGATTGATCCTGGCACGCCATCGATAAGGTACTCACCAGTAGAGTAGAGCTGATGGGCCATTGCTCTCGTTTTACGCACATAGGAGTGATTGACATTTAGCTTTTTGTTCACAATTAGCCCCGTGACTTCTTGGCGTGAATCCCTAAATTGAAGCCGGGTTTTCTTTTCGTTGATAGAGAAGCCAGCCCTTTTTATGGAAGCAGTGGCTTCCGCCAAGAATTTATCCTGATTCTCCACAAAGTTTCTGTCGTTGGTAGAGAAAGTCAAATCGTCAGCATACCTGGTGTAGTCCAGCTTGTATTTTTTGGCTACTCTCAAAAGGTAGGTATCAAGAGGTTGGCAGATGAGATTTGTGATGATTGGGGAACTGGGAGCACCCTGTGGTAGCCGACCTTGATAACAGGTCAATTGTGCGAGAATAACAGCAACATCGTGTGGTAGCTTGAAGTGATTATTTTTTTTAAAATAGCCCTGAACGCGACCAAAGTGGAAACTATCAAAAAAGCTCGCCAAGTCTAAGTTTAGGACATAACGCTTATTGCGATGAATTCTTGCATTGGTAATAATACTTTTTTCTTTCTCAAACCCATGAGAAATATTAGGTTTGATACCGTTCTCCTCCCAAATGTTTCTTTGGTAGAGCCACAGAATGTTTGAGAGTTTTTTCTGCAGGACTTTCAAATCACCAGAGGGAGCGCAGATGGCACGAGTGTCACCATTACGTTTCGGAATCTCAAAGGTGGTGTAATAACTATCCGGCTTTTTAACATAAAGAATGTGTGTTAGCTTACTGCGCGGGATACCCAAATAGTTAGCCAACTCATTTCTTGATTGAATATCACAGAATTTTTTCATAGGAACCTCCCCAAAGGGAGAGCGTGTGGCAACTCATTGTGCGAAAGGATAAGTCAACATGAGTCAACACAAGTGACATCATGGCAGGAAAGGGCTATACGCTAAAGCGCCACCCAGTTTAATCAACACTTGCGAAACACAAGTACAAAATCTTGCCACACGCTCTTTACAGACATTGAGCCTGTAGACAAATTATATCTGATTTCGACCTTTTTTTCAATCTGAATATGCGCAAGAGTACCTTCGAGTTCACATTTTAGAATGAATTTAGAATTACTCGCAGTTAGGGATGGGTTAGGGATTTTGCGGTTTCCGGCGTCCCTCTGCACCAAGGCCGCAGCCGCTATTTTACCTCTCTGACCACAATGAAAATGTGGTCAAGTACATTCAAAAAACCGAACTTTTAACGCAGAAAAACCGCCTAAAAAGGCGGTTTTTCCAAGAAAGGTGGTCCGAGTGACAGGATTCGAACCTGCGGCATCCTGCTCCCAAACTTTTGAATAAAAATTTTTCTACTTTTTCCGGTGCTTTATAGCCGTTTTTGCTTTATTGTGGATGCTCTTCGCAACTCTTGACTCCGCTATTTCCGCACACTCCACGGCTGTCTGTAGTCAAACATGTGGTCAAAAACCGCTTTCTGAACACCCTCATGACAGGGCACAGAAAGCGGTTTTCACAGTTTGCCGGAGTGCTGTGGGCAGGTAATCCGGTACCCCAGTTTGCCGCATTGTACCTCTGCTGGAGAGGTTAAGCAAGTCCTTTATGCAAGTATAGGCGGTGCAGTATTTGCATCGCTATAGACAAAGAAGAATCAATTTCCACAGTAGGCGGCGATGGCCTGTGCGACAAACGCTGCCGTGCCCTCACCGCCAGCCATGTCAATGTTTTTACGGAAGCGGTCATCGGCCACATACATCTGGCCTAAGCCTGCCAGAATCTCCGGCGTGCAAGTGTAAAAATGGTCGGTGATGAATTGCTGCAAATCATGAATGGCCGCCTGCGCTTCCAGCGAGGTAGGAGCAAGATGCTTCAGCTCGCCCAGCTTTGCAAAGTGCCTCATCAAATCGGCAGGGTTGCCGGTAGACCCGCCTTTTTCATGCTGCTGATATTCCTGATAGGCGATGGTATTGCCCCATTTTTCTTTGACCTCTGCGGTGTACTTCTCTTGCTCGGTTTTACTAAATGCGTCAAATTTCATAGGTATCACTCCTGTTTCTAAGGTTTCACGGGCGAGGGTGATGAGCCGTCCCAACCGCGCCTGTCGCAGCTCCAGCAGCTTGATCTGATCTGTGAGAGCGGTGGCCTGGTCGAATTTCGGGTCATCCAGAATGCGCTTGATGTCCTTGAGCGGAAATTCCAGCTCGCGAAATAGCAAAATGGATTGAAGCCGCGCCAAGGCTGTATCGTCATACAGCCGGTAGCCCGATTCTGTGAGGGCTGTGGGCGGCAGCAACCCGATGGCATCATAGTGGTGAAGTGTCCGGACACTGACACCGGCCAGTTTGCCGACTTCGTGAATGGTCATCATGGGCATCCCTCCTCCGTGTGAGCTTACCATACACTATAACGTAACGGAAAAGTCAAGAGGGAAATGGAATGTTTTGAAATATCTGTAATGGTAAAATTGAATATCGCTATACAAATGATGTGCTAGAGACAATAGTGAGGACTGACGTCAAAAAGGTAAGAAAGCTCATAAATTAGATCATATACGAAGAGAGTGAAAATGCCTCTTGACAAGCTGTAAGTCATTTCTTATAATTATGCTTGTACACGAGAAAAGTTAAAAGCAAATCGACCCGGTATATATAGACGTTGTTTAGCGATTTGTATATAACCTGATATGTTGTATTTTCAACGGTTCTCTTGTACATGTCAAGAGAACCGTTTTATTTTGTTTCAAGACAGGAGGGATTCCCACGGATACGGCATTTATGCGAAAAGCATTCGCGCTGATTGCAAAAGGATTGATTGAGAAAGAACAGCTTCTGCAAAAGGAACCGACAAGGTATCCCTACAGCAAAGCCTTGCAGCATGGAATCAACATGTTTTTAGCTGCAAGTCAAAGGGCAGGGAGTCAAGTTGCTGTCAAGTATCCTGATGAGGCCGCTTTCCTTGCGTATTTTATTACCAGGCCTATTGAAGAGTGGTTCGATACATGGGAATCGGGAGTTGTCGAGCAATTGCATCTTCAGGAAGAGCCTTTTTATGCCTATGACGCCTTTGCGTATCAAAAAACCGGTAATGCATATGTTCCCAGCTCAGATTGCTATGAGTTCCTGGAAACGCAGGATAGTGATATCATGAACGGAACAGACGAGCGTATTCTTTATGAAAAAATAATCGCTTTGAGTCAAGAAGATTACTGCAGGGTCAGAAAGTATATTATCGAGCATCCGATTATCACACTCGAGGATAGGCGCACCATGTCTCTTGAGCTGGCCGATGATCCGATGGCCAAAGATGCTTTCCAGTTTGCCTACGAGGAAATTACGGAGGAAAGCTACCGCTGTCCTCGATGCGGATGGACGATGGTGCAAGGAAAGTATGGATACATCTGTCATTCGACTCACTGCACAGATACGCTCCCTGAACTCACGGATGAGATGAAGCTGGATAGTTCGGCCGGCGATCTCTACCGGTTAAAGAAAGGCGTCATGCGGTACTTTGCCGCACCGGGAAAGCTTGAACTTGAAATTGCGGCGTTTTGCGAGAAAAAGAAACTTTGCTGGGAATTGTGGCCACAGATGGACCGCTATGATGTGGAGATCCGGTTCTCTGACGGGGATATTTGGGAAATCGACGCAAAGGCATATCGAAATCCCATCGCGCTCCGCACGAAGATTCAAAATGACGGTGGATTCCCTTCTGGGGACTATGCACGTGGTTATTTTGTAATCCCCAACGAATATACGGTCAATCAGCGAAACTATACCGCGATCATCAACCGCGTACTGAAGGATCAAAAGAATGTAGAGTGTGTGACTCTGAGGGCGCTGAAAACTGCAATTGCGAAGAAGGAGGCGGCATGCAATGATGAATAAGAGTAAGGACGGTTGGTATGATCCGCTTGCGGCACTGTTTCAAGGCATGGAAGAACCTATGCCGCTTGCCAGATTTGCGGCGATCGAAGCAGTTCTGCATTTGCTTGCTCTGAATGCACCTGCCACCGATCCAGCAAAAGCCTATCTGTTATTTACTCAATATCAGCTTATTGGCACAACGGCGTGTACAGATATGGAACACACTTTGCAGCAGGCCCGGCACACGTTGGGGTACTATCGTTCTCAAAAGTACTGGCAGGATGATTTGCGGGCATATCAGGCCCCCAAATATGATGCAGTTCGCGCTTTTTCGTTTGAGAAATCGGAGAAAGGTCATTCGTTTTCCAAAACAGAGGGGGAATATCCCTATCCGTATGAGCAGCGCCAAAGGGAGTGGGGACGTTTTTGGCCGGAGAGACTTGAAGAAGCCAAGCCGCCTTCTTATGCCGGAGCCGGAACATATCGCTATCCATATCTGAACTTGGAAACTGGGGAAACCGAAACTGTTACGGCCAGATTCGACAGTGACTGTGTCGTGTCTGTTCCACCGAGAGTTCCCGAAAAGGGACGCAGAGAACCAATTTCCATTACCCTGGACGAACTGCTGAACGCCGCAAAGGAAATGGCCGGGATGCATCCCGGTGACCCGTGCTATGCGATTTTATCGACCAATGTTCTCAAGCAGATCAAAGGGGCTTCTGTCAGTACATGTACGGAGCTCACGATTCTTGAGGTCATCAATATCGTTGGCATGGTTGGCGCAGGCAAATCCACACTCATTAAGGTGTTGGCATTTTGGTGCCATAAAAATGGATATCGGATGACGGTTGTTGTTGACACGGTAGCCGAAGTCATGAACCTGCAGAAATATTTATCAGCCTTTGGGGTTGCAGCAAGCCCGTTGATTGGACGCAGCGAAAGGCTGAAATATATCAATCAGGTCGCGCAGCCCTATGAGACTTGCTTGCCGGCAGGATTTTCTCAATACTTAACGCCATTATGTTTGGTTGATGGGATGGATGAGCAGCGCAGCGAAGCGGTCGCCTTCGGCAAAGAGCCGTGCTATTCCCTGAAAAAAGGAAACAAGAATCACCTGTGTCCGTATTTTCATCAGTGCATGGGCACCAGAATGCTCCGTGAATGCTATACAGCTTCCGTTGTTATCACAACGGTTGCGGGCTTTGCGGCATCTCGGGTAGGAGCGCAGCGGGAAACCTTTCTGGAGCTGGTAATGCGCAGCTTTGATGTAGTTGTCTTTGATGAGAGCGACAGGGTTCAAAAAACGCTTGATCACTTTTTCATGCCGGAAACGAGTTTTAATAGCTATATCCGTGAATGCGCCGAAGATTGCAGCGCCTATATGCGGCTGAGCAGCAAACGCAGAGAGGAGAATCTGGCCGAGCAGAGATACGATGAAATGCAGCGCCAGAGCGTGACGGTCCTGAGCTGCCTTATAAAATCTCTGCACCATGAGTTGGGTACATGGAAGAAAATTGCGTATGGGGATCCTTTTTCAGCCCTTATCCTCTTAGAGGATATGTACCGGGATGAGTCGGAATATAGAATCCCGTATGCCGTCTATCAAGCCGTCTATGACCTGATCGATATGCAGGATGAAGACGGCATTCGTCAGAGTACGCTATGGGCCGTCCTTGAGAGCTCCTGTAAGAGTACCGACGAGACGTTCTTTAACCAAATGTACCGTGCTTGGCTGAATGAGCTGGGTGATGATTTTCCGCGGCCTGAGAAGGATAAGGTAAAACAAATTCAAGATGCCCGCATCAAGCTTATTTTGCGGCTCATTTATTTTGATCACTTTATCCGAGACCTCAGCGATGCGTATGAGGCCAGCCACGAAACCTCTTATGGACAAAATGAGCTGTTCGGATTCCTGCAAACTCGTTTTCGGCAGCAGCAGTATTTCCTCCCCTCCGCGCTGTGCGGCAACCTGTTCGGCTTGAAAAAGACAGATGACGAAGATATTATTCTGTTCCGTCAGTTCGCGTTCGGACGAAGCCTGATGAAGGATCTTCCGTATTTGCGCACTGACGCACAGGGCAATCCTGCGGGCCCCCATGTGATTATGCTGTCCGGTTCCAGCTGGGCGGAGGGTTCATATGAGTACCACGTAAATCGGCCGGTGAACTATATCTTGGAGGCGGATGGTGAGAAACGCGCATTTTTAGAAAAAACGCGTTTCTTTGAATCCGGGTTTCCGGAGCGTATTTCCGGCGCGTCAGATGATCAACGCATGCTGCAGCTGCGGTCCGCAACCGAAAAGACAGTCGATCTGATCGTCAGAGAATATGAAAGAAAAACCGGGAAGATCCTGTTGGTCGTCAACAGCTATGTTCAGGCACAGGAAGTACAGCGAACACTGGAAACGGCCCTGCGGAAGGTCAATTGCCCTGCACAGGTTTGCCGGATGATCTCTGATGCTGTCAGCAGCGAGAATGTTCAGGGAACGGTGCGCCGGGGGGAGGTCAGCCGGTTTGCCTGGATGAAAGAGGAGATCCTGATTGCGCCTGCTATGGCGATCGAACGCGGACACAACATTGTCGATGAGTACGGCCACTCTGCCCTTTGCGCGGTGTTTTTCATGGTACGGCCGATGGCTGTTCCTGACGATATCCAGCAGAAGGGCAGCAAGCTCAATGGATTTGTGGAAGCCCACTGTCATCGGGAACCACAGGAATCTCTGTTCGCATACAATGTGCGCATCCGGCAATTTGCGGCACAGCAGTGGGCCAAGATGAGCAAAAGCAAATCGTTTGGTTTGGCTGAGCTGGATGCCGAAGAGCGGAAAGATGTGGTTGCAACGCTGTTTGTTTTGATCCTTCAGATTTTTGGCCGGTTGGCGCGTGTAACGGATGTGACGAAGCCGGAACCGCATGTTTATTTTATCGACGGTGCATTTCGCGGCCGTGAAGAAAAGCAAGGTGACTTTGACTGTCTCACCGAGCTGGGCAGGTACTTAGATACGTTGATGACCTGCAAAGACAGCGCGGAAATTTCTGAAACGCTGTATGCTCCATTTTATAAAGCTTATCGAAAGGACATTCCATATGAATCATAAAATCTATCCGCTGGCATATAAACTATCTCCCAATCAAACCTGTACCCTGTACTATCTCGGGTTTCCCGCATCATGGAAACCGGCCTTACTGGACATTGCACGGAAGACGAACCCAAAGTTCAAGGATGAGTATGGACTTCCGACGAATGCGCTGAAGAAACTGGTCGACAGTTGGATGGAAGGTATTATCGCGTTAGCCCCTTTAAAAAAGGACAGCCATGACGAGCGTTGGCTTACATCCTGCTATGAATACTCTGAGAAAAATATTCAGGCATTGTGCAGTATTATTAAGACCTGGGTAAAGGCCACGTATATCACGCCTTCAAGAGTAACCCCCCTAGCAAAAGAAATCGCAAAAAAAATTTGCGATACGATGAATTGGGAAGAACTTGCGGCGGCTCAATCCACAGATGAAGTCCGTCTTACACTCGAAGATGGGACAGTTTGTGAAGCTGCTTATCAGGCAATTCCGCTTCTGGCAATCAACCGCCTGTTGGGGAAAGAGATTTCCCTGAGCGGGCAAACACTGCACCTGTGCTATGCTGCTAAGAATCAGCTGGTCAGCGATCCGATCGCAGATATGAAAAGTCACCATCAGTACTCTTTTGTATTTGATTTATCTGTGCAGACAACTCCTCCGGAAAGAAAAGCGCTGCTGCTGTGCCAGATGAGCATTCGCCGCTGGATTCCCGATAATTACAATAAAGAGCGGACTCCGTTTTTAACGAATGCCGTCAATTCTCATATTAAGATTTCAGAGGATAAATATTGTCAAGTTCCCATTATCTATGGTTACACGGACAAACAGCCCGTATGGAGAGAACAGGACAAAGAGTGCTACAATATTTGGGGATATGCGCAATTACCATCGGCGGAAGCTGTTGTAAGAAATCCTGCAGCATATGCGGGAAAAATTCTCCTTCCCTACAAAAACGGCATGGCCGGCTTTGCAGCTTCCAAAATCGGAACAGGTGTGTCCGTTGTTGACAAGGCATCACTGTACCAGTCAGTGTCTGCTCTGCTCGGTGATATGATTCGTGAGCAGCCCGAAGCGGAACGGGTTATGCTGCGAGGACAGAAACTCAAAAAATATAACTCTCCGCAGGAATATGAGAATTCTGAAGATTTCCGGAACTGGGTCAGACGATGCGTGGAGACAGACCGAATCACATTCGAGCTGTATGGCCTGTGGAAAGATGATTCACAGCAAAGAATGCTGAAACAGATTCAGGCCAAAATTGAACGGGATTTTGGCGACGAAAAGGATACATCCAGCTTGAAGGTGCGATATGTGTGTAAAGAAATCGGTAGTCTTGCGGATAGCATGCCAGACGATAAGCTGCAGACGCAGATTACACGATGCGGCGAAATCGTCGAGGTATTAGACGATACCGATGGGGTAACGGCTTGTATTTTCACTTTACCTGGGCAAGAGAACTATGGTGTTGGTGATCCGAAATCCGTTCTTCGCAATGCGTTTGCCAAAACGGGACGAGTTGTGCAGTTTGTTACCCCGGAGGAGAATGCCAGCCAAAACAAAATTGAAAATGCTGTGAACGATCTCTATCGACAGTTGGGTGTTGTGACCCTGTTGGATCCTAAACAGAAACAACCTAATTTGGCGTATACACCCTGTGTGGGGATGCATTTGTGTACGCAAGTTCAGGGAATCTCCAATAAGGCGCGTTTTCTTCCGCTTTATGTTACGGTTGATTTGATAGAAGGAAAGGTACAAGTACATTGTGACGCATTCTCAAAGAGGGCGCTCTCTTATCGGGAAGCATGCCTTGAGATGGCGCAGCTTTTCTGGAAAAGTGATTTGGAACAGCGCTGTGTTGCTGCGAGCCGCACCCCTGCGAAGCAAAAACTCATAGAGCTGAAAAACCGGTACGATACGCCGGAAAACGGAGTGTTGGTTTTGGTTCAATCCGATGGAAATACACGAGCGGTATGGGGCGGTATCTCCGATAAGGAGATTAGCGGATATGCCATGGTAGATGAGTATTGCCCATCTCAGGTCAATGTTGGAATGCCACAAAGTCCATATTTATTCTCATTAGCAAATTCAGGTGTGCGGATCATCCGAATTAGGAGCAATCAAGAAGTTCCGGATTATTTCACGGAGTTGAGTGCGAAAGCTTCTGACGAAAATTTGCAGCGCTCTTCTGCATCGGGTATTTTTAAATATCAGGATGTGTATTGGGGCATTCATACGAAGCCGAATGATAATCGCTATACATGGAGTTTTAGAGAATCTAAAATCAATTATCCCAAGCATCCATTTGCCGAAAAGGACATGATTGAATTGTACCCATTGCAGCTTCAACCGGGGGATGATGCAGCAAGCTGGATCTTCTATACCAATGCATTGAGAGATCTTCCGATTCAGTACAATCAGTCGACGGTTCTGCCTTTACCGCTTCATTTGGCAAAAGGTCTTGAAGAGTACCTTTTCAAGGTATAAGTAGATAATACAAAAGTAGGCATCACCTCAAGAATAGAGGTGGTGCCTACTTTTCATATCAGTTTTGCAATGAGATTAATTAGGAGGGCGACTATTTTAATATGATAAATGGCTGAATGTGTGTAAAATTTTCCTAAATTAGTAGTAATTTAGGCGTGTTGTCAGAGATAAAGAGATACGCTCAAAAGCGCTAACTGAGATTTATACTTGCCTTATCCGAAGAAATACTGCTTCATATCTGAGACGCCGCCATCCTTATCGCAGAACCATTCGTAATCGGTGAGGCAGTTCCTGCAGTGGGCAATTACATCAAATCCACCGAGTGAATGCCAACTGTCGGCAATGCTCATGATTTCCAAAGGTTTCCCACAGGCTGGGCACGGTCGGATTTTTCTTGCTTCACAAGTGGCACGCGCTCGCTGTTCTGTCTCAAGTACGCCTAAAAGGCTCTGCCAAAGATTCGAATTTGGCTCATGCTCTGCGTAGTCTTCAAGGTATCGCCTGATATCATCGGCAGCCAGAACGAGAAACTTATCATCCAGAAGATGAATGTGACGCTTGATATAATCGGAAACCACCACGGGCATACATATGTTTTTGCCCATCGCATACCGCAGTGCTGACAGCAGGATCAAGCGAAAGTCGGAATCGCAGATCGGAGCGAGCAGGTCTTGAGGGAACAGCAGAAACTCTTTGCCATTATTCATGCATACGCGCAGCGGTCGCTGTTCTTCCGTTACCAGATTCAGTAGACTGTTAGCTTGATCCTTCAGTTCGTCAATGGTGATCGATTCGTAGTTCTGAAATGAGTTTACTTCATAATTCATCATTTGACCTCCAATCAGTTTATCCTCGCGATGAGGTGTTGGCATTGTAGCTCTGACTGCTTGTAGGTTCAACTGTTTCTTTTGTGGCTCGAAAAGAAATTTAATAGAGTCGGAATTCGTGCGGATTTATCATTTTCTTGCTTTTTCTACCCAAACGTGCTATCATTATAAACAACGCTGTCAAGTGTTGGATAGGCCTTGGCAGTACGGCTGCAATAGACCGAATGCTCTGCCAAGCGGCAGAGCATTTTTGTATATCGGTACGGAGGAGATATTTTATGTCTGTAAGTTATAAAAAACTCTGGAAACTACTTATCGACAAGGATATGAAGAAAAAAGACCTGTGTGAGAAGGCAGGCATCAGCCCAGCATCCGTCACCAAGATGGGACGCAACGGTCATGTCACCACGGAGATACTCGTGAAGATTTGTACGGCGCTGGATTGTAGAATTGAGGATATTGTGGAAATCGTGCCTGGCAAATGATTGACCCAGCAAATAACGATTAGCGATAGCTGCGTTTTCTCAATATGCAACTGGGATTTTGATGAAAGGAGAACTCCGTGAAATCAAATTTTGATTTTCTGAATCGATACTGGCCTGCATTGGCACAGATTGGCGCAACCGCAGAAACCTATGTCTATTCTGATCCCAATGCCTGTATCTATAAACTCGGAATGTTTGCTGAGCGCTTAGTCCAGGAGATCCTTGTCTTTGAGCACATTGCGGAGCCGGCTGTTGACAACACCCACGCAAATCGAATTCGCATTTTGAAGCGAGCCGGTTTATTGCCGCACGAAATTGACAACACGCTATATGTTCTTCGCAAGACAAGAAACTCGGCGGTACATATAGGTACGGACTCCGTGGACGAAGCAAAGACATTGCTGTCCTTGACATACAATCTTGCTGTTTGGTTTATGGAGACCTATGGAGACTGGGGATATATTGCGCCTGAGTTCGTTATGCCGAGCGAGACCACGCACGAAGATTTGGAATCCGTTATTGCCGAGCAGGAAAGGAAAATCGAGGAATTGACGAAGCAACTGGCCGTGGTCAAGACCGCCGCTTCGGGCAAAACGCAAAAGGAGCGCGCAAAGCGGTCGGAATCTGTCTCCGCTATGATGAATTGGAATGAGGTGCAGACCAGATGCTTGATTGACGAGCAGCTTCGTCTTTCTGGTTGGGAAGCTGATACGCAGAACCTGCGCTACAGCAAAGGAACGCGTCCTGTAAAGGGGAGAAATATTGCCATCAGCGAATGGCCTACCAATTCGGCCTTTTACAAAAACGGGTATGCGGATTATGCATTCTTCGTTGGCGAGAAGCTCGTAGCATTGATGGATGCAAAAAAGATGTCGGAAGATGTGGCATCTACCATCGATGTGCAGGTAAAGGACTATGCTGCACATATTAAGCCGGAGGATATTCCACATACGGTTGGAAACTGGAATGGTTATCAGGTCCCCTTCCTCTTTGCTTCAAATGGCAGGGCGTATTTAGAGCAGCTGCGGACGAAGTCTGGTATTTGGTTTTTGGATGTCCGGGAACAGGAAAATCAACCGTATCCTATTCGGAACTGGTTTAGCCCAAGTGACCTGATGGAAAAACTTGGTCAGAGTACAGCGGCGGCCAACCAAGCGCTGGCTGCGGCAGATAATTCGTTTATGACAGATCCTAATGGGTTGAATCTGCGCGACTACCAGATCAAGGCCATTGATAAGGCAACAGAGGCAATCGTTGACGGCAAGAGAACGGCCTTGCTTGCAATGGCCACCGGAACAGGCAAAACCCGTACTGTTCTGGGGCTTATCTACAAGATGCTGGAATCCAAGCGTTTCCGCCGTATTCTTTTCCTTGTGGATCGAGTGTCCCTCGGTGAGCAGGCAATGGACACCTTCAAAGATGTCAAGCTGAAGGAACTGCTGACGCTGGACAAAATATATGAGATCAAAGCGATCGATGACAACATCATCAATCTGGAAACCAAGGTCAGCATTTCAACGGTGCAGGGGCTTTTGAAACGCACGATTCTGGCAGAAGAACCGGATTTGATGCCCGGTGCATTTGATTTGATTATTGTGGACGAAGCCCACCGAGGCTATATTCTTGACCGTGAAATGACGGAAGAAGAAATCCTCTACGATAATCAAGATGATTATATGAGCAAGTACAAGCAGGTTATCGAATATTTCGATGCGGTGAAAGTTGCCTTGACTGCTACGCCCGCCCTGCACACGACCGAGATTTTCGGGGAGCCGGTCTATACCTACAGCTACCGTGAGGCGGTTATCGATGGCTGGCTGGTGGATCACGATCCTCCGTATCTGATTAATACGGATTTCATTGAAAATGACGCACAGTTCAAGAAGGGTGAAACCTTGGCGCAATATGACCCCAACACCAATGAACTTTTGAACGGTGCAGTTTTGGACGATGAAATGGATTTCGATGTGTCGGAGTTCAACCGCAAAATTGTTCTGCCGGATCATACCCGCAAGGTGCTGGAAGAAGTTTCGACCTACCTGAATCCGGAAAGTGGAGAAAAGACGCTGATTTTCGCAGTAAATGATGCACACGCTGACCGTATTGTGGATACGCTCCGAGAAATTTACAAGCCCTATGGCATTTCCAATGATGCCATTATGAAAATCACGGGCAAAACTGCCGGCGGCAACAAAAAGAAGATTTTGCAGGTGATCAAGCAGTTCAAGAACAACCAGTACCCCAACATTGCCGTAACAGTCGACTTGCTGACTACCGGAATCGATGTGCCGGCAATTTGCAATTTGGTGTTTATGCGCAAGATCAACAGCCGGATCCTCTTTGAGCAGATGCTGGGACGCGCTACTCGCCTTTGCCCGGAAATCGGAAAGACGCACTTCAATATCTTCGATGCAGTTCGCGTGTACGAGGACTTGGACGACACTTCCAATATGAAGTCAGTCTCCGTCAGCAAATCAATGGCTGAATTGTTGGAGGATTTGTTCCGTCCGGGTGAGGCCAGCAAGCAGCCTGTCAAAGATCGCATTTTGGCAAGATTGCAGCGTAAGAGCAACAATCTGACCGATGAGCAAAAGTATGATGTATCCGAGCGTTTAGGCGGAAAAACAATTCGGGAATATGCGAAGGAATTGAAAAGCTGTACAGAGGAAGCTTTTGTGCGACGCTGCCGGGAGGATAAGGATTTCCTGCTTTGGTTTGACAACCTGAAGGGCAAAAAGCGCGGGCATTACTATTCCGAAAAGGAAGATACCCTTTTGGAAACGACCCGCGGCTATGGTGACACGGAAAAACCGCAGGATTATTTGGACTCTTTTGTGGCCTATGTCAACGAGAATAAAGACCGCATTGAAGCGATCCGCATTGCCTGCACCCGCCCCAGCGATATGACCAGGGCGCAGCTTCGGGAGCTGAAGCTGGAGCTGGATAAGGAGAATTTCAACGAGAGCAGCCTGAACGAAGCGGCCAGTGCAGTGACCAACGAGCGGATCGTGGCAGATATTATAGCTTTTATTCGTGGGGCTGTACTTAAAACGCCGCTTGTAAACCACGATGACCGTGTGAAAATGGCTTTTTCTAAGCTGATCTCGGCGCATCACTTTAACAAAATGCAGCTTGATTTGCTGGAAAAGATCAAGGTATATATGCTTCACGAGAGCATTCTCAATACCGAGACCTTTGAAGCACCGGCGTTCAAGATGGATGGTGGTTTCGCACGCTTTAACAAGAAGTTTGACGGGCAGCTTGCGGAGATTATCCGTGAGATCAATACTTATATTTACGAAGGAGCAGCTTAAATGAGCACGCAAGATATAGTACAGAAACTTTGGAATCTCTGCAATGTGCTGCGAGATGACGGTATTACTTATCACCAGTATGTGACAGAACTGACCTATATTCTCTTCTTAAAGATGCTGGAAGAAACCGGCGAAGAAGCCGCCTTGAGGAAAGAAATAGAGCAAGCCTACAAGAAACGCCTGGAACAGTATGCGAAGTCGAGGGGCAAACGGGTTGATGAATTAACGGAAGAGGAAAGGAACGGGCGGAAAAATGCGCTTTATGATTATTCGTGGAAGTATTTGACCTCTCTTTCTGGAATCGCGTTAAAAAAGTACTATAACGTTATTTTGACGGAGTTGGGCAAGACAACCATGCCGAAAATCAGCAACATTTATACGAAAGCGGTTTCCAGCATCGAAGAGCCTAAGAACCTGGAAAAGCTAATAAAAAAGATCGACGAACTCGATTGGTACGAAGCCAAGCAAGAGGGACTTGGCGATTTGTATGAAGGCTTGCTGCAAAAAAACGCGGACGAAAAAAAATCAGGAGCCGGGCAATATTTTACACCCCGCCCACTGATTGATGTGATGACGGAGCTTGTCAATCCGCAGCTGGGGGAAAGGTGCTTTGACCCCGCCTGCGGAACCTTCGGTTTTATGATTGCGGCATATCGTAATGCAACCGACGGAAGAAGTCTTTATGAACTTTCCGATGCAGAGGTAAATTCAATTCAAGGTGGCTATACTGGCGTTGAGTTGGTTTCGGATACACACCGGCTTGCTATGATGAATGCGTATTTGCATAGTGTTCCGGCGCAGATTTCCTGTGAAGACTCTCTTGCGCAAGACGCAAAGAGATTCAAAGAATATGACGTTATTCTCACGAACCCACCTTTTGGCACGAAAAAGGGCGGTGAGCGTGCCACACGGGATGACATCTCTTTCCAGACCTCCAACAAGCAGCTGAACTTCTTGCAGGTGATCTATCGCAGCCTGAAGGCGGACGGCAAGGCCCGCTGCGCCGTGGTGCTGCCGGATAATGTGTTGTTTGCTGCCGGTGACGGTGCCAGCGTGCGCCGGGAACTGATGAATTTCTGCAACCTGCACACCATTCTGCGCCTGCCTACCGGCATTTTCTATGCGCAGGGCGTCAAGACCAATGTGCTATTCTTTACCCGCGGGACAACCGAGCAGGATAACACCACCGAGGTTGCGTTCTACGATATGCGCACCAATATGGACAGCTTTGGTAAGACCCGGCAGCTGCGCAAGAGTGATTTCGACGAGTTTGTGGCAGGGTATGAAGACCCGTCCAAGCGCACGGGCGAGCGCTGGAGCAAATTCACTCGTGAGGAGATCGCCAAGAATCCGGATGATAGTCTTGACCTGGGCTTGATCCGCGATGACTCCATCGTGGATTATGACGATCTCCCTGACCCTGTAGAAAGCGGCGAGGAAGCGATTGCGAATCTGGAAGAAGCGGTCGATCTGCTGAAAAGTGTTGTGCGTGAGCTTCGTGTTCTGACGGAGGAAAAGTGATGGCAAGAGCAAAAAAAGAAGCCGCCCTCACGCCCGAAGAGCGTTTGCAGGCAGCTTTAGTGCCGGATTGGGAGTGGCCGTATAAATTGCCGGAGAATTGGTGCTGGACAAGAATCGGCATGGTTAGTAATTTTGAACGCGGAATTACTTTCCCAGCAGCCGCAAAAGAAGCTGCACCAACTGAGGATAATATTCCGTGCCTTCGCACAGCAAACGTGCAAGAAAATCTTGAAATTGACGATATGATATATGTCAACAGAGATTTTATGAAGGGAAATATCGCAAAACTGGTGCGTGAAAACGACATTATTATGTCTTCGGCCAATTCCAGAGAGCTTGTTGGTAAATCTTCTTTAGTAACATATATTCCTTTCCCTATGACTTTTGGTGGTTTTGTTCTTAATATAAGAGCGAAAGAAATGTCCAGTAAATATTTGTTCTATTTCTTGCGGCACGAATTCCTTGCAGGGAAATTCATCGGAGAATCTTCACAGACAACGAACATTGCAAATATCAACACAACGACGCTAGGAAACTACGAAATCCCTCTTCCGCCACTTCCCGAGCAACAGCGCATTGTAGACCGCATTGAAAGCCTGTTTGCCAAGCTGGATGAGGCCAAGGAAAAGGCACAGGCCGTGGTGGATAGCTTTGAAACCCGCAAAGCCGCTATTCTCCATAAGGCCTTCACCGGTGAACTGACTGCGAAATGGCGGGAAGAGCACGGTGTGGGGATGGAGAGTTGGGAAAAGCACTTACTTTCGACCGTTTCGTCTTTACAAACAGGATTAATGAAGGGAAAAAAGTATACGGGAAAGACTGTCGAATTGCCATATCTAAGAGTAGCGAATGTGCAGGATGGATTTCTGCGTCTGGATGAGATTAAAAAAATCAATGTAGAAGAGAAAGCTATTTCAAGGTATAGTCTTGCTGTTGGGGATGTTCTTTTTACAGAAGGTGGCGATTTTGATAAGTTAGGTCGGGGAACGGTCTGGGAGGGCCAAATCAAAAACTGTCTTCACCAGAATCATATCTTTGTTGTTAGGCCTAATCCAGAGGTACTTAATCCTTATTTCCTGTCATATCAAGCGGGAAGCCGGTATGGAAAAGCATACTTTCTGAGTTGTTCCAAGCAAACGACAAACTTAGCGTCGATTAATTCAACACAGCTCAAGAATTTTCCTGTTATAATTCCATCTATGATGGAGCAAGAAGTGATTATTAGGTTAATCGATTCTTCCCTTGAAAAGGAACAGCAAGCCAAGAATGTAGCTGAATCTGTTCTTGACCAGATCGACCTGATGAAAAAATCCATTCTCGCTCGTGCCTTTCGCGGTGAACTGGGTACGAATGACCCGAGCGAGGAGAGCGCGGTGGAATTGCTGAGGCAAGTAATCGAACAAGAGGATGGAGATGTGATCAGGCCAAAGGCAAAAGCGAAGCGAATTGCAATTCCCGCAGAAATTAAGCCGTTGTTGTCAGGTGCTAATGAAGAAGCAATTGTCAAACTCCTATTAAAAGCTGCGCCCCAATCTGTTTCTACACAGACAGTAATGTCCATTAGTAAGAAAAAATTTGAGCTTATGGACGCATTACGCAATCTGGAGAAAAAACAGATTGTGTCGAAAAGTGATTCTGGAGAATACTCACTAGTGAGGTAATATTATGCAAATCAAACGGCTTCGGATCGATGATTATCTTTGTTTGGTTGACTTTGATATAGTATTTGACACCGTATCGGGTGGTAGCTCAACAATTCTGATTGGAGAAAATGGCGCTGGAAAATCGACGATGATTGAGTGTATTCTGAACATTCTGATGTCTTTTGATTCTCCCGCAATAGAAAAACAGATTGACTACAGCTATTCTATGGAGTACAACTATGCGCAAAAGGCGGTATACATTGTCCAAAGCAATCATAATTATCGTATCACGGTAGATGATGTTTTCTGTGAGGGAAGCTATAAAAGGGTGCGCTCTTTTATCCAATCTCATTCTTTGTTCCCTCAACGCATCATTGCGTTTTATTCTGGGGCCAACAATAAGCTCTTGCCTCAAATAGAACAAATTAATAAAAGCTATGTAAGGCAATGTAGAAATACACTTGTGCGCTTTCTTAAAGCAATGAACGATGAATCTGAGCGCTTCTTGCCGAACTTTCCCAAAAGAAAGTACAATTATTGTGATGAGGGAATGACTCCAATATATTTGGCTTCTATTCTCTGTGGTCAGGAGTCTTATGAACAGAATTATCTTGTTGATGCGTGCCATTTCGATGAAGTCCAATGTGTGGATATGGCCATTAATATTAATAAAGTTGAGGGCGTTTTTGGCAGAGGACGGTTCGAAGGAGATGTGCCCATAGGCCTGTACTATTTGACGGATTTCATTGACCATCGGTTTACGGATTTGCTGCGAAGAGGATTACTATATTCTGCTGCAGGAAAGTCCTATTTCGAAATTAAAGGTCTTGAAAAGTTAGGGTTAGATTCTATTGCAATCTTAGAATTTTTTGAGAAACTATACTCTCTGTTTGATGCGAGATTTGAGGTGACCGTCACTCAAGGGAATTCCATAGTGAAATGCAAATCAATGAGCGAAGGGCAGCGCCAACTTATCAAAATCCTTGGTATGCTTGGTATTTGCAAGACGGAAGATTGCCTCATTTTAATGGATGAGCCAGATGCATATATGAATCCGCGCTGGAAGTATGACATTAAAAGCACAATGGACCAATCTTTGCAGGAGGCTGTGAACACTCAGGCGATTATTGCAACACATGATCCGTTGGTGATAAATGGTGTTCCCAAAGAACACATTCGGATATTTACTCGAAACGAGAATCAAGGGAGATTCTTTACAAGAGTTATTACCCCTGTCGAGAATACCGAGGGAATGGGAATTGATGGGTTACTACAAAGTGAGTATTATGGGTTACAGACTTCTTACGACCAAAAATCGCATAAGAAATTCTTGCGCAGACAAGAATTATATCTAAAACTTATTGGTGAGAGCGCTACGGACGAGGAAAAAGCGGAGCTCCGTGAAATAACGAAGGATTTGGGATTGCTGCCGCTATCGTATAATTCGATTGATTTTTTATATGATGACTTTTTGAACGTATATAAGAGGTGCAATCTGTATAGTAAAGAGTATCTTACCTACGACCAGGTGTTAGAGCGCAGAGAAAAAATTAAAGAAATTATTGAGGCGTTATACGAAGGGCAAGTATGAGATATATAAAGATAGAAGACCTCCTAGAAAACAGAAATAGATGGGGGCAAGGTAATGAACTCTGGAAAAATAGTGTGCTCAAAAAGGATTTCAGGGATTTCTTTCACAATAAGTGCTGGTATACAGAGGTGCCCCTTGTTGGGCAAGATGTGCATATTGACCACTTTCGACCCAAGGCGGAAATAAAGCCTTTTGAGAATTTTAAATATAATCATTTAATTCAGAATGAGGGGTACTATTGGCTAGCAAATAATCCTTCGAATTATAGGGCATGCTGTATTTGTGCCAATCGGAAAACAGGAGGCGGTGGCAAAGGAAGCTATTTTCCTTTGGAAAACGATAGCATGTACCAATCGGAAACAAGCGAAAATAATGAGCAACCATTACTATTGGATCCGTGCATTGCAGAGGATGTTAAGTTGCTGTCCTTTTGGGGCAATCGCGTAGTTCCTGCTACGAATGATGAATTAGGCAAAGAAAGGGTTAGAGTTTCGGCATCTATTTACAATCTGACCGATGCTTACATAAGCAACGAAAGAGGAAGAATTTGGGCGAGCATTGAAAAACTGCTTGCAGAGTATGCCTCCGGAGATATTAGCAAGCATAGCTGTATTCGTCAGCTAAGGGATGCTATATCACCAGAAGCACCCTTTTCTGCTTGCGCAATTTCCTGTGTACAGTCCTTGGCTCCAGATAATATTAAAGAACAGTTAGATCTTACATTATAAAAACAATAGTTACTTTGCTACATAATGAACTTTAGAACCTTAAAGGTGCAAAGACGTATACCGATCTGGGAACAGTAAGCTATGTGAAGCACAAGAATAGCAGACCGATGAATATCACATGGCGGCTGAATCGCCCGATCCCGGCGAAGTTCTTGAAGACGACGAATAAGTTGGTAGTGGGCTGACGTACTTTTACATGATTTAGAGGAGTCTCTATGGACGCACGAAAGCACTTAATCATCATAAAAGGAAAAGACCAGACGGACTCGGTCGCGAGCTTTCAGTTCCATGACGGGAAGTGCGAGGTCGTCTATACCAGTGCGCCCAATAAGTCATACAGCTTTCAGCGTAGCAATGTGGAGATCCTACCCCTGCAAAAGAAAATCGACCCTGCACGGGTGATTGTCACTGTAAACGGGCAAACCATCAGCGGAATTGATGAGATTCTCGACTTCGGTGGGTATTATCGTATTGTCCGCAACGGAAAGAGAGATTTATCATTCCGTAGGAGCGAAGTGCAGTTCCAGCAAAATTGCCTGACAGACGGTAAAAATCAAGAAACATTCCAATATTTCAAGGAGACTGCCGCTGCAATCAGTCTGGTGGCGGAAAACGGTATCAACATTCTAAGTATGCAGTATGACAAGATCCAGCAGGTCAGCGAGGATACCGTGTTGGCAAGCTATCTTGCACCGCAGAAAGACGTCAAAATGCCCCAGATGCCGGAGGCAGTGATCTATCCGTTTGGCCTGAACCAGAGTCAAAAGCTGGCGGTAGAACGGGCGCTTTCCTCCAAAATCAGTATCATTCAGGGGCCACCGGGTACTGGAAAGACACAGACGATCCTGAATATCATCGCCAATGTTGTCCGAAGTGGGAAAACCGTGGCGGTTGTCTCCAACAACAATTCCGCAACGCATAATGTTGTGGAAAAGCTGGAGAAGAAAAATGCTGCCTTTCTGACTGCGTTTCTCGGCAGTCTTGCCAACAAAGAGAGGTTTCTGGATGCACAGACAGGCGCCTATCCGAATATGAGCGATTGGGAAATGCCCCCGGAGGAACGACAGCAATTAGATCAGGAAACGACTGCACTCTCCAAAGAACTGAACGAAATGCTCAATGCCAAAAACCGCATTGCGGAAATTGAGCAGGAGTTCTTGCAGCTAAACCCGGAGCAGCATTATTTTGAGGAATATTACGCAAGTTACAGTGACATGCCAATGGAGAGCTTGGACAAGCTGTCCTCGCAGAAGCTTCTTGCGCTTTGGATGGAATTTGAACAGTATGCAGAGCGTGAGACTCGCTTGGGCCTGTTGCAAAAAATATCTATCATGTTCCGATTCAACCGTAATGCGCTCAAATTGTTTATCCGCGCCCCAGAACAGGTCATTCCCTATTTGCAAAACCAATTCTATTTCGTAAAGAGGCGGGAACTGGAGGCCGAAAAGCAGGAATTGAACCGAAAGCTGGAGCGCTACGCTTTCGATGCGAAGATGGATGAGCTCACACAGAAGTCCCTGCGGCTGTTCCGGGCGGAACTGGCAACACGGTATCATTGGCGGAATAATAGACGGTGCTTTGAAAAGAATGATTTCCGCCGAAATTCTGCGGAGTTTACCCGTGAGTACCCGGTGGTACTTAGCACGACCTATTCCATCAAGGGAACGCTGAGCATTGAACATATCTATGATTACCTGATCGTGGATGAGGCCTCGCAGGTCGATTTAGCTACTGGCGTTTTGGCATTTTCCTGTGCGCGGAATATCGTGATTGTTGGGGACTTAAAGCAGCTCCCCAATGTGCTGACGGAGGATGACATTCGCACCAGCGATGCCATTTGGCAAAAGTATTCCTTGGATGAGCGGTATCGATTTTCCACTCACAGCCTGCTGTCCTCTGCATTGGAAATATGGCAGGATGCACCTGTTACGCTGCTGCGGGAACACTACCGCTGTCACCCGAAGATCATCAATTTCTGCAATCAGAAGTTCTACCACGGACAGCTGATCGTTATGACAAAAGACCATGATGAGCCGGATGTATTGACCATGTACCGGACGATTGCCGGTAATCACGCCCGTGGACATCTCAATCAGCGCCAGATCGATGTCATCCAGCAGGAGGTGCTTCCGCGACTGCATCAGCAAAATATCCAGAGCATCGGTATTATCACGCCATATCGGGATCAGGTGACAGCCATCCGCAAGCAGCTGGGAGATACTTATGAGGTGGACACCGTCCACAAGTTTCAGGGACGGGAGCAGGATGCAATCATTCTGACTTCGGTCGACAATGTCATCACAGATTTCGTGGATGATCCCCATATGCTGAATGTGGCGGTTTCCCGTGCGGTTCATTCGCTGGCTGTGGTCACATCACAGGACCCGCGCAATGACCAGACCAACTACGGCGACCTGACACGGTACATCGAATATAACAATTTTGAAGTCATCCAGAGTCAGGTCTACTCCGTGTTCGATATGCTCTATCAGGGCTATGCTGAGCAGCGCAAAGCATATCTGAAAAAACATAAGCGGATATCGGAGTACGATTCCGAGAATCTCATGTACTCTGTGATTCAAGAGGTGTTGTCTGAGGAGGCGTTTTCCTCTATCGGTTGTGCAGTGCATGTTTCTCTTGCGACACTGGTGAAGAACTATGAACCGCTGACAGAGGGAGAACGCCAATATGCCCGCAATCCATTGACCCATGTGGATTTCTTGCTGTTTAATCAGATGGATAAGCAGCCCGTGTTGGCGATTGAAGTAGACGGGACTGGCTTCCACGAAGCGGGGAGCAAGCAGGCAGAGCGAGATATGAAGAAAAACTCCATTCTGGAGAAGTGCGCCGTCCCGCTGCTACGCCTCCGCACAGATGGCAGTGGGGAAAAAGAGAAAATCAAAAATGCGCTAAAGAGGGAATGATTATGCCGAGAATTATCAGGAACGCGATCAGATGCAAGAAATGCGGAGATATCATCGAAAGCAAAACCGTCCATGATTTCAAGTTTTGCAGCTGCGGTTCATGCGCCGTGGATGGTGGCCGCGACTACCTTCGCAGATGTGGAAATCGTGAGGACTGGGAAGAACTGTCTGAAGTGGGGACAGCAGAGAACAACGGCGCATTGACTTGATTTTAAATGATAGAAATTGAGGGATAGAACCATGCCTCTTGAAATTGTTCGCAATGATATTACGAAAATGAGCGTGGACGCCATCGTCAACGCGGCGAAGGAATCCTTGCTGGGCGGAGGCGGCGTGGATGGCTGCATCCACCGCGCGGCGGGACCGGAGCTGCTCCGAGAGTGCCGGACGCTGGGCGGCTGCCGGACCGGCGAGGCCAAGATCACCGGTGCGTACCGCCTGCCGTGCAAATATGTGATCCACACTGTCGGCCCTGTGTGGAACGGCGGTAAGTACGGCGAGCGGGAACAGCTCGCCTCCTGCTATCGCACCAGCCTTGCGCTGGCGAAGGAACACGGCTGTGAAACGGTTGCCTTTCCGCTGATCTCCTCCGGCATCTTCGGCTACCCCAAGGATCAGGCGCTGCGCGTGGCGGTGGACGCCATCAGCGAATTTTTGGCTGAAAACGACATGACGGTGTATCTTGTCATTTTCAGCCGCGCGGCGTATGCGATCGGCAATAAGCTCTTCGCGGACATCGCCGCCTACATCGACGACCACTATGTGGACGCCCACACCGACCTTCACAGGGAGCGGATGCGCCGGATGAGCGTCGTCGAAAGCCGGAGGCTGACCGCCTACGAGGACGCACCCATGGCGGCGGGCGGGCTGGACGAGGCGCTTGCGCATCTGGATGCCGGATTTTCGGAGACACTGTTGAAGCTTATCGACCGCAGCGGCAAAAAGGACGCAGAGGTCTACAAGAAGGCTAATGTGGATCGCAAGCTGTTCTCGAAGATCCGCAATAACCCGGACTATAAGCCCTCCAAGCCCACAGCGGTGGCCTTTGCCATCGCGCTGGAGCTGAGCCTGCCGGAGACACGCGACCTCATCGCCCGCGCGGGCTACGCCCTCAGCCCCAGCAGCAAGTTTGACGTCATCATCGAGTATTTCATCATGCAGCGGGACTATGACATTTTCAGAATCAATGAGGCGCTGTTCGCCTTCGACCAGAGCCTGCTGGGAGCATAATTGCTATAGACTTTCAGACTGTCGGAGTGTGTAGAATGAGGATAAAGCAGAAAGAAAAAATTGTATTGTTACTACGGGCGGGAAGTGCAATGACACAGGGAGAGCTGGCGGAAGCTATTTATGGAGATAGCTTTCATACGTCTAATATTTATTCTGCCCTTATGGCACTTGTGAATGAAAAGGTTATAATGCGATTAGACGGATACCCTGCAAGGTACTCTATCTATGGAACATCAGCTATTCAACAGACTGCAAGGCAAGACTGCGCTGAACAAGCGTCGTGTGATGAAATCGAACATCAAACGATGACCATGTCAGCGGAATGTGCAGTTAATCTTATACGAGCATATTTCGAGCAAACCATGAGTGATCCCCATGGCAGATATCTGTCCTGGGAGCATTGCTATAAGGCATTTTTGGAAAACAGAGATGCAAATGATGAACAGGCGATAGATCATTTGGCACTTCACCTTGCGTTCTATTTAGCAAGTTGGGGAATGTACCGGGGATCATCATTTTTGTTGCAAAAGGATTATAAGGTGCATATTCCAGTCGTGAAAATTATTCAAGAGAAAAAATATGATCCGTTAGTGGGAATATGCGCGAAAGACTTATGTAAAGAACAGAATCTCGCACTATTGGAAGATATAGGGGAACGAATATGTGAGTGCTACGCTGCAGAGGGGCCTGCTATCGACGGAAAAGTCAATGCCGCAAGCGATACGTTGATAACAAAAATACTGCTGGGAACGCTTGGTTGTGTCCCGGCTTATGACCGTTACTACAAAGAGTCTGTAAAGAAGCACCATATATCCAGCGGCAAATATAATAGGGACTCTGTTTATCGTGTAGCAAAATTCTATTGTAATCATGAAGATGTATTTGAAAGGCTAAGACTTGAGTTGTCTGAACGTAGAGTTGAGTATCCGCCAATGAAACTTATGGATATGTGTTTTTGGCAGGATGCATACATAAGTGACTCTAAGGCTGCAACCATTCAGAGAATTGAATAAGCAATATGTCGCCCCACAGGCGACCAAACCCTCCTTCGGATGCGCTACAATGGGAGCGTAATCAAACGAAGGAGGGCTTTTTTATGACGGAATTGGTTTTTATTCTGGATCGCAGCGGCTCTATGTCTGGGCTGGAATCGGATACCATCGGCGGCTTCAACTCCATGATCGCCAGGCAGAAGAAGGAAGCGGGCGAGGCACTGGTCTCTACGGTGCTCTTTGACCACGAGAGCGTGGTCATCCATGACCGCCTGCCGCTGGAGAAAGTACCGCCCATGACGGAGAAGGATTATTTCACCCGTGGCTGCACGGCCTTGCTGGATGCCGTGGGCGGAGCCATCCACCACATCGGCAACATTCACAAGTACGCCCGCCGCGAGGATGTGCCGGAAAAGACGATGTTCATTATCACCACCGACGGCTACGAAAACGCCAGCCGTCGCTACGACTACGAGAGGGTTCGGCGGAAGATCGAGCGGCAGAAGGAGAAATACGGCTGGGAGTTCCTCTTCTTGGGCGCGAATATCGACGCGGCAAAGGAGGCAGCCCGCTTCGGCATCGGCGCTGACCGTGCGGTGAACTACAAGTGTGACAAGGCAGGCACGGCGTTAAATTACGAGGTCATCAGCGAGGCGGTGTGCAGCGTCCGTGCTGCCCGGCCGCTCAGCGCCGACTGGAAGCGCCGCATCGACGAGGATGTGCAGAAAAGAGGGAGGTAAGGTATGTACGGAGCGATTTTGGGCGACATCGTGGGCAGCCCCTACGAATTCGACTGCAACAACTATAAGGCGAAGGATTTTCCGCTGTTCAGCTGCCGTTCCGACTTCACGGACGACACGGTGATGACGCTGGCGGTGGCGAAGGCGCTGCTCAGCAGCCGTGGGCAGGACGATACCGCCATCAAAGCGGCACTGGTGCGGGAGATGCAGCAGCTAGGCCGCGCCTACCCTGACCGGGGCTATGGCACCCATTTTGGCGGCTGGCTCTATGAGGATGACCCGCAGCCCTACCAGAGCTACGGCAACGGCAGTGCCATGCGGGTGTCTCCCGCCGCATGGCTGGCAACAGATATGGCGGAAACGCTGCGTCTGGCGCGGCTCACCGCCCAGGTGACCCACGACCACCCGGAGGGCATCAAGGGCGCACAGGCCACCGCCGCGGCCGTTTTTCTCGCCCGCACCGGTCACGGTAAGGCGGAGATCAAGGCACATGTGGAGCGCAAGTTTGGTTATGATCTCAGCCGCACCTGCGACGAGATCCGTCCAAACTACCACCATGTAGAGAACTGTCAGGAGACCGTGCCACAGGCTATCACTGCGTTTCTGGAAAGCACAGATTTTGAGGATGCTCTCCGCACGGCGGTGTCCATCGGCGGCGACAGCGACACCCTCGCCGCCATCACCGGCAGCATCGCCGAGGCATTCTACGGCGTGCCGGAGGAACTGCAGCAGGAGTGTCGCAAGCGGCTGACACCGGAGCTGGCGGAGATCCTGATTGAATGGGAGAAAGCTGCGTTTTGATGGCGTATCAAAGACGCGGGCGGTTTAAAATCTGCCTCGCAATAGACAAAGAACACCGTGTGCTGACCGCAAGGTCAGCACACGGTTTTTCATTTGGATTCCTTCAGCCACTGCTGGAATTCCACTAACGAGATAATATCTCGGTCACATTTCTTTTTCTCTTCTCTAGCTTTTTCGCTCCATGCATAGAACGTCTCGTCCGTGATGCGCCCCGCCTTGATCCACGCAAAGCGCCGCTTATACTCTTTGCGGTATGCCTTGAAGATTGGGTCATCCGACTGCTTCTTTGTCCACTGCTTGAAAGCCCCGATCTCCCGACAGACCTGCTCTCCTCTTGGAACAGGCCGCTCGCAATACTCCGCGCTGACCCGCCCGGTCTGCGGAAACCATCGTCCGCAGTTCTTGCAGCGCCGCACGGTGATGTTCCGTTCCACGCAACTCCGCAGAGAGTAGTCGATCATATCCCGAATGCCGGAGGAATACAGCACCGGCGAACACCGCCCCGGCTCCACCGGCTCAAAGCTGAGCGGGATGGGGTGGAAACAAAACAGGTCGGGATCTTTCGGAGAGTCGTGAAAGTAATTTTTTGCCGCCTGCGACTGCGGCTCCCGTCCCGCGCTGTCTACATCCAGCACCAACTCAAAAAATCGCTGGATCTGCTGCTGATACAGCGGAAGCTGCTCGGGGAGCTGGTGCAGCTCGTCCAGTATCTGCGCATCCTCTGCACTGCCTCGGTCATTTTGAATGTACATCGCTGACTGGCGGTAGCGGCAGTGAACATGGAGAAGTCGAAAATAAATGTGTATGGAGGCTAACCTCCCCAGTTTTCTCCTGACATTCTCAAGTGCGTCCCTGTCATCCTCTGCGATAAACCGGCTCCAGTTATCAGTGATGCTTTGCAGTATCGGCGTCACTTCCGCGCAGTCCAGTTCCTGAAAGGAGAGGAGGCTTTCCAGAAAGGGAAACTCCTTCTGGACGTCCGGAACGCCTTGCGTACCAAGGGAATCATACTGGAAAATCTCTCTGTCCTCAGAGAAATACATTTTGGCATACCACATGGCAGATCACCTCAAAATAGACAATCGTAATATAGAAATACAGACAGTCTTGACAAGGGGTGAAAAGTATGTTACCATACGATCACGGAAAGACTGTCAAAAGTAATTTACAGTTAGTCTAACACGAGGACTGCGGATTGTCAATGAAAAAGACGGTCACAAATCCGAAAAAGCACCTCGACAACTGAATACCCATCACCGGAGATGATACACGCCGGAGAAGTAACGCCAGGACGCTGCGCAAAGCGGTCGAGCGTACCAAGGCAGCGAAAACGCCGTGCAGGTCAAACAAGGCCGCGGGGCAGGAACGGGTACGGTGCGTGGCAGAGAACAAAGAAAGGGGGAAGAAACATACATCGTTCCTGCAAAAAAGGAAAACCGCTGAACTGTTGCAGCAGTTCAGCGGCGTGCCGCGTTTCGGAAAACGCAGACTCCATCTGCAAACAGTCTAACAGAGGGACCTCCGAAACGCAAGTAATTTTTCTCTGAATTCTATTGGAGGTAACGATTTTGAAAATATCGACCTATCACAGCTACGATGAGTTGCCGCTGTTTCTCAACGCGGAACTGGTGGCAAAGGTGCTGGGCGTGTCCATCTCCAGTGCCTACGAGCTGATGCACGAAGAAGTATTTCCGTCTGTGCGCATCGGCAGTCGGTTCGTGGTGCCCAAGGATAAATTCCAACAGTGGGTAGAGCGGCAGACTGGAGGTGCCAGATGAGAACCTGGACAAAGCGCGATCCGGTCAAGAATTATTTTCCTCTGCCCAATGAGATCTATCAGCTGGGCCTGTCTCACGGCGCGATCGCTGTCTACGGTTACCTGCTCCGCATCGAAGACCGCAGAACCTATCAGTGCCATCCCAGCTACGCCACCATCGGCAAGGCGGTGGGTATGAGCAATAACACCGTGCGGAAGTATGTGCAGGAGTTGGAGGAACGCGGGCTCATCGTCACGGAGCGCACCAGCATCATCACGCAGGACGGGCGCAAGCAAAACGGAAGTCTGCTCTACACGATCCTGCCGATCCAGTTTTCCATTGACCAGTTTTATCAGCGGCAGATGGATGCTGTGGACAGAGCAAAGGAGCGGCAGCGCGTGGCAAGACGCATGGAGCAGACCAGCGTGTGAAGGCGACAAAGTTTGCCGTTCTGACACCCGGCCGCGCAGGGTTTCCGAACCACACAAAACGGTCTGAGGGTAGAGATAGCGCCCCCGCTCGAAACGCCCCGTGTTTCGCCCTGTGAGCCGCTGTGTGCGCGGTTCCGGGATGGGGTGGCGTGTGTACCCGCCAAAGCCCTTTGAAACGAGCGTTGCAGCGTTTGTGGGCGATGTGGGAAAAGCTACGGTGAATCCTGCTCCGACGATGGGAAAATGAGCCTTTGGGGAGGGTGTTTTTCCTCCTGACCATGCCCTGTTCCGGAGGTTTTCGCCCCTTATTTACCCGTTCGATAAAAGCACAAGATAAAGGGCCGCAGTCGCAAGCGCCTGCGGCCCGCCCACAAAGCCCCGCAGTGCGGGGCTTTTTCGCGCTTTCCAAAGCGCAGTCTATTTCAGCATATTTCAGAAAAACCGCAGTCTGGTTTCCAAAGAGGCACGGTGTTTCCGGCACTCGCGCCCCTTTTGACCGACGGCAAGGAAAGGAGAACACCGATGGAAGAAAAAGTGAAAAAGAAAACGACATTCTGGCTCCCGCCCGACATGATCGACCGCATGGACAGCTGGCTGAAAGCTGATAACTGCCGCAGCCGCAATGAATTCGTAGAAAAGGCCCTGCGGTTCTACATGGGCTATCTCGGCACGGAGGACAACACCGCCTATCTCTCCCAAGCCATCCTCACCGCCATTCAGGGTACGCTGGACGACAACAACAATCGGCTCTGCCGCATTCTTTTCAAGTGCGCGGTGGAGCTAAATATGCTGTGCCACACCATCGCTGCGCACTTCCGTACCGATCCCATCCACACGCGGGAGCTGCGGGCCTACGCGGTGGATGAGGTGAAGCGCACCAATGGTCAGGTGAGTTTTGAGAGCGCAGTGCATCAGCAGCGCCGCATTAAGCCGGAGGATGAATGGCCCGGATCGTACTGATTTCCCCCTACCTCAAGGGCGGACAGAACGCCGCGAAGCTGGCCCAGCGTACTCGCTACGTCGCCACCCGTCCTGGCGTGGAGCTGTTGGCGGATGAGCGCAGTACACTCCCCGTCACAAAAAAGGCTGCTCGATGCGGATGCATATGTGAACAGGTTTGGAAACGTATTTTTTGCGCCGCAATAGTCAAAGAAACATTTTGGAAAACAGTAGCTTTGTGCGCCGGGTTGTGGTATGTGTTGTGGCAACCAAAAGGAGGTGCCGCAATGTACGACTACATGAAAGCCCTGCAAAAGCGTTTCGACCGTCAGGAACACAGCGAATTGGACGCACAGGTCGAATACGCCCAAGAGAAACTGCGGCGGGATATGGACGCCGTGGGGCGCAGAAAGCTGCTGCGGCTGTTGGACGCGCAGAATGCGTTGCTGGTTGAAGCCACGCTGATGAGTTTCACGGCGGGTTTCAAGTTGGCGTGGGGCATGGCAAAAGAGTTGGAGGCAGACGGGCTCTACTCCTTCGAGCGTGAGGAAGAAGAACACATCTGCCGTCCGGCGGAACAGGAGGACTGAATGGCGAAACGAAGACCGTCCGGCGACGGCATGGTGCGCAAGCGGGAGGACGGCCGCTGGGAGGGCCGCATCGTGGTGGGCCACAAGAAAAACGGTACGCCCATCTTCCAGCACGCCTATGCGCATACGCAAAAGGAGCTGACGGAAAAGCTCCATCAGAATATCGAACGCTATCAGGATGTGGAGCTGACCGAGGACAGCCGCATGACCTTGGGGGAGTGGCTGGACCGTTGGCTGACGGACTATAAAGAGAACACCGTCCGCCCTGGCACCCTTGCGGGGTATCGAAGCTGCATCGAAAACTACATCAAGCCGCAGCTCGGCGGCAAGCAGGTGTCGCTGGTGACATCGCAGGATGTGCAGAAGCTCTATCGGAGGCTGAAAGAGAACGGTCGGGTCAGGGAGCATCTGAGGTTTGGTTCCGCACTGTCGGACACCACCATCAACCGCCTCCACGCCATCTTCCACCAGGCAATGGAGGACGGCCTCCATGCGCATATCATCGCCAAGAATCCAACCGTGGGCGCAACGGTGCCAAAGGCAAGCCATGCGCCGAAACGTGTCCTGACCGACAGGGAATTGGACACCTTTCTGGACGCCGTGCGGGAAGACAGGATATGGGGAGACTTCTTCTATGTGGAGCTGACCACGGGCCTGCGGCGGGGCGAGATCTGCGGGCTCATGTGGCAGGACTTTGACGCACGGAACGGCATCCTGCAAGTGCGCCGCACCCTTCATGACCGAAAGTTGGGGGTCGATATGCTGGGTAAGACCAAGACCCGCAGCGGTGAGCGCACCATCGTCCTGCCCCGCAGCACGGCGGAGATCCTGCGCAGACGGAAAGAAAACGCCATCACCCAATGGATCTTCCCCGATCCCGTCCGACCGGAGATGCCGCTGTCTCCGAACTGCGCCTACACGCACATGAAAGCGATCTTACACAAGGCGGGTCTGCCGGACATCCGCTTTCACGATCTGCGGCATACCTTCGCCACCCACGCCATCGCCAGCGGCGTGGACGCCAAAACCCTGTCCGGCATTCTGGGTCACACCAACGCCAGCTTCACGCTGGATACCTACACCCACGTCACACCGGATATGCAGAAAGCCGCCAGCGGCATCGTTGGCGGCTTCATGGAGGAAATCTTCGGGAAGGAGTTGAAACCGTGGCAAAGAAACGGAAAAGCGGAACCGGCACCGTAAGACAGCGCGGCGACGGCCGGTGGGAGGGCCGCGTTGTCATCGGCTATGATGACAATGGCCTTCCCAAGACAAAGAATGTTCTCGCCAAAACAAAGCGGGAATGTCAAGAAAAGTTGAAGACACTCGCCGAAAGCATGGTGGGGAGGAATGACCGAAAGGTCAAACCGGATATGCTGTTCGGGGACTGGCTATGCTACTGGTATGAAACCCACAGCAAACCGACGCTCCGCGCCTCCACACAGAACAACTACGAAAACGTCATCCACAACCATGTCCTGCCGGAGATCGGGAAAATCCCGCTGAACAAATTGTCGCAGAATGATTTACAGCAGTTCTACGGACGGCTGAAAAAGAACGGCCGCAAGCGTCTGACGGAGCAATACGGCGCGGGACTTTCCGACCGCATGGTGCGGATGTGCCACGCGGTCTGCCGCTCCGCCTTGGAACGGGCCGTGCGGGATGACCTGCTCCGTACAAACCCAGCCATCGGCTGCAAGCTGCCGCCGAAAAAGGCAAAGGAAATGCAGGTGCTGGATCGGGAGGAATTGCAGAAATTTCTCATTCAGGCGCAGGCGGACGGGTACTACGAGCTATTCCTGCTGGATCTCTGCACCGGCCTGCGGCGTGGCGAACTGATAGCGCTGCAATGGGACGACCTGAACTTTGAAACCGGTGTGCTGACCGTCAACAAACAGGCGTACACGGTAAACGGTGAATTGCAGATTATCCCACCGAAAACAAAAGCGTCCGTTCGAAAACTGGTGCTACCGCCTGCGGTGCTGGCCGTGCTGCGGGAGTACCGCAGGAAGGCGGATTCCCGCTGGATGTTTCCGTCCCCGGTGAAGGCGGATCGACCGATCACGCCCGGCGTGGCACGAAGGCGGCTTCAGACGATACTGGAGCGGGCAGACTGCAAGCGTGTCAGATTTCATGATCTGCGGCACACCTTCGCGACGCTGGCGCTGGAAAACGGCATGGATGTGAAAACCCTCTCCGCCATGCTGGGCCATGTGTCGGCGGTGACAACGCTGGACATCTACACCCACATCACCGGCGATATGCAGCGGGCAGCCGCCGCCAGCATCGACCGGAGCATCGGCAAAGCAGAACCGCAGGAAGAAGCGGAGCCGGAGCAGAAAGGCATCGTGGACTTCCAGCCCTATGTGGGGAAGAAAAGGAAACCGGGCACCGGCTGCGTCAGCGAACTCAATGACCACCTGTTTGAAGGGCGCTATTCTCCCATATGGCCGGACGGGACACAGCATTCCCGCAACGTCTACGCCCGCACCCGCGAGGAGTGCGAGGAAAAGCTCAAGGCGCTGATCACGGAGATGAACGAGGAACGCAAAAATCTCAAGGAGCAGCTTGCGGGCATCGCCCCACCGGAAAAGCTGACAAAGAAGCAGCGCAAGCTGTGGGACTATATGCGCCTCCACCCGGAGGTCACGGAGTTCTCGACCATCGCCAAACGAACCGGACTGGCAAGAAATACCGTGAAGAAGCACTATGGGATGGTGGCGGGGATGCTTGGGAGAAAATAGAAATCACGGAAGTGCAAGAGCAGAGGCGAAGAGGATTGATTGGAATCCTTGCCTCTGTTTTTCCTGTTTTGATATAGATGAAATATGTAAAAAACTAAGATAATTCTATGACAGTATTGCGTATGCGTAATGCGGATTCTTGTCTTTTGCTAAAATCGATGGTACTATGATATTGAAAATTGTGTGAGGTCTCACGGCAGAAAACTACCACATCATCCAGCAGGCATTTGCCAAACGCTTCTATCGTGAGCCATAAATGAGCTGAAATATCGGAGGTGCAGCATGGCTATACCAAAGCTGAAAAAGCAGGATGTTATTGATGCCCTGAAATTTATCGACGAGAACGGAGTTCCCGAACATAATACAAGCGTAAAATATGTACTTGTGTCTGAGAATGGGAAAAAGTATCCGCCGAAGTATGTAGTAGCCGTTGCTGACCATTTGGCAAACGGCACAGATATTTCAACAACTGGATTTAATGCCGTTGAAGCGAAAAACTATTTGGAGGAGCAGGGATTTACCATCGAGACTAAGCAGCAGGAGAAGTTTGAACTTACCATTACTGCCGAAAGTGTCGAGTCAACAGATGAACGTTTTACAATGGATAATCTGAGCCTCGGTGATAACTATAAGCCTTTGGATGCCTATTTCCAAAGAGCGAATGGGGATATAATCAGGCGTGCCTATAACAAAGGCGAAAGAAGAAACACAAATCAGACTCTGCCGCGCATTGCCTGCCAGGTTTTTGAGAAACAGCTTGCCACATTGTCGGTTGAGGATAAGGAGAACTTTCCTGTCTGTAAATATAATCCGGACAGCGACGTAATCAGAGGTATCTATACGAGTGTGGATGAATTCAAGAAACACCGCAACACGATAGAATACCTGACATATAGTTATGATAACGGCCGCCAATTTGTGATCTACAGCTGGAATATCTTTACTACGGTTGTCTTTGTGCAGGAATGCTTGAAGCGTTTTGGCGAACCGGGGGATCAATTCGTCCTTGTGTACCGCGAAAAAGATGAGAAGGAAACCGCAGCGGCGGAACCGACTGCCCAGATAAATCTTGATCAGAGGGCTAAAAAGTATCTGAATGAATTCTCTTCTATGCTGATCAAATCAAAAAATCTGATTTTCAGAGGAGCGCCTGGTACTGGCAAGACTTATCTTGCAAAAGAAATTGCTGCGGATATTATTAGCAATGGTTATGAGGACAAGTATGATTGTCTTACTGACGAGCAGAAAAAACAGGTAGAGTTTGTCCAGTTCCACCCGAGTTATGACTACTCTGATTTTGTTGAGGGGCTGAGACCAAAGGTCAACGATGACGGGACGATGGGCTTTGAATTGCAGGACGGCATTTTTAAGAAGTTTGTTGCCCGCGCCAGAAAGAACTATGAGGACTCACAAAAAACCAGAGAAGACGTGGAAAAGGAAGTCACGGTTCAGGAATCCATGGCGGAGTTTTTCTCTGATATTGAGTTTGGCGTTGATACATTTAAGACGATTAACGGAAATGAGTTTACCATTACCGGTGTGGATGATGGGCATATTTATATTTCTATTCCTGGAAACGCAATGGCGAACAAGCTTGCTTTGAATCTGGACGAAGTTAGAAAGATGTTGGAATCCGGGCAGAAGTTTGAGAAGATAAAGGATATTACGACCTTTTTCGGCAAAACGTTTGCTACGCAGGGATACTCCTATGACTTTGCCATCTATAAAGCCATTAGAGCAAAGAAAAGCACAGCTTCAAAGACAAAGGCAAAGCAGGAAGAATTGAAAAAATACATATTTATCATCGATGAGATTAATCGCGGCGAAATTTCAAAGATTTTTGGTGAACTGTTCTTTGCGATAGACCCTGGTTATCGCGGCAAAGCCGGAGAAATCTCCACGCAGTATTCCAATTTGCACTTTAATCCTGATGAAAAGTTCTATATTCCTGAGAATGTCTATATTATCGGCACCATGAACGATATCGACCGCTCTGTAGACAGCTTTGATTTTGCCATGCGCCGCCGCTTCCGCTTTGTGGAGCTTAAAGCGGATGAACATCTCGAAGCAATTAATGAGTCGATAGAGGACGAAGAGCGTAGGTCTGAAGCAATCAGAAGAATGAGCGAGCTCAATAAGGCAATCCCCGAGGTTGAGGATCTGAACGAAAACTATCAGATTGGCGCAGCCTATTTTGCGAAGTTGAGAACGCTTGATTTTGACCAGCTTTGGACAGATTACCTGCAGCCGCTCCTGCAGGAGTACATACAGGGAATGTACGATGAGGAGGGGATCATGAATCGGTTCGCGAGGGCATACGGCTATCAGAAACCCGCCAGAGGTGATGAGAATGAAGCTGCTCAGAATCAAGGATAACTCTCAGCAGAAAAAGGATGCCTTTTCTCAAATAGGGAAGTTGACAGGGAAAATTGCTGATAAAACGCTGGAGCAGCTTGAGCGAGAAGGAGTATTCGTATTTCCTGAAACCGTAAAGGACGCAGGGGATATTTCACGAGATCAGATGATCCTTCAAAGCGTCAATGACACCTATCGCACGGGTAATGTGATGGGCTTTCTTGGATGTGGTGATGAGCGGCTTGTTATTGAGTCGCGTTTCTGCGGAGAAGGCGAAGATTACTTTTTTCAGTATCTTTTGGACAAGGTTCTGGACTTTCCCAATATTGTTGATTTAGAGTCCGATGCCAATCAAGATAACCGGCTGTTCAATTTTTTGCTGTTCCTGTTCCCGTACTATCTCAAGGCAGCTATGCGGAAGGGCTTATTCAAGAAGTATATCCGATACAGGTACAATGACGGAAATGTAAAGGGTACGATTGATGTTGCAAGACATATAGAGAAGAACACACCGTTTGTTGGAAATGTTGCATACAGCCAGCGTGAGTTTTCTTATGACAACTGTCTAATGGAGTTGGTGCGGCATACCATAGAGTTTGTTAAGAGAAAACCATATGGGAACAGCCTGCTTGTCAAAGTAAAAGATGAGGTAAAACTCATTGTAGATGCAACTCCGGGTTATGAGCCGTATGATCGACAGAAAATCATTGAACAGAATAAGAAGAATACCGTCCGCCATGCCTATTTCCGCGAGTATCTCGCATTGCAGAGGCTGTGCCTCCTGATCCTTCAACACCAGAAACACCAAATCGGCACAGGGTCGAGGCAGATATACGGCATTTTGTTTGACGGTGCATGGCTGTGGGAGGAGTATATCAACTCGCTCATCAAAGAAACTTTCTATCACCCGATGAACAAGAACGGCGCGGGCGCGCAGAGATTGTTTGAGCGGAATGTGGGACTGATTTATCCGGATTTCATCAGCCGGAATAGCAAAACGCGGATCATTGCGGATGCTAAGTATAAGCCCATCGACAACATCGGCAATCGAGATTATTTACAAGTGCTTGCCTATATGTTCCGCTTTGATGCGAAGACTGGCTATTATCTCTATCCAGAAACAGAAGGCTCTGCCGATTTGAAATTGCGGATGAATTGCGGTTCTACCTATGAGAAAAATGTTATGCCGCGTGACGACATCAGCCTTACCAAGCATGGCTTGAAAATTCCTGTAGATGCGCTAAATTATGCTGAATTCTCTGTGAGAATGAAGACCTGCGAACAAGAATTCAAAAGTGCGCTAATATTTTAACTTGTTCAAAGAAGTGTATACTTAAATAAGAAAACAGCCCCTGAAATCATTCGATTTCAGGGGCTGTGGTCCGAGATGGGAGACTCGAACTCCCGGCCTGATGGTCCCAAACCACCCGCGCTACCAACTGCGCTAATCCCGGATTTTAGGTTATTGAGTTTTGCGCCAGATGTGGTCAAACATGTGGTCACGGCGATTTTTTGACCACCTCGGCTTGCGGGGAAAGTGCCTGTATTGCAGGCGTATCAAGGGATTGCGAGGATGGCGTTTTCCGGCTTGAAGGGGGAGCGACCCGCTCCCAAAGCAGGCGCGCTACCAACTGCGCTACACCCGGTTATTAAGTTGTTTTATCCGGCTGGGCGTATTCTCCCAAGCAGGCGTGCTACCAACTGCGCTACACCCCGATATTTGATTTTTGTCTGTCTCGTGGTTGCTTCCAAGCGGTCTTTGCAGATCGGACCGGCAGTCTTTTTGCAGTATAATATATGAAAACAGATTTTTCAAGTCCTATTCCGAGGTGCAGTGTGAATCAATGGAAAGGCGCGGACCCTGCATTGGCTGCGCCTGTCTCCCCAAGTGCATAAAAAAACCCGGATAAATCCGGACTATAGACACAAAAGACTTGACGGGGAAAAAATTACATGGTATACTGAAACGCTTCCATACATGGGAAACCTTTTGCAGATACCCTTCCACGCTATAGCAAGTATAGCAGGTTTCAGGGCCCACCGCAAGAGGGAAGAACAAACAACAAAACAACGCTGTCGTGCGTATCAAAATCGCTGAAAGCCGGGGTTTTGGTCGAAACGACGGAGATCCGGCGGAAAAATGGCGTAAACCGGCGGCCTGAACAGGCAGACCGGTGGAAACAGTCCGGAAATGGAGGGCGAAGTTTGGAGATTCTCCGGCTTCGTGGAGCCAGCGGCGAGGGCGCTTGTGAGCAGAGCAGTCCGCGTCGGAAGATTTAGGGAAAGGAATGGTCATTCGGAATGGTCAACGAGAACCTGAACGGCATGGTCAAAGACGTCTACTACGGCAAGACCCTGCGCAAGAGCTATGCCCGCCACGAAGAGATCCTGGAGATGCCCAACCTGCTGGAGGTCCAGAAGAACTCCTACCAGTGGTTCCTGGACAAGGGCCTGCGGGAGGTCTTTAAGGATGTGGCGGCCATCACCGACTACGCGGGGAACCTGGAGCTCTCTTTCATCGACTACTCCATGGACGAGCCGCCCAAGTACGACGTGGAGGAGTGTAAGGCACGGGACGCCACGTATGCCGCCCCCATCAAGGTGCGGGTGCGTCTGCGCAACAAGGAGACCGAGGAGATCAAGGAACAGGAAATCTTCATGGGCGATTTCCCCATTATGACCGCCTCTGGCTCCTTTGTCATCAACGGCGCCGAGCGCGTTATCGTCTCCCAGATCGTCCGCTCTCCCGGCATCTACTATGCCCGTAATGAGGACAAGGCGGCCAACGTGACCTACGGCACCACCGTCATCCCTTATCGAGGCGCCTGGCTGGAGTATGAGACCGACCTGAGCGACGTGTTCTATGTCCGCATCGACAAGAACCGCAAGCTGCCCATTACCTGCCTGATCCGGGCCGTGGGCCCCCGCACCGACGCCGAGATCATCGAACTGTTCGGCGAGGACCCCCGCATCCTGGCCACCATCGAGAAGGACACCTGCAAGACCCGGGAGGAGGCCCTGCTGGAGATCTACCGCAAGCTCCGCCCCGGCGAGCCCCCCACGGTGGACTCCTCCGAGAGCCTCTTGAACGCTCTGTTCTTTGACCCCCGCCGGTACGACCTGTCCGCGGTGGGCCGCTACAAATTCAATAAAAAGCTGGCCATCTGGCAGCGCCTCAGCGGCCAGAAGCTGGCCCTGCCCGTGGCCGATCCCATGACCGGCGAGATCCTAGCCGAGGCCGGGGAGGTCCTGACCCGCGAGCGGGCCCGGGTGCTGGAGGCCAAGGGCGTCAACGAGGCCGTCATCGACCTGGAGGGCACCCTCGTCAAGGTGTTCTCCAACAACATGGTGGACATGAAGGGCTTTGTCTCCTTCGACCCCGAAGCGTGCGGCGTCACCGAAAAGGTCTATTTCCCCCTGCTGCAGGAGCTGCTGGAGCAGTATGCGGGCGATGAGGAGGGGCTGAAGGAGGCCGTGGCCGATCGGGTAGACGACCTGGTGCCCAAGCACATCTTCGTCGAGGACATGATGGCCTCCATCAACTACCTCAACTGTCTGGCCCACGGCGTGGGCACCGCCGACGACATCGACCATCTGGGCAACCGCCGCCTGCGCTGCGTGGGCGAGCTGCTCCAGAACCAGTTCCGTATCGGCTTCAGCCGTATGGAGCGGGTCATCCGGGAGCGCATGACCATCCAGGACCTGGACATCGTCACTCCCCAGAGCCTGATCAACATCCGCCCCGTCACCGCCTCCATCAAGGAGTTCTTCGGCTCGTCTCCCCTGAGCCAGTTCATGGACCAGACCAACCCCCTGGCCGAGCTGACCCATAAGCGCCGTATGTCCGCCCTGGGCCCCGGCGGCCTGAGCCGCGACCGGGCCTCCTTCGATGTCCGCGACGTCCACTACAGCCACTACGGCCGCCTGTGTCCCATCGAGACCCCGGAAGGACCCAACATCGGCCTGATTTCCTACCTGGCCTCCTATGCCCGCATCAACCGCTACGGCTTCATTGAGGCGCCCTACCGCAAGGTGGATAAGGCCACCGGCCGCCTCACCGATGAGATCGAATATATGACCGCCGACGTGGAGGACGAGTATATCATCGCCCAGGCCACCGAGCCCACCGATGAGGAAGGCTACCTGCTCCACGACCGTATCACCTGCCGCCATCGCAACGAGATCATCGAGGTGGACCGGGACCAGGTGGACTATATCGACGTGTCGCCCAAGATGATGGTGTCCATCGCCACGGCTATGATCCCCTTCCTGGAGAACGACGACGCCAACCGCGCCCTGATGGGCGCCAACATGCAGCGGCAGGCCGTGCCTCTGCTGACCACCGAGGCCCCCATCGTGGCCACCGGACAGGAGCACAAAAACTGCATCGACTCCGGCGTGGCCGTGCTGGCCGAGGGACCCGGCGTGGTGACCAAGGTCTCCGCCGACTACGTCACCGTCCGCTACGACTCCATGGGCGTGAAGGACTATAAGCTGACCAAGTTCATGCGCTCCAACCACACCACCTGCATCAACCAGCGGCCCATCGTCAGCGTGGGCGACCGGCTGGAGAAGGATGACGTGATCGCCGACGGCCCCTCTACGCAGAACGGCGAGGTGGCCCTGGGCAAGAACATCCTCATGGGCTTCATGACCTGGGAGGGCTACAACTACGAGGACGCCATCCTGCTCAACGAGCGTATGGTCAAGGAGGACGTGTTCACCTCCATCCACATCGAGGAGTATGAGACCGAGTCCCGGGACACCAAGCTGGGTCCCGAGGAGATCACCCGCGACATCCCCAACGTGGGCGAGGACGCCCTGAAGGACCTGGACGAACGGGGCATCATCCGCGTGGGCGCCGAGGTCCGGGCCGGCGACATCCTGGTGGGCAAGGTCACCCCCAAGGGCGAGACCGACCTCACCGCCGAGGAGCGGCTGCTCCGGGCCATTTTCGGTGAGAAGGCCCGGGAGGTCCGGGACACCTCCCTGAAGGTGCCCCACGGCGAGAGCGGCATCATCGTGGACGTGAAGGTCTTTACCCGGGAGGCCGGCGACGAGCTGTCCCCCGGCGTCAACATGGTGGTCCGGGTCTATATCGCCCAGAAGCGCAAGATCTCCGTGGGCGACAAGATGGCCGGCCGTCACGGCAACAAGGGCGTGGTCTCCCGCATCCTGCCCCAGGAGGATATGCCCTTCCTGCCCGACGGCACCCCCCTGGACATCGTCCTGAACCCCCTGGGCGTGCCCTCCCGTATGAATATCGGACAGGTGCTGGAGGTCCACCTGGGCTACGCCGCCAAGGCTCTGGGTTGGAAGGTGGCCACCCCCATCTTCAACGGCGCCAACGAGCCCGAGATCGACGCCACCCTCCGGGCTGCCGGCCTGCGCCCCGACGGCAAGAGCTACCTCTACGACGGCCGCACCGGCGAACGCTTTGACAACCCCGTCACCGTGGGCTATGTCTACTTCCTCAAGCTGCACCACCTGGTGGACGATAAGATCCACGCCCGGTCCACCGGCCCCTACTCCCTGGTCACTCAGCAGCCTCTGGGCGGCAAGGCCCAGTTCGGCGGCCAGCGCTTCGGCGAGATGGAGGTGTGGGCCCTGGAGGCCTACGGCGCCGCCTACACCCTCCAGGAGATCCTGACCGTGAAGTCCGACGACGTCACCGGCCGCGTGCGCACCTACGAGTCCATCGTCAAGGGGCACAATGTGCCCAAGCCCGGCGTGCCCGAGTCCTTCAAGGTGCTGGTCAAGGAGCTCCAGGCCCTGTGCCTGGACATCCGGGTGCTGGACGACAAGGGCCAGGAGATCGAGCTCAAGGACGACGACGAGGATACCTACCAGCCCGACCGCATCCGGGATGACGACGACTTCTACGGCTATAATGCCGGCGGGGAGTCGGACTTCGCCGCCGCCGGCTTCACCCTCAAGGAGGGCAGCGACGAGGACGATCTGGTGGTGGACGATGCCGGCGACGAGGACGAGGACCTGATGGACGACGCCGACGACGGCGACCTGGACTAAGAGAGGGAGGACGCTTTAGAATATGAGTTACGCTGAATTCGACGCAATCCGCATCGGCATCGCCTCCCCGGAGCAGATCCTGGAGTGGTCCCACGGCGAGGTGCTCAAGCCGGAGACCATCAACTACCGGACCCTCAAGCCGGAGCGGGACGGCCTGTTCTGTGAAAAGATCTTTGGGCCCACCAAGGACTGGGAGTGCCACTGCGGCAAATATAAGAAGATCCGCTACAAGGGCAAGGTCTGTGACCGCTGCGGCGTGGAGGTCACCCGGGCCAAGGTCCGCCGGGAGCGCATGGGCCACATCGCCCTGGCCGCCCCTGTCAGTCATATCTGGTATTTTAAGGGCATCCCCTCCCGGATGGGCCTGCTGCTGGACATCAGCCCCCGTATCCTGGAAAAGGTGCTCTACTTCGCCTCCTATATCGTTACCGATCCCGGCTTCTCCCCCTTGACCAAGAACCAGATCCTCACCGAGAAGGAATACCGGGACATGCGGGAGAAGTACGAGGACGACTTCGAGGCCGGCATGGGCGCTGAGGCGGTCAAGAAGCTGCTTCAGGACATCAATCTGGAGGAGCTCTCCGAGTCCCTCCGCGCCGAGCTGAAGGACGCCTCCGGCCAGAAGAAGGCCCGCATCGTCAAGCGCCTGGAGGTGGTGGACGCCTTCCGCATCTCCGGCAATAAGCCCGAGTGGATGATCATCGACGTGCTGCCCGTCATTCCCCCGGAGCTGCGCCCCATGGTGCAGTTGGACGGCGGCCGCTTCGCCACCTCCGACCTGAACGACCTGTACCGCCGGGTCATCAACCGCAACAACCGCCTCAAGCGGCTCATCCAGCTCAACGCCCCCGACATCATCGTCCGCAACGAGAAGCGGATGCTCCAGGAGGCCGTGGACGCCCTCATCGACAACGGCCGACGCGGCCGGGCCGTCACCGGCGCCAACAACCGCGCCCTCAAGTCCCTCAGCGATATGCTCAAGGGCAAGCAGGGCCGCTTCCGTCAGAACCTGCTGGGCAAGCGTGTGGACTACTCCGGCCGCAGCGTTATCGTGGTGGGCCCTGAACTGAAGATCTACCAGTGCGGCCTGCCCAAGGAGATGGCCATCGAGCTCTTCCGCCCCTTCGTCATGAAGAAGCTGGTGGAGGACGGTCTGGCCAACAACATCAAGTCCGCCAAGAAGATGGTGGACAAGGGCCGGGCGGAGGTCTGGGACGCCCTGGACTTCGTCATCAAGGACCATCCCGTCATGCTCAACCGCGCCCCCACGCTGCATCGCCTGGGCATCCAGGCCTTCGAGCCCGTGCTGGTGGAGGGCCGCGCCATCAAGCTGCACCCCTTGGTGTGTACCGCCTTCAACGCCGACTTTGACGGCGACCAGATGGCCGTCCACGTCCCCCTGTCCGCCGAGGCCCAGGCCGAGGCCCGCATCCTGATGCTGTCTGCCAACAACCTGCTGCGGCCTCAGGACGGCGGCCCTGTCACCGTGCCCACCCAGGACATGGTGCTGGGCTCCTATTACCTGACCTATGAGAAGTATCCCGCCCACACCGCGGAAGAGACCTACGACGACGTGGCGGCGGTGAAGGCTGATTTGGACAGCGGCGTCATCGCCCCCGGCGACCACGTCTGGGTTAAGAATCCGGGCAAACTGGACGACATCCCCACCGTGGCCGGCGTCTGCGCTGAGACCCCCGACGGGGAGCTGCCCCAGGAGGTCCTCCACGTCTTTTCCGACGATACCGAGGCCCGCCTGGCCTATGACGAGGGCGAGCTGGACCTCCACGTGCCCATCCTGGTCCGCCGGGAGCGGGAGGTGGACGGCGTGCTCCGCCACAAGCTGGTCCGCACCACCGTGGGCCGCCTGATCTTCAATGAGGGCATCCCGCAGGATCTGGGTTTCGTGGACCGCAGCGATCCCGAGACCATGTTTGACCCGGAGATCAACTTCATCACCGGCAAGAAGCAACTGGGCAAGATCATCGACAAGTGCATCACCAAGCACGGCTTCACCGTTTCCGCCGGCGTGCTGGACACCATCAAGGCCCGGGGCTACAGGTTCTCCACCCGCGGCGCCCTCACCGTCTCCATCAGTGACATGACGGTGCCCGAGAAGAAGAAAGAGCTCATTTCCGCCACCGAGAAGGAGATCGTCAAGATCGAGCGCCAGTACAAGCGCGGCTTCCTCACCAACGACGAGCGCTACCGCCTGGTGGTCAAGGCGTGGGAGCAGACCACCAAGGACGTCACCGACGCCCTGATGGCCGGACTGGACCGCTACAACCCCATCTGGATGATGGCCGACTCCGGCGCCCGTGGCAGTACCGCCCAGATCCGTCAGTTGGCCGGCATGCGCGGCCTGATGGCTGACACCTCCGGCCGCACCATCGAGATCCCCATCAAGGCCAACTTCCGTGAGGGCCTGTCCGTGCTGGAGTACTTCATCTCCAGCCGGGGCGCCCGGAAGGGCCTGGCCGATACCGCGCTGCGGACCGCCGACTCGGGTTATCTGACCCGCCGTCTGGTGGATGTATCCCAGGAGGTCATCATCCGGGAGCACGACTGCGGCACCCATGAGGGCATCACTGTGTCTGAGATCGTGGAGAACGGCCAGACCATTGAGACCTTCGGCGAGCGGCTTAAGGGCCGTTACGCCGTGGAGGACGTTCTGGATCCGGCCACCGGCGAGGTCCTTATCTCCCACGAGCACATGATGACGCCCGACGACGCCGCGCTGCTGGAGGCCCATGGCATCCACGAGGTCACCATCCGCAGCGTCCTGACCTGTCGCGCCCGCAGCGGGGTGTGCTCCAAGTGCTACGGCATCAACCTGGCCATCGGTGAGCCGGTGGGCGAGGGCGAGGCCGTGGGCATCATCGCCGCTCAGTCCATCGGCGAGCCCGGCACTCAGCTCACCATGCGTACCTTCCACACCGGCGGCGTGGCCGGCGGCGATATCACCCAAGGTCTTCCCCGTGTTGAAGAGCTGTTCGAGGCCCGCCGCCCCAAGAAGATGGCCCAGCTCGCGGAGATCAGCGGCAAGGTCAGCATGGAGGATGCCAAGCGGGGCGGCATGGTCAACGTCACCATCACCGCCGACGACGGCGAGGTGGTCTCCTACGCGCTGCCCCACAGCGCCGGCATCCGCGTGAAGGACGGCGACACGGTCCAGAAGGGCGCCGAGCTGTCCGACGGCGCGCTGTGGCCCTCCGACGTGCTGCGCATCCGCGGCCTGTCCGCCGTCCACAACTACCTCATCCAGGAAGTCCAGAAGCCCTACCGGCAGCAGGGCGTAGACATCAACGACAAGCACATTGAGGTCATCGTGCGCCAGATGATGCGCAAGGTCCGCGTGGAGGACGCGGGGGATTCCGTCCTGCTCAGCGGCTCCACCGTGGATATCATCGAGTTCCAGGACGCCAAGGACGCCGTCCAGGCCCGCATCGACGCCGGCGAGACCAACGACGGCCTGGAGCTGCGGCTGCCCGTGGCCACCCGGCTTATCATGGGCATCACCAAGGCATCCCTGGCCACCGAGTCCTTCCTGTCCGCGGCCTCCTTCCAGGAGACCACCAAAGTCCTCACCGAGGCCGCCATCAAGGGCAAGGTGGACCACCTGCTGGGCCTGAAGGAGAACGTTATCATCGGCAAGCTGATCCCCGCCGGCTCCGGCCTGTCTGTCTACCGGAAGTTTGACTGGGACACCCTCAGCGACGAGGACGAGGCCCCCGAGACCCCGGCGGAGGCCGCCGAACCGGAGCTGGAGACCCTCTGAGCCCCTCTGCATTGTGAAAAACGCCGCCCCGCAAAGGCTTGCGGGGCGGCGTTTTAACGATTTTACAGGTTGACATCCCAGGGGGTTCGTGATACAATACTTACTCGTTGGATTGGGAAAATTGCGCCCAAAACTGGGGGGTAAGCGCCCCAATCCGCGGTAAAATCGGACACAGGGGGGATGACGGTGCTGACCGAGCTCAAGGCCGGACCCCGGGTGGTGGGTGCAAAACAGACCCGCCGGGCCGTCAATGACGGACGCGCCCTCCGGGTATTCCTGGCGAAGGATGCAGACCCAAATGTAACGGCTCCCATTGAGGAGCTGTGCGCCCAGCGGCAGGTGAGTGTGGAGTGGGCGGACGCCATGCGCGAGGTGGGCGCCGCCTGCGGAATCGCCGTGGGAGCCGCCGTGGCCGCGCTGGTGAGGGAGTGAAGCCCGGACCGGCTTCCGCTTTTTCACGCTCCTATTTGGTTTTGGCAGAATAATCCCCGGATTATCCTGTTAAAATAATAAAATGATTTCCGAAGAAAGGAGGAACATCCATGCCTACGTTTAACCAGCTCGTTCGGAAGGGCCGCAAGACTGCCATCGACAAGTCCAAGTCCCCCGCCATGCAGCATGGCCTGAACACCCTGAAGAACCGCGAGACCGACCTGCCTTCTCCTCAGAAGAGAGGCGTGTGCACCGCTGTTCGTACCTCCACCCCGAAGAAGCCGAACTCCGCCCTGCGTAAGATCGCCCGTGTGCGTCTCACCAACGGCTACGAGGTCACCGCTTATATTCCCGGTGTGGGCCACAACCTGCAGGAGCACTCCGTGGTCATGATCCGCGGCGGCCGTGTCAAGGACCTGCCCGGCGTCCGCTACCACATCATCCGCGGTACTCTGGATACCCAGGGCGTCAACGGCCGCATGCAGGCCCGCTCCAAGTACGGCGCCAAGCGTCCCAAGGCCGGCAAGGGCGGCAAGAAGTAATCTTCATTACTTCCTCAGCAATGGAACATCTTTTGCGCTCATAGCGCAAGGCAGTTGTCCTTGCAAGATGCGCTTACCTATATAAGAGGGGGCGTCTCCCTTGTGAGGCACTGGACAAGCAGGCACTTGTCTTTACACGGGGCCTGTTTTTAAAACAGGTTTCGAGTACCTATGAAATCATACTGTGAAGGAGGGAAGCAAAGTGCCCAGAAGAGGAAACGTACCCAAGCGGGAGATCCTGCCCGATCCCCTGTATAACTCCGTGCTGGTGACCAAGCTGGTCAACAGCATTATGCTGGACGGCAAAAAGGGTGTCTCCCAGAAAGTGGTTTACGGTGCTTTCGATATCATCAAGGAAAAGACCGGCAAGGACCCCCTGGAGGTCTTCACCACTGCTCTGGAGAACATCATGCCGTCCCTGGAGGTCAAGGCCCGCCGTGTGGGCGGCGCCACCTACCAGGTGCCTATCGAGGTGCGGCCCGAGCGGCGCCAGACCCTGGGTCTGCGCTGGCTGACCAACTACGCCCGCGCCCGCAGCGAGAAGACCATGAAGGAGCGGCTGGCCGGCGAGATCATGGACGCCGCCAACAACCTCGGCTCCGCGGTCAAGAAGCGCGAGGATACCCACAAGATGGCCGAGTCCAACAAGGCCTTCGCGCACTACCGCTGGTAGGTTAAGGAGTTATTAGAGTATGCCTAGAAAAGTAACCTTAGAGAATACCAGAAACATCGGCATCATGGCCCACATTGACGCAGGCAAGACCACCACCACCGAGCGGATCCTGTTCTACACTGGCGTCAACTATAAGATCGGCGAGACCCACGAGGGCACCGCTACCATGGACTGGATGGCCCAGGAGCAGGAACGCGGCATCACCATCACCTCCGCCGCCACCACCTGCTACTGGAAGGGCACCAAGGACCAGTTCCCCCAGACCCGGATCAACATCATCGACACCCCAGGTCACGTGGACTTCACCGTGGAGGTGGAGCGCTCTCTGCGCGTGCTGGACGGCTCCGTGACCGTCATGTGCGCCAAGGGCGGTGTAGAGCCCCAGTCCGAGACCGTGTGGCGTCAGGCCGATCACTACCATGTGCCCCGCATGATCTACGTCAACAAGATGGACATCATGGGTGCAGACTTCTACAACGTCCTGCGCATGATCCATGACCGCCTCAAGTGTAACGCCGTACCCATCCAGCTCCCCATCGGCAGCGAAGATACCTTCAAGGGTATCATCGACCTGGTGGAGATGGACGCCGACATCTACTACGATGAGATGGGTAAGGACATGCGGGTGGAGCCCATCCCCGCGGATATGATGGAGCTGGCCCAGGAGTACCGCACCAAGCTGATCGACGCCTGCGCCGACCTCAACGACGAGATCATGGAGCTGGCCCTGGAAGAGAAGCCCATTCCCCAGGAGCTGATCCGGAAGGTCATCCGCCAGGGTACCATCGACAACAAGTTTGTCCCCGTGACCTGCGGCACCTCCTACAAAAACAAGGGCGTGCAGAAGCTGCTGGACGCCATCGTGGACTACATGCCCTCACCAGTGGACATCCCCGCCATCCAGGGCGTCAATCCCGAGACGGATGAGGAGGACGAGCGCCCCGCCAGCGACGAGGCTCCCTTCTCCGCCCTGGCCTTCAAGATCGCCACCGATCCCTTCGTGGGCCGTCTGTCCTTTGTGCGCGTGTATTCCGGTGTCCTGAATACCGGCACCTCCGTTCTGAACTCCACCAAGAAGCAGAAGGAGCGCATCGGCCGTATCCTGCAGATGCACGCCAATCACCGCGAGGACATCGAGTGCTGCTACTCCGGCGATATCGCCGCCGTGGTGGGCCTGAAGAACTCCACCACCGGCGACACGCTGTGCGACGAGAAGGCCCCCATTATCCTGGAGTCCATGGAGTTCCCCGAGCCTGTCATCCGCGTGGCCATCGAGCCCAAGACCAAGGCCGGCCAGGAGAAGATGGGCATCGCGCTGATGAAGCTGGCCGAGGAGGACCCCACCTTCAAGACCTACACCGACGAGGAGACGGGTCAGACCATCATCGCCGGCATGGGCGAGCTCCATCTGGAGATCATCGTGGACCGTCTGCTCCGCGAGTTCAAGGTGGAGGCCAACGTGGGCGCGCCTCAGGTGGCCTACAAGGAGACCATCAAGAAATCGGTCGAGCAGGACACCAAGTACGCCCGTCAGTCCGGCGGTAAGGGCCAGTACGGCCACGTCCGCATCACGGTGGAGCCCAACGAGCCCGGCAAGGGCTACGAGTTCAGCAATGAGATCACCGGCGGCGTGATCCCCAAGGAGTATATCCCTGCGGTGGACGCCGGTATTCAGGGAGCCATGCAGGCCGGCGTGCTGGCCGGCTATCCCGTGGAGGACGTGAAGGTCCACCTGACCTTCGGCTCCTACCACGAGGTGGACTCCTCCGAAATGGCCTTTAAGATCGCCGGTTCCATGGCGTTCAAGGAGGCCTGCCGCAAGGCCGATCCCATCCTGCTGGAGCCCCTGATGAAGGTTTCCGTCACCGTGCCCGATGATTATCTGGGCAATGTGATCGGCGATCTGACCAGCCGCCGTGGCCAGATTCAGGGCCAGGAGAGCCGCCCCGGCGCCACGCAGGTGGACGCTCTGGTGCCTCTGGCCAATATGTTCGGCTATGCCACTGACCTGCGCTCCTCCACCCAGGGCCGCGGCCAGTACACCATGGAGCCCCACAGCTATGTGGAGATTCCCAGGAGCATTGCGGAGAAGATCATCGCCGAGCGCGGACGCAATAACGATTAAGCGCAGCGCGGCTGCGCCGCATCTGTGAGCATCAACGGTGGATTTTACCTTCAAATGGCGGGAAGAAGCGGAAAATGCTGTTGCATTTCTGCCTGCTATGCGGTAGAATATCAACCGTAACCCCTTGAAATATCGTTGAAACATGTAATTGTAATATAAGGAGGACAACTTAAAATGGCTAAGGCTAAATTTGAGCGTACCAAGCCCCACGTAAACATCGGCACCATCGGCCACGTGGACCACGGCAAGACCACCCTGACCGCCGCCATCACCAAGTACCTGGCTCTGAAGGGTCAGGCCCAGTTCGAGGCTTATGACGCCATTGATAAGGCTCCCGAGGAGAAGGAGCGCGGCATCACCATCAACACCGCTCACGTGGAGTATCAGACCGACGCCCGTCACTATGCCCACGTTGACTGCCCGGGCCACGCCGACTATATCAAGAACATGATCACCGGCGCTGCTCAGATGGACGGCGCCATCCTGGTGATTGCCGCCTCCGACGGCCCCATGGCCCAGACCCGTGAGCACATCCTGCTGGCCCGTCAGGTGGGCGTGCCCGCTATCGTGGTGTTCCTGAACAAGTGCGACCAGCTCGACGATCCCGAGCTGCTGGAGCTGGTGGAGATGGAAGTCCGCGAGCTTCTGAGCAAGTACGAATTCCCCGGCGACGATATCCCCATCATCAAGGGCTCCGCCCTCAACGCCCTGATCAGCGAGTCCACCGACGTGAACGCTCCCGAGTATGCCTGCATCAAGGAGCTGATGGACGCTGTTGACAGCTATATCCCCACCCCCGACCGTAAGGCCGACCAGCCCTTCCTGATGCCCGTCGAGGACGTGTTCACCATCTCCGGCCGCGGCACCGTGGCCACCGGCCGTGTGGAGCGCGGCCAGCTGAAGGCCGGCGAGACCGTCGAGATCGTGGGCCTCACTGACGAGAAGAAGTCCACCGTCGTCACCTCCATGGAGATGTTCCGCAAGACTCTGGATTACGTCGAGGCCGGCGACAACGTGGGCTGCCTGCTGCGCGGCGTGGCCAAGACCGACATCGAGCGCGGCCAGGTGCTGTCCAAGCCCGGCTCCATCCATCCCCACACCAAGTTCAAGGGCCAGGTCTACGTCCTGTCCAAGGACGAGGGCGGCCGGCATACCCCCTTCTTCAATAACTATCGCCCCCAGTTCTACTTCCGTACCACCGACGTGACCGGCGTCATCTCCCTGCCCGAGGGCGTTGAGATGTGCATGCCCGGCGATAACGTCGACATGGACGTGGAGCTGATCACCCCCATCGCCATCGAGAAGGGCCTGCGTTTCGCCATCCGTGAGGGCGGCCGTACCGTGGGTTCCGGCGTCGTCATCGAGATCAACGAGTAAGTAAGCTGCTCAGAAACGCCCGCCGCTTTTGCGGCGGGCGTTTTTTAACCGGCGGTGGAACACAAAAGAGAGGAGCATGGCGATGCCTGAAACAATCACGGATCTGGAGACCGCGGCTCCGGAGATCGCGGAGACCTTCGGCAGCGTTATGGAGGGCTTTACGCTGAGCAAGGCCCTGTATACGGCGCTTTTGCTGATGGCCTGTATTGTGGTGGTCAAGGTCCTGCTGCGGCTGCTGGAGCGGACCATCCTGCGGTTGAAGGTGGAGCGGAGCCTCCACACCTTTATCCGGTCCACGGCGAAGATCCTCCTGTGGTTTATCACGATTCTGATCGTGGGAGACTACATCGGACTTCCGGTCAGCGCCCTGCTGGGTGTGCTGGGGGTGGCCGGCCTGGCCCTGTCCCTGGCGCTTCAGGGGACGCTGTCCAATCTGGCGGGCGGCATCATGGTACTGATCTCCAAGCCCTTTGCCGTAGGGGACTTCGTGGAGGCCGGCGGCCTGTCCGGCACGGTGTCCGACATCGGCCTGGTCTATACCAAGCTGACGACCATCGACAACAAGATCATCTATGTGCCCAACGGGGAGATCTCCGGCGAAAAGATCGTCAATTACAACGGCCAGACCCAGCGCCGGGTGGACCTGAAATTCGACATCTCCTATGACAGCGATCCGGAAAAGGCCAAGCAGGTCATCCAAGAGGTGGTGGGGGCCCATCCTAAGGCGCTGTTCACTCCGGTGCCCTTTGCGCGGGTCTCCGCCTACAATGAGAGCAGCGTCAGTGTCACGGTACGGGTATGGTGCGCCACAGAGGACTACTGGGACCTGTACTTCGATCTGCTGGAGCAGATCCGTGTGTCCTTTGACCGGAACGGGATCGAACTGACCTACAACCACCTCAATGTGCATATCGTGGACACAGGCCGATAAAAGGGGCGGCGCTCAGATGAGCGCCGCCCCCGGCTTTATTCCGGCATGGACAGCCCGTGGATGAAGCCGTCCAACTGGCTGGAGAGCACCTCACCCCCTACCACCGTGTTTTTGTAGACCAGGATGCCCACCTGGACGCCGGTCTCCCCCGTGGGATAGTTGGTGATCTCATAGGTATAGCGCTTGACCCGCTTGCCCTGGTACTTGGTCAGATCAAAGCCCTGTTCCGACTGGAGCGCCAGGTACTGGTCGTAGGTCTCGTCGAACTCGTCGGGGATCAGCAGCTCCTCCACGGCGATGGGGTCGGCGGACACCTGCCAGCCGTAGCTCTCCAGATAGGCCACCCGGTCCTCGTTGGTTTTGATGCCCTTGGGGCTGGCCGGAGTGGTGGAGACCGCGTCCACCCCCCGGGCGGATAGGGCTCCTCCCACCAGGGCCGCGGCTCCGCAGAGCACCACCAGGGCCACGGCGCCTGCCAGCAGCCTGCCCCGGTGCAGCTTGGCGGTCCAAATAAACACAGTGCAACGCTCCTCTCGTTTTATATCGTGATAATTTCTATGTGCAAGCCGGACCGGATATGATAAAATAGGCGAAAAAGGACAAGGGGAGGACGGCATGGACCGACTGGATAAGATACTGGCCGGCACCGGACGCTGGTCCCGCCGGGAGGTCAAGGACCTGGTACGGGCGGGGCGGGTGACGGTCAACGGGGCCGTGGCAGGGAGCCCGGAGCAGAAGTATGACCGCCTGGGCCTGGATTTGCGGGTGGATGGAGCGCCCATTGGAGCGGAAAAGTTTGTCTATCTGATGCTCCATAAGCCGGGGGGTGTTCTCTCCGCCACCGAGGACCCGAAGCAGTCCACCGTGGTGGACCTGCTGCCGGAATATCTGCGGCGGGTGGGGCTCTTCCCTGTGGGCCGGCTGGACAAGGATACCGAGGGGCTGCTGCTGCTCACCAACGACGGCCCGCTGGGACACCGGCTGCTGGCGCCGGGCCGGCATGTGGACAAGGTGTACTTCGTCCGGGTGGAGGGGACGCTGACCGCGGAGGACGCCGCCGTCTTTGCAGCGGGTATGACCCTGGGCGACGGTCTGCGCTGTATGCCCGCCGGCTTGGAGCGTCTGCCGGAGCCGGATACCGCCCTGGTGACCCTGCGGGAGGGCAAGTACCACCAGATCAAGCGGATGCTCGCCTGTCGGGGAAAGCCGGTGCGCTACCTCAAGCGGCTGTCCATGGGCCCGCTGCGGCTGGACGAGGACCTGGGACCGGGGGAGTGGCGGGAGCTGACCGCGGAGGAGATTCAGGCCTTGACGAGCGCTTGAAGGGGGGGCGGGCGGCTGAATGGTCCGGCGCTGAGGGGGGCGGAACTTTGTTTCGGCATTTTCAACAAAAAAATACGAATACCCTATTGAAAAGGGAGAAAAAACTCGGTATAATAGAATTCGTGATTGAATGTTATGGCGCCTAGGCGCCGAGGAGGAGGCAGAACGATGTCCAGCAGGATTTTTCAGAGCGTTGTGCTCCAGATGAAGGACAGCACAGACCGGGCCGTGGGCGTCATCGACTCGGAGGGCACCGTGGTCGCCTGCAACGAGCTCACCTGTATCGGGGAAAAGTGGGCCGGGGCGGTGGAGGTCATCAACGGCTCCGATGCAGAGACGGTGAAGTATTCCGGCAATACCTTCAAGCCCCTGGCGGGCTGGAGCTCCCAGTTCGACTACGCCGCCTTTGCGCGGGGGGAGGACGAGCTGGCGCAGATGGTGTGTGCCATGGCGGCGGTGGCCCTCAACGGCGCCAAGGCCTACTACGAGGAAAAGCACGATAAGGCCACCTTTGTCAAAAATATTATCTCGGACAACATCCTGCTGGGCGATATCTACGTCCGTGCCAAAGAGCTGCACTTTGTGTCCGAGGTCCCCCGCGCCGTGTTCCTGGTCCGCCAGGTGGGCAGCACGGATATGGCGGCCATGGACGTGGTGCAGAGCCTGTTCCCGGACAAGCAGGTGGATTTTGTCCTCTCCACCAGCGAGACCGACATCACCCTCATCAAGCAGCTCCCCGACGGCACCGACGGCAAGGAGATCTACAAGATCGCCAAGCAGGTGGAGGAGGCCCTGGAGGGCGAGCTCAACCTGAAGGTGGTCATCGGCATCGGCACCGTGGTGGGCCACATCCGGGAACTGGCCCGGGCCTATAAGGAGGCCCAGGTGGCCATCGAGGTGGGCAAGGTGTTTGACACCGAGAAGTCCATCATCAATTATGAGAACCTGGGCATCGGCCGTCTCATCTACCAGCTTCCCACCACCCTGTGTGAGATGTTCCTCCAGGAGGTCTTTAAGAAGAACCCCATCGACTCCCTGGACCAGGAGACCCTGTTCACCATCAACAAGTTCTTCGAGAACAACCTGAACGTCTCCGAGACCGCCCGGAAGCTTTTCGTCCACCGCAACACTCTGGTCTACCGCCTGGAGAAGATCAAGAAGCTCACCGGGCTGGATTTGCGGGAGTTCGACGACGCCATCACCTTCAAGGTGGCCCTGATGGTCAAGAAGTATCTGGTCTCCCGCGGCATCGAATCCTGAATCCTGTGACACGCTGCCGTCTCTGGGGCGCCGGTTTACCGGCGTCCCTTATGGCGATTTATGGAAAGCGCCCGCCAGACCTTGACAGATCCTGCCGAACCGGGTAAAATGTCCCTACAAGAACTTCTGCAAATGCAAAAGAGGTAGCTATGATACGGCTCATTGACATACAAAAGACCTATGACAACGGCACCCGGGCTCTGAAAGGCGTCTCCATGCGCATTGACGACGGGGAGTTCGTCTTTTTGGTGGGGCCTTCCGGCTCCGGCAAGTCCACCATCATCAAGCTCATCACCGGGGAGATCGCCCCCAGCGAGGGGCGGCTGATGGTGAACGGCTACAATATGAACACCATCCGTCCCAAGCAGGTGCCCGGTATGCGCCGGACCCTGGGGGTCATTTTTCAGGACTTCCGGCTCATTGAGAAGAAAACGGTGGAGGAGAACCTCACCTTCGTCATGCGGGTGGTGGGGGCCTCACCCCGGGAGATCAAGAAGCGCATCCCGTACGTGCTGCAGCTTGTGGGGCTGGACCACAAGGGGGACCGGCTCCCCTCGGAGCTCTCCGGCGGCGAGCAGCAGCGCGTGGCCATCGCCCGGGCGCTGGTGAACAACCCCAGCGTTATCATCGCCGACGAGCCCACCGGCAATCTCGATCCCCAGCGGTCCCTGGAGATCATGATGCTGTTGGAGAAGATCAACGAGCTGGGCACCACCATGCTGGTGGTCACCCACGAGAAGGAACTGGTCAACCGCTTTGCCAAGCGGGTGGTGGCCATCGAGAGCGGCCGGGTCATCAGCGACGGAATGGGTGGGTACTACAACAATGAGACAGTTTAACATGGGTTATCACCTGCGGGAGGGATTCCGCAGCATCTTTACCCACGGCCTCATGTCCTTTGCCGCCGTGTGTATGATTCTGGCCTGCCTCATCATCATGGGCTCCTTCTCCCTGGTGGCCATCAATATCGACAATACCCTGGGCCGGTATGAGGCGGAGAACGAATTCATCGCCTACATAGACGAGACCCTTGCCGAGGACGAGGCCCGGGCGCTCCAGAGCAAGCTGGAGGCCATCCCCAACGTGTCCTCCGTCACTTTTATGACAGCAGGGGAGGCGCTGGAGCGCTACACCGAGCGCTATACCGACAGCGAGACCCGGGAGCTCTTCGACGGCATGGACGACTCGGTGCTCCGCCACCGCTACCGCATCCATGTGGACGACCTGGAGCAGATGGGGGAGACGGTCCGCCAGGTGGAGGCCGTCTCCGGCGTGGCCAAGGTCCAGTGGGAGCAGGCCATCTCAGACGGCTTTGTGGCCCTGCGCAACGTGGCCAGCGCCGTGGCCTTCATTCTCATCGCCATGCTGCTGGTCATCTCCCTGTTCATCATCGCCAACACCATCAAACTGGCCACCTTCCACCGGCGGGAGGAGATCGCCATCATGAAGATGTGCGGCGCCACCAACTGGTTTGTCCGCTGGCCCTTTATCTTTGAGGGCATGCTGCTGGGCCTGATGGGGGCCATCCTGGCCTTTTTCCTCCAGTGGGGGCTCTACACCATCATCGTGCAGGCCATCGACGGTTTCGGCGGGCTCCAGCTCGTGGCCATCATTCCCTTCCAGACCTTGTGGACCCGCGTGGCGGGGGCCTTCGCGGTCACCGGACTGGTCATCGGAGCCGGCGGTTCTCTGCTGGCCATCCGCAAATTCCTGCAGGTTTAAAAACTTCCCGAACCAATTCCACCGCCTGTACATCCGAAAAGGAGGATCGCCGTGGCAAATCCCAAGCAGAACCGGCAAAAAAAGCCCCGCAAGGACTGGCGCAGGGTTGTGGTGGCCGCGCTAGCGGCTTTCCTGGCCCTGATGATGCTCCTGCCCATGTTCACCATGGTGCTGGAGGCCGCCCAGGCGGCCGACACCTCTGAGCTGGAGCAGCAGATCAGGGAATACCAGAAGCAGCAGGCTGACCTGGCCGCCCAAATCAAGGACCTGGACCGGCAGCTCAAATCCATCGCCGGAGACAAGGCCCAGGCCCTGGAGCAGAAACGCCTGCTGGACCGGCAGATTTCCGCCAAGGTCCAGGAGATTCAGAGCACCGAGTCCATCATTGCCCAGTACGACGCCCTCATTGCGGATGAGCAGGCCAAGCTGGAGGATACCCAGGCCAAGGAAGAGATCCAGTACGAGCTGTTCTGCAAGCGGGTGCGGGCCATGGAGGAGGCGGGAACGGTCTCCTACTGGTCCATCCTCTTTGACTCGGCCGACTTCGCCGACCTGCTGGACCGGGCCACCTTTGTCAGTGAGATCATGGAGGCCGACAACAAGATCATGGACGATCTGGCCGCCCTGCGCAAGAGCATCGAGGCGCAGAAGGCCGAGCTGGAGACCAGCCGGGCCGACCAGCAGACCCAGCGGGACGCGCTGGTGGCACAGAAGAAGGAGCTGGATGCCAAGGAGGCGGACGCCGCCGCCCTGGTCCAGAAGATTCAGAGCCAGGAGTCGGAGTACCAGTCCAGCCGGGACGCCCTGAAGCGGGAAGAGGAAGAAGTCGAAGCCCAGATCATCAAAAAGCAGAAGGAGATCCAGGCCAAGATCGCCGCGGGGCAGATCAGCTTCGACCCGGGCACCGGCTGGCAGTGGCCGGTCCCCGGACGCTATAAGATCACCTCCACCTTCGGCCCCCGCATCCACCCCATTACCGGCCTGCCGGGCAACCACACCGGCACCGACGTCGCCGCGCCCAAGGGCACGGCCATCCTCGCCGCCCGGGGCGGTGTGGTGACCATCTCCACCTACAACAACTCCTATGGCAACTATGTGGTGGTCCAGCATGACAACGGCATCGCCACCCTGTACGCCCATATGAGCTCCCGCGCCGTCAGCGAGGGCCAGATCGTCACTCAGGGCCAGACGTTAGGGTATGTGGGCTCCACCGGCAGCTCTACCGGCAACCATCTGCATCTGGAGTTCCGGGTCAACGGCAAGCGCCAGGATGCGCTGAACTACTATCCCAACCTCAGCTTTACCTACAGTTAAAGAAGTTCGATCAGGGGGCGGGGGATTTTCCCCGCCCCCTGTTTTCTTGCCGATAGAAAGGAAGCCTGCTCCATGAAAACGAAACGCTTTTCCGGCTGGTCCCTCCTGGTGACCGCACTCCTGTCCCTGCTGCTCACCCTGGCGTTGGCCTTTGGGGCCCTGTGGGCGCTCATCGGACCGGAGGGCCTCAGCATGGCCGAGGCCATGGTGCTCATCAACGCCCGGTTCGTGGGGGACCATGACATCGGGAAGGCGGCCGACGCCGCCATGGACGGGCTCATCACGGGCCTGGGGGACCGTTGGTCCTATTACGTGGACGCGAAGGGCTATGAAAACCTGAAAAACAGCAAGGACAACGCCTATGTGGGCATCGGCGTCACCGTGTCCTACCCGGAGGGGGAGGAGGGGCTGTATGTGGAAGCAGTGGCCGAGAACGGGCCTGCGGCGGCGGCCGGCCTCCGGCCCGGGGACACCATCCTGGCCGTGGGGGAGGTCCGCCTGGCCGGCGAAGACCGGAACCGGGGCACGGAGCTCATCCAGGGAGAGGCCGGGACACAGGTGGAACTGCTGCTCCGGGGGGGCGGCGGGGAGGAGCGGACGGTGTCCGTCACCCGGGGCCGGGTGGAGGAGCACCCGGTGAGCTATGCGCTCCTGGCGGACGGCACCGGGCTCATTACCATCCAAAACTTCAACAGCCGCTGTGCCGACGAGGCCATCGCCGCGGTGGACGACCTGCGGGAACAGGGGGCGGAACGGCTGGTATTCGACGTGCGCAACAATGGCGGCGGCTTTTTGGACGAGCTGACCAGGCTGCTGGACTACCTGCTGCCCGAGGGCCCCATCTTCCGCAGCCAGACCAAGGCCGGGCGGGAGACGGTGGTGAGCTCCGACGCCGGCTGCGTGGAGATGCCCATGGCGGTGCTGGTCAACGAGAACACCTACAGCGCCGCCGAGCTCTTTGCCGCCGAGCTCCAGGAGTGGGACTGGGGCGAGGTGGTGGGGGTACAGACCTTCGGCAAGGGCTTCTCCCAGCAGACCTTCCCCCTCCTCAACGGAGGCGCGGTCAATCTCTCTACCGCCAAGTATTTCACCGGCCAGGGCAACTGCCTCATCGGGGTGGGGCTCACCCCGGACCGGGTGGTGGAGCTGGATGAGGAGCAGGCGGCGAAGCTGCGGGCCCGCATTCTGGACCCGGCGGAGGACCCCCAGCTCCAGGCGGCCATCGCAGCCGCTTAGGGGTCCTATAAGGCGGCGTACCGTACGGTCCGCCGCCTTTTCACGCCCGGCCCCGGGCGAGAAGAAAGCCGCTGGTGAGGGCGGTGAAGGGGGCCACCGTTACCAGGCCGAAGGAGCCCACAATGGTGTCGATGATTTCGGCGGCCACATATTTGTAGTTGAGGATGTTCCACACAGGGGTGCCCTGGGCCATAAAGACCATCAGCAGGGCCACATAGCCGCCGGAGTAGGCCAGCAGCAGGGTGGTAGTCATGGTGCCCATGGCGGCCCGGCCCACATTTAGACCGGAGGCGGTGGCCTCCCGCCAGCCAATGCCCGGCTTTTTTGCCACCACCTCCCGTACCGCCGAGGTGATGTCTACGCTCAGATCCATCACCGCCCCGGAGGAGCCTACAAAAATGGAGGCCATAAAGATCTGAGTCAGGTCCAGGCCTTGGTATCCGGCGTAGAGCAGGCTCTCTGAGCCGGACATGACGGCGCCGTGGATCTGGAAGAGATCGGTGCAGACCGCCCCCAGCAGGCAGGTTACCAGCACGCCCAGGGCGGCCCCGGAGACGGCAGCGGCCGCCCGCCGGTCGAAGCCATAGACCAGAGAGAGAATGAGCACCGTCAGCACCAGCGTAACGGCCAGCCCGACGAGGATGGGATTGTAACCCTTGAGGTAGAGGGGGATGAGCACCTTCCACAGCATCAGAATGGTGAGCATAAAGGAGGCAATGGCCCGCAGACCGGTCTTGCCCGCGAAGAGAATGAGCAGCAGGGCGAAGGCGGCGGCCAGGGCGGACTCCTTGTCCAGCCGGTAGTGGTCGGTCATGGTGACGGTCAGGATCTCGTCCCCCCGGTAGCTGATGACCACCAGGGCCCGGTCACCGGGGGCAAAGATCTTGTCCTGTTCCAGCGAGCCGTTGAGCAGGTTGTGGCCCTGGACGGTCCGGCCCCGAAATTTGCCGCCCAGCAGCTCCAGGGTGCACACCTGCTCGCCGGAGCGGACCAGACCGGTGTCGAGGATGGCGCTGTCGTCGGTGGAGAGTACCCGTGCGGCGCAGCGGTCGGCCCCCTGATAGATGAGGGCCCCTTCAAACCCGGTGGGCAGGGCCAGCAGCAGGGCGATGAGGACCAGGCAGACAACTACCGGGGCGTAATAGCGCAGACGCTCCTGATTGTGCAGCAGGGACATATCGGTGGCGTTCCTTTCCTGTGAAATGGGGCAAAGGCTGCGGCCAAACGCCGCAGCCTTTGCCGTAAGGAGTGGAGAGAGGGGGTCAATTTTATTTTACACCAAGCAGGCCGGCCAGCTTGTGGTAGACCTGGGTGTTGTCGTAGAAGCCCTCAAACAGGTCCTGGCCGCTGCCCTGGGCAAAGACGGCCACGGGCAGGCCGGTGTGGGCGTAGGAGGCGAAATTGACGCCGGATTTGTTGTTGAGGATGTGGGTGATGGTGACGCTCAGGGGCTCATAGCTACCGTAGAGGACGTACTCAGCCTGATTGGCGGGGTCGGCGTCGGCCCGGCCGGCGTCCATGGTGGCCTCGTAGGCGGCCTTCAGCTTGTCCAGCTCATATGCGGTGAGGACCAAGGTGTCGTCCTCCGCGCCCTCGGTCTTGAGACCAAAGAGGGCGGTTACGTCCTTCATTACCTCGTCGAAGGAGGTGTTGTTCTCCTTGTACTTGGCCACGTAGTCGCTGTCGAACTTGGCGTAGGAGATCTTCTGGTGTTCCAGATTGGTGAGGAAGGTATCGTAGTCGGTGCCGGCGTAGCCGATGGTCAGACCGCCGGTCTCGTGGTCGCCGGTGACCAGAATGAGGGTCTCGTCGGGGTGTTGCTGGGCAAAGGCCACGGCCTCGTCCACGGCGTCGGACAGGGCGATGGTGTCGGCAATGGTGGAGCCGGCGTCGTTGGCGTGGCAGGCCCAGTCGATCTTGCCGCCCTCTACCATCAGGAAGAAGCCGGTGTCGTTGTCCAGGACCTCAATGCCCTTCTTGACGTAGTCGGAGAGGGCCCAGTTGCCGTCGGCCCGGTCGTTTTCGTAGGCAAAGGCATCGGAATCAGCCAGATGCTCGTCAATGATGAGGACCTTGCCGTCGGCGGAGGTGACGGCCTCGGCCTCCGCCTGGGTCATGACCACCTTGTAGCCGGCGTCGGCAGCCAGGTCGTAGAGGCTGGTCTTGTCCTTGTCGGGGCCGGTGGGCTTCAGCAGGCCGCCGCCGGCAAAATACTCGAAATTGGAGGCCACCAGCTCCTGGCCGATCTCGTAGTAGTTGGAGCGCTTGGCCTGATGGGCGTAAAAGGCGGCGGGGGTGGCGTGGTTCAGGTTGACGGAGGAGATGACGCCAACCTTCCAGCCGAGCTGCGCGTGGAGCTTTTCGGAGATGGTCTCATAGGACACGGTGGCGGTCTCGTCCATATTGATGGTGCCGGAATAGGTCTTATAGCCGGTGGAGAGGGAGGTGGCGGTGGAGGCGGAGTCGGGACAGAAGGAGCTGGAGTCATAGGTGACGGCAGAACCGGCCACGGGGAAATTCATGAAGGTAAGGGGCACATTGCCGTCTAGAATGTCATCACTGCCGGTGTCGGCCAGAGCGCCCAGATAGTCGGAGGCGGCCTGGAACTGAGGGTAGCTCATGCCGTCGCCGATGAACAGAAAGACATACTTGGGGATCTTGGCTTCTTGGGTCTGGACACTGGCCAGGGGGGAGACGGCGGGTACGGCCGGCGGCTGGCTCTGCGGAGCCGAGGCGTTGGCGCTGCAGGCGGCCAGGGTCCCGGTGAGGGACAGGGCGGCCAGCGTGAGGGACAGGGAACGCTTGAAATTCATGCTTCTTTCCTCCAAAATCCAAAATCAGATGCACGCTGCGGTTCATTCTACAGGCTTTATCTTAAAAGAATGGAACAAAAGACGCTACCAGTCCCGGGTAAAAAACCGTCAAATCCCGGTGAAGGCAGGAAAAGAACGTGTAAAACGCCGTCCGGTCTCATATTCTGCCTGGAAGCGCATATCCTCTTTCGAGGTGAGACCATGTTTGGACGGATCTGTTGTCTGGAAAAGCGGGGCTGGCGGGTGCGCCTGGTCCGGGAGGAGATACTGGGATTGACTTTGCTGCGGGCGGAGGTGCCCGCGCCGGTCCGGCCCCGGCGCCTGAAAAAAGCGGCCAGGCTGCTGGCCGGGCAGGGGATACGGCGGGTGGTGGCGCCGCCGGGATTCGGGGACTGGCCCCTGCTGCGCTCGCAGGGCCTGGAGCCGGTGGAGACCGCCGGGCTGTGCCAGGCCATGGGGGCCAGACTGGCACAGGCAGCCCTGCGGGAGCGGGGGCTTCGGGCCTCGGAGTCCACCGTGGCGCTGCGCGCCCAGCGGGTCACCCGGGCCCTGCGCCTGACTGCCCTGGAGCTGTGCCCGGTGGTGCGCCGGGTGGTGGTTACCGCGCCGGGGGGCGGCGACGCCCTGCGCGCCGAACTGCGCCGGGAGTTCGGCGTCCCCGCCGTGGAGGAGAGCCGGAGCCTGCGCCCGGACGTGGCCCTCCACTTCGGAGAGGCCGGCGGCGGCGGACAGACGGTGTTCCGGCTCTATGGGGCCGAGCCGGACCTGGCCGGTTTTATGCTGACTCCGGCGGGGCAGGAGCTCCCGGCGGACTGCGACCGGCTGCCCATACTGGCCGTGCTGTGGGAAACGGGGCGTCTGAGCTGCGAACGGCTGGATGTGATTTCCTGTTCTGGGACTTGACAGACCGGCTCAAACTACATATAATACTGGATAATGCAAAATAGACGGGATCTATACCTTTATATAATAGAAGATAAGACAGCCCTTGCAGAGAGCCATTTAGATGGCTCCTTCTTTATTCCAGTTGAGAAACAGAAAGGATGCAGCGGTCATGGCAAAGGAATATAAACTCAGCGCAGAGCGTTTGAAGGAGCTTCAGGACGAGCTCACTTACCTCAAGACCGTCCGCGAAAAAGAGGTAGCCGACCAGATCAAGGAGGCCCGCTCCTTCGGCGATCTGAGCGAGAACAGTGAATATGACGAGGCCAAAAACGAACAGGGTAAGCTCTACTCCCGGATTGCCGAGGTGGAGGAGATTTTGGCCAACTGTGTGGTGATCGAGGAGGACGAGAACGACCACAACGCCGTCCGTCTGGGCTCCAGGATCACCGTGCTGGACCTGGAGTTTGACGAGCAGGAGACCTATGAGGTGGTGGGTTCCCAGGAGGCCGACCCGATGAACGGCCGGATCTCGGAGGACTCCCCCTTCGGCCGGGCCCTGCTGGGCAAAGAGGTGGGGGAAGAGGTCCTGGTGGAGGCCCCCGCCGGCAACCTGCACTATAAGGTGCTGGACATTCAAAAGGCGTAAAAGGCCCGGCTCTGCCGGGATTTGAACCCCCTACAAAGGAGAAATCGAACATGGCTGAACAGAAGAATGCCCCCGCCCCCCAGGAAGAGCAGTCCCTTTCCGAACTGCTGCAGATCCGCCGCGCCAAGCTCAAGGAGCTTCAGAACGCCGGTCAGGACCCCTTCCAGATCACCAAGTACCACGTCACCGCCCATAGCGCCGACATCAAGGCGGACTTTGAGGTCATGGAGGGCAAAACGGTCTCCGTGGCCGGCCGTCTCATGTCCAAACGCGGCATGGGTAAGGCCGTATTCTGCGATATGCAGGACGGCAAGGGCCGCATCCAGCTCTACGTCCGTATCGACGAGTTGGGCGAGGAGGCCTTCGCCAAGTTCAAAAAGCTGGACATCGGCGATATCGTGGGCGTGGAAGGCGAGGTCTTCAAGACCAAGCGGGGCGAGATTTCCGTCAAGGCCCATGCCGTCACTCTCCTGTCCAAGTCCCTGCGCCCCCTGCCTGAGAAGTTCCACGGCCTGACCGACAAGGAGACCCGCTACCGCCAGCGGTACGTGGACCTCATCATGAACGAGGATGTGCGCCGGGCCTTTGAGATCCGCACCAAGTTCATCAAGCACGTCCGGTCCTATCTGGATGCCCGGGATTACCTGGAGGTGGAGACCCCCGTCCTCAACACCATCTCCGGCGGCGCGACCGCCCGGCCCTTCATCACCCACCACAACACCCTGGACATTGATATGTATATGCGCATCGCCACCGAGCTGCACCTGAAGCGGCTGGTGGTGGGCGGCTTTGAGCGCGTATACGAGATCGGCCGCATCTTCCGCAACGAGGGCATGGACCCCAAGCACAACCCGGAGTTTACTTCCATTGAGCTCTACGAGGCCTATGCCGACTTCCACGACATGATGGACATCGCTGAGGGTATTTTGTCCTCCGCGGCCAAGGAGATTCTGGGCACCTATGAGGTGGAGTGGCTGGGCACCAAGATCGACCTGACCCCCGGCTGGCCCCGGCTGACCATGGCCGAGGCGGTCCAGAAATACGTGGGGATCGACTTTATGGCGATCTCCGACGACGCAGAGGCCGTGGCCGCTGCCCGGGCCAAGGGCATCGACATGGACGGCGTGGAGCAGACCTGGGGCCGGGCGCTGTACGAGTGCTTTGACCAGCGGGTGGAGGAGAACCTCATCCAGCCCACCTTTATTACCATGTATCCGGTGGAGGTCTCGCCCCTGACCAAGCGGTCTCCCAGCGATCCCCGCCTCACCGAGCGGTTCGAGTTTTTTATCAACCACTCCGAGTTCGGAAACGCCTTCTCCGAGCTCAACGACCCCATTGACCAGAAGGGCCGCTTTGAGCATGAGATCGCCCTGCGGGAGGCGGGAGACGACGAGGCCGGCATGATGGACGACGACTATATCAACGCCCTGGAGTACGGACTGCCTCCCACGGGCGGCATGGGTATCGGCATTGATCGCTGCGTCATGCTGCTGACCAATTCCGACTCCATCCGGGATGTGATTCTCTTCCCGACAATGAAGCCTATTGACAAGTAAAAGTCGAAAAAACCCAGTGTTTATGCGGGTTTCGGGACTTTCTAAACCGAATAAATTTACCTCTTTACACCAAATTTACACCAATCGGTGCTAAAAACGGTGCAGAGACTAAAAAATCGCATAATTTTAAGTTTCACACAGCTCCTGAGAAGTTACTGCTTCTCAGGAGCTTCTTTCATTTCTCATAGTTTTCGGACTACATCGCAAACTACACCAATCCTGTTTTTCTCAATATAATGAGGATAATCACAGAGGAAGGGGTGGTTATACTATGAGCAACAGTTTAGCAAGCGTTCACCCGGAGCTAATTCCTGAATGGTCAGAGAGGAATTTACCGCTGACGCCTGATAAGATAACCTTCGGTTCAAATAAAAGAGTGTGGTGGAAAGGCGCTTGCGGACACGAATGGGAAACGAGCGTTAAAGCTCGTTCAAAGGGCGAGAAATGCCCGATATGCTCAGGAGCGAGAGTAATAGAGGGTATCAATGATTTAGCCACATTGAAGCCCCTGTTGGCTCAGGAGTGGTCTGAAAAGAACAAATTAAAGCCTACCGAGGTATCTGTCGCTTCTCATAAGAAGATTATTTGGAAATGCAAACACGGACACGAATGGGAAGCAAGCGTTAAAAGCAGAACGGTAAACGGCACAGGCTGTCCATACTGCTCACATAATAAAGTCCTTGCAGGATTCAATGACCTTGCTTCACAGTATCCTGATATTGCTGCTGAATGGTCTGACAGAAATCTTCCGTTGCAGCCTACAATGGTAACAGCCTTTGCAAACAGTAAGGCTTGGTGGAAATGCAGAGATTGCGGAAACGAGTGGTACACTCTTATTTCAACCCGTTCCGGTGGGAGCAGATGTCCGTATTGTAGTGGATATACATTGCTCAAAGGATTTAATGACTTGGCGACTACGCACCCTGACCTTGCGGCTGAGTGGTCAGAAAGAAATTATCCTCTATTACCTGATGAGGTAAACGCAAAATCAAGACGCAATGTTTGGTGGAAGTGTAAGACCTGCGGCAATGAGTGGAAGTCCGTAATAAATGCCCGTGTAAAAGGAACGGTATGCCCGGTCTGTGCGGACAGAGCGGTTCTTGCAGGGTACAATGATTTAGCCACAACGGACAGGAAACTGCTTGCTGAATGGGATTATGAAAAAAACTCTCTGCTCCCGACACAAGTATCAAGAAAGTCGATGAAAAGTGTGTGGTGGAAATGTTCACTCGGACACTCTTGGAAAGCAAAAATCAGCGACAGAACAATTCTTGAAGGAAAATGCGACGTATGCGAAAGCGAATATCGCTCCGTATTCCCCGGCTTGGCTGTTGCCTATTACGCAAAGCAAAAAGGACTAAAGGTGCAGCTCGGTTCGGATAAACTATTAGGAATACCACTTGAAACCTACATTCCGTCAGAAAAGCTGGCGATAGAATTTACGAACGGCTCAGAACATATGGAGGTTCTCAAAAGCCACCTTTGCAAGCAGCGAAATATAAAACTCGTAAAACTCCCTTTTAAGACAACCGAAACGGAAACGGAGTATGCCGACAGAGTAAAAGCAGTTTTCAAAAGCGTACATATCTTTATTTATTCTGATGTCGAAGTAGATGTTTCGGTAATCAAAAGAAGATTCGATGAATGGAGGAAACGACTATGAGAGAAGAAAAGTTCCATATCTATCTAAATGATGACGAATATAGCAGATTGATACAATCACTTATTCGTTTGAAGAACAGCCTGACAGCACAAGGCAGATGCACCGATGCAGTAGATGATATTCTTTATAAGGTGCTTTCAGCCAAGAGAAGAAAGTTCAAAATCAAATATATCTGAACACGAAAAGAGACCGCCTACACGATGTAAGCGGTCTTTGCCAATTTAGAGTAAGTTCGACAAATTGGAATTTGTCAATACCTATTACCATAAAGATATTTATTTGAAATTCTCTTTTGTGTTTCCAAATATTTTGTAACGTTTTCATCATAATCAGGATAATTATAACCAAGTGAATCTGCCACTTTTTTAGATATTTTTTTGAACAAACATAGACACAAATCAAACGATTTCCACATTTCTTCATACGAACTCATTGAATATGTATTTAGTAAGTTATCCCACAATTCTTTTGAAATATGCTTATCTAAAAATTTATAGTTTTTACCCAAACTGAAATTAAATCCTTTTTCAGTACCGACATACCAACTAATCATCCTAAGAAGCTCATGACGTAATACTTCATTCATATGGTCTATTGCAAATAGTATTTCACCACGAAGTAAGCCCTTGGATACATATGTTGCAACATTCCAAAATTCGTTACAACAGTCATCAAACTTTCTTTCTGTTGGACACTTAATGTAATAATCTTCATCTGTGGGAACTATTTCTGTTTTAATCATATTATCTTTATCTAACATGATTTTTACAAGTTTATCGCGAGTAAGATACTCCTCAAGCATTGAAACAGGTAACAAAGTTAAATCAATCTTTACACCATCATCAAAAAGCATTATATAAGAAAATCCTTTTTCTTCTGGAGGAAATAATTCCATATCTTCAGGTTTTTGCATCATAATTCTGTTACCAAAAACACTAAGCCAGTCATCGCTTTTCAAAAATTCTCCCATATCTATAACAAAAAAAGTAATATCATAATCTTGAAGATTGTCTTTTGGTATATTAACATTAGTGCGAGACCCCTCAAGAGTTACAATTCTAATTCTCTCATCTTGAAAAGCAAAATTCAAAACTAAATCGTATATTTCTTTTTCAGTCCTCATTTCATTCACCTCAATAAAATTATATCACAAAAAAAAGATTGATTCTAACTGTTCTTATAATTTGATAACCGCATCAAGGCAGAGCGTAAGTGCATATTCGTATGCATTACCGCCCCAGTTTCTTTCGTCGTATTTGTCAACATCTGCAAGACTGTCTGCGGTATAAAGTATCATACCCCAGGTTGCCCCTCTGAAATCAGCACAGGCCGCCAGAGCAGAACATTCCATTTCTACAACTGCACAGCCTTCACTTTTGCGATAAGCCACCTTTTCTTTGGTTTCACGGAAAAATCCATCCGTTGACCAGGTTATAACCTCCTGATATTTCATACTATGCTCAAGAATGGTTTCTTCAATTGCTTTTCTTGCCTTCTCGCTGATTTCCACAAATCGAGAAGGGGGCGCATAGTGATAAGATGTTCCCTCATCACGCAGAGCCTTGTTTGGTACGAGGAATGTACTTTCGGGGAACTTTTCCAGAGCACCGCAACTACCTGCCGAGATTACCTCTCTTACACCATAACCAATCAGCCAATCAAGTATCTGTGTGGCTGCTGCCGCACCAACGGGTGCTTGACAAAGCACAATGTCCTCACCCTTGTATTTGGTGATGTAAATGGGATAATGCTTCGTTGCACTCTCAAAAGTGGATACCTGTTTGGTATCACTTTTACTGGCATATTCATCTATGTAAGCACCAAGAAATGCGAACACACATTTCTTGGGTAAGTTCAAACCAAGATTTTCATGAGTGGGATTAAGAACTGCTGTCTGCTCTGTATCAAACTCCAAAATCGGTATTTCGTTTTTAATAATAGCCATACTATCTCTCCGTCAAATTCAAATTTGTCTTTCTCTTAATTTCCTATTATACATCAGAATTATGAAAATTTCTACCCGCCGTCTTTTTCGCTGGTAACAGTGAGAAAGGCGGCTTTTTTGTTTCTAAAAAAATATTTTCAAGAAATTTTTGAAAAAGGGGTGATTTTGGGTGTGCATTTTGACCCCCTTTGTCCAAATGAGTGAAGGGGTTAATTCCGAACCACGAAAAGGTCAGCCCTTTCGCTTGTACTTTGACAACTGAATAAATCATTCACTAAGACTTTATTTCTGATGATTTTAGCCACCTTATCGGGTACGCCGAGACTTCTGCATTGCAGAACAGCGAGAACTCCCGGTATAAGTAATAGGTTGCCCCTGTTACGGCGACGACAGTCAGAAGGATAATGATACTTCTCTACGGAGCTGGCGGAGTACCCGGCAGAGGTGAAATTCCTATGATACAGATTAGCAGTCTGTTCCTTAGTGACTTCCCGTGAGCTTTTTGCTCGGCAAGGGGTGTTGAGAACAAATATTGCCCGACCGGTTAGGAAATGAGCCGGTCAAGTACATAGCCATACTGCGATGGCTATGAATTTTACGAAAGGAGGACGCACAAAGTGTCGAACTGCAAAACGATTGCCATATGCAATCAAAAAGGCGGAGTTGGAAAGACGACCACTACGGTAAACCTCGGTGTCGGTCTTGCAATGCAGGGAAAGAAAGTGTTGCTCATAGACGCAGACCCACAGGGCGACTTAACCACTTGTCTCGGCTGGCAGGATACAGACAACTTGGGTATCACGCTTGCAACGAAACTCACAGATGTCATAAACGAAACGATGAATGACCCTACGGTCGGTATTCTGCACCACGACGAAGGTGTTGACCTTGTTCCGGCAAACCTTGAGCTTTCAGCAATGGAGTTTAACCTTGTCAACGCAATGAGCAGAGAGACGGCATTGAGAAACTATCTCAGCGAAGTGAAGGACAAATACGACTATATCCTTATAGATTGTATGCCTTCCCTCGGAATGGTAACAATCAATGCTCTATCTGCGGCAGACAGCGTTATTATTCCTGTTCAGGCTCAGTATTTACCGGCAAAAGGAATGACGCAGCTTGTTCAGACCATTTCAAGAGTTAAGAAGCGTATCAATCCGAACTTAAAGATTGACGGTATGCTTCTCACTTTGGTGGATAGCCGTACCAACCTCGCCAAAAGCACGGTAGAAGCTCTGAGAGAGAACTTCGGTAGTCAAATTATGATGTATCGAACATATATCCCGATTGCCGTAAAAGCCGCAGAGACTTCTTCCAAAGGCAAGAGCATTTTTGCCTACGAACCGGGCAGCACGGTGTCAAAAGCGTACACCGAATTTACAAAGGAGGTGTTAGCCGATGGCAGGAAGAAAGAGCGACTTCACTCTCACGAAGCTCGATGACTTATTTTCAACGCAGGAACAGAGAGATGAAGAAAAGCTTTCCAAAATCCGAGATATTCCCTTGACTGAGATTGACGATTTCCCCGACCACCCTTTTAAGGTGCGTGATGACGAGGATATGGCACAGCTCATTGAGAGTATTAAGGAACGAGGGGTTATTACTCCGGCGACGGTAAGGCAGAAAGAGGACGGCAGATACGAACTCATTTCAGGACACAGACGAAAGCGAGCCTGTGAGCTTGCCGGGTTTGATACGCTCCGATGTGAAGTTGTTGAGCTGAACCGAGACGAAGCCACAATTTTAATGGTTGAGAGTAACTATCAAAGGTCGCAGATACTTCCCTCTGAAAAAGCCTATGCCTACAAAATGCGTTTGGAAGCGATGAAAAGGCAAGCGGGCAGACCGAGCAAAGATAATTTAGTCCCAGTGGGACAAAATTTTTCAAGGGAAGAACTTGCAACTCAAAGTGGCGAAAGCCAAACGCAAATTCAGCGTTATATTCGCCTTACAAACCTTGTTCCCGAACTTTTGGATTATGTTGACGAGGGGCGAATTAAAATGCGACCGGCGGTTGAATTGTCTTTTCTCGATGAGGACAGTCAGCGTGATGTGGTTGATGAAATCGACCTGAACGACGCAACCCCGTCCCACGACCAAACAATCCGTATGCGAAAGTTCTTTGAGGAGGGCAAGCTCACAACCGAAGCAATCCAAGCGATTATGTCGGAGGAAAAACCAAACCAAAGGGAGAAAATTGTTTTGAGGGGCGACAGGGTTCGACAGCTTATCCCGAAGAACATTCCCATAAGCCAAACGGAGGATTTTGTGTGCAAGGCATTGGAGCATTACAACAAGTTTCTGCGAAGCAGAGCCGACCGTGACAGCCGATAGCCTTCCCCCTTTCTCACACTCTAACCCCTATATATACCGGCTATTAACCTGCTGAAAAAATATACTCTATCTCCCTTGAGTATATCTATCTCTAATAACATATAGCTGTCTATAAAAGGGTTCGCACATTTGGAGCAAAAGCAAAATGTCTGCTACGATAAAAAGTTCAGCCAATCGCACCTTTGATGTTTTGACCGGTTTTGATTACGATTAAAGCAGAAAGGAGCGATGGATATGAAAAACAGGCTGATACCTTGTGTTCTTGCCTGCCTGATGATTTTCCTCGTAGGTTGTAATGGTAACACAGCCAAAGAAGCTGCACAGGAGATAACGAAAACGGAGACTTCTTTTCCGGCTGGTAATACCGAAACAAATTCTCAGGAAGATACGGCAGAAGAACCGGAAAGCACGGCAGTTCAGGAGGAAACACCGATTACGGCAGAAGAAAGCAAATCAACCGCTGAAAGTCAGACGGTTACGACGGTACAGACAAAATCGGCGGAAGAAAAAACGGCTGATACTCCTGCAACCGAAAAGCCAAAGGCAGAGCCACCGAAGCAGACAACCACGCAGGCTGAGCCCGAAAAACAAACGGAACAGCCAAAAGAACAGACAACTGCCGAACAAAAGCCGGTTGAAAAACCGACTGAAAAGCCGGCAGAACCGAAACCGACAGAGCCGCCCAAGCAGACATTTGATGTCAGCCCTTATGTAAGTTACGCAAAAGAGTATGCGGTGAGCATAGGGCTTTCTCTTGACAGCACGGCGACAGAATGTTGGGACAATCCCATATCTGCAAATCCTAACCGAAGCGGTATCAAGTCTGATATTGAAAGCAGACTGAACCGATACAAGAACAGCGAAGGCTTTATCGCTGTGTGGATATGGACAGAAAAGCTATCCGATACGGAGTACAACATCTATATCGGCTACTGCTAAAACAAAATAAATTTTAAGCGGACGCACTGAGTAACATCGGTGCGTTTTTGCATTTCAAGGAGGAAAACGCAATGGTTAAAACAAAATTCAAGAAAGCCGTCTCGCTTGTGTTGGCGGCGGTTATGAGCCTTACTGCTTTTATGGGCATTGGGGCAACGACAGCCTTTGCAGCCGTAGGAGAAAAAGCCGATGTGTACCTCGTCGATTATCCCCGAAGCGGAGATACCAATAACAACGGCGAATGGGGACACGGCAATCTCAACTATATGAACGGTTGGAAAGGCTTGTCCACGAAATATACGGGACTTCGTGCAATGGGTTCGTATTCGGGCAATATCGCCTACTGTATTGAACCGGGTACAGGACAGCGGACTGGCGATACTCTCACCGAAAAAGGCGAGAATTTCTTCAATAACATCAGCCCGAACGGTACGATTTCCGGCGATGATATTCGCTTGCTTATCGGTCGTATCTTGCAGTACGGCTATCGTGGAGGTATTTCGACAAGCTGGAAGTCGCAGAATGAAAGCGACGCCAACTGTATCGCACACGCTTATGCCACTCAGATTTTGATTTGGGAAACGATTGTCGGAGAAAGAGACGCAAGCTTTAATCACGTTTCTACCGGTGGGTACAATGCCGTGCTTGAATGTGTAAGCTCAGCACACCCTCTTCGCAGTAAAATCCTGTCTTACTACAACAGTATGGTAACAAGCGTTCAGAACCATACGAAAGTTCCGAGCTTCTGCACAAGGTCAAGCGGTTCTGCCAAGGTAAACGAGCTTGAATGGAACGGAAGCAAGTATGTTGCAACTCTCACCGATACAAACGGTGTGCTTGGCAACTACAACTTCTCGGCAAACATAGACGGCGTTTCGTTCTCTGTCAGCGGAAACAAATTGACTGTTTCAATGGAAAAAGCTCCGAGCAAGGAATTTACTATCACAGCCGCAAAAAAGAACGGTGTCCGCAGAGGTGTGGTCGTATGGTCTGATGGTATCCACCAGAATGGCAACGGCATTCAGGATGTTGTCACTTACGCTCAGGAGGTCAGCGACCCTGTCAGCGGCTTTGTCAAAATGAAGGTCAGCTACGGCTCTTGTCAGATTGTAAAGACAAGTGAGGACGGAAAGGTTGACGGCATTCAGTTTACCATCAGCGGTAACGGAGTCAATCAGACTGTAACTACCGCAAACGGCGGTAAATTCCAGCTTGATAACCTTATGCCCGGTGTTTACACGGTAACAGAACAGTCTATCGACAAATATGTTCCGCAGGAGGTTCACAGAGTAACTGTTGTTGCCGGTCAGGTGTCAAAGGTCAATTTCAATAATGTTCTCAAAAGAGGTAATCTTCGGGTCATCAAATCTTCTGAGGATAACTTGGTTGAGGGCGTTACCTTCCATCTTTACGGCACATCTCTTTCCGGTATTGCTGTCGATGAGTATGCCGTGACAGATAAGAACGGTGTTGCTTCTTTTGATGATGTGCTTATCAGCGGCACTACCCCATACACCATTGAGGAAGTGGATACCGCAATCCGTTATGTTGTGCCTGCAAATCAGACCGCACCGATTAACTGGAAAGAAGTAACCACAAGAAACTTCACGAACATTCTCAAAAAGTTCAGCGTAACCGTAACAAAGAGCGACCGAGAGGAAGGCACACCGCAGGGCGACGCTACCCTTGCCGGAGCAGTTTACGGTATCTATAAAGGCGAAACCCTTGTGGACAAGTATGTGACGGATAAGAACGGTCAGTTTACCACAAAGGAATATATCTGTGATGATGACTGGACAATCCGTGAAATCACTCCGTCCGAGGGCTATCTGCTTGATACCGCAATCCATAAGGTCGGTGCTGAACCGCAGCTTTATACGGTGGAACACAATCAGACAGCAAATGATGTTACCGAACAGGTTATGAAAGGCAATATCGCCATTATCAAGCACACCGATGACGGCGAAACAAAGATTGAAACACCGGAAAACGGTGCAACCTTTGAAATCTATCTGAAATCTTCCGGCAGCTTTGATTCAGCAGAAGAAGATGAAAGAGATGTGATTGTTTGTGATGAAAACGGCTTCGGTCAGACAAAGGATATGCCTTACGGCGTATATACCGTTCATCAGACCTCCGGTTGGGAGGGGCGTGAGTTAATGGACGACTTCGATGTGTTCATTTCTCAGAACGGACAGACCTACCGCTATCTCATCAACAACGCAAACTTTGAAAGCTATATCAAGGTGGTTAAGGTGGACGCAGAAAGCGGTAAAAACATTCCTTATGCCGGTGCTGGGTTCAAAATCTTTGACCCGGACGGCAATCAGGTAACAATGACCTTCACTTATCCTACTCCGACAACGATAGATATTTTCTACACCGATGCAAACGGACAGCTTGTTACACCGGAGAAACTGGAATACGGCAAGGGATATTCTCTTGTTGAGGTTCAGGCTCCTTACGGATATGTGCTTGACAGCACACCGGTGTACTTTGATGTGGCAGAGGAACATTCTTCCGATGAGGGTGGTATTACCGTGATTAAGGTAGATAAGCCTAATATGGCACAGAAAGGTACTGTCAGCATTGAAAAGACCGGCGAGGTATTCTCAGGGGTAAATATCTCCGGAGAGGAAAATGCCGATGTGATTTATCAGCCTGTCTATGAAGTGAAAGGTCTTGCAGGTGCGATTTATGAGATTACCGCAGCAGAAGATATTATCACTCCCGACGGTACAGTACGTTTCACAAAGGGCGAGGTCGTAGATACTGTTACCACAGATGAAAACGGACTTGCCAAGAGCAAGGAGCTTTACCTCGGCAGATATACGGTGGTCGAAATAACCGCACCGGAGGGTATGGTTATCAACAAGGAAGCTCACGAGGTCGAGCTGACTTACGCAGGTCAGGAAGTCGCCGTGACGGAAACCGCAACCAGCTTCGTAAACGAGAGACAAAAGGTTACGGTAAGTCTTGAAAAGGCTATCGAAAAGAACGACATCTTCAATATCGGCAACGGCGATGAAATGAAGAATATCAGCTTCGGACTTTTTGCCGCAGAGGAACTTGTATCTGCAAGCGGTACTTCTATCCCGGCAGACGGTCTGATTGAGATTATCTCACTTTCCGAAAACGGCAAGGCTGTTATCAAAACCGACCTTCCTTTCGGAAGCTACTATGTAAAAGAGCTTGCAACCGATGAGCATTATATCCTTACCGACAGCAAATATCCGTTTACTTTCAGCTATGCCGGTCAGGATACCGCAAATGTTGAGATTGCGGTCAACGACGGAAAAGCGATTGAGAACAAGCTCATTTACGGTTCTGTATCCGGTAAGAAAATTACCGAAAACGGCGAAGCACTGGGAGGTGCTGTAATCGGTCTGTTTAAGGCTGATGAAACCGTATTTACAAAAGAAAATGCTTTGATGACTGCTACCTCTGAAAATGACGGTAGCTTTTCTTTTGACAAAGTACCGTATGGAAACTGGATTGTAAGAGAAATCGAACAGCCGAAGGGCTTTGTGCTTGATGAAACTTCTTATGAAGTTAGAATCTCCGAGGTCGGTCAGGTCATTGAGGTTGAAATCGTCAATGAGTATGTTCACGGCAATATCAAGTTGACTAAGGTCGATGAAGATTACCCGGACAACAAGCTGACAGGAGCGACCTTTGAGGTTTACAAAGATGTAAACGGAGACGGCAAATTGGACGACGGCGACGAGCTTATTGGTTTGCTTACCGAAACCTCTACCGGTATTTACGAGATGAAGGAGATTCTTTACGGAAAATACCTTGTAAGAGAAACCAAAGCACCGGAAGGCTTTGAGCTTGATAAGGGTGTGTACTCTGTTTTCATTGAAAAAGATGAAACCACCTACGAGGTAGAAAACAAAGCCGGCGTCGGCTTTATTAACACGGCAATGAAAGGAAACCTGAAAATCGTTAAGACTTCCTCTGACGGTAAGGTTGAAGGCTTCACTTTCAGAGTTACAGGAGTAAACGGTTATGACCGAAGCTTCACGACCGATAAGAACGGCGAAATCATTATCGAGGGACTTCGTATCGGCGATTACACCATTTCCGAAGTTCAGGATAGTGTTTCTGCTTCCTATGTGCTTCCTGCGGATAAGATTGCAACCGTAAAGGTCGGTTCTACTACCGTTGTGGAAATGCACAATGAGCTGAGAGATACACCAAAGACCGGAGACAACAGCAATGTCGGCTTGTGGACTGCACTTGCGGGACTTTCTGCCCTCGGCATTGTAGGCACAGCCATTATTGCGTACAGAAAAAAGAAGAAGGAGGACAATGAGTAATGGACGCTAAAACAATCGTAGCAGTTGTATTGGTCGCCTTTATTATCGGCGGCTTTATCTTCTTGCAGATTAAGAACAGAAAGAAATAAGGAACACGAAAGTGGGCGGAGTGAAAACTTCGCCCACGGTTCTTTTACGGAGGTGCATTATGAATAAGCAAAAGACGGTTGACAGCAAGGTGCTTGCAATACTCAGAGAATGCCCCGAAACGAGGTATGACGATATGCAGCTTATCCTTTGCTATTACAACCGATACAGCTATATGAGAGTCGGCGATTTGTCGCTTGAAGATATAGTCAACAACTATAAAGGCTACGGCTTGCCGTGCTTTGAGACTATCCGCAGAGCAAGACAGAGAGTGCAATCCCTATTTCCCGAACTGTCAAGGCAGTGCAGTGGCTGCGACTGCGGAAACATCAGAATTGTGATTGAAGTAAGCTGAGGTGTGGATATGAACGAGGGAAAAAGAAAAATCGGTGAATACACTGTTCTTTGCTCGGTCAATGTGGGCGAAAAGGAAGTTATCTTGGCTTCCAATGAGCAAAGCACAAACGGCGATAAATTTTTGTGCGGCTTTGCAGAGCGAAACGACCTGTTTGAACTGTGTTCGGAATGTATGGTGAGCGATGACTATATCGAAATCGTACACCTTTTCGGTAGCCGTGTGGCAAATGAAGCGGAGCTTTTCAAGGAACAGGTCGAAAAACTGGATATTCCAATCACACTCATAACGGAAGCCGACTGTATCCCCGACCACTATTCCAAAGACATCAACGGCACAATCATTGCCATTGACCCAAAGGTATTAAAACCTGAATTTCAAAGAGCCGACAGACAGCTCTAATATGTTACAGGTGGTTTCGGTGCGTCGGCAAACAGCCGTGGAAGCGCCGTGTTTTGTACCAATCTTCACACCGGCAAATCCACCCGATATGAAAGAATGGATGTTATGGGCGAAGTAAAGCCTGAGCGTCTGCCTGAATGGGCAAAGGAAAAGGCACAGGAGCTTTCACACAAGAAGCGAAACAAAGACAAAGAACGATAAGGAGGACAAAGCAATGAAGGAAAAATTTACTTTTCAGCAAAAGACAAAGCTTCTGACGAAACTGTTTGACGCAGGCTGCAATACCGAAAAGAAATTGCAGCAGCTTGATATGGAGAGCATTTTGAAAATTCCGGGTATCACTATTCCGGATATGAGCCTGATTATCGAGCTTCAGAAGCAGACCAAAGCCAATAAGCTGTTCTCTTATTTGGGAGGTGGCACTGATGAGCAGGCAGGAACAGAATGACCGTCATATCATTTGGAGCGACATTAGCCTTGACCTTGATGATTGGCGAGAGTCTTTGGAGGAACTGTATCCCGGATATTCCGATGATGAGCTTTACGACATTATGGTAAAATCAAATGCCGAAAACCTATATGATGAACGAGTAAATCTCAATATTCAGCTTTCACAGCCGATTATCGTAATCGGCGACCTCGGCAGATGGAACGGCAGAGTGGCGGGTTACAAGATGATTGATTCCGGCAACATTAAGGACTGCCTTTACTCCGATACCGATTACACCGAATGGTATGTGGATAAGTACGGCGACCTTCGAGCCGATGCCGTTCATCACGACGGAACAAACCATTATCTATACCGTGTATTCAAAGACGGTGTTACCGATATGCAGATTGAAAATCTGCAAGATAAAATCTACAACGGAAAAGCTACAAGAGCCGACATCACACGAGTTACCAAAAGGCTCGGCGATGACATTGCCGGGGTATATGGCTTTTCTATTCCAAAGCAAAGACAACCAAACGAACAAGCGAGGTGATGAAAATGGATTACAGAGTATTGACCGAAGCAGAGCGTAAATACACCTTCAGCCAAAGTCAGCAGCTCTCTATGCAGACCGGTCTTATCGGATATTTGAGAGCCGACTTCGGTTCTAACGGGAACGAGTTTTGGACGACTTGGAACGATTTCAGAAAGGACTTAAAGACAGACGATTTCAAAAAGGAATTTGACTTGGTGATAAACTCCTACCGTTTCGGGGATGGCGAGTTTTTAAGCGGCAGAAGCACTATGTCAAAATTCTGCTATGAACACCCCGAAAGCAGCTACGAAGATGACCGCAATCATTACGGCGTCCGTGTTGATACCGAGCGATATTCCTACCTTATGCGTTTAAATCCCAACCGTGGAGAGTACAATCTGTACTGCTATTGCTATCAGAAAGAGTGGCTGAACAACCACTTGAAAAATGCCGAGCGTGGTATCCGATTTATCGACCCGCACTATCAGGAGCAGTTTCGCATTGCGGACGGAGAGAAAATCTCAATTAAGCTCGGCGACGGCAAAACAATGGAGAGGACTTGCAGATATATTGATGACTACCATTTGGAGGTCGGCACAAATCTCTACCATATCTGCGAATTTGCCGAGCTTTGCGAGAGAAACGGTCATACCGTAGAACCAGCCGCAAAAGAAAACACGAAATCCGCAAAGGACAAAGAAAAAACACGATAAGGAGGTGCGGACGAGGTGGCAAGGAAATTTGACCTGATTTCGGAGCTATACGAAAGAACCTGTTTTGCAGTTACAGACAATCCGGTAAACTGGCAATCGTTTCTGAAAACAGCAGGCAGGAATTTCAGGCTCCGATTTGATGAACAGCTTCTCATTTATGCCCAAAGACCCGATGCAACAGCCGTGCTTGAAATCGAACGATGGAACGGTACTTTCGGTCGTTGGGTAAACCGAGGAGCAAAGGGTATTGCCGTATTTGAGGACGCAGACAGAAGCCGTCAAAGGCTGATTCATTACTTTGATATATCGGACACCCACGAAAGCCGACATTCCCGCACTGTTCCTATTTGGGAGATGAGACCCGATTATGAAGCAGAGGTTATCGAAACGCTTGAAAACACTTTCGGTGCGGTAAACGATACAACGAGTATTGAAAATGTCGTCAAAGAGAGCATTGCCAATGCCGTCGAGGACAACATCGCAGACTATATCTCCGACTTTATGAGTTTGGGTGCAGGAAGCGATATTGAGTATTTGTCTGCCGACGAAGCAAATGCCTTGTATTTGGAGCTTGTCAGAAACAGCGTATCATATATGGTTATGGCACGATTGGGACTGGACGCAGACAAGGTTTATTCTCCCGATGACTTTGTCGGGATTTCAAACTTCAATTCACAGGAAGTTCTCAATGCGGTGGGTATTGCTACAAGCGACATTGCTGAAATGGCGTTGCTTCCTGTCAGCAGAACAATCAGCACGCTCAGTAAGGAAAATCGCATAATTGATGAACAGGGGCAATCCGAATACAATAAAGACATCAAAGACGAAAGGAGTCAAAGCGATGAGCGAAATCACATACACGATGGTGGGAGACTACAATCTTCCGAACCTGAAATTGCCGGAGCAGACGGAAGTGACTCTCGGCAGATGGTCGCAGATGAGGAGAACTTATCTGAAGGAACATCACAAAATCCTGTACTACAATCTTCTGACGAAAGGGATTATGAACAGTCACTTGGCGGAGGTTCAGCAGAGAGCGAGCGAACTGGAGGAAACTCTCGTAAAGCAGATGGCAGAGAAAGCGGGACTGACCGAGCAGATGAAAGCGGAAGATATGATGAAATGGGTTCGCCTGATGAACAACATCAGGAACTCGGCACAGGAAATCGTGAAGAATCAGGTAATATTCGCTTAGAGTATTACGACAGAAACCACGAGGACAAGAGCCTGCCGTTTTTCGGTGGCGATGATACTATCCGAGAAATACTCGGCACTACCCCGCATTTGTCCGCTTCAAAGGAAGAAATCAAAGACTTCTATGAGAGAAATACGGATAATGCGACCCGTACTGAATATATAAAGGGTATTTTCAACAACGATTACACCCAGCTTACCTTAAACGACGGCAGACTTGTGGGCTACAAAACATTTCAGAATGTCCTCCACTTGTGGGAGGGCAAATACGAAAACAGAACCGCTCAGAGCTTCTATGACTGGGGCGTTATCGCACAGCATTTTGAAGCAATGAGACTTTTGGGAGAATTGACCGATACAATGAAGCCGCTTCCGTCTATGGACGGTCAGTTGACTCTCATAATGGGCAATCAGGCAGAGGAACAAAAAACCTCTGCCTTTACTTTTTCTCAGGAAGTCATAGACGCTGTATTGACCCGTGGAAGCGGAGTTTCCGAGGGCAAAATGCGTATCTATGAGCAGTTTGAAAAGAGCCTTTCCGTAAAGGAAAACGCCGACTTCTTGAAAAACGAATACGGCTGGGGCGGCTCTTATCCTGTCATCATCGGTGCAGGCATTGACGAACAGCACGACGGAAAAGGTATCACAATTTCAAAAGGTATCGGAAGCGACAAGCCGCACATTACACTTTCTTGGTCTCAGGTGGAAAAGCGTATCGGAGACCTTATCCGAATGGACAGATACTTAAATCCAAAGGAAAAAGAAAAGTACCCGGAATGGCTTGAAAAGCAGGAAGAACGGCGAGCCAAGCTTGCAGAGCAGAGAAAAAACCGAGAGATACTCTCTACCGCACCGCCTGAGCCTGAAAACAAAGTGGACGAAACGGAAGCACAGTATGAATATCATCTCGGCGACAGCGTGTATATCGGGGCTTCTCAGTATGAGATTTTATCCTTTGACGAAAACCGTGTAATGCTCTATGACTTTGATATGCCCCTTTTCAACAAGGAGCTTCCAAGGGAAGAATTTGACCGAAAAGTGCGTGAAAATCCAATGAACGACCACTTGAAGGTCAGTGTATTACCGGCGGAAGAAAAAGCCGTTACAGGCGAAAATGAAGTTCAAAACGATACCAAAACCGTACAGGATTTCAGTCCGAAAACCGGTTATGACGACGCCTTCTTTATCGACCGGGACAATGAAAGTGTAATTTGGATGTACTATAACCCCGACAGCAATGCCGGAGGTCAGTATGTTACAAATACGCTTTCTTTTGACGAGATACAGCAAGCTGCACTGGAGTATAACTCGGCTGAGGATTTCTTTGATTATCTCGGCAGCATTGCAAATCAGGAGCTTGCCGATGTAGGTACGGAATGGTTTTTGGATGCAGACCGAGAATTTCACAGGACACCGGATTTGACCGACTGTACCTCCGCCACAATGGAAGCACTCATTGAAAACGCTGAAAGAACTGATATGGTGGCAACGAACATCGGAAATGTACCGATTGAGGATTACAGAGAAATCGTTGCTACTCAAAACGGTTTTGACAGTTATGAGGAAATGTATAACGAGGGTGTTCGTATCGGCAACGGTTACGACAAAAAGCCTGAACCGATTGTTCCCGCTTGGGAGCAAAAGAAAAAGTCAAAGGTTAAGAGCTTTGACCTCCACCCGGATATTCCGATGTCGGAGCGACACAACTTTGACCTTGCTAATAATCAGGTTGAGGAAGTGAACAAGAAAGAGCGTTTTCACAGAAACTATGCGGCGATTAAGGTCTTGAAAGATTGTCGAAGCGAAAACCGTTTTGCGACACCCGATGAGCAGAAAATCTTGTCGAGATATGTCGGTTGGGGCGGTATTCCCGAAGCCTTTGACGAACGAGCAGGAGCTTGGCATACAGAGTATGCAATGCTGAAAAACATCCTGACGCCGGAGGAATATGCGTCGGCAAGAGAAAGCACCTTGACCGCCTTTTACACTCCGCCCGAAGTATCAACCGCCATTTATAAGGTGTTGGAACAGATGGGATTTCAGGAGGGCAACCTGCTTGAGCCGTCCTGCGGTATCGGTAACTTCATCGGTATGCTGCCTGAGTCAATGGAAAACGCAAAGGTTTACGGTGTGGAGCTTGATACCGTTTCAGCCGGTATCGCTCAGCAGCTTTATCAGAAATCTTCCATTGCGGCACAGGGCTTTGAGGAAGTAAATGTCCCCGACAGCTTCTTTGACGGCGTCATCGGCAATGTGCCTTTCGGAGATTTCAAAGTCTCCGACAAACGATACGACAAGTACAACTTCTTAATCCACGATTATTTCTTTGCAAAATCGCTTGATAAATTACGACCCGGCGGTGTGATGGCTCTTGTGACAAGCAAAGGAACTATGGACAAGGAAAACTCCAATGTCCGAAAATATATCGCACAGAGGGCGGAGCTTCTCGGAGCAATCAGACTTCCGAATGACACCTTCAAAGGCAATGCCGGAACAGAGGTTGTATCCGATATTCTGTTTTTGCAAAAGCGAGACAGGCTCATAGATATTGAACCGGATTGGGTTCATCTTGACACCGACGAAAACGGTATAAGGATGAACTCATATTTTGTTCAGCACCCGGAAATGATACTCGGCGAAATGAAAATGGTAAGCGGTCGTTTCGGACCGGAAGCAACCTGTGAACCGTTTGAAAATGCCGACCTTTCGGAGCTTTTGAACGAAGCAGTCTCAAACATTCACGGAGAAATCTCCGAATACGAGGTTGCCGACGAGCTGGAGGAAGAAGATAATTCTATCCCGGCAGACCCTACGGTAAGGAACTTCTCTTACACAATTTTGGACGATAAAATCTATTTCCGAGAGAACTCCCGTATGTCCCCGGTAGAGGTATCGGCAACCGCTGAGAACCGCATTAAGGGTATGATTGGGATAAGAGATTGCGTCCGTAACTTGATTGAACTGCAAACCGAGGATTACCCCGACAGCGAAATCAAACAGGCACAGGAAAAGCTGAACACTCTGTATGACAGCTTCACAAAGAAGTACGGACTGATTAACAGCCGTGCCAATACTTCCGCTTTTTCCGACGACAGCTCCTATGCTCTGCTCTCTGCTCTTGAGGTCATCAACGAAGATGGCGAACTGGAACGCAAGGCGGATATGTTCTTCAAAAGGACGATTAAACCGCACAAGCCGGTAACGGAGGTTGACACCGCAGACGAGGCTCTCGCTGTCTCTATGGGCGAAAAAGCAGCCATTGATATGGAATATATGATGGAGTTGTCCGGCATAAGCGAGGAGGAATTATTTTCTGACCTAAAGGGTGTAATCTTCTTAAATCCCCTTTATGAGTACGGTAATTCTTATGAGCCGAAGTATCTGATGGCAGACGAATATCTGTCAGGCAATGTTCGTGAGAAGCTGGCAACAGCAAAAAGGTCTGCGACTCTGTATCCCGAAGATTACACCGCCAATGTGCAGGCACTTGAAAAGGTGCAGCCAAAGGATTTGACGGCAAGCGAGATTTCCGTAAGGCTCGGTGCGACTTGGATACCGCCCGAAATATTCCAACAGTTTATGTTTGAGTTTCTCGATACGCCACGCTATGCACAGTGGAATATCAAGGTTCACTACTCTCAGTTTACCGGCGAATGGAACATTGAGGGAAAGAGCTATGACCGTTCCAATGTTAAAGCGTATAGCACATACGGCACTTCCCGTATCAACGCATATAAGATAATTGAGGAAACCCTGAACCTGAAAGATGTCCGTATCTTTGACTATATCGAAGATGACGAGGGCAAAAAGAAAGCCGTTCTCAATAAAAAAGAGACGGCAATCGCACAGGCAAAGCAGGAACTCATAAAGCAGGGCTTTCAGGACTGGATATGGGCTGACCCTACCCGCCGAGAAAAACTCACGAAGATGTATAACGAAAAATTCAACAGCATAAGACCCCGTGAGTACGACGGAAGCCACATTGTTTTTAACGGTATGAACCCGGAAATCGAACTCCGTGAACATCAGAAAAATGCGGTTGCACACATTCTGTACGGCGGCAATACGCTGTTGGCACACGCAGTCGGTGCGGGCAAGACCTTTGAAATGGTGGCGGCTGCTATGGAGTCCAAACGACTCGGACTTTGCAATAAGTCGCTGTTCGTAGTCCCGAATCACTTAACCGAACAATGGGCGGCGGAGTTCTTGCAGCTCTATCCGGCGGCGAATATTCTTGTTGCGACAAAGCGAGATTTTGAGACCAAGAACCGCAAAAAATTCTGCGGTCGAATTGCTACGGGAGATTATGACGCAGTAATCATCGGTCATTCCCAGTTTGAAAAAATACCGATGTCCATTGAAAGACAGAGGGCAATTCTTGAGCAGCAGCTTGAAGAACTGACAGACGGTATTATGGATTTGAAGCGAAACCGTGGAGAAAATTTCTCCATAAAACAGCTTGAAAAGTCTAAAAAGTCCGTGAAACAAAAGCTGGAAAAGCTCAACGACCAAAGCCGCAAGGATGATGTTGTTACCTTTGAAGAACTCGGTGTGGACAGGCTCTTTATCGACGAGAGCCATTATTACAAGAACCTCTATCTTTACACCAAAATGCGTAATGTGGGCGGTATCGCTCAAACGGAAGCACAGAAATCCTCCGACCTGTTTATGAAGTGCCGATACCTTGACGAGCTTACAGGCGGTCGAGGAACGATATTTGCGACCGGTACTCCTATCTCAAACAGTATGGTGGAACTCTATACCATTCAGCGATACTTGCAGTACAACACGCTTGTGAAAAACAACTTGCAACACTTCGACTCGTGGGCAAGTACCTTCGGAGAGACTGTAACAGCCGTTGAGCTTACCCCGGAGGGAACGGGTTACAGAGCGAAAACCCGCTTTGCAAAATTCTATAACCTTCCGGAGCTTATGGCAATGTTTAAGGAGGTTGCCGACATTAAGACGGCGGATATGCTGGAGCTGCCTGTGCCGGAAGCACACTTCCACAATGTTGCGGTCAAGCCGTCGGAAATGCAGAAAGAAATGGTTGCTTCCCTTGCGGAACGAGCCGAGAAAGTCCGTGGCGGCGGTGTGGATTCGAGTGTGGATAATATGCTCAAAATCACAAACGACGGCAGAAAGCTGGCACTTGACCAGCGTATGCTAAACGATATGCTGCCTGATTTTGAGGGCAGTAAAATCAACGCCTGCGTCGATAACATCTACCGTATTTGGGAGGAAACAGCCGATAAAAAATCGGCACAGCTTGTGTTCTGCGACCTCTCAACGCCAAAGAATGACGGCACATTCTCGGTGTATAACGATATCAGAAAAAAGCTCATAGAGCGTGGTGTCCCCGAAAGCGAAGTCCGCTTTATCCACGAAGCAGATACCGATGTGAAGAAAAAAGAACTGTTCCAAAAGACCCGTAAAGGCGAGGTCAGAGTGCTTCTCGGTTCTACGCAGAAGATGGGAGCCGGCACGAATGTTCAGGACAGACTTATCGCACTTCACGATGTCGATTGCCCGTGGAGACCGTCAGACTTGGAGCAGCGTTCCGGTCGAATTATCCGTCAGGGCAACTCAAACCCTGATGTAGATATTTACCGCTATGTAACGGAGCAGACCTTTGACGCATATCTCTATCAGCTTGTAGAGGGAAAGCAAAAATTCGCCAGTCAGATTATGACGAGCAAATCTCCGGTGCGTTCTGCCGAGGATATTGATGAAACCGCCCTGTCCTATGCAGAGATTAAAATGCTTGCCACCGGCAATCCGTATATTAAGGAAAAGATGGATTTGGATATTCAAGTCCAAAAGCTGAAGCTCTTAAAATCCAACTTTCTATCAGAAAAATACGCTTTGGAGGATAAGATAATCAAATATTATCCGCAGAGAATTACAGCTTTGGAAAACCGTATTGAAGGCTTGAAGCAAGATGTAGAAACTGCGAAACAGCACCCGAAACCAACGGACGACCGCTTTGTCGGTATGGAGGTTAAGGGTGTTTTTTATTCCGAAAAAGCCGACGCCGGTAAAGCAATCATTGAAGTCTGTAAGCAGATGAACAGCCCCGACCCTATTCCTCTCGGCAAGTACCGAGGGTTTGAAACGGAGCTGCTTTTTAATACCGCAGAGCGAAATTATGAGGTTCGACTGAAGGGTGCGACAAGCAGAAATGTTCCTCTCGGCGATGACGCACACGGCAATATTATCCGTCTTGATAACGGAATTGAGAGATTTGCCGAGAGCTTATCGCTTGCGGAAAATGACCTTGAGAACACCAAAAATCAGTTGGAAACCGCAAAGAAAGAAGTCCAAAAACCATTTATCCAAGAGGAAGAATTGAAAACAAAGCTTGCCCGACTGGACGAGCTGAATATCTTGCTCAATATGGATAAGCGAGAAAACGAAATTGTCGGCGGCGAACCCGATGAGGGCGAAGTGCCGAAGACACGAAAGGAGAAAACCTATGAACGATAAAATGACACCCGATAAGGAAAGAGAAAACTGCCCTTGCAGGAAATCAATCATCAACCCTTTTGACGCAATGATGATGGTTGTGGTCAGGAGACTTGATAAAGCATATCTCGAATTGAAAAGAAGCAAACCACCCGCAAAGGAAGCAGAATTTGCTCTTAGAAATGCAAAGCTTTCTTTCTACGGAGAGTTGGTTCGACAGAGCATTGAAACGGTGTTTTCGCCGGAAGAAATCATTGCTTTGTATGAAAACGACGACCTTGCGGGAGGTGCTTGGACTGTTTGGAATGACATCGGCTGCCCTGTTGACAAGATACTTATCATCATTGCAAAGCTCAGTATCAACGAACCGATACAGAAAGCTGTTGCCGATTTGCTGATGTAGAACGGCGGTGATACCTATGCCGTATATAGCACCGGAAGTCATAACAGAAGCCAAGCGAATGGACTTATTAACCTATCTCAGAGAGTATGAACCGGGCGAGCTTGTCAAGTTTTCAAGCAACACCTACACCACAAGAACCCACGACAGCTTGAAGATTTCCAACGGAAAATGGATGTGGTGGTCGAGAGGTATCGGGGGCAAATCCGCCCTCGATTATCTTATCAAAGTCCGTGGAATGGATTTTGTGCAGGCGGTTCAGACCATTATGGGAAACGGTTCAGTCAGCTTTCCGACTTGCAAAAATATCAAAAGCTATGAGGAACAGCCTTTGCTTCTGCCCCAAAAAAGCCCCACTACCGAGGTGGTATTTGATTACCTTTTCGGGCGTGGGATTGATTATGAAATCATCAACCACTGTTTGGAACAGGAGCTAATCATTGAGTCGCTCCCATATCACAATGCTGTTTTTATCGGCTATGACGAGAACAAAGAACCTAAATACGCCGCTTACAGAGCAACAAACCAATCAAGGATTATGGGCGACTGCACCGGCAGTAAAAAGCAATATTCTTTCCGCCTGACTGCCGAAAACACCGGAGAGGTTCATCTTTTTGAGTGTGCCATTGACCTGCTTTCCTATGCAACTTTGATGAAGCTGGAGGGCAAAGACTGGCGACAGTTTAACCTTGTTTCTCTTGCGGGAGTGTATTCCCCAAAGCAGAAAATTGAGGACTCGAAAGTGCCTGTTACACTCGGCAGGCTGCTTGAAAAGGACAAAACAATCAGGCGAATTGTTCTTCATTTGGACAATGATATTGCCGGAAGAAAAGCTACCAAAGCGTTGCAGACTATTCTCTCAGATAAGTATGAAGTCGTTGACGACCCTCCCCAATACGGGAAAGATGTCAACGATTTTCTTTGTAAACGCTTAGGGATAAAGGATAAAACCGAAAGGAGTTTTGCACGATGAAACTAAAAGAAATCAGAGAAATGTACCCGGAGGGTACGCAGATTGTACTCACTGAAATGGCTGGCGAAAGTCAAATGCCCTATGGGCTAAAAGGAACAGTTAAGTTCGTTGACGACGCCGGACAGATTCATATGAGTTGGGAAAACGGCAGCTCTCTTGCTTTGAATATTCACGAGGATACCTTTGAAAAGGTCGAAGCACCGGAGAAGATTTCCGTCATTCTTGTTGAGCCGGGCAGGTATCCGAAACTTATTGAAATCGAGGATACCCTTGAAGCAATGCAGTCTCTTGTGGAGGGAGATATTGAAGAATATATGCCCTTTGAGGACGAGGTTGCCATCATCTGCAACGAGGAAGGAAAGATGAACGGTATGCCTCTGAACAGGGCTGTTTATTCCGAGCCTGAAAATGTTGAGATGAGTTATCCGCAGTTGAAAGCTCATTTCCGGCAGGCAGAAAAAGAAAGAAACCACACGACCGGATATATTGTTTTTACGGATGACAGCTTTGACAAGCCTTACACAGAAGAACAAAGAACCTATGTTGTCAGCAGTAACAATAAGGCTTTCATTGAGGGTATGGGCGGATATTCTATCTATGCTTCTTCCCTTGACGGCTCGGATAAATGTGTGCGACTGGAAGCGTATATGGCTGATGAACACGGCGGCAAGGACGGTTGGAAGATTGAAAAATGTTATGTGAAAGACGACAGCAACCGTGAAATGCTCGACATTATTGCCGGCAAGTTTTTCATTGCATACGCACCGATTGAGTCGGAAAAGTTTCTCAGTATGCCGAAAGAACTGGCTCGTAAGTACGAGGAAAAGTTCAAATACCCGGAGAGATTTTACAAGTCTTTGGACGGTATTGAAGCAAAGCCGTATAAGCCGGTCTCCAAGGATATGGAGAGATAATAGTCAATCTATGGGGCAACCCTGAGTGTCTGCATAATCTTAGCGAGCAGACCATTTATGGACAGGAATGTCCAAAACGGTACACTCGTTAGGGGTTGCCCCTAATACCCCAAGCAAGAAAGGAGTAAAGCAATGCGGGAGATAGTATTGGTTGCCGCCGGGTTAATCATCGGCGGCTTTTTCGGAGTAACAACAATGTGCCTGTTTCAGATAAACCGGGACAGGCACTATATTAACAGAAAGGACAGCGATAAAAATGAGCAAGAGAAACATTGAAAAGCACATTCTGATGAACAAGGCAGAAGCTCAGGATTTGCAGAAAAAAGCAAAGCGGGCGTGTCTTTCCGAAGGCGGTCTTATCCGTTTGCTTCTCAAAGGATACGAGCCGAGAGAAAAGCCCGACGAAAGATTTTACGATGTTATGCGTGAGTTATCTGCTATCGGGAACAACATCAATCAGCTTGCGGTAAAAGCAAATTCCCTCGGATTTGTTGACGCACCGCAGCTCAAAAAGGAAGCCGAGCGTTGGCACAAGTTTCAGGCTGATGTGGAGCGTACTTTTTTAAGACCCGATAAGAGCGATATGAAATGGCAGTAAGTAAATTGTGGTCGGTCACATCAAGGCTCGGTCAGGTAATCGACTATGCCGCCAATCCCGAAAAGACTGCGACAGACATTTACACCGAGGAACAGTATCAGGCTCTCCGTGATGTTCTCAGCTATGCAAAGGACGAAGAAAAAACTGAGCGTGAGTTTTTCGTTGAGGGTATCAACTGCAATCCGGCGACCGCAAGAGACCAGTTTGTGTCTGTGAAAAAAGCATACGGCAAAGACGATGGCATTCAAGCCTATCACGGATACCTGAGCTTTAAGGAACAGGATATTTCCCCGGAGCTTGCACAGAAAATCGGAATGGAATTTGCAAACGAAGTGTGGGGCAAAAGATTTCAGGTGGTGGTTACTACTCATCTGAACACAAAGCACCTGCACTGCCACTATGTAATCAATTCCGTTTCCTTTGTGGACGGTAAGCGATTATGGGGAGACGAAAAAGCGTGGTTCAAGTTCCGCTTGGTTGCCGACCGTCTCTGTGAAAAGTACGGACTGTATTACAATCCGAACCCGAACCGCAGTAAGCAATCCTCATATTACTACAAGCAGGAACAAGCCGGTATGCCGAGCCGATACTCCATTACCCGTGACGCCATTGATGAAGCGATTGCACACAGCACTAACTTAAAGACCTTTGATTATATCCTGACGCAGATGGGCTATGAGCATTGTCTCAGCGACAGCCGAAAGTATTGGACGATTGTTCCGAAAGGATACAAGAAGCCGATACGACTTAAATCCCTCGGAGAGAATTATACCGAGGACGCAATCAAGCGTAGGCTGACGGAAAATCAAAAGGTTCTCATCGTTCCTTTTGTAAAGGAAACGGTAAGAGTCACACAGTACCGATTGCCCACAAGAGAACACAAAATCAAAAAGGTCGGCGGACTGTATGGGCTGTATCTGCATTACTGCTATAAACTCGGTTATCTGCCGAAATATAAAAAACAGAATACCGCAAGGCTTCACTATCTTTTGAAAGAAGATTTACTGAAGCTGGACAAAATCACTCAGGAGACAAGGCTGCTTGGACGGGAGAACATTTCTACCGACGAGCAGCTTTTCTCATATAAAGAGTCCGTATTGTCGCAAATCAAATCCCTGACTGACGATAGAACGCACCTGCGAAAACAGTTAAGAAGAAATTTGAGTGACGATGAGCTATCAAATGTCAAAGAGCAGATTACGGCAATCACGAGCAAGCTGTGGACTCTCCGAAAAGAGGTCGGTCTTTGTGATGACATAGCCGAAAGGTCAAAGGTCATTGAAGCCAACCTTGAAACGGTAAGAGCTTACGAAGAAAAACAAGAACGAAAGGAGCAGAACCGTAATGACAAACGGAGGTGATGCGGCAGAACAGGTCGTCAGGCTATCGCTTGAGGGCTTTGAAGTAGCCGCAAAATTAAGCGGAGCGGCAGCAAAGAATATTGCCGTTCTTTTAGTCTCTGTTCTCAAACAGGAACAAAAAACAAAAGGCAAGGCTCGACTTACCAATATGATTAAATCGGGCAAGGAGCTGAAAGTGTTTTCTATCCCCAACAAGGACTTGAAGAAGTTTACCGAGCAGGCAAAACGCTACGGCGTTCTCTACTGCGTACTCAGGGATAAAAACACAAAGGGCGATAATGTACCGATTGATATTATCGCCCGTGCTGAGGACGCTTCCAAAATTCAGAGAATCGTTGAGAGATTTGAACTCGGCAAGGTTGATAAGGCTGCTATTGTTACCGAGTCTCAGAAGGCTGTCGAAAAGCGTGATGCTTTGGAAAAAGACAAGCCGACAAAATCCAAGAACGAAATCATCACAGAGGAAGCAGTCAGAAAGCCTATTCAGAAAGAGGGGTACTCCCAGTCAAACCCCACAGTCGCCAAAACGGACAAAAACCCTCCGTCAAGGCAAAACTCAGAGCCGGTAGATATGCAAACTGATAAGGGTACTGTCAGCGACAGACAGAGAAAGCCGTCGGTGAAAGCAAAGCTCGACCGATATAAGGCACAGTCCAAGCAGCAGAAAGAAGCAGAACGCAAAGAGCCGGAGGTATCAAAGCCGGAGGTTAAGAACGCCCCGGCACAGACCGTACACCAGCAGCCGAAACCCAAAAGCAAAAATGTGAAAGAGAGGTAATCACAATGACAAACAATTTTACCCCTGCTAAGGCAGGACAGCAGAGAAACAGACTTTCCAAAGAGGAATACGCCGATAAGATGAAGGCAGAAAAGGAAGCCGTATATCAGATGGCGGACGAAACCGCAAAGGCTATCGTTTCCGACCCGGAGAAGTTCAAAGCGTTCCTTGATACGCAGAGCCGTCTTGACCGATATTCTGCGGTCAACGCACTTCTGATTTTCAAGCAGCTTCCCGAAGCAAGCCAGCTCAAAAACTTTGACGACTGGAGCAAAGACAATGTGAAAATTCAGAAAGGTGCGAAAAGCATTTCCATTCTTGAACCTGTCGAGTATGCCAAGAGAGACGGTACGACCGGCATTTCCTACAATGTGAAAAAGGTCTTTGATGTTTCGCAGACCAATGGCAAGAGACCGCCTGCACCTACTGTAAACCGTGACCCGAAAGCTCTCATTACCGTTATGCTGGATTCTTCCCCGGTTGAAGTGGAAGCCACAAATGAACTTCCGTATCCCAATATGGCGGCGTTTTACAACAACGAGGAGCAGACCTTGTATGTGAAGCGTGATGTGGGAGACAGCGTTGCGGTCGCTCAGTGCGTAGCACAGGAACTTGGCCACGCACAGCTCTCCATCAACAGCGACAGTTACAGCAGAGCGGATATGGGCTTTCAAGCGGTATGTATCGGTTATATGCTTTGCAAGAAGTACGGCGTCGATACACAGAATTTTGCTATCAACCGTATTCCTGAGAAGCTTGCCGGCAAAGAGCCGAAGGACATTCGCTATGAGCTTTCCAAAACGAGAAATGCGATGGCGGATATTCACTCCCGTGTTTCCGATGAGCTTTACAAGAAAAAGCAGGAACGAAGCAAAGACTACGAAAGATAAGGTGAGACTATGGCGAAGGAAGAAATGTATCATATCGCATTGGACGATTATGAACACGGCATTATAATCCGTTCTCTCAACGATGAGAAAACAGATTTGATGAACGAAGGGAAATCTACCGATGCGGTGGACGACCTTATCATCAAGGTCGGAACTGCCCCAAAGAAAAAGTTCAGAGTTATCGAAAAGGAACGCTCCTGTGAATCGAGATAACGAAAGGCAGTCTGCTATTATTCTTTCCGTCATCGGTATTATCCCGGTCGTATGGCTGGCACTTCTGATTGCACCTTCTGTAAAAGGAGGATTGCCGGAAATACTGCCAAGCCTATTAACAGCGTTCAACAACCCATTTCATATTGAGCTATGCGAGGACAGCCTAAAAACTGTCCTCGTTTTGCTTCTCTGCTATGCAATGGGTATCGGGATTTACTTCTCGACACAGAAGAATTATCGAAGGCGTGAAGAACACGGCTCTGCGAAATGGGGCAACGCAAGAGCCGTAAATAAAAAATACAGACAGTCTCCGGCTTCAGAGAATAAGCTGATGACGCAAAATGTCTGTATCGGACTCAATGCGAAGAAGCACCGAAGAAACTTAAACACTCTTGTGTGCGGCGGTTCGGGAGCCGGTAAGACAAGGTTTTACTGCAAGCCGAATCTTATGCAGTGCAACACATCATTTGTCATTCTTGACCCAAAGGGCGAAATACTCAGAGACACCGGAAAGCTGCTTGAAAGCAAAGGCTATGAAGTTCGTGTTCTCGATTTGATTTCAATGGAGAAAAGCCATTGCTATAACCCGTTTGTCTATTTGCAGAATGACAACGATGTGCAAAAGCTCGTGACGAACCTTTTTAAGAGTACCACTCCGAAAGGCAGTCAGGCACAAGACCCTTTTTGGGACACCTCGGCTTCAATGCTTCTGCTTGCACTTGTATTTTATCTTCATTACGAAGCACCCGAAGATGAACAGAACTTTGCAATGGTAATGGAAATGCTCAGAGCCGGTTCGATTGAGGACGAGGAGGACACAAGACCTTCTCCTCTTGATGAACTGTTTGCGGAACTGGAAATGTCAAATCCCGACCACATCGCTTTGAAGTATTACCGTTCCTATCATTCGGGTGCGGCGAAAACCTTAAAGTCCATACAGATAACCCTTGCGGCAAGACTGGAAAAGTTCAACCTTGAAAGTCTTGCTTCTTTAACCACCACAGACGAGCTTGACCTCCCATCACTCGGAGAGAAAAAGGTCGCTCTGTTCGCTTTGATACCGGATAACGATTCCAGCTTTAACTTCTTGGTATCTATCCTTTACACACAGCTTTTTCAGCAGTTGTTTTATGCTGCCGACCATATTCACGGTGGCTCGCTTCCCGTTCCCGTCCATTTCCTGATGGACGAGTTTGCAAATGTGAGCCTGCCCGATGACTTTGACAAGATACTGTCGGTTATGCGTTCCCGTGGAGTGTCGGTAAGTATTATCTTGCAGAACTTGGCTCAGTTAAAAGCCTTGTTTGAAAAGCAATGGGAAAGTATTGTCGGCAACTGCGACGAGTTTTTATATCTCGGCGGTAACGAGCAAAGCACTCACAAATATGTGTCCGAGCTTCTCGGCAAGGAAACCATTGATACCAACACTTTCGGAAAAAGTACCGGGCGAAGCGGTAACTACTCCACCAATTATCAGATTAGCGGTCGAGAGCTTCTTACCCCCGATGAAGTTCGTATGCTTGATAACCAATATGCAATTCTGTTTATTCGTGGAGAACGCCCCGTTATGGATTTCAAGTATGACATCTTGAAGCACCCGAATGTGGCACTTACAACCGATGGAAAGGCTTCTGCCTATAAGCACGGCGAAGTTACCATCAAACACTCATCAATTTCCGTTCTTTCTATTGACCCGGAAGAACTTCCGGAGGAAAGCTACGGAGAAACCAATTACGAGCTTCTGTCCGATGAGGATTTTGAAGTAAATAAAAACTTATTTTAACGGAGGAAAACACAATGACTATTTTTAAGAAGAACAACGAAAAGAAAACTACTCAGAAGCTGCCTATGACCGGAAAGGTTAAGAAAGGCTTCCGTGCTTACTGCGCCGTAATCGCAGCAGCAACTCTTGTCTGCGGCATGAGCGTTACCGCTTTTGCCGCAAGCGACCCGATTACCGTAGTCAACAATCTGTCCGATTTCATCTTCGGACTTATCCGTGCCATCGGTCTTATCCTGCTTGGCTTCGGTATCGTTCAGGTCGGTCTCTCTTTGAAGTCTCACGACCCGTCTCAGAGAGCCAACGGCTTCCTGACCCTTGCGGGAGGTATCATCATCACCTTTGCCAAGGAAATCCTGACCCTTATTACCGGCTAAAAGAACACAGTTATCAAACGGGGCATACCTGGCGTTTCAGGTATGCCCCTAATCTTAAAGGAGGTGCAAACAGATGAGTGATAACTGGGTGGTTCAGAACCTCGAAAATGCCCTTGAAACTTGGAACAGCAAGCTATCGGAAATATGGCAGTTACTAACCACTTCACCGCAGCAGTTCAAAGGCGGCAGTATTTGGTCGGTAATGGTGAATATCAACGGTGCAGTTCAGGCTATCGGTCTTGCCCTGCTTGTTCTGTTTTTTGTTGTCGGTGTGGTTCGCACCTGCGGCAGTTTTACCGATGTAAAGAAACCGGAACACGCATTAAAGCTGTTCATTCGATTTGCCATTGCCAAAGGTGTGATTACCTACGGGCTGGAGCTTATGCTTGCCCTGTTCGACATCGTACAAGGTACGATTTCAACCATAATGACATCTGCGGGATTCGGTACGCCCAATCAAACAACCTTGCCTGCTGAAATGGTAACAACCATTGAAAGCTGCGGATTTTTTGAGAGTATCCCATTGTGGGCGGTTACTCTTATCGGCGGACTGTTTATCACGGTCTTGTCGTTCATTATGATAATGACGGTGTACGGACGATTTTTCAAGCTGTATATGTACACGGCTCTCGCTCCGATACCGCTTTCCACTTTTGCCGGAGAGCCGTCGCAGAATGTGGGTAAGAGCTTTATAAAGAGCTATTGTGCCGTTTTGCTTGAGGGAGCAGTAATTGTACTTGCTTGTATCATCTTCTCCCTATTTGCTTCTACGCCGCCGGTAGTAAACCCTGACGCAGCAGCCGTTACTCAGGTATGGGCATATATCGGCGAACTGGTATTCAATATGCTTGTGCTTGTCGGTGCAGTAAAGATGAGCGACCGAATTATCCGTGAAATGATGGGCTTATAACGGGAGGTTCTCTGATGAAGAAAAACAAGAAAAATAACGATAGATGGCAGGGCTATACGCCTGCCGACTGCGACTGCAAATATTGTGTGTACTACGGAGGAAAGAAAAACGGCAATGTAATTTGCCTTGCGGACGCCTGCGTCTGCTCTGATGAAATCCGTCACGCAAAACAGGCATATCGCAGAGAAAGGAGCTTTTGATGGAAGTCAAAATTAACCGAGAGATACGAAACTATACAGAGTCAATGTTTTTTGGACTGTCGCTCAGACAGTTCATTTTTTCTGTTCTCGCCTGTGCGGTAGCGGTAGGACTTTACTTTCTCTTAAAACCGTACCTTGGAACAGAAACCGTATCGTGGGTGTGCATTTTGGGAGCTGCCCCTTTTGCGGCTCTAGGCTTTGTGAAATACAACGGAATGACAGCTGAGAAATTTATATGGGCGTGGATTAAGTCCGAGTTCCTTATGCCGAAAAAGCTGGTTTTTCATTCCACCAACACCTATTACGAATTGATGAAATCGACAATCGAACAAAAACAAAAAATCAAAAAGGAAAATTGAACAGTTTTTCGGGATTGACAAGTAAGCATTGTTTAATTATAATAATATGATTTAGCATTAGCTGAATGGACGGCTTGGGAAGAAAGGAGTTTTACTATGTACGAGTATGTAAATGACAAACAATTTCTGAGCCGTATGCGTTCTCTTTGTGGAGATATAATGCAAGACCTTTGTCACACATTGAAAGAAGAATATGACATTGGTGCTTCATTCTACCTTGTGGGGAGCGGTGCAAAAAATCTAATAATGCAAAATGCCAACAGACCTATTGACTTGGACTATAACCTTGAAATCACGAGAATAGATGACTGGGAGGATTGTAGAAACATCAAGGAGTGTGTCAGAAAGGCTTTTAATACGGTTCTTCGGAAACACGGATGGAATGACTGTGAAGATTCAACATCATCACTAACTACGGAGAAGCGCTGTTTCACTCAGGGCAATGATACAGATTTTTCAATAGATGTCTGTATTGTCTGTGAGGATGTTGACGGCAATTATCACCGCTTAATTCACGAAAAAACAGGCTTTTCTTATTATGATAAGTATTTTTGGAATCAAGCACCTAATTCAAGGCGACTCAAAGAAAAGGCTGATTATATTAAAAGCAAAGGCAAATGGGCATTAGTCAGAGAACAGTACAAAAGAATAAAAAACAAGTATTTGACCTCAAATGACTATAACCATTCTTCGTTTATTTGTTATATTGAAGCTGTAAACAATGTTTATAACTCAAGAAAGCACTGGGATTAAAACTTAACAACACTAATTTTTATCGTCACTTAATTAAGTGGCGATTTTTTTATGCAAAAGGAGGCATACAAGAACAATGATTAAAACCCTTACGAACCTGTTAAAGCAGGACAAAGAAAAGTTTGTAGTACCAAAGGGCGTACAGGATTGTATTCCCATTACCGCAATTTATGACGACGGCATTTTCCGTGTAGGCAAGGACAAGTATTCCAAGAGCTTTAAGTTCACGGATATTAACTTTGCCGTAGCAAGCCGTGAGGATAAGGAAGCGATGTTCCTTGAATATTCCGAGCTTCTCAACTCTCTTGACAGCGGAGCTACTACAAAGCTGACTATCAACAACAGACGGCTTAACCGTCTTGACTTTGAGAAAACCATTCTTATCCCCGAAACCGGCGATGAGCTTGATGTTTACCGAGAGGAATATAACAAAATGCTTCTCGACAAGGCAACCGGTGCAAATGCAATCGTTCAGGATAAGTATGTTACTATCTCTATCAACAAAAAGAGCGTAGAGGACGCAAGAACCTATTTTGCCCGTGTCGGCGCTGACCTTATTGCCCACTTTGCAAGACTCGGAAGCAAATGTGTGGAGCTTGAAACCGATGAGAGACTGAGAATTGTCCACGATTTCTTCCGTGTCGGTGAGGAAACCGCCTACCACTTCAATATTAAGGAAACGAGAAAAAAGGGACACGATTTCAAAGATTATGTTTGCCCGGATACAATGGAATTTGAAAAGGACTACTTCAAAATGGGAAACCGTTACGGGAGAGTCCTTTTTCTTCGTGAGTACGCTTCCTATATCAAGGACAGTATGGTAGCCGAGCTTACCGACCTGAACCGCAACCTTATGATGTCCATTGACATTGTACCCGTTCCGACCGATGAAGCCGTGCGAGAAGCAGAGAGCAGACTGCTCGGTGTTGAGACGAACATTACCAACTGGCAGAGAAAACAGAATCAGAACAACAACTTTTCCGCCACCGTTCCTTATGATATGGAACAGCAGAAAAAGGAAATGAAAGAGTTCCTTGATGACCTCACCACTCGTGATCAGCGAATGATGTTCGCTGTACTCACTATGGTTCATACTGCGGACTCCAAAGAACAGCTTGATAACGACACCGAAGCTCTGCTTACGACTGCAAGAAAGCATTTGTGCCAGTTTGCCGTTCTCAAATATCAGCAGATGGACGGACTGAATACGGCTATGCCGTTCGGAACTCGCAAGATTGACGCATTCAGAACCCTTACCACAGAAAGCCTTGCAGTATTTATCCCGTTCAGGGTTCAGGATATTTACCACGAAAACGGCATTTACTACGGTCAGAATGTCATCAGCAAAAATATGATTATCGCCGACCGCAGACAGCTACTCAACGGTAACTCTTTTATCCTCGGTGTATCCGGCGGCGGTAAATCCTTTGCGGCTAAGGGAGAGATTGAAAACATCATTCTTTCCTCCAACGCAGATGTTATTATCATCGACCCTGAGCGAGAGTATTCGCAACTTGTAAAGGCTCTCGGTGGTGAAATCATCAATATTTCCGCAACTTCTCCGAGTCATATCAATGCAATGGATATGAACAAAGAATACGGCGACGGTGCAAACCCGGTTATTTTGAAATCCGAGTTTATAATGTCCCTCTGCGAACAGCTTATCGGCGGCACAAACCTCGGAGCAAAGCAGAAATCTATCATCGACCGTTGTACGGCGAGCGTTTACAGAGACTATCAGCAGAGAGGATATACCGGTACTGTTCCTACCTTGCAGGATTTTCGTGCGGAGCTTTTGAAACAGGACGAGCCGGAAGCAAAGGAAATCGCCCTTGCTATTGAGTTGTTTACTCACGGTTCTTTGAATACCTTTGCAAAGCCGACCAATGTGGATACAGATAACCGCCTTATCTGCTATGACATTCTTGACCTCGGCAAACAGCTTATGCCTATCGGTATGCTTGTCGTCCTCGACTCTATTCTGAACCGTATTACACAGAACCGTGCTAAAGGTAAGCAGACATTCATCTTTATTGATGAAATCTATCTCCTTTTCCAGCACGAATACTCCGCAAACTTCCTGTTTACTCTTTGGAAGCGTGTAAGAAAGTACGGTGCTTATGCTACTGGCATTACGCAGAATGTGGACGACCTTTTGCAGAGCCATACGGCGAGAACTATGCTTGCAAACAGCGAGTTTTTGATTATGCTCAATCAGGCGTCAACCGACAGAATTGAGCTTGCAAAGCTCCTTAACATTTCTGACCTTCAGCTTTCGTATATCACGAATGTTGACGCAGGACACGGACTGATTAAGGTCGGCAGTTCGCTTGTACCGTTTGCAAATAAGTTCCCGAAGAATACGAAGCTGTATAAGCTGATGACAACCAAACCGGGCGAGGGTGCATAACCCTTGCCCTATTCTGTAAATGAGAAAGGAAACACCTATGAAAAACAAAATCTATATTGCCATAATCTGTGCTTTCAGCATTGTATTTGCCGTCAGTTCAGGTTTTCTCATCAAGCACTATTATGACTCTGCAAAGCAGGCGGAAATGTACGACAATCTGATTGAGGTTGTGGAGACCGAGCCTGAAGATACCCAAGAGCCGATGAACTACTCCAAAGAAAAGACCTTTATCCCAGAGTATCAGGAGCTTTATTTACAAAACAACGATATGGTCGGCTGGATAAAGATTGAGGACACAAAAATCAATTATCCCGTTATGCAGTCAAAGGACAACCCGAACTTCTATCTGAAGCACGGCTTTGATAAAGCGTACACCGACTACGGCTGTCCCTATGTTCAGGAAAACTGCGATATGGAGCTGCCAAGCGACAATATCATTATCTACGGTCATCATATGAACGATGGCTCGATGTTCGCCGGTCTTATGAAATTCAAGGACAAGAACTTTTGGGAAAAGCACAAAACGGTGTCCTTTGATACGTTGACTGACAGACAGACCTACGAAGTGATTGCCGTGTTCAAAACCGTAGTATATACGGACAGCCCCGACAGCTTCAAATACTATCATTTTATCAATGCGGAGACCGATGAGGATTTCACAGCCTATGTTGAGAAGTGCAAGGAACTGTCACTTTACGATACGGGTGTAACCGCTAAATACGGCGACAAGCTCCTGACCCTTTCCACCTGTGAGTATTCCCGGACAAACGGCAGACTTGTTGTAGTGGCAAAGCTCATTAACGAATAACGCAACAGGTGGTTCAGCCTGCATAGGAAGGAGGGATTGTATGGCTGATATTAAAACGAAAGACAATGCAAAAGGTACGATACGAACCATAGATAAGGCTGCCGTTGCAACCCAACGAATGAAGCAGGCGTATATCGCAACAAAAGAAAAGGCGGAGCGGTCGGTAAATGCCAACAGCAGCTCTGCCGAGGAATATGCTTCCGATAAACTGGAAAGCGGCATTGACGAGGTGGTTCACGATGGTGCTTATGCGTTTGACAAAGCGGGACGAAAAGGACTTGAAACCACAAAAGAGAATATCCGCACTGCAAAAGACGGTATTCAGCGTTTTAAGCAACAGCGAGCCGAGCAGTTGTTGAGAAAACAGGCTTCGCAGAATACAAGCTCTGCAATTAAGACTGTCGATAAGGCTGAAAAGACCATTAAGCAGTCGGCTACTTCCTCCGGAAAGAAAACCATTAAGTTTGCCGGGAAAGAAGCAACGAAAACTGCACAGAAATCAGTTAAGACGGCTGAACAGACTGCAAAGACAGCGATAAAAACCAGTCAGCAAGCGGCAAAAGCGGCACAGAAAACAGCTCAGGCGACAGTTAAGGCTTCGCAGAAAGCGGCACAGGCGGCAAAAGCCACCGCCAAAGCAACAGCCGCTACGATTAAAGCCGCAGCCAAAGCCACCGTTGCCGCAGTCAAAGCAATCATAGCGGCGGTAAAAGGTATTATTGCCGCTATCGCTGCCGGCGGTTGGGTTGCGGTGGTTGTTATTATTGTTCTATGCCTTGTTGCTCTGATTGCGGGTTCAGTGTTTGGTATCTTCTTTTCAGGAGAGGATTCCGGCACGGGAATGTCAATGCAGACAGTCGTTCAGGAAATCAATCAGGAATATGATGACCGGTTGGAGCAGGAAAAGAACTCCGTAAGCTATGATGTCCTTGAAATGAGCGGCAGCCGAGCTGTGTGGAAAGAGGTTCTTGCGGTCTATTCTGTTAAAGTGAATACCGACCCCGACAATCCGATGGAAGTTGCTACGGTTGATGAAACCAAGAAGCAGCTACTGTCGGATATTTTTTGGGAAATGAACGACATTTCTTCCCGAACGGAAACGAAAACCCATACCGAAATCGAAGAAAGCGACGACGGACACGGCAATATCGTACAGACCGAAACCACAGTAACCGAAACATTTCTGTATATCACGGTAACGCACAAGACTGTTGATGAAATGGCGGCTATGTATGGCTTTAATCAAGAGCAGAAAGATTATCTTGCCGAGCTATTGCAGGACGAAAACAATCAGCTATGGTCACAGGTGCTTTACGGTATCGGATACAGCGACGACCAAATCGTAACGGTTGCCTTGTCTCAGGTAGGTAATGTAGGCGGTCAGCCTTACTGGTCTTGGTACGGATTTGACTCCCGTGTAGAATGGTGTGCCTGCTTCGTTTCTTGGTGTGCCAACGAGTGCGGATATATCGACGCCGGTATTATCCCGAAGTATGCCGGTTGTGTAAACGGCGTACAATGGTTCAGAGACCGAGGACAATGGGCAGACGGTTCGTATGAGCCTTCGCCTGGTACAATCATCTTCTTTGATTGGGAGGGCGACGGTGTAACAGACCACACCGGTATTGTTCAGAAATGCGAGAACGGTACAGTCTATACCGTTGAGGGCAACTCAGGCGATACTTGCAGAACCAAAACATACCTGGTTGGAAGTTCTGTTATCTACGGATACGGTATTCCGGCATATTAAAAAAAGATGGCTGCTCGTTCGAGTAGCCATCAAGTACATTATTCAAAATCTGTTATTTCTCTATCTTTCAGATAGACATTGTGCGTGTGATAAGTAAAACACATCAACAAATCGCTGTCTCTATTATCTTTCGCTTCGAACACAGAAAAGTCATCGGACAAGATAAAAATAAGTCCAAGCAGTTTCTTTATATATCCGTTATATGAAGCATAGTTCATATAGAGAGATGCGGTATATCCGTCATCGTCCTCTATCAAATCTGCGTCAATTTCATAGGTTTCCGATAACTCACTGACTGCCCATATAAATTTATCTTTATTAGCTATACGCTTTTCATTGGGGACAGTCCTTCTGTTCTTCCGCATAAAATCAAGAAATTCTTCCGCTGTCATCGAGTTTTCGTTATCGTCATAATTCTCGTTTTTCATTTCTTCTCAATGTAATAACTGCATGGCATATCAAGCCAAATACAAGAGAAAAACAGCCACCGCCAAATAGTGATGCTCCCCACCCTGCACCTGACATTGTCATAAAACCGCCAACAAAGAAAATACCAATGCCAAGAAATATACCAACACCATAAAAAAGTCCAATTGCCATATCGTACTTATTAAATTGTCGTTTCTCCTTTTTTTCATATGTTTCCATCTTTGTTATTACCTCCTTCGCAAAATCGTCCATGTTGACTCCAAAAAGAAAGCAAATTTTTTTCAACATATTTAAATCGGGTTCATTAACATCTCTCTCCCAATTCGATAGTGCCTGCCGGGTAACATTCAATTCCCCGGCTAGTTCTTCCTGTGTCATTCCCAATTGTGTTCGCAGATGACGTATTTGCTTTCCTGTTGTAATATTCGTCTGTTCCTGGTTCAAAATAGTTTCTCCTCTCTGATACTGATTTTATCAATGATATTTCGCAATAGCCAGCAATGAACGCTTGCATTGCGCAAGACGTTACATTATCTTCTGAAACATATAGCGCACCTTGTCCAGGCGGCTGTTTGGACGGCGGGGCTGGATGACTGGCTTGCCGACAGCGGCCTGATACCCTTTCAGTTCTGTAAGGCATACGCTCTGCCCGTTGGTGTAAAAGGCCAGATCAGTACGGTATGCCTGTATACAGCGGGCGGGAATCTCGCCAGTAAAGACAACTTCATCCTTTTTTACCTGGACCGTTTCGATGGTGGCACAGTATTTCGGTGCATCATGATAAGCCCTGGAAAGATATTCCCGGGGCGCATAGAGGGTGAAGGAGAGATAAGGTTCCAGCAGTTGCGTCCCTGATTCCTTCAATGCCTGTTCCAATACAATCGGGGCCAATGAGCGGAAGTCCGCCGGCGTGCTGACCGGACTGTAATAAAGCCCGTATTCAAAGCAAATCTTACAGTCCGTTACGTTCCAGCCGAACAAGCCCTGCTCCAGCCCGTAACGGATACCATCCCTGACAGCGTTTTGAAAACTCTGGTTCAAGTATCCCAGCGAAACCCGGCTCTCGTATTGTACACCGGAGCCAAGCGGGAGTGGTGTAACAGACAGTCCGATGGATGCCCAAAACGGGTTGGGCGGCACCTCGATATGGATGGTGTGGCTGGCTGCTTTGAGCGGCCGCTCCATATAAATGACGGTGGGTTCCTTTACCACTGTTTCAAGCTTGTATTTTTCCGACAGCAAAGCGGAAACAACCTCCAACTGCACCCGGCCCAAAAAAGAAAGAATGATCTCATGGGTGATGGAATCCACTTCGCAACGCAAAAGCGGGTCAGTATCCGCAAGTTGCGTAAGAGCGTCCAGCAGCCGTTCTCTTTGCGCTGCCGTTTTCGGCGCAATCGTCGTCCGCAGCATGGGGAGGGGGTCCTCGCGCCACCTTTTACGAGGGAGCCGGGTTTGGTCCCCTAATACATCGTTTAACCTCACGCTGTCGCTGGGAAGGATAACAATTTCACCCTGATAAGCGGTGTCTGTCCGAACAATTTCCCCTTTGGATGGAATACGCATCTCTGTGATTTTCAGCTTTTCTCTCCCGGCCAGGGCCACCGTATCCCGCAGGCGCAGCGTTCCGCTGTATAACCGTAGATAGACACGCCGCTGGCCGCAATCGGTGTACTCAACCTTGAAAACGCTGCCGCATAGGGCGGCGCCCCCCTGTTCCCCAATCGGTTGGAACAGCCCTGTCACCGCATCCATCAACGGTTGAATGCCAAGGCCATTTTTGGCGCTGCCATAATAGACCGGGAACAGGGAGGCGTCTTGAACCCGCTGCTGTTCCTCCCGCGCAAGTTTTTCCCGGCTGATTGGTTCTCCTGCGATATACTTTTCCAATAATTCATCGTTATTTTCGATGACCGCATCCCATGCTTCTATGTCGGTATTTTCCTCCAGGACTATTTCCGGGGACAGCGACACCGTCTGCTTGATGATAATATCGGCGGAGAGCTTATCCCGAACAGACTGAACCACGCTCTGCAAATCAACGCCAGCCTGGTCGATCTTGTTGATAAAGATAACGGTGGGAATGTTCATTTTCCGCAGGGCATGGAACAGAATACGGGTCTGGGCCTGCACGCCATCTTTAGCGGAGATCACCAAGATGGCCCCATCTAAAACAGCCAAAGAGCGGTACACCTCCGCCAAAAAATCCATGTGGCCGGGCGTATCCACAATGTTAACTTTACATCTGTGCCACTGGAAGGAAGTGACTGCCGCTTGAATGGTAATCCCACGCTGCCGCTCCAAAAACATGGTGTCCGTCCTCGTTGTCCCTTTTTCGACGCTCCCCGGTTCTGAAATGGCTCCGCTGGCATATAGCAGGCTCTCCGTCAAGGTCGTCTTTCCAGCGTCTACATGGGCAAGAATTCCAATATTGATTATTTTCATGTGATTGTCCTCCCTTTACAGCCCCAAAGGGCATAAAAATCCCCAGCAGTAAAATACTTTTACCACTGGGGATTATAAGTTGCGGACATACACATATACAGCATACACCTGTTTGTGAGTGCTGTTTTTGGGGATATGTCAAAATTGATAAGGCAAAAGTATTCTTAAATTGGGTACAAAAAACTAAGCCCCTACAAAAGGGACTATCATAATCCTTTGTTCCCACTATTTGATTATAGTTTTATTTAAGAATACCTTGCCGCATATTTTTTACTCCTTTTCTGGAATAGAATTATTATATCACATCAGTTTTAGGAAAACAAGTATCTAAAAGAAATTTTTCTTCCCCTTATATGTAACAATCATACCGGCTTCCTAACGTTCAGAATGGTTTCTACTGTCTGCTGCGGTGTTTGGTTGGAATTGTCCAGCCAAAAGCCGATCCGTGGTGTTGTCTGCATTTTACTAAATACAAATTCAATGTATACAGAAAGAAATATATAAGGAGTGGGAGGGATTCCGCCGTAGTCGGCATTGTAGGAAAATCCAAAAGTTTAGATTTTCTCAAAATGCTTATCTTTTGGTCTTTGGTTCGGAATAGTGTAGTGCTGGCGGTCTATCTATTGTTTTCGGTTGCTTGCTTCTTTACCGTACATGAGCATTACTGCCGGGTACAAAGCGTTTCGGTGAATTAAAAAAATCAATCGGCAGCGTTTCTCAAAAGGTTTTGACTGCTCAGCTTCGTGATATGGAAGAAAACGGACTCGTTAATCGAAAAGTGTATGCTGAAGTTCCGCCGAGAGTAGAATACTCTCTGACAGAATTGGGACAAAGCTTGAAACCTATTCTCGACGCTATGTGGAGTTGGGGCGAAGATTATAAAGAAAAATGTAATAAATAACGAAAAGACCGTCAAATCTCAACATTCGAGACTTGACGGTCTTACATTTTGTGATTGTATTTAAGAAAATCGTTTTGGTGTTCCTGTTTGCGAAGTTGATAGCCCTGTGCAATCAGCGTATCCACTTTCAGAGCAATCAGGTTTATGTCAGAACACATTGCCCGTGCAATCTGCTGAATGTCATAGCCGTTTTCAATGTATTCCAAAATGGTGTCGTCCGGGAGCGAAGCCTGAGAAGCGAAGATATTTGCTTCATACTCCATACGGTTCTCTCTCATATCAAAGATGTTGAACTCTTTGAACCCGCCGACAGCAACCGCTTCTTGCCTGTGGAGAACATCGTGTCCGATTTCGTGCCATAGCACTAACTGCTCCACGACCGGGTGCATACCGTTTTTAAGAAAAACAAAGCGGTTCTTCAGAATAACTTTATATGCTCCACGCTGCTTGTCAAAATTTCGGTAGATTATATTGATACCAAGCTCTTTTGCGACCTTGTATGGGTCACGAGTACCGCAGCGGTCAATGAGCTTGTTTACGATTTTCACAATCTCAGCCGTAGTGTAATACCCCAATCCGGCTCACCTCCCATATTATAGTATATCGGATATTAACCCTATAATAAATTATAAACTATTATATGTCCCATATATTGGACTTAGTTCACTTCGAGGATTACTCGTCTTTGCGGTATTTCTTCGGGGTGTATTTTTTATTGTTTTTCTTTGCAATAAGATAGGCTTCCTGAATGGCGTCAACCATTTCACGCATATCCTCGTCAGCCATTTCGCCGCCGGCAAACAGACCGGTAACTTCTGCAAGCAACTCCTGAGCCTGTCTTGCTCCTCTGCGTCCGTACTTATCCTCTACATCGGCGATGAAAGCGTCGTCCTCAGACAGCAGATAATTCACATTTACATTTAAGGATTCTGCCAGCTTCTTATATCTTTCCATTCCTCTCGGACGGGATTTATCATTTTCATAAGAACCAATTATGCGTCGGGTTACGCCGATTTTAGCTGCCAACTCATCTTGACTCATACCAAGCTTTGTTCTTTCAGCCTTGACTTTTTCACCGAATGTCATTGTGATTTCACTCCTTAAAAGAATATTTACAGTTGAACTACCCATTTGCTCTTGACAAGTACAGTTGAAGTGTATATAATATGAATTGGGAAGTTGAACTACACATAGTGTACACCAAACTACCCAAAATGTCAAGGGGGTTCTAAAAATGTTACGAAGCATACTTCATTGTGATATGAATAACTTCTATGCCAGCGTCGAATGTATGCTCGACCCCGCATTGAAGAAATATCCGATTGCTGTCTGCGGCTCTGTGGAGGAACGACACGGTATCGTGCTTGCAAAGAACTACAAAGCAAAGGCTTTTGATGTGAAAACCGGGGACGCAGTATGGCAGGCTAAACAGAAGTGCAAGGACTTGGTTGTAGTGCCGCCCCATTATGAGGAGTATATCAAATACTCAAAGCTTGCGAGAAGCGTTTATGAGCGATATACCGACCAAGTTGAACCGTATGGTATGGACGAGTGTTGGCTGGATATTAGCGGGACAGAAAGCCTTTTCGGTTCGCCGGAAAAGGTGGCAAATGAAATTCGTGAGACTATGAAGTTTGAACTCGGCTTGACGATTTCTGTGGGTGTTTCCTTTAATAAGATATTTGCGAAGCTCGGCTCGGATATGAAGAAACCGGACGCAGTAACCGTAATTCCAAAGGACACATTCAAAGAAAAGATTTGGGGACTTCCTGCCGCTGACCTGCTCGGTGTAGGACGGGCAACCCAGCGAGTGCTTGACAGCTATTGTATTCGTACCATCGGGGATTTAGCGAATACCGACCCTGAGTTCTTACGCAGAAGATTAGGAAAGAACGGAGTAGTTTTATGGAACTATGCCAATGGTAACGACCTTTCCCTTGTTGCCAAGAAAGACTTCGTTTCTCCTATAAAAAGCGTAGGACACGGTATAACAACGGTAGCAGACTTAGAGAAACCGGAGCAGGTGTGGCCCGTGTTTCTCGAGTTAACCCAAGACATCGGACACAAGCTCCGTGTTCACGGACTGAGTGCAGAAGGTGTCGCAATACATATTAGAGACAACACACTCAATACAAGGCAATGGCAGACGAAGATTGCACTTCCTACACAGTCTCCGATGATTATTGCAAAGACCGCTTTTCAGTTGTTTGAAAAAAGATATGGGTGGAATAACCCTATCCGTTCTGTGACGGTACAAGCCATAAATCTTGTTCCACAAGACACGCCCCGTCAAATAGATATGTTTATGGACGCCGCCAAGCAGGACAAATTGGAGCGAATGGAAAAGTGTGTTGAAGAAATCAGACGGCGTTTCGGAAAGGACAGCATAAGGAATGGGGTTCTGTGTCAGAACCTGCGGCTACCACCGAAAAAAGCTGAAATCACTATGCCGACAGGTATGGTCGGTTAAGGAGGGCTTAATGTGATTGACGAAAAAGAGGTTACGGCTTATGTTACGATACCCGACTGCTTTTTGCAGGGGTGCAGCGAAGATATTGTTATCTTCCGTGCGGACGGCGGAAACCATTTTACCGACTACGGTATATATGAGGGAATGTTCCTGTTCTTTGACCGGAAAAAACGCTTTAAGAAAGGAAGGCTTTCCTGTTACATCAATACTGCCGGAGATGACCGACCTAAGTACAGGGTGTCGGATAAGAACATCGACGGATACAAGCACTTGGGAAGATTGGTTTTGACTTTGAGAAATTACGAGGTATAGAAATGGAATCCGATAGAAGAAAAGTTTATGTTGAAGTAAATGTAACACACAGACCTGATGGGACGGCTCGTCCGAATTTCATCAAGTTTGAGAATGATGAAAAATATGAGATAGACCGTGTAATTCAGAAATGCCGTGCGGCTTCCACCAAAGTCGGAGGAACCGGTATCCGCTACACGGTACAGATTTGCGGCAAGCCCACATTTCTGTTCGACGAAGAAAACGGAAAGTGGTTTGTAGAAGCAAAATCCTAATGGTAGGAGGTTTTGTAACTTGAAACATTTATCGAGATTTGACATCGAAGCGATTGCCGACAAGTATGTTCAGGCATATATGGCACTTCCTGATGTCCGTAACACACAAATATACAGAATTGACCCGGAGCTTCTCTTGGAGAAGGTTCTCGGATTGAATGTCGAATACCAGCACCTATCCTATGACGGTAGTATTCTCGGAATGACCTCATTTACGGAAATGGGTGTTCAGGTATTTGAAGATGATGATAACGAAGCCTTTTTCTTTTTGGACGGGAAAACCGTTCTTGTGGAAAAGGACTTGAACTTTGACAGCAAGCTGAAAGGCAGAAAGAACTTTACCTTAATGCACGAGGGCAGCCATCAGATATTCAAGATGTTGTTCCCGCATGATTACGGTGTAACACAGAAATCTGCCGGAGTACATTATTGCAAGGCAAATTCCGAGAGGAATAAGCCAATATCCGATTGGGAGGAATGGCAGGCAAACACGCTTGGAGCTGCTATTCTTCTTCCTGAAAACCTCATAAAACAAGGAATGTATCTGTTCAGTCTCGGCGAAAAGATTGAATGCCTGAACAAGATATACTATCCGAGCGTATATAAAAGGTTTGACGCACTTGCCGATTTTTTAGGGTGTTCCAAAAAAGCACTTGCCATACGAATGAAACAGCTCGGACTACTGAAAAAGGAGTATCTTGATAATCCTTTTGATTTGGTTACGGTTTATCCGGAGGTGAGCGAGCTATGAAATCGTTGGAACAAAAGATAATCGTAAGGTGCAAAAACTGTGGCTGGCGTATTTTCGACAAGGTAACAATGACAACAGGTGTTATTGAACTGAAATGTCCGAACTGCCACAGAGTAGTAGAGGTTGACCTGTCCCTACGCAAGGGAACGGTCAAGTACAGATTAACAAGAAGTAATAACAGAGCGAACAATTAAATATCGGGCAGATGTACCGAGCCACGAGTCCTTGAGCGAAAGCTCCTGAGTCATCAAATTGCCGGACGCTGAGAATTAAGGGATAGAAATATCCTAATGTTCTTGGTGTCCGGCTTTTTTGTCGCTCCCGAAAGGAGCAAGACCGTGACATATAAGTGGCTGGCATATATCGCCAAGTATCCGTAATCTCCGAATTTTTGATTTCAACCAAATTCAAAAATTCAAATTTAAGGAGATTACGACAATGACAAAACTTACATTAGAACAACAGGAATTATTATTTGCGAACGACTGCAAACTCATCAATCTGCGGTATGAATACCACGGTTACACCGGCACGGAGAAATGGGCGATTGTAACAGAACTGGCGGAAGAAGAATTGTGGGTTAAATACCCTGATGTTATCCGCCGGTACACCCCGTTCATTCTGCTTTCTATGGCTCAGGGCGAAGTGATTGACGAGTCATACAGAAACAATGATAAGTACGAAAAGCGAGCAAAAAGAACAATCGATGTGTACGGCTATGAAGATGACATCTCTGAACAGTTCCACCGGGAACTGATTACTCCGTTTGTTGACCCGTTTGAGCAGGCGGAGGAAGAACGGATTGAGGAAGAAAAGGAACAGCTTCGACAGTTAGAAATTGCAAAAGTCAGAAAGGTATTGGAAATGCTGAAACCCGTTCAGAGAGAAAGAATGATTAAAGCGATTTTGTTAGGTATGAGTTCAAGAAAAATCGCAAAGGAAGAAGGCGTATATTACAGCGTTGTAGATAAGTCGATTGCCGCCGCAAGAAAAAATTTCAAGAAATTTTATGAAAACCTCTGATTTTGGGTGTGCATTTTGACCCCCTTTGTCCAAATGAGTGAAGGGGTTATTTCAATTCCGGATACGAAATGCACTTTCAAGACTAAATGAACAGAGAGGTTATACATATATGCAGAGAAAAGAAATTCAGCGTGGAGATTTATTCTACTACGATTTTGGAAAAAGGGAGGGGTCTGTCCAGTCGGGAGAGAGACCTGTAATGGTAATTCAGGCGGACAACTTTAATGCAAACGCTCCGACAATTATTGTTGCGGCTGTTACAGCTGTGATGAAAAAGAAGTATCTTCCTTCACACATCATTTTGGGTGAGGACTTCGGTCTGAAGAAGCCGTCAATGGTTCTTCTTGAACAGATACAGACCGTCAATAAGGATGAACTGACAGACTACATTGGTTCGGTAAACGATGAAAGGCTTTGGAAGCAAATTAACGCAGCTCTTAAAAAGACTTTCGGTTTATGGATTTACAACACAGACAGAAACGGAGATGTTCGTTGCTTATGCCCCAAGTGTCTGAGCGACTATATCCACGACCCAAACTATGTTGTCAGGCGTCTTGACCCGTTTGCGAAAAGCAAAGACCACTGCGATAAGTGCAATAACAGCGGTTGGGATTACATCGTTTATGACAAACGCACCTCGGTCAAAGGAAAGGGGTGCAGGAATGTCAAATAGCAGTGAAAAAAAGAAGCGTTACAACATTCCTCTTTGGTGTAAACCAAACCTGTCTATTGAGGAGGCGGCAGCTTATTCCGGTATTGGAATGGGAAAGCTTTATGAAATGACGGAAAGTCAGGATTGTCCTTTTGTTCTTTGGATTGGTAGCAGAAGAATGATTAAAAGGAAAGTCTTTGACGAGTTTATCGAAAGGCAATACTCGATTTAAGGAAAAAGTCAAGTCTGCGATGAGCCGATTCGCATAATTGGCTTACCGCAGACTTTTGAGTATGCTGTAATCACCAAAGGCAAGGAGGTTACAGCGTATGTCTGACAAACAACTTAAATCCAATATGTCGAGTGTCCCAATTTGGAAGAAGATGAACCTTACGGTTGAAGAAGCTTCGGAATATTCGGGCATTGGCACATCAAAGATAAAAGAACTATCGAATTGCGAAGATTGTCCTTTCGTTCTTTGGAACGGGGCAAAGCGATTGATTAAAAGGAAACAATTTGAGGAATACCTGTCATCGCAGTATTCCCTCTGATGGAGGTGGTGTTATGGGAAATAAGCAGACTGAATTGAATAATTCAGGTAATCAGGTGGAAACCGTGCCGGTTTGGGTAAAGCCTTACCTTACGATTGATGAAGCGACCGCTTACACAGGCATAGGCAGAGACAAACTCTATGAGATGACAAGCCGAGAAAAATGTCCGTTTGTTCTGTGGGTAGGAAACAGACGAATGATTAAGAGACGAGTTTTTGATGAGTACATTGAGAAAATGTACTCAATATAGGAAGGAGGGCTTATGGACAACGATGTTTTAGCTTACAGAGTCTTACTCGAAAAGCGAAAAGAAAATGCTCCCTTTTGGGAGAAGAAGGTTTTAACGGTTGAGGAAGCAGCCGAGTACACCGGTATCGGCAGGACAAAAATCAGGCAAATCATAATGAGGGGCGATTGTCCCTTTGCTGTCACTAACGGTGTTCAGGTCTGTGTAATCCGAGACAAATTTATTGATTATCTTGATAAGCAATTTAGTATTTAAGGGAGGAAAAAGTTATGCCAAGAACAAAAAGAAAAGACAAATCAAGAGTAGTGCTTCGTACAGGCGAATCACAGAGAGCCGATGGTACATACCATTTCAGTTGGACGGACGCCAACCACAAAAGGCGTTATGTGTATGCCAAGACACTTGATGAACTGCGATACAAAGAGGAACAAATCGCAAAAGACAAGAGCGATGGCATTAAGGCAGAAGCTCGATACACAACGGTCAATGACATTTATGAGCTTTGGAAGGATTTGAAGCGAGGTCTGAAAAACAACACCTTTGAAAACTATAAGTATATGTATGAGACCTTTGTCCGTCATCAGATAGGTTCAAAGACTGTATCTTCTCTGAGAAAAACAGATATAAAGAGGTTCTATAATTACCTTGCAGACGAACGCCATCTGAAGCCGGCGACCATTGATAATATTCATACGGTTCTCCATCAGATTTTGGATATGGCGGTCGATGATGACTACATCAGGAATAACCCGTCAAACAATGTGCTCAAAGAGTTGAAACAGTCCCATTGTTTTCAGACCGAGAAGCGTAGAGCCTTAACAAAGCCGGAGCAAGAGTTGTTTCTTGACTATTTGAAAAACTCTCCGACATCAAAGTATTGGTATCCGGTGTTTGCGGTTATGATTGGTACGGGACTTCGTGTTGGAGAGGTTACAGGGTTAAGATGGTGCGATATTGATTTGGAAGAAGGTATCATTGATGTGAACCACACGCTGGTTTACTATGACCATCGTACCGAGGGCAGTAAGCGTGGCTGTTACTTCAATGTTAATACGACCAAAACCCCGGCAGGAAGAAGAAAAGTGCCTATGCTCGGTTTCGTCAAAGAAGCATTTTTAATGGAAAAAGAAAGACAGGAATTACTTGACCTTCATTGTGAAGCGACTGTTGACGGATACACCGATTTTATCTTCATCAACCGTTTCGGACAGCCGCAACATCAGGCAACCCTCAACAAAGCAATTCGCCGTATTATTCGTGACTGTAACGATGAGCAGTTGTTGAAAGATGAAAATGCAGAAGTATTGCTCCCGCATTTTAGCTGCCATTCTTTAAGGCATACTTTCACAACAAGAATGTGCGAAGCAGGGGTAAATGTTAAGGTCATTCAGGACACGCTCGGTCATAAGGATATTTCAACTACGCTCAACATCTATACCGATGTAACAAAGGAGCTGAGGAAGTCCGAATTTGAAGGTCTTGACTCCTACTTCAAAAATGAGTATAATAAAGTGTCGGTTTGACAGATTAAATTGATACGGACTTCATAGTTGGTGGATAAAAGCATTTACATCATTTACATCAATTCTTACACAAAGCCCCCACGAAACTAATCGAAAATAAAGTAAAGTAGGATTTTGAAAAAATCTGATTTGCGACTTATTTTGAACTATGTTGGGTTATAGCAAGAATTGAAACGATGTCCTAAATCGTCCCGACCATGAAGCCCCTGGACTGAACACCCTTCGACAGCATACCGTGGCAGCATGGACCACGGTATGCTGTTGTGCATAAAAGAGGACCGCGCGGGCGCGGTCTGCCCGGCCCGGCGCCCTCATCCCTCAAGGAGGCTTTCTTGCCTTGCTGAATCGAATGCGAAACCACTTCCGGGATTTCCTCCGGAACCGGCGGAACTTCAACCCTACCCGGATCGTGGCCGGGTCCTTCGGCGTAATCATTCTGCTGGGAACCCTGCTGCTGATGCTGCCCGCGGCCTCCCGCGACGGTCAGAGCGCCGGGCTGTTCGCCAGCCTGTTCACCGCCACCTCGGCCTCCTGTGTCACCGGCCTCATCGTGGCGGATACCTGGCTCCAGTGGAGCCTGTTCGGACAGACGGTCATCCTGGTGATGATCCAGTTGGGCGGACTGGGCTTTATGACAGTCATCACCCTGTTCTCCCTGGCCCTGCATCGGCGCATCGGGCTGTCGGAGCGGCTGGTGATGGTGTCCACCTTGAACCTGAACGACATGGACGGTGTGGTCCGGATGGTACAGCACGCCCTGATGGGCACCTTCTGCATGGAGGGGGCGGGGGCGCTGCTGCTGTCTCTGCGCTTCATTCCAAAGTTCGGTCTTGCGGGCGGCCTGTGGCGGGGCGTCTTTCACGGTGTCTCCGCCTTTTGCAACGCGGGCTTTGACCTGCTGGGCGGCTACAGCGGAGCCTTTTCCAGCCTGGCCGGCTTCAACGACGATCCGGTGGTGCTGCTGACCACCGCCGCACTCATCACCGTGGGTGGGCTGGGCTTTTTCGTGTGGGAGGATGTGCTCCAGCACCGGCGCTGGAAAAAGCTGTCCCTCTATAGCCGCCTGGTCCTGAGTCTCACCGCGGCGCTCATCTTGTTCGGCGCGCTGTTCTTCTTCGCCGTGGAGTACCGCAACCCGGCCACCCTGGGGCCCATGCCCCTGTGGCAGAAGGGACTCAATGCCCTGTTCCAGTCCGTTACCCTGCGCACCGCCGGCTTCGACGCCCTCGGACAGGGCGGGCTGACCGACAGCTCCCTGGCCCTGTCGGTGATTTTCATGCTCATCGGAGGCTCCAGCGGCTCTACCGCCGGCGGCCTTAAGACCGTCACCGTGGCCGTGCTGCTGCTGGCCTTCCGGGCGGGCGTGCGGGGCCGGGAAGAGGTCACCCTCCGGGGCCGGGCCATCTCCCACCGCCGGGTTATGAACGCCATGACCCTGACGCTGATGGTGGTCTTCCTGTTTATGGTGAGTTCCATGCTTCTGTCCACGGTGGACGGACTGCCCTTCCTGTCCGCCGCCTTCGAGGTGGCCTCCGCCATGGGGACCGTGGGCCTCACCGTGGGCATCACGCCCGGACTGAGCCTGTTTTCCCGAGGGGTGCTGGTCTTTCTGATGTATGTGGGCCGGGTGGGCATTCTGTCCTTCTCCATTGCCTTCCTCACCCGAAGCAAGTACCCCGCAAAGATCAAATACCCTACCTTCGATATCATGATCGGTTAAGGAGTCTGCACCATGAAAACGTTTGTTGTGATCGGCCTGGGCCGCTTCGGCACGGCGGTGGCCACCGAGCTGTGCACCCTGGGCCATGAGGTGCTGGCCGTGGACGGCCGGGAGGAAAACGTCCAGGCGGCGGCCGACAAGGTCACCCATGCCGTCATGGGCGACGCCCGGGACCCGGCTGTGCTCAAGGCACTGGGGGTGCGCAACTACGACTGCGCCATCGTGGCCGTGGGGGACGATGTGGGCAACAGCGCCCTCATCACTCTGAACCTCAAGGAGATCGGAGTGAAGGAGGTCATCGCCAAGGCCCAGAGCCACGTCCACCGCAAGGTGCTGGAGAAGATCGGAGCCGACCGGGTGGTCTTTCCCGAACATGAGATGGGGGTCAAGCTGGCTCAGGGGCTGTCCAGTTCCAACGTCCTGAATTTCATCGAGCTGTCTGATGACTACGGCATCGTGGAGCTGGCAGCGCCCAGAAGCTGGGTGGGACACACCCTGAAGGAGCTGGATGTCCGGGCCAAGTACGGCGTCAACATCATCGCCATCCGGGACGGCGCCTCCCGCCGGCTGGAGGTGGCTCCGGGGGCGGATTACGCCCTGCGCTCCGGCGACGTTGTGGTCACACTGGGGCGGAACGAGGACATCAACCGGCTCCATGACCTCTGAGGGGGATGACCATGGAACGGATCACGAGCCGAAAGAATGAACTGGTGGCCCACATCCGTAAGCTCAGCGGCTCCCGCTCCGCCCGCCGGGCGGCGGGGGAATTCGTCTGCGACGGGCCAAAGCTGCTCGCCGAGGCCCTGAAATGGGGGGCTGCCGTTACGACCGTGGTGGCAGAGGAGGGGACAAGCTTGCCGGAGCTGCCCTCCGCCGTCCGGCGGGTGGAGGTCCCCGCCGACCTGCTCAGGAGTCTGTCGACCACCGAGACGCCCCAGGGCGTGCTGTTTCTCTGCCGGACCCCTGACCTGGCCCTGCCGGAACGGCTGACCGGCGGGCGGTATATGGTGCTGGATGGAGTGCAGGACCCGGGAAATCTGGGTACGGTGTGGCGGACGGCCGACGCCTTTGGGGCGGACGGCCTGGTGTTGGTCCACAGTTGCGCCGATCCATGGTCGCCCAAGACCGTCCGGGCCACTATGGGGGCCTGCTTCCGCCTGCCCGTATGGGAGGCGGACCTGCACGCTTTGCAGGCCCGGCTGGACGAGGGCGGGGTCCCTCTGTACGCCACCGCCCTGCGGGAGGACACGGAGGACCTGCGCGCCCAGGACCTGCGCCGCTGCGCGGTGGTGATCGGCAGCGAGGGGCGGGGCGTTTCGGAGGAGACGCTGGCTCTGTGCGGCAAGACCTTGAAGATCCCCATGCGGACGCGCTGCGAGTCCCTCAACGCCGCCGTAGCGGCGGCGGTGGTCCTGTGGGAGATGGCCCGGTAGAGCAAAGAGGAGGTGTTCCGGTGTCCAGCCTGAAATACTGGATTTGGCTCGCCACCCGGCAGGGGGCGTCCCCGGTCCGCACCCTCCGGGTGCTGGAGCAGTTCGGCAGCCCTGAGAGGGCCTACTTTGCCGATCCGGGGGAGTACGGCCTGCTGGCCGACATACCGGACAAGCTTCGCGCCGCCCTGGCGGACAAATCTCTGGCGGAGGCCGAGCGTATTCTGGGCGAATGTGAGCGGCTGGGGCTGCGGGTGCTGACGCTGCAGGACGCGGAATATCCCGAGCGCCTGCGGCAGATTCCCGACCCGCCGGCGGTGCTCTATCTGCGGGGCCGGACCTTTGCCTTCGACGAAGAGGCGGCCATCGCCGTGGTGGGAGCCCGGGAGCCCACGCCCTATGGGGTGAAGATGGCGGGCAAGCTGGGTCTGGAGCTGGCCCGGCAGGGGGCCTTGCTGGTCTCCGGCATCGCCCAGGGCCTGGACGCCGCCGCCATTCGGGGCGCGCTCAAGGGAGGCGGGCCGGTGGTCTCGGTGCTGGGCGGCGGTGTGGATGTGGTTTACCCCAGGGAAAACCGCTTCCTCTACGAGGATGTGGCTGCCGCCGGAGCCCTCATCAGCGAGTATCCACCGGGGACCGGCATCCAGGCCGGTCACTTTCCCGTGCGCAACCGCATCATCAGCGGCCTGAGCCTGGCGGTGGTGGCGGTGGAGTGCCGATGGAAAAGCGGCACCATGCGCACGGTGGAGCGGGCGCTGGACCAGGACCGGGACGTCTTTGCCGTGCCCGGTCCAGCGGACGGCCCGATGAGCGAGGGGCCCAACCGGCTCATTCAGCAGGGGGCCGGTCTGGTGCGGTGCGGCTGGGATGTGCTCCGGGAGTATGCCGGGCGCTTTCCCGGCAAGCTCCGCAGTCCGGAGCCCCTGCGTCCCGCGGCCGAGGCGGCCCGGCTGGAGACGCCGGAAGAGAAAAAAACCGAGACAAAAATCTCTGAAACTGACAAAAAACCGGTTGACAAGGTTCCCGAGAGGGCATATATTGACCTAAGTGCGCACCCTGAGGCGCTGACCGACGATCAGCGCGACGTGCTGGTGGCCCTGGAGGAGCGGCCGCTCCTGGCCGACGATCTGGTGGAGCGGACCCAGATCCCGGCCAGACGGGTGCTCTCCGCGCTGACGCTGTTGCAGGTGCAGGGCTATGTGGCGGAGCAGCCGGGCCGGCGATTCAAGGCGCTGGCCCGGGTGAAGATCCCTGAAGTACATTCCGGACGAAAGTCGTCCGTGTGAAAATAAAACCCTGGAGGTAAACTGTGGCGAAATCGAACTTAGTCATTGTAGAATCTCCGGCCAAGGCCAAGACCATCGGCAAATACCTTGGACCGGATTATCAGGTCAAGGCGTCCATGGGCCACGTCCGGGACCTGCCCAAAAGCAAGATTGGCGTGGATGTGGAGCACGGCTTCGTGCCGGACTACCAGCCCATCAAAGGGAAGGAAGAGGTCATCTCCGACCTGAAAAAGGCGGCCAAGCAGAGCGACAAGGTCTTTCTGGCCACCGACCCGGACCGGGAGGGAGAGGCCATTTCCTGGCACCTCAAGGAGCTTTTGGAGCTGCCCGACGACCGCACTTACCGGGTCACCTTCAATGAGATCACCAAAAAAGTGGTCAACGAGTCCATCGCCGCCCCTCGGGCCATCGACCAGGACCTGGTGGACGCCCAGCAGGCCCGCCGCATCCTGGACCGCATCGTGGGCTACCAGCTCTCGCCGCTGCTGTGGAAAAAAATCCGCCGGGGCCTGTCCGCCGGACGGGTCCAGTCGGTGGCCACCCGTCTGGTGTGCGAGCGGGAGGAGGAGATCCGGGCCTTTCAGCCCCAGGAATACTGGTCCCTGGACGCCGACCTCAGCCGCATCTCCCCCAATCTGGGGGCCTTCACCGCCGCCTTCCACGGCGCGGAGAAGAAGCAGGAGCTCCGCAGCGAGCAGGAGGTCCGGACCGTCAGCGACGCCGTGAAGGCGGCCCCCTTTACCGTGAAGAGCGTCAAGCGCCAGGACAAGACCCGCAATCCCGCGCCGCCCTTCATCACCTCCACCCTCCAGCAGGAGGCCAGCCGCAAGCTGGGCATGACGCCCCGGCGGACTATGGCGGTGGCCCAGCAGCTCTACGAGGGTGTGGACATCCAGGGCGAGGGCACCGTGGGCCTCATCACCTATATGCGTACCGACTCCCTGCGCCTGTCTGAGGAGGCCCTGGCGGCCGCCCGGGAGCTGATCATCAGCCGCTACGGCAAGGACTATTATCCGGACAAGACCCGGCACTACAAGACCAAATCCGGGGCCCAGGACGCCCACGAGGCCATCCGGCCCTCCGACGTGCGCCTGACCCCTGAGGACATCAAGAAGGATCTGACCAGCGAACAGTACCGGCTCTACAAGCTGATTTGGAGCCGGTTTTTGGCCTGTCAGATGGCCTCCGCCGTCTATGACAGCGTGGCCATCGAGGTGGAGTCCGCGGGCTACCGCTTCCGGGCCAATCACTCCTCCCTAAAGTTTTCCGGCTTCACCGCCGTGTACGTGGAGGGCAAGGACGAGGACGAGGAGAAGGTCCAGTCCCCCCTGCCCGACCTGAAGGAGGGGGAGGCGCTGGCGCTGAAGGAGCTCAAGCCCGAGCAGCACTTCACCCAGCCCCCCGCCCGGTACACCGAGGCTACCCTGATCAAGGCGCTGGAGGAGAAGGGCATCGGCCGCCCGTCCACTTACGCCCCCACCATCTCCACCATTCTGGACCGGGAGTATGTGGTGAAGGAGGGCAAATACCTGCGCACCACCCCGCTGGGGGATGTGGTCACCGGCTTGATGAAAGACAAATTCCCCGACATCGTGGACACCGCCTTCACCGCCCAGATGGAAGAGCAGCTCGACCAGGTGGAGGAGGGCAGGGAGAAGTGGAAGGACCTGCTCTCCGGATTCTACGGCGGCTTCCAGAAGGAGCTGGCCCAGGCGGAGCAGGATCTGGACGGGGAGCGCATCAAGGTCCCCGACGAGGTCTCCGACGTGATCTGCCCCCTGTGTGGACGCAATCTGGTGTATAAGTCCGGCCGGTTTGGCCGTTTTCTGGCCTGTCCCGGCTGGCCTGAGTGTTCCCACACCCAGCCCATCGTGGTGGAGATGCCGGGCAAGTGTCCCAAGTGCGGCGGCCGCATCCTGAAAAAGACCTCCCGGAAGGGGTATGCCTATTACGGCTGCGAGTTTAACTCCAGCAAGGACGACGGAAAGAGATGCGACTTCATGACCTGGGACGTGCCGGTGAAGGACAACTGTCCGGAGTGCGGCTGGACGATGTTCAAGAAGTCGGGCCGAGGGTTCAAAAAGCCCTTCTGCATCAATCCGGACTGCGGTAACTTTACGCCGGAGGACAAGCGGGGCGGCTATCAGAAAAAGCCCGCCGCCGAGCCGGCGGCGGAGGACGGGGCGGGTGCCGAGCGCGCTGCCGAGGCGGCGGAGGAGCCCAAGGCGGTGAAAAAGGCCCCCGACAAGAAGCCCGCGGTCAAAAAGGCCGCCGCCAAGAAAACCGCTGGGGCCAAGAAAACCACTGGGGCCAAGAAAACCACCGGCGCAAAGAAGCCGGCGGCCAAAAAGGCCGCCGCGGAGGCATGAGCATGGAGCCTGTGAGCGTGATCGGGGCGGGACTGGCGGGCTGCGAGGCGGCCTGGCAGCTTGCCGGCCGGGGCGTCCCCGTGGTCCTGCATGAGATGAAGCCGGAGAAGATGACTCCCGCCCACCACGCGCCGGAGTATGCCGAGCTGGTGTGTTCCAACTCCCTGCGCTCCGACCAGTTGGAGAACGCGGTGGGGCTTTTGAAAGAGGAGCTGCGCCGCAGCGGCTCCCTGATCTTGGCCTGCGCCGACGCCCACCGGGTGGAGGCGGGAGGGGCCCTGGCGGTGGACCGCCACGCCTTCTCCAGGGCGGTCACCGAGCAGATCCGCAGCCACCCGCTCATCACCGTGGAGGAGGGGGAGGTGAGGCGGATCCCCGACCGCGGACAGGTCATTGTGGCCTCCGGCCCCCTGACCTCCGAGGCCCTCAGCGCCGAGATCGAGCGGCTGCTGCCCGGGAGCCGCTATTTGAATTTCTACGACGCGGCGGCCCCACTGGTCACCTTTGACAGCGTGGACATGGACCACGCCTGGTTTGCCTCCCGTTACGACAAGGGGACGGCGGATTATGTCAACTGCGCCCTCAGCGAGGAGGAGTACGCCGCCTTTTGGCGGGAGCTGTGCGCCGCTCAGGAGGCGGAGGTCCACGGCTTTGAGGACAAGAGCGTGTTTGAAGGCTGCATGCCCGTGGAGGTCATGGCCCGGCGGGGGGTGGACACGTTGCGCTACGGCCCCCTGAAGCCCAAGGGCCTGCGGGACCCGAGAACGGGACAGACCCCTTACGCGGTGGTGCAGCTCCGCAAGGACAACGCGGACGGTACCATCTACAACCTGGTGGGCTTCCAGACTCACCTGAAGTGGCCGGAGCAGAGGCGGGTGTTCTCCATGATCCCCGCTCTGAAAAACGCCGAGTTCGTCCGCTACGGGGTCATGCACCGCAACACCTACCTGGATTCTCCCCGGCTGCTGGACCGCTATTACCGGGTGAGGGGCAACGAGCGGCTGATGTTCGCCGGGCAGATCACCGGGGTGGAGGGCTATGTGGAGTCCATCGCCTCCGGCTTCCTGTGCGCCGTGGAGCTCGCCCGCAGGCTGCTGGACAAGCCCCCGGTGGATTTTCCCCAGGAGACCGCCCTGGGGGCCCTGGCCCTCTACGTGAGCAATGAGAGCGTTGCGGATTTTCAGCCCATGAACGTCAATTTTGGCATCATCCCGCCCCTGGATCACCGGGTCAAGGGCAAGCGAAACAAGAACGCCGAGCTGTCCCAGCGCGCGCTGGGGCTTTTGGAGACCCTGGACTGGACCTGAAGAACGAGAAATAGATGGAACAGAGAGAAGGTATGCTATGAAGATCATCGTGGACGCCATGGGCGGCGACAACGCCCCTGCCTGCAACGTCAAGGGCGCGCTGGACGCGGTGAAGGAGCTGGGCGTGGAGGTGGTCCTGGTGGGCCGCGGGGAGGAGATCCTCAAGTGCCTCAAGGAAAACGGCGTGGCCGACCTGCCCGCCGGGGTGGAGATCGCCCACGCAGACCAGGTGGTGGAGATGTGCGACAACCCCGCCACCGCCTTCAAGGAAAAGAAGAATTCATCCCTCACCGTGGGCCTCAATATGCTCAAGGAGGGCAGGGGGGACGCCTTCGTCTCCGCCGGCAGCACGGGGGCTCTGCTCTCTGCCGCCACGCTGCTGGTCAAGCGTATCAAGGGCATCCGACGGGCGGCCATGGCCCCTGTGGTCCCCACCGGAAAGGGGGGGGCCGTCCTCATTGACTGCGGCGCCACGGCCGAGTGCACCCCGGAGTATCTGCTCCAGTTCGCCTTCATGGGCTCCTACTACGCCGAGCACGTGCTGGGCCGCCCCGAGCCGCGGGTGGGTCTGCTGAACATCGGGTCCGAGCCCTCCAAGGGTACCGACCTGCAGCGGGAGGCCTACCAGCTCCTGAAGGGGGCGGGGGAAGCCGGGCGCATCCATTTCGTGGGCAATGTGGAGGCTCGGGAGGCGGTCTACGGCGAGGTGGACGTCATTGTGTCTGACGGTTACTCCGGCAACATTTTTCTCAAGACCATGGAGGGCACCGGCGGCTTCCTGGCCCGGGAGCTCAAGGGCATGTTCAAGAAGAACCTGATCACCAAGTTGGGGGCACTGTGCGTCAAGGACGGCATCTCCCACTTCAAAAAGCTGTTGGATTCCGGCGAGGTGGGGGGCACGCCCCTGGTGGGTATCTGCAAGCCGGTCATCAAGGCCCACGGCTCCTCCGACGCCTTTGCCATCAAGAACGCCATCCGCCAGGCGGCCGGCTTCGCCGCCTCCGGACTCATCGAGGATATCGCGGAGAACATCGAGTACATGCGCCTGCCGGCGGGGGACAAGAGCGGGGCGGCGGCGGACTGAACCGTCATAAAAACTGTTTTGGTTGTCTTTTATGCAAAAAATCTGCGCCCAGAAGAGGAAAATGGCGCCCGACATCGCATTTTTTCTGAATGGTCCATAAAAAGCTGGAAAATATCTATTGACACTGGGGGAAAATCTCCCTATTATGTGAGTGTAAAAACATCCCATGAAGGAGTCGAGTCAATATGATTTTCGAGAAACTGTGCGAGCTCATTTCCGAGCAGTTCGGCGTGGAGGCGGATACGATCACGGTGGATACCACGTTCGAGGACGACCTGGGCGCCGATTCTCTGGACATTGTGGAGCTGTCTATGGCTCTGGAGGAGGAGTTCGGCGTCTCTGAGATGGGTGAGGACGAGATCTCCGCCATCACCACGGTGGGAGATTTGGTGAATTACCTGCAGAACAAGCTGGACGCCTGATTGGAAAGCGGTATTGGACGACACATGCAGGCCCCGCGGAAGCGGGGCCTCTCTTTATGACATGGAGGAAGACATGAAGAAGCTGGAGGAAAAGCTGGGCTATTCCTTCGGGAATCCGGCCCTGCTGGAAAACGCCCTGACCCATAGCTCCTACGCCAACGAGAATCGGGCGAAGGGGGAGACCAGCAACGAGCGTCTGGAGTTTCTGGGGGACTCGGTGCTGGGCATGGTGGTGGCCGACTACCTGTTCCGCAGCCATCCGGACATGCCCGAGGGGGAGCTGACCCGTACCCGGGCCGCCCTGGTGTGTGAGGACAGCCTGGTGGAGGTGGCCGCCCAGTTGGAGCTGGGGAGCTATCTGAAGCTGGGCAGGGGTGAGGACGCGGGGGGCGGCCGCAGACGGCCGTCCATCCAGGCCGACGCGGTGGAGGCCGTCATCGCGGCGGTCTATCTGGACGGAGGCATTGGCTCGGCCCGGAAGCTCATCACCCGATTCATTCTGACGGACAACCGGCGGGAGCAGGGGGGCACCCGGGATTATAAGACGGCGCTCCAGGAGCTGGTCCAGCGGGAGAGCGGTCAGGTGCTCAGCTACCGACTCACCGGCGAGAGCGGGCCCGACCACGCCAAGGTTTTTGCCGTGGAGGTGGAGTTGAACGGCGCGCCGGTGGGCGCCGGCGAGGGCAGGAGCAAGAAGGAAGCGGAGCAGATGGCGGCCAAGGCCGCGATCCAGAAGCTGAACAGATAACCGGAGAGGGGGCCGCCAGGGCGGCGGCCCGGAGAGAAGATGCCACCGCGCAGATCCAAAAACAAGGAAGTTGGAGGACACAACGTGGAGAGAGAGAAATTTGCATCCCGGCTGGGCTTTATTCTGATTTCGGCCGGCTGCGCCATTGGTCTGGGGAACGTATGGCGCTTCCCCTTCATCACCGGAAAATACGGAGGGGCGGCCTTTGTGCTGGTCTATCTGGTCTTTCTGGTCATCCTGGGCCTGCCCATCATGGTGATGGAGTTCGCCGTGGGCCGAGCCAGCCAGAAGTCGGCCGCCCTCAGCTTCAACGTGCTGGAGCCCAAGGGGACCAAATGGCACCTGTACCGCTACGGCGCCATGGCGGGTAACTACCTGCTGATGATGTTCTATACCACCGTGGGCGGCTGGATGCTGGCCTACGTCTGCAAGATGTTTCTGGGCGAGTTCCAGGGGATGGACTCCGGCGCCGTCACCGGCGTCTTTTTCGACATGCTGGCCCAGCCCGGCCCCATGATCGGCTGGATGCTGGTGGTCACGCTGCTGGGCTTCGGCATCTGCTCCCTGGGCCTGCAAAAGGGCGTGGAGCGCATCACCAAGGTGATGATGACCTGTCTGCTCCTGCTCATGCTGGTGCTGGTGGTTCGCAGCGTCACGCTGGATGGGGCGATGGAGGGCCTGCGGTTCTATCTGGTGCCCGACTTCCACAATCTGCTCTACGACGCCGAGGGCAGCTTCATTTTGGGCGCGGCCATCTACGACGCCATGAGCCAGGCCTTCTTTACCCTGAGCCTGGGCATCGGCGCCCTGGCGATTTTCGGCAGCTACATCGGCCGAGAGCGCTCCCTCACTGGCGAGGCCATCAGCGTGGGGGTGCTGGATACCTTTGTGGCCCTCATCGCCGGGCTCATCATCTTCCCCGCCTGCTTTGCCTTCGGGGTGCAGCCCGACCAGGGGGTGGGCCTGGTGTTTATGACTCTGCCCAACGTGTTCAACCAGATGCCGTTGGGCAATGTATGGGGCGGGCTGTTCTTCCTGTTCATGTCCTTTGCGGCCCTGTCCACCATCATTGCCGTGTTTGAAAACATTGTGGCCTTCGCCATGGACCTGGGCTGGAGCCGGAAAAAGGCCATTGTGGTCAACGGCGCGGCGCTGATCCTGCTATCTCTGCCCTGTGTGCTGGGCTTCAACGTCTGGAGCGGTTTTACCACCCCGGTGGGCAACATCCAGGATCTGGAGGACTTTGTTGTCTCCAACAACCTGCTGCCCCTGGGCTCGCTGGTTTACCTGCTGTTCTGCACCTCCCGCCGGGGCTGGGGCTGGAAGAACTTTATCGAAGAGGCCGATGCCGGGCAGGGAGTGAAGTTCCCCAAGTGGGCCCGGGTATATGTCAGCCGCATCCTGCCCATCATCGTGCTGGTCATCTTCGTCATGGGCTACTATCAGAAGTTTTTCGCAAAATAAGGGGCGTGCGCCCGGGGACGGACTGCTTCGGCGGCCCGTCCCCTTTCTGCGGGCAAAAGATTTGCAAACCCCTGTGAAACTTGGTATAATACAGTATTCATAGCCTCACAGACAGGCAGGTGTAGCATTTGTACTTAAAGGCGCTGGAAATCCAGGGGTTCAAATCCTTCCCCGACAAGACGGTCCTCACCTTCGACCAGGATATCACCGCCATCGTGGGCCCCAACGGCAGTGGAAAGTCCAACATCTCCGACGCCATCCGCTGGGTCATGGGGGAGCAGTCCACCAAGGCCCTCCGGGGCGGCAAGATGGAGGACGTCATCTTCGGCGGTACCCAGCGGCGCAAGCAGTTGGGCTTTGCGGAGGTCTCTCTGGTGCTGGACAACTCGGGCCGCCTCTTCGACATGGAGGAGAGTGAGGTCATGGTCACCCGGCGGTACTACCGCTCGGGGGAGAGTGAATACTTCATCAACCGCCACGCCGTGCGGCTCCGGGACGTCAACGAGCTGTTCATGGACACCGGTCTGGGCCGGGAGGGCTACTCTATCATCGGTCAGGGCAAGATCGACGAGATCCTGTCCGTCAAGTCGGCCGACCGCCGGGAGGTCTTTGAGGAGGCGGCCGGCATCTCCCGCTACCGCCACCGCAAGGAGGAGGCCGAGCGGAAACTGGAGCGCACCCAGGAGAACCTGGTGCGCATCAACGACAAGATCGACGAGCTGGAGCTCCAGGTGGAGCCCCTGCGGGCCCAGTCGGAGAAGGCCCGGAAGTATCTGGTCCTCCGGGACGAGCTGCGGGGGCTGGAGATCTCGGTCTGGCTGGATCAGCTCGACAGATTGCGCTCCAGCGCCCGCAAGCTCCTGAGCGACTATGACAATGCCGTCCGCCAGAAGGGGGAGGCCCAGCAGGCGCTGGAGAGCCTCTACGCCGCCGCCGAGGGCTACGCTGCCCAAATGCGGGAAAAGGATATGGAGGCCGAGGGCATCCGGTTCCAGATGCAGCAGCGGCAGGCCGACGCCAACGAGTGTGAGCGGGCCGTGGCGGTGCTGAAGGCCCGGATTCAGAGCAATCTGGAGAATGCCGACCGGGTCCGGCGGGAGCTGGAGGCCCAGGAGGGCCGGGCCGGGTCCATCTCCGGTCAGATCGCCGAGCGGCAGGCCCGCCTGACCGAGATCGCCGGAAGGATGGAGGCGCTGCAGGCCGAGCGGGCCGCCGCCGAGGAGGCCGGCCGGCAGGTCAGCCAGAGCGCCGGGACCCTGCAGGCCGAGCTGGAGGCCCTGCGGCAGAAGGAGGCCGTGGAGACCGCCTCCGCCGCGGAGGCCAGAGCCCTGCTCTCCGCGCTGGCCGCCGCCGCCCAGGAGCTGCTGGACCGGGACGAGGCGGTGCGGCAGGAGCTGGCCGAGGGGGAGCAAAAGCTCTCCGTGACCCGGGAGGAGGCCGCCCGGGCCGGGAAGGAGCTGGCCAAGGCCCGGGAGGACCGGGATTCCCTGCTGAACATCATCAGCGGCTACACCATGCGCCTGGACAGCCGGGAGAAGAAGGCCAGGGCCGCCGAGGAGGCCCATGTCAAGCTCCAGATGGAGGAGAACGCCGTCGCCTCCCGCATCCATATGCTCGCCGAGATGGAGAAGCTCTACGAGGGCTACTCCAAGGCGGTAAAGCTGGTGATGGGAGAGGCCGAGCGGGGAAACCTGAAGCATATCCACGGCCCGGTGGCCGGGCTCATCCATGTGCCCGACCGGTATGCCGTGGCCGTAGAGATCGCCTTGGGGGGCGCTATGCAGCATGTGGTGGTGGACAGCGAGGCCGACGGCAAGGCGGCCATCCAGTACCTCAAGCGCCGGGACGGCGGCCGCTGCACCTTCCTGCCCCTGAACACCGTCCGCCCCTCCGACTTCCGGGAACGGAGCGCGGCTCAGGAGCCGGGCTTTGTGGGCCTGGGGGACGAGCTGGTGGAGTTCGACCCCCGCTATGCGAAGATTATTTCCAACTTGCTGGGCCGGACGGTAATCGCGGAGGATATGGACACCGCCATCGCCATGGCCCGGAAATACGGCCACCGTTTCAAGATCGTCACCCTGGACGGCCAGGTCCTGAACCCCGGCGGCTCCATGACCGGCGGCTCGGTGTCCCGCAGCGCGGGCATCCTGTCCCGGGCCAACGAGCTGGAACGGCTTCAGACCCAGAGCGAGGGCCTCCAGGCCCAGCGGGCGGAGGCCCAGCGGGCGGTGGAGGAGGCGCGGCGGGAGCGCACCGCCGCCGCCTATGAGCTGGAGACCGCCCAGGCCCAGCGCCGGGAGCTGGAGGACAGCATCCTCAAGCTGGAGGAGCGGGGCGCCCACTTCGCCCAGATGCTGGAGAGCCAGGAGGCCCAGCGCGGGGAGCTGCGCGGGGAGCTGGAGCAGATCGAGGCGCGCAGCCGCCGCACGGAGGAGGACACCCGGAATGCCCGGGCGCGCATCCAGGCCCTGGAGGGCTCCGCCGCCGCCCTGCGGGCCGAGGCCGAGGGTAAGGCGGCCGGACAGGACGACCTGAAGGCCCGGATGGAGCAGGTCAACGAGAACGCCGCGCGGCTCAATCTGGAGCTGGCCGCTCTGGAGGCCGAACAGGCGGCGTACCGGCAGGCTCTGAGCGAGCTGGAGAGCCTGCGGGCGGACATCACCGGCGATCGGGCGGAGCGGGAGACCATGCTGGCCCAGTTCCAGGAGAAAAACGGGACCCTCACCGCCCAGATCGGGGAGAAGGAGAGCGTCCTCCAGACCATCCGGGAGGAGAACCGGGAAAAGGAGGAGGCCATCCAGCGGCTGAACCAGGAGAAGCTGGCGCTGGAGGGAGAGCGCAACCGGGCGGACCGGGAGAGCCGGGACAAAAATGCCGAGCTTCTCTCCATGGAGCGGGAGGTCTCGGTGCTGGAGCAAAAAAAAGTGGCCGCCGAGCTGGAAGAAAAGCAGATTCTGGACAAACTGTGGGAGACCTACCAGCTCTCCCACGAGGCGGCCCGGGCCCAGCGCCAGACGCTGGAGTCGATACCCAAGGCCCAGCGGCGCATCGGAGAGCTGAAGCGCGCCATCTCCGGCCTGGGCAACATCAATCTGGACGCCATCGAGGAGTTCCAGCGGGTCAACGAGCGATACACCTACCTCACCGGCCAGCGGGACGACGTGCAGAAGTCCAAGACGGAGCTGGAGCGCGTCATCGCGGACATCACCGGCGAGATGAAGGCCATCTTTGCCCAGCAGTTTTCCATCATCAACCAGGCGTTTGGCGAGACCTTCTTGGAGCTCTTCGGCGGCGGCAAGGCCACCCTGGAGCTGGAGGACGAGACGGACATCCTCAACTGCGGCATCGAGATCCGGGTCCAGCCCCCCGGCAAGGCCCTGAAGGTGCTCTCCCTGCTGTCTGGCGGGGAAAAGGCATTTGTGGCCATCGCCCTGTACTTTGCCATTCTGAAGGTCCGCCCCACCCCCTTCTGCGTCATGGACGAGATCGAGGCCGCGCTGGACGACGCCAACGTCACTCGGTTCGCCCGCTATCTGCGCCAAATGGCCGACCGGACCCAGTTCATCGTGATCACCCACCGGCGCGGCACCATGGAGGAGGCCGACGTGCTCTACGGTGTCACCATGCAGGAGCAGGGGATCAGCAGACTGCTGACCATTAACCTAAACGATGTGGAAGCCGAACTAAAGATCAAGTAAAGGAATATGGACTATGGGATTATTGGATAAAATCAAAAAGCTGAACCTCTTTGCCGGCTTTTCCGCCATCGACGACGAGTTCTATGACGAGTTGGAGGAGGCCCTCATCCTCTCCGACATGGGGATGGACACCACCCTCAAGGCGGTGGAGGAGCTACGGGAGCGGGTCCGGGGCGAGAAGCTCAAGGACCGGGACGAGGTCCGCGCTTGCCTGCGCCGCGTGTTGCAGGATATGCTGAACGTGGGGGATACCGGCCTGGCGCTGGATACCAGGCCGGCGGTAGTCCTTTTCATCGGGGTCAACGGGGTGGGCAAGACCACCACCATCGGAAAGCTGGCCGCCGGGCTCAAGGCCCAGGGAAAAAAGGTCCTGCTGTGCGCCGGAGATACCTTCCGGGCCGCCGCCGCCGACCAGCTCACCGTCTGGTCCCAGCGGGCGGGGGTGGACATCGTCAAGCAGCACGAGGGGGCCGATCCCGCCGCCGTGGTCTTTGACGCGGTCTCCGCTGCCAAGGCCCGGGGCGCGGACGTGATCCTGGTGGACACCGCCGGGCGGCTGCACAACAAGCAGAACCTGATGAACGAGCTGAGCAAGATCTCCCGGGTCATCGACCGGGAATTGCCCGGTGCCAGCCGGGAGACCCTGCTGGTGCTGGACGCCACCACCGGCCAGAACGGCCTCATCCAGGCCAAGCAGTTCCGGGAGTCCGCCGGGGTCACCGGCATCGTCCTCACCAAGCTGGACGGCACCGCCAAGGGCGGGGTCACCGTGGCCATTGCGGACACGCTTCAGATCCCCGTCAAATATATTGGCCTGGGCGAGGGGATCGAGGACCTGCGGCCCTTCGACGCCGCGGCCTTTACCGAGGCGCTGGTGTAGCAAAAAAAGGAGAATGGACATGGCACGAATCGACGGACGGGCCGGCGACGAGCTGCGCCCCATCGAGATCATCCCCAACATCAACAAATTTGCGGAGGGCTCCTGCCTGATCCGCTGCGGCAATACCCAGGTGCTGTGCACCGCCTCCGTGGAGGAGCGCACCCCGCCCCACGTCCCCGAGGGGGAGGGCTGGGTCACCGCCGAGTACTCCATGCTGCCCCGGGCCAACCGGGAGCGCTCCAAGCGGGACATCGCCAAGCTGAAGCTCTCCCCCAGAAGCGCCGAGATCCAGCGGCTGGTGGGCCGCGCCCTCCGGGCGGCGGTGGATCTGGAGAAGCTGGGGCCCCGCACCATCACCGTGGACTGCGACGTGCTCCAGGGGGACGGCGGCACCCGCACCGCCAGCGTTACCGGCGGATTTGTGGCTCTTAGCTATGCCCTGCACAAGCTGGTGGAGGACGGCGCTTTGAAGGAGATGCCTCTGCGGACCTGCGTGGCGGCCATCTCGGCGGGCATCGTGGACGACGAGCTGCTGCTGGATCTGTGCTACGAGGAGGACTCGGCGGCCCAGGTGGACCTGAATTGCGTTATGACCGGGGAGGGGGAGCTGGTGGAGCTCCAGGGCACCGGCGAAGGCCGGGCCTTCACCGTCGACGAGCAGCGGCGGCTGGTGGACCTGTGCGCCAAGGGCATCCGGAAGGTCCAGTCCATCCAGAAGGCCGCGTTGGGAGGTTGACCGGAATGAAAGTCGTACTCGCCAGCAAAAACGCCCACAAGCTCCAGGAGCTGCAGGACATCCTCTCCGCCCAGGGCGTGGAAGTGATTCTGGAATCCGCGGCGGGGGTGGATGTGGAGGTGGAGGAGACCGGGACCACCTTTGAAGAAAACTCCCTGCTCAAGGCCAGGGCCGTTATGGAGGCCTCCGGCCTGCCCGCCATCGCCGACGACTCGGGCCTGATGGTGGACGCCCTCAACGGGGCTCCGGGCGTCTACTCCGCCCGGTACGGCGGACCCGGCCTGGACGATGCGGGCCGGTACCGACTCCTGCTGGAGAACATGCGCGGGGTGCTGGACCGGAAGTGCCGGTTCGTCTCGGCCATCACGCTATGTATGCCCTCCGGCGACATCGTGACCGCCCGGGGGGAGTGCCCCGGCACCCTGGCCTACGCCCCTCAGGGGGAGAATGGCTTCGGCTATGACCCCATCTTCTTCGTACCGGAGAAAAAAAAGACCTTTGCCCAGCTCACGGCGGAGGAGAAAAACGCCATCTCCCACCGGGGACGGGCGCTCCAGCTCTTCCAGGAGAAGCTGGCGGCCTATCTGGCCGGGCAGAAAGAGCAATCAAACAAAATATAAGGAGTATATATGGAACTGACAAGCAAGCAGAGGGCCCAGCTCCGGGGAATGGCCAATTCCCTGGACCCCATCGTCCACATCGGAAAGGACGGCCTCGGGGACAATCTGGTCAAGCAGGCCAGCGACGCCCTGGAGGCCAGGGAACTCATCAAGTGCCGGGTGCTGGAGAACTCCATGCTCACCGCCCGGGAGGCCGCCGACGCGCTGGCCCGGGCCGCCCGGGCCGAGGTAGTCCAGGTCATCGGGACGAAGTTCGTCCTGTACCGCGAGAGCCACAACAAGGAGAAAAAGGACAAAATCGTGCTGGTCAAGGACAAAAGGCGTCCGGAATAATACCTCCGCATGGGAGGGCAGTGAGGAAGAGGGAGTGTTCGCTATGAAGATCGGCGTCTATGGCGGAACGTTTGACCCGCCCCACATGGGGCATCTCGAGGCGGCCCGGGCGGCCATGGATCTCCTGGGACTGGACCGGATGCTGTTTATTCCGGCGGCTGTGCCGCCCCACAAGGTCCTGCCGCCGGAGGCTGCCGCCGCCGGAGACCGGCTGGCCATGGCGGAACAGATGGCCGACGGGCTGACCCTCCTGACCGGTCGGCCCGGCTGCGCCCAGGCCGACTCCACGGAGCTGCACCGGCAGGGAAAAAGCTATACGGCGGATACCCTGGACCAGCTTCGGGAAAGATATCCAGACGATGAGCTGTGGCTGCTGATGGGCACCGATATGTTTCTGACCCTGCAGACCTGGCACCAGCCCGGGCGCATCCTGGCCCAGGCCCGGGTGGCCGCCTTCGCCCGGGCGGAGTCGGACAGTATGGAGGCGATGGAGCGGCAGGCGGCCTTCCTGCGGGACAGCTACGGCGCTCAGGCGACCCTTCTCCGTCTGCCGCGGGTCACTGAGGTGTCCTCCACCTTCCTGCGCTCCCGGCTGAGAGAGGACCGGGCTGAAGTCCGGGACCTGCTTTGGTGCCAGGTATACGGCTCCATCCTGCGCCGGGGCCTCTACGGGGTGAAGGCCGACCTCCGGCATCTAGATGACGAGGACCTGCGCCGCTGTTCCTGGTCGATGGTCAAGGCCAAGCGCATCCCCCACATCCGGGGCTGCGAGGAGGAGGCCGTCCGGCTGGCCCTGCGCTGGGGGGCGGACCCGGAAGCGGCCCGCCGGGCGGGCATTCTCCACGACTGCACCAAGTACCTGGACCTGGCGGAGCAGTTGAAATTGTGTGACGAATATGGTATCGTATTGGATGATTTGGAGCAAAAGGCGGTCAAGCTGCTGCATTCCAAGACCGGCGCGGCCATCGCCCGCCATGTCTATGGGGCGCCGGACGAGGTGTGCGACGCCATCTACTGGCACACCACCGGAAAGGCGGATATGACCCTGCTGGAAAAGGTGCTGTACCTGGCCGACTACATCGAGCCCTCCCGTGAGGAGTTCCCAGGGTTGAAGGAATTGCGCCGTCTGGCCTATGAGGACCTGGACCAGGCGCTGCTGCTGGGCTGCCGGCTCACCATCGAGGATATGGAGGAGCGGGGCGTGCCGGTGCATACCAATACCCTCCAGGCCAGAGACTGGCTGAAAGGACGTAATCCATGAGCGACGAAAACGGCGCCAAGCCACAGAAAAAAAGAGGCGGAGACCGGCTGATGAAGTCGGAGAAGCTGGAAAAGCGGCCCAAGGTCCAGCGGACCGGACGGGAGTTGATTCTGCACCGGGTCTATGTTGCCCTGACGGCCGTCTCCGCCGTCATTGTAGCGCTCTTTGTGCTGTATAACATCCTGGTGGTGAAGCCCACCGTGGGCGGCAGGACGGAAAAGGACCCGGCCGCACCCGGCGCCACGGAAGATGTGACCCAGGCGCCCAACCACGTGAAGGGCGACGACGGTGATCGCAAGGAGGACTTCTTCACCTTCCTGGTGGTGGGCCGGGACACGGGCGGCGGCGGTAATACCGACACCATCATGCTGGTGTCCTACGACGTGCCCAACCAGAAGCTGTCCGTCATGAGCATCCCCCGGGACACCATGGTGAACATCCCCTATGACATCAAGCGGATCAATGCCGTCTACAACTATTACGGCGGCGGGGAGGACGGCATCGACGCCCTCTACAAGGAGGTCAGCCAATTGGTGGGCTTCCGGCCCGACTTCGAGGTGGTCATCGAATGGGCGGGTGTGGGCGAACTGGTAGACGCTATTGGCGGTGTGGACTTCGAGGTGCCCATGCGCATGCGCTATTACGACCCCACCCAAAACCTGAACATCGACCTGCAGAAGGGCTACCAGCATCTGGACGGGGACAAGGCCATGCAGCTCATCCGCTTCCGCCACAACAACGACCTGTCCGTGGGCTATGCCGACGGCGACATCGGCCGCATCGCCACCCAGCAGGCCTTCCTGAAAACCGTCATTCAGAAGTGCCTGTCCAGCATCACCGACATCGGGACCATCACCCGCCTGGTGGGGGTGTTCCTGGACAACGTGCAGACCGATCTGACCGTCAACAATCTGCTGTATTTCGGGGAAAAGGCCATTCTGGGCGGACTGAGCATGGACAAAGTGACCTTTGTCACCATGCCCGGCGACTATAACGGCTACGCCTGGAGCCGCACCTACCAGAACAATCAGTCTTATGTGCTGCCCTATGCCGACGAGGTCATCGGGGTGGTCAACGAGTATTTCAACCCCTTTCTGGAGGAGCTGACCACCGAGCACCTGGACATCATGTCGGTCAATTCCAACGGGAGCCTGTCCTCCACTACCGGCGTGGTAGAGGACGCCAAGGCGGCCAGAGCCCCGGTCAAGCCCTCCAAGCCCTCCAAGCCCGCCTCCAGCCCCGCTGTGGAGCCGGTCGAGAGCGTGGAGCCCCAGGAGACCGGCACGGTGGAGCCCTCCCCGGTCCCGTCGGAGAGCGCCGCCCCCTCCCAGAGTCCGTCGGGCGGCCCCGGCGGCCCCGGCAGCACTGTTTCGCCCGGCGTGAGCCCCTCGCAGCCGCCGGCGGAGAGCGCCAGCCCGGAGCCATCTCCAACGCCGTCGGAGCGCCCCGGCGTCCTGCCGCCCGTTCCGACGCCGGTGGAGACCGGCTCCGCTGGAAGCGGCGGGGAGCAGCCGCCGGAGGGCATCCCCATCTACTGACCTGCCACACTGGAAAAAGGATAAGGAGAGCTGTCTATGATGAATCCGAAGGATATGGCCCTGACCATTGCCAAGGCCCTGGACGACAAGAAGGGTCAGGACATCAAGGTTCTGGAGACCGGCGCCCTGACCACGCTGGCCGACTATTTCGTGCTCTGCACCGCCACCTCCAGCACCCAGATTAAGGCGTTGGGGGACGAGTGTGAGAAGGTGATGAAGGAGGCGGGAGAGCTTCCCCACCACATCGAGGGGCACCGGGGGGGCACCTGGGTCCTGCTGGACTTCTCCTCGGTGGTGGTCCACATCTTCAACGACGAGGCCCGGAAGTTCTACGATCTGGAGCGCCTGTGGCGGGACGCCGCAGAGCTGGACCTGAGCGAGGTCCGAAAGCCCGACTGAAATAAAGCTTTATGCCGCTGCCCGCTCTGCGGGCAGCATGGCCGTTTTTGCGTTACGTTTGCGCAGAAAAAAGACCGCGGCACCCGCCGCGGTCTTTTTTGTGGGGAAGGCTCCCGCATCAGCTCCTGGTAAAGAGGAAAAGGGGGATGGCGACCATGGCGGATCCCACAGCGGCCAGACCCAGCAGGAAGTGGAACCCCATGTCCTGCTGCGGGTGGAAGCGCACCCACAGCCCGCAGATCAGCATACAGGTCAGCAGGAACAGGGAGAGCCCACCCAGAAGCCGGAGAAAAACCGTCATCTACTCACCTCCCAGAAACAGATCGAGCTGAGCGTCCAAAAAGGCGGCTGCGCCAGCGTCGCTGTAGATTTCAGGCCCGTAATACCGCTGAAATTCCTCTCCGCGGTAAAAGGCGAGCTGCATGGTATAAACCAGGCCGAAGGCGGCCAGCCGGCAGGCCTCTTCCGATTTGGCGGGGCCGAAATGGGCCCGGAGGTCGGGCAGAATATCCAGGGGAAGCGAGATGGGTTCTTCCAGCAGAAGGTAGGGGATGGAGGCCTGGGTCAAAGCGCGGTATTTGAGCATGGCCAGGCAGACGGGCAGGAGGCGGGCGCGGAGCTGTTGCCGGGGGGTGCTGCCTGGGGGGCCTCTCCGGCGTGACGGCGAAACTCCGCCGCCACGATCTCATCCACGGCAGCCTTGAGCAGGGCGTCCTTGGAATGGAAGCAGTAGTTGATCATGGATAGATTGACGCCCGCTTCGGCGGTCAGCCTCCGGGCGGTCAGCTCATCGGGCGGGACGCCCTCCTCCAGCAACCGCCTGGCCGCCTGAAGAAGTTTTTCTCGGGTGCTCTGCTGTGCCATATGCTCACCTCATATAAAACATGTTTTAAATATGTTTTATATGATACCCGCCCGGCGGCGCTGTCAAGGGAAAAGTGCGGCCTGCCCCGCCTTACTCCGGTGAAATGCTTGCAATATCAGCCCATTTCGAGTATAATAGCACGGAATGTGTTGCGAAGGTGGGAAGGGTCCCGCCGGACGCCGAACGATAAGGAAGTGCAAACGATGAAGTACGATTTTGCCAGCATCGAGCCCAAGTGGCAGAAAAAGTGGCGGGAAGAAAAGACCTTTGCCGCGGCCAACGGTGGGGACAAGCCCAAATTTTACGGCTTGGTGGAGTTTCCCTATCCCTCCGGGCAGGGCCTGCACGTGGGCCACGCCCGGCCCTACACCGCCATGGACGTGGTAGCGCGGAAGAAGCGGATGGACGGCTATAACGTGCTGTTCCCCATGGGCTATGACGCATTCGGGCTGCCCACCGAGAACTACGCCATCAAAAACCACATCCACCCCGCCCAGGTGACCCACGACAACATCGCCAACTTCACCAAGCAGCTCCAGATGTTGGGCTATTCCTTTGACTGGGACCGGGTCATCAACACCACCGACCCAGAGTATTACAAGTGGACCCAGTGGATCTTCCTTCAGCTCTATCAAAAGGGGCTGGCCTACAAGACCACCATGCCCGTGAACTGGTGTACCTCCTGCAAGTGCGTGCTGGCCAACGAAGAGGTGGTGGAGGGAGTCTGCGAGCGCTGCGGCGCCCCCGTGGTCCGCAAGGAGAAGAGCCAGTGGATGCTCAAGATCACCGAGTACGCCCAGCGGCTCATCGACGACCTGGACGATCTGGACTTCATCGAGCGGGTGAAGATCCAGCAGAAGAACTGGATCGGCCGCTCCACCGGCGCGGAGGTCACCTTCCGGGCTACCACCGGGGACGACATCGTGGTCTTTACCACCCGGCCTGACACCCTCTTCGGCGCAACCTATATGGTCATCTCGCCCGAACACGCCTATGTGGCCAAGTGGGCCGGTCAGCTCACCAATCTGGACGAGGTGCAGGCGTATGTGGCCGCCGCAGCCCGCAAATCCGACTTCGAGCGCACCGAGCTGGCCGCCGACAAGGAAAAGACCGGCGTGGAGCTCCAGGGCGTCCGGGCCGTCAACCCGGTCAACGGCAAGGAGATCCCCATTTTTATCTCCGACTACGTCCTGGCCTCCTACGGTACCGGCGCCATCATGGCTGTGCCCGCCCACGATACCCGGGACTGGGCGTTCGCCAAAAAGTTCGGCCTGCCCATTGTTGAGGTGGTCCAGGGCGGCAACGTCCAGGAAGAGGCCTTTACCCTCAAGGACGACACCGGCATTATGGTTAACTCTGGCTTCCTGGACGGCCTGACCGTCAAGCAGGCCATCCCCACCATCACCAAGTGGCTTACCGAGCAGGGCATCGGCCACGAACAGGTGAACTATAAGCTCCGGGACTGGGTGTTCTCCCGCCAGCGCTACTGGGGCGAGCCCATCCCCATGGTGTGGTGCGACCAGTGCGGCTGGGTGCCCCTGCCGGAGGAGCAGCTCCCCCTGCTGCTGCCCGACGTGAAGAGCTACGAGCCCACCGACAACGGCGAGTCCCCTCTGGCCCACATGACCGACTGGGTGGAGACCACCTGCCCCCACTGCGGCGGCCCCGCCCGGCGGGAGACCGACACCATGCCCCAGTGGGCGGGCTCCTCCTGGTATTTCCTGCGGTATATGGACCCCCACAACCAGGAGGCTCTGGCCTCCCGGGAGGCGCTGGATTACTGGTCCCCAGTGGACTGGTACAACGGCGGCATGGAGCATACCACCCTGCACCTGCTCTACAGCCGGTTCTGGCACAAATTCCTCTACGACCTCGGCGTGGTGCCCACCAAGGAGCCCTACAAGAAGCGGACCAGCCACGGCATGATCCTAGGCGAGGGTGGCGAGAAGATGTCCAAGTCCCGGGGCAACGTGGTCAACCCCAACGACGTGGTGGCCGAGTTCGGCGCTGACACCATGCGGCTGTATATCATGTTCATCGGCGACTTTGAGAAGGCTGCCGCCTGGTCTGCCAAGGCGGTGAAGGGCTGCAAGCGTTTCCTGGACCGGGTGTGGAATCTGTCCGAGCAGCTCGCCGGGGAAAAGGGCTATTCCAAGGCCAACGAATCCGCCATCCACAAGGCCATCAAGAAGGTATCCGAGGACATCGAGGCCATGAAATTCAACACCGCCATCGCCGCGCTGATGGCTTTGGTCAACGACTTCTACGCCAACGGCTGCTCTCGCGGGGACTACCAGGCTCTGCTGCTGATGCTGTCTCCCTTCGCCCCCCACGCGGTGGAGGAGCTGTGGGAGAGCCTGGGCTTCGCCGGCGAGACCGGCGGTATGGCCTGCCAGCAGTCCTGGCCCGCCTACGACGCGAGCAAGACCGTGGATGCTGAGGTGCAAATGGCCGTTCAGGTGGGCGGCAAGCTCCGCGGCACCGTCACCGTGCCCCTGGACAGCGAACAGGACGCCGTGGTGGCCGAGGCTCTGAAGGACCCCAAGGTCCAGAAGTTCACCGAGGGCATGGAAATCGTCAAGGTCATCCTGGTCAAGAATAAGCTGGTCAACCTGATCGTGAAGCCGAAGAAATAAAAGTCCTCTTGACAAGACCTCTTGAATTGCATATAATAATACTGTTAAAGCCATAAGAATGGCCCTTTCGTGACGGGATTCCCCGCCACTTCGGAGGGAGGGGAAACAACAATGTCGGAAGTTCATGTCAGAGAGAACGAGTCTCTGGAGAGCGCGCTGAAGCGATTCAAGCGTAGCTGTGCCAAGTCCGGTGTTCTGGCTGAGGTGCGTAAGCGCGAGCACTATGAGAGTCCCAGTGTCAAGCGTCGCAAGAAGTCTGAGGCCGCCCGCAAGAATCGGAAGAAGTTCTATTGAGATTTAAAGCCCAGCGCCTTTCGGCGCTGGGCTTTTGTCATCCCCGAGCGGTTCCGCCGCAGGCGGGAGCGAGTGGGGACATTTTTGGAGCTTTGCGGGGCAAAGCATCCAGCGCCTTTCGGCGCTGGGCTTTTGTCATCCGGCCGGCGGAGCCGCCGGTTCATGCCTCGGGCACGGCCCCCATCAGGGAGGAGGTCCACCGGATCAGCGCCTGGTAGCAGGCGTCGCAGTCCGAGTCATCCAGCCCGGTCTCGGGGTAGAGGCGCTTGAGCTCGGCCATGGTGGCGGCGTAGCAGCCGGAGCGGCGGTAGTGGTCCAGCCGCAGCAGGAAAAAGGCGGACTTGGCCAGAGAGGCCAGACACCCCGCCGGGTCGTCCCCGTGGAGGTAGCAGTGGCAGGCGGCGTGGTACAGATTGGCCGCCCCAATGTGTACCGCCGCCGCCGTATCGGCGGGGGAAAAGGCGGGAAGCAGATTCTCCAGTCCGCCGTACAGCGGCTTGGTGTCCAGCACGAGCTGCAGCAGATCATACCGGGGCCAGTGGAGCAGCTCCTCCCGGCCGCAGAAAAAGCCGCAGGTCAGCCCGCCGTGGGGCAGGGTCCGCAGAAGCTCCCGATAGGCCCGCAGGTCCTCCAGACCCACCTGGTCCAGCACCACCACCATGTCGATATCGCTGTCCGGTTTGCTTTCACCCCGGCCTCGGCTGCCCTGGATGCCCAAAAAGATCACACGGCCGGGAAAAGTATCCAGAAGCCGGTGGGTAAACAGCTCCAGCCAGGTGTCCAACTGAAATTCCATGGAATATTCCTCCTTCTCTCAGATTGCTCAGTATAGCAGAGCGAAGGCGGGATGACAAGGGTAAATTATCTCAAAATTTCAGATAAAAGATCGGAAACCTCCGGATAGAGCAGAAGCGCGTCGGCGATGTCCAGGCTCCGGGCGGTGTGGAGCTTCTTCCGGATGGAGGCGGCGTCGTCGAAAAGAATGAAGTGGGCTCCGTTCTGACGGTTCATATAGGTGAAGTAGTGAGCGCACAGCTCGTTGGAGAAAAAGATAACGGGTTCCCGCTCCTGGATGCGCTGTTGGAGCTCTTCCTGGGTGAGGCGGATGCCCTGTCCATTGGGGGAGGGGAGGAAGAAGTCCTCGGCAGACCGCTCCACCGCCAGGGCTACCCGTGCCGCGCCGTACTGCTGGACGGCCTCCTGAAGCCGCACCTGGAGGGAGCCGCCGGACAGGGCGGTGGGGATGAGCACCTTGGCCGTGGCGGAGTAACGGCCATACGGCTCCGGGACGTAGAGGGGCCAGCCCCGCTTGGCCAGCAGCGGGGAGAGCCCGGCAATCACCTGCCCCAGCAGAGGCAGGTGCCGGTCAAAGTCGCAGATTACCCCGGTATAGCCCCGGGCGGCGCACTCCCGCACCACCTCCTGGCAGAAGGGCGCAGGGTCTCCCCGGCCGTCGAAGCCGGCGTCGTCGATGAGCATCACGCCGCCCCGAACCGGGACGGGCAGATTGGCCCGAAACAGGTGCGGACCGCCCCCTACCCGGTAGGCCATATGGGCCAGCGTGAGGCCAGAGCCCTGCGCCGCCATCATCTCGGTGGGCGGCACCGCCAGAAGCAGGTTGGTTTTTGAAAGCATATGGGTCATCCCCCTTGTCCATTTTTCCTGAAACTGATATAATGCACTCTATGCGGACAAGATAGAAAACATGAGGTGTATCCATGGGATTTTCACTGATACCGGACCGGGTCTTTTCCTCTGTGGCGGAGATCAGGCCGGAATGGCTGACCGCGCGGGGGATCACGCTGCTGCTGGCCGACCTGGACAACACGCTGGTCCGGTACGGACCCGGGGACCCCGCTCCAGAGGTGCTGGCCTGGAGGGAAGGACTGCGGACGGCGGGGGTGGAGTTGTTCCTGCTGTCCAACAGCCGGAAGCCGGACCGCCCCGGGCGCTATGCCAAACGGCTGGACATCCCCTATCTGGGACACGCGGGCAAGCCTGGGACCGCGGGGTTTGAGCAGGCCATGGCCCGCATGGGCCGGACCGCCGGTCAGACCGCCATGGTGGGAGACCAGATCTTTACCGATATCCTGGGGGCCAGGCGGATGGGAATCCTGGCCCTGCTGGTGGAGCCCATCCAGTTGGCGGGCAATCCGGGGCGCTACCTGCGCTACGCCGTGGAGCAGCCCTTCCGGGCTCTGGGGAAAAGGAGGAGCCGATGAGCGTATGGTTCGGCCCTGCGGGGCTGCCGGACGATTTTCCAGGCAAGAGCTCGGTCCAGGCCCCGGCCTGGCTGGCCTCGCTGGGCCTGGACGCCTTCGAGTACCAGTGCGGCAAGGGCGTCAACGTGGGGGAAGAGACCGCACGGGCGGTGGGGACGGCCGCGCGGGAGCACGGAATCCGGCTGTCCCTCCACGCCCCTTATTTCATCAACCTGGCCAACCCCGATCCGGACAGTCTGAAAAAGACCACCGGTTATATCCTGGCCGCCTGCCGGGCCGCCGACTGGATGGGGGCCGGGCGCATTACCGTTCATACCGGGGCCCTGATGAAGCGTGCCCGGCGGGAGGCCCTGGACACCGCCATCCCCTCCCTGCGGGAGGTCCTCCGGGCCTGCGACGGGGAGGGCTACGGACACCTCACCCTATGCCCCGAGACCATGGGCAAGATCAACCAGCTTGGGGATCTGGATGAGGTATTGGAATTATGCCAACAGGATGAGCGGCTGCTGCCCTGCGTGGACTTCGGCCATCTCTATGCCCGCTCCCTGGGGGCGGACGAGGGGGAGGAAGCCACGGAGCGCATCCTGGACCGCATCGCCTCCGCGCTGGGGGAGGACCGGGCGTCCCGGTTCCACAGCCACTTCTCCAAGATCGCCTTTACCCCCAACGGCGGCGAGAAGGTCCACCTGACCTTCGACCAAGAGGACTTCGGCCCGGACCCGGAGCCACTGATGCGGGCTCTGGCCCGCCGGGGCTGGAGCCCTACCATCATCTGTGAGAGCGCCGGAACCCAGGCCAGGGACGCGCTGCATATGAAAGAGCTTTATGAAGGGTTTCTAAAATCGAAAGGAGATCACACGATATGAATCATCTGAAACAGATCGCGGCCAAGCTGCCCGAATACGGCGTTGACGCCATGATGCTCACCAGCGCCCCCGGCGAGTTCTATGCCGTGGGCTTCCACGGGGAGGGCATCGCCCTTGTCGCCGCCGGTGAGGCCTATTACTTCACCGACTCCCGGTACATCGAGGCCGCCGAGAAGCAGGTCGCCGGCGCGGCCGTCGCCGTGACGGATCGGAACCGCAACTACAAGGCCATGGTCCAGGAGGTCATCGACCGCTGCGGCATCAAAAAGCTGGGCTTCGAGGAGGAATACATGTCCGTGGCGGCCTTCCACGACTGGAAGGAGAGCCTGACCGCCGAGCTGGTCCCGGCCCAGAAGCTGGTGAACGGGCTTCGGGCGGCCAAGGACCAGGAGGAGATCGCCTGGATGGTCCAGGCCCAGGAGATCACCGACCGGGCCTTTGACGCGATCTTGAAATTCATCCGGCCCGGCATGACGGAGAAGGAGATCGCCGCCAAACTGGAGTACGACATGCTGCGCTTCGGCGCCCAGCGCATGTCCTTCGAGCCCATTGTGGTGACGGGCGCCAACGGAAGCCTGCCCCACGGCATTCCCGGCGACACCGTGGTGGAGCCAGGCAGCTTCCTTACCATGGATTTCGGCTGTGTCTACGGGGGGTACTGTTCCGACATGACCCGCACCATCGCCGTGGGCGAGCCCACCGAGGAGATGAAGAAGGTCTACCACATCGTGCTGGAGGCCCAGCGCGCCGGGATCGCCGCCGCCCGGGCCGGCGTGCCCGGCAAGAGCATCGACGCCGCCGCCCGGAAGGTCATTGAGGATGCGGGCTACGGAGACTATTTCGACCACGGCTACGGCCACAGCGTGGGCATCGAGATCCACGAGTCCCCCAACGCCAACACCCGGGAGGACACCATCATGCCGGTGGGGGCCGCCGTCTCTGCCGAGCCGGGCATCTACCTGCCGGGACGATTCGGCGTGCGCATCGAGGATGTGACCATTCTCACCGCCGACGGCTGCATCGATATCACGAAATCCCCGAAGGAACTGATAATTCTGTAAAAAGCCTTGCAAAATGGGAAAGAATAGGGTAAAATAGCTTAGTTAAATTTCAACTCTACTTTGGAGGATGGATACCAATGCCTACGATTACTGCCAGTGATTTTCGTAACGGTGTGACGTTCGAGATGGACGGCCAGGTGATGCAGGTCGTCGAGTTTCAGCATGTAAAGCCCGGAAAGGGCGCCGCTTTCGTTCGGACCAAGATGAAGAACGTGATCACCGGCGGCGTGACCGAGACCTCTTTCAACCCCACCGCCAAGTTCGAGAGCGCCTATGTGGAGCGCAAGGACATGGAGTACAGCTACAACGACGGCGATCTGTACTACTTTATGGACCCTGAGACCTACGACCTGGTGCCCATCGCCAAGGAGACCCTGGACGACTCCTTCCGCTTTGTCAAGGAGAACATGGTCTGCAAGATCAACAGCTACAAGGGCAGCATCTTCGCCGTGGAGCCCCCCACCTTTGTGGAGCTGGAGGTCACCGAGACCGATCCCGGCTTCAAGGGCGACACCGCCACCAACGTGACCAAGCCCGCCACCGTGGAGACCGGCACCGAGATCAAGGTGCCCCTGTTCATCAACCCCGGCGACCGGATCAAGATCGACACCCGCAGCGGCGAGTACCTGGAGCGCTGCAAGAAGTAAGCGCGCCCCCGCGGCCGCGATTGTATGGCCTTTGGCCAAATAAAGGAGAATTTCTGCTATGACTATTTCTGAGAAGGTTGCCTATCTGAAGGGCCTGTCCGACGGTCTGAACATCGACACCGAGAAGTCCAAGGAGGGCAAGCTGATCTCCGTGATCATCGACATCCTGGAGGAAGTCGGCATGTCCATCGAGGATCTGGAGGAGAACGCCACCGCCATGGGCGAGGAGATCGACGCCATTTCCGACGACCTGTCCGACGTGGAGGAGATCGTCTACGAGGACGACGACGAAGATGACGACGACTGCTGCTGCGACGACGACGATTTCTTCGAGGTGGAGTGTCCCAACTGCAAGGAGGAGCTCTGCATTGACGAGGACGTGTTGGAGGCCGGCTTCATCGAGTGCCCCAACTGCCACGAGAAGTTCGCGCTGGAGGTCAATGAGGATGAGTGCGGCTGCGGCTGTGGCTGCGAGGACGAGGACGACGACGAGTAATCCTGTCCCACCTGTTTCGAACAAAAAGGCCCGGCGCTCCGCGGAGCGTCGGGCCTTTTTGATGGGGAAAGGGCGGTACACTTGGTTTTTCGGGTGTAAAAGGATGAAAAAGGAGGGGAGCTCCGTGAGAGAAGAAATCCGGGTAACGCTGTTGGCCAACGCCGGGGTCCTGCTGGAGGGAGCGGGGGCCCGGCTGCTGATCGACGGCCTCTACGACCCGGCGGGAACGGAGTTCCAGGCGGTGCCGGAGCCGGTGAAGGCCCGGCTGCTGGCGGGGGAGCCGCCGGTGGACCTGCTGGCCTTTACCCACCTGCACCCCGATCACTTCAGCCGGCGGGAGACGGAGACTTATCTGGCGCGGAACCGGGTCCGGGGGGTTCTGCTGCCGGAGGACGGCGGACCGCTGGCCGGGCCGGTGCGTCGTATGACCGGCGTGCGGGGGACGTGGGAGTCGCTGCCTGGCGTGCGGATCACGTGGGTTTCCAGCGGTCATATCGGGCCTCAATATGCCGAGACGGCGCACTTCTGCCTGCTGGCGGAGCTGTCCGGCATGGGGGTCTTGGTGACCGGGGACGCCGACCCGGAGCGGGGAGAACCCACCTGGCAGGAGCTGGGATGGGCCCGGCCGGATGCGGTGCTGGTCAATCCGCTGTTTTACCAGAGCCCCCGGGGCCGGGCCCTACTGCGGGAGGTGCTGCGGCCGGAGCGGGTGGTTTTATACCATATCCCCGGCGCGGACCGCGACCCTTGGGGACTGCGCCGGATGGTCCGGCGGCAGTTGGAGCGGAGCCGGGACGAGCCCTACCACCTGTCCGCCCTGTGGGAGTCTCTGGACCGTATGACGGTCACCGGGCGGGGGGAGTAACGCCGCCCCGGGCGATCAGGGCCAGCTTTCCACCCCGGGAGAGCTGCTTGACGGCATATTCCCGGCGCAGGGCGGCGGACTTGTCGGGGCAGGCCTCCCGGTAGACCAGGGACACGGGGACCCGGCCCCGGGTGTATTTGGCGCCCCTGCCGCTGTTGTGGGCCGCCAGGCGCCGCTCCAGGCAGTCGGTGATGCCGGTGTAAAGGGTGCCGTCGGCGCAGCGGAGGATGTAGACCCAGTAGGTCATGGCGGGAAGCCTCCCTTGTGCCCCTTTGGGCAGAATGTTGAAACAAGGAGAAACGGAGTGTCTGCTGCGGTCCGCTGGACCGGGCCTCAGACCGGATGCTCCGGACGGATCAGGCCCTTGCGCAGGCAGGCGGTCAGGTCCAGCTTTTTCGTCCCGTGTTCCCGGAAGGAGACGGAGGCGATGCTGCCCGTTTTGTCCAGGAGAATGCCGCGGCCAAACTGCCTGTGGACCACCGCCGCCCCGGGGATGTAATCCTTTTCCCAAAGCGCGACGGAGGATGCGGGGGGCGGGGCCTTCCGGGGCGGAGGGAGAGGCTTCGGCCGGGGCACGGCCCTGTCTCCGGACGGGACGGAGCCCAAAAGCTGGCGCGCGAAGGTGGAGCCCGGGGCCGGCTCCCCGAACCGGGCGGAATAGGTGAGCAGCTCCAACTGGTATTTGGCCCGGGTGATCCCGACGTAGAACAGCCGCCGCTCCTCCTCCAGGGCCTCCCGCTCCTCGGGGGAGAGGGAGCCCTCCTCCTCCGGCGTGTCCACCGCGGGAAAGACGCCATCCATCACGTCGATCAGGACCACCCGGTCGTACTCCAGCCCCTTGCTGGAGTGGATGGTGGACAGGACAAGGGGGCAGTCGGGGTAGCGCTCCGGCCCCTCCACCACCCGCTGGAGCGCGTCCAGCCGGTCCAGCAGGCCCTGGATGCCGGAGGACTGCCGAGCCAGGGAGAGCAGGATGTTCACCCGGGCGGCGTCGGCGTGCCTGGCGGACAGGTAGTCTCCGTAGCCCATGTATTTGACAATGCGCTGGAGCGCGGCGAAGCCGCCCAGCGCGGGCAGCTTGGAAAAGTGGGTCCGCAGGGCCCTCAGGCGGCCCGCCTGCCAGGGCTCGATCTGGCCGCTGTCCAGCAGCACGTCCAGTACCGGCGCGTCGCCGCCGTACCGGGCCAACACGTCCTGGAGCACCCTGCGCTTGAGGCGCAGGTCCAGCTTGTAGTAGAAGCGGAGAAAACGCTCCGCGTCCCGGCCGTCCAGGGCAAAGCGGAGCATGTCAGTCAGATCCCGCACCACCGGGCTGGAGAAAAAGTAGCTCTCCCTCTGGCGGCAGCGGTAGGGGACCCCTTCCCGCTCCGGCAGGTCGATCAGCGGCAGGGCGCTGTCGTTGTTGCGGTAGAGAATGGCGGTGGACCGGCTGCATTCCCGGGCGAGCCGGAGCAGATAGCGGTACTGACGGCTGTAATCCTCCAGCTCCACCACCCGAATGGGCTCCCCCTGGGGGTTGTCTGTGGTCATATGCTTGGCATGGCGGCTCTGGTTGCGCTGGATGAAGGCGTCCGCCTTTGCTACGATGGACCGGGTGGAGCGGTAGTTGGTCTCCATCAGAAGCACCCTGGCCTCCGGGTAGACGGTCTGGAACTCCAGCAGGGCCTGAGGCCAGGCGGCCCGGAAGCCATAGATGCTCTGGTCCTCGTCGCCGACCAGGAACAGATTCCGGCTTCGGGCCGCCAGCAGGCGAAGAATCTTGTGCTGGATCTTGGAAGTGTCCTGGGCCTCGTCCACGCAGAGGTAGGGAAAGCGGGTCTGGTAGTAGGCCAGCAGATCGGGGAAGCGGCGCAGGATGCGGCAGGCAAAGACCATCTGGTCGTCGTAGTCCATGCGGCGGCTGCGCTCCAACTGCTGCCGATAGGCGAAGTAGACGGCGGGAAAATCCACTCCGTCCAGCCTGATCTCCCGGACCTCTTCATCGGTGAGCAGCATGTTCTTGCAGTAGGTGATCCGGGTGCGGACCTCCTTCACGTCCTGATCGGTGGGGTAGTCGCCCCCGGCGGCCATCAGCTCCCGGACCAGGGCGGACAGGCGGATCTCGCTGCTCTCCAACTCGAAGGGGACGGTCCCCTTGACCCGGGCGTAGCGGTGGATGATGGACTGGCAGACGCCGTTGATGGTGCGGAACGGGAGGGTTTCGGCGTACTCCGCTCCGAAGAAGGAGTGAAACCGGCGCTTCATGTCCCCGGCGGCGGCTACCGTGTAGGTGACGGTGAGGATATGCCCCGGATCTATCCCCAGACAGTAGAGCATATACCCCAGTCGGGTGACCAGCACGGTGGTCTTGCCGCTGCCCGGAACGGCCAGCAGGAGGGTGGGCCCGTCCACCTGCCGCACGGCGGCCTCCTGCTGGGGGTTGAGCTGGATATGGAAACTGGATTTGAATTCCTCGTAGGTCATTCGGTTCCTCACTTTCGGGATAAAAGCGCCTCAAAGCCGCGGCTTTGAGGCGCTTGGCTTACCCCAGCATGTAGGTCCAGGGGAGGTTTTCCCAGGTGGCTGCGCCGTACTGCCGGATTAGCACGTCGGTGAGATAGCGGATCTTCTCGCGCGGGGCCTCGGAGCGGCCGGTGGTCAGCATGGCGTCCAACCGGTCGCGGTTATGCCACAGGTCGGCCCAGGTTCCGCGAAGGCCTCGGGGTGGCTGACCATGGCATAGCTGGAGGCGAAGCCCTCGGACCCGGAGCCGGCGGAAAAGGGGGCTCACTGGCCGCAGGAGGCGCTCCAGCCATTGACGATCCGAGCGGTGGAGACCACCATGTGTCCCATCTCGTGGCTGTACTCATAGGGAGAGCCGAAGCCGGTGCAGTAGATGCGGTCCACCTTGGCCGCGGAGTAGTCGTAGACGTGTTCGCCATGGAAGCCGCCGCCCATGCCGCTGGGCTCGCCGTTGAAGAAGATCCTATCGACGGGGAAGAGAACGATCTCAGTGGGACGGCGGCTCCACTCTCTCAGTGCCGGAGTGCGCGGGGTCCTGCGCTCTTTATTGTAACGCATCGCTCCATAAAAAAGCAACCTTTGAAGGGCGGCAGCCGAAATTACGGCCAGGAGCACAGGGGAATGCCTGCCGAACGGAGGGGGAGGAGAGGGAAAACAACTTTTCCTTGACAAGCGGAAGGGAACTGACTATACTGACAACAACAACTGAATATGGAAAGTAGAATTCTAGGGGGACTCCATGCGGAGTTGAGATAGATTAATCTGACCCTTTGAACCTGATGGTTAAGACCAGCGTAGGGAAGCAATTCGAACAGAACGACATGATTTGTTTGTGGCCAAAAGAGTGCTTTTTCACGTGAAAAAGCACTCTTTTTATTTTTGCCTGATGAAAGAAAGGAAGATGTGCAATGCAACAGGAAGGCTGCGGCTGCCAGCGGGAGGACCTCCCCTGGTCCGGGCGGGGCACCAAGCTGGATATCTCCGGCTGCCGGTTCTCCCTCTATCCCATGGACAGCGATTTTGTCTCCATCATTTTGGGGGCGCTGGAAAAGACCGACACCTCGGCGGTGTGGAGCCAGTCCGACGCCCTGTCCACCGTCTACCGCGGACGGCTGCCCTACGTGGCCGACGCGGTGAAGGGGCTGTTTATCAACGCCTGGCGGCCGGGCGTCCACATGGCGCTGGAGGGGCAGTTCTCCAAGGGCTGCCCGGGCGACTGCGACGGGGACAGCCTGCTGGACCGTCAGGGCCCAGCGCCCAACCAGGCGCTGGCGGCGGAGCGGCACTTTCCCGTGCTGTGCAAGCTGGCCCTGTACCCCATGGGGGTGGGGGACTACATCGACCAAATCGCCCAGGTCTGGCGCATGGCGGAGGACGCCGGTCTGGCCCCCGTCACCATCCACTATGCCACCCGCATCTCCGGCGACGTCCACCAGGTGTTCGACTATCTGGAGGCGGTCTGCCGCCGCATGGAGGAGACCGTCCCCCACTACATCCTGCATTTCACCCTGTCCGTCAACAGCCCCACCCAGGAATAACGAGAGGAGAAGATCCATCATGAACGAGAAATACGGCTGGAAGCTCCAGGAGATCATCCTGGTGGCGATGCTCTGCATCGTTTTCGGCGTCGTCTATCTGGCGGGGGTCTATCTGGCCTCCTTCCTCAGCACCCTGCTCACCCCCGTCGGCCTGGCCCCCCTGGCCAACGAGCTCGTCTTCGGCGTGTGGTTCATGGCCTCCACCCTGGCCGCCTACATCCTCCAGAAGCCCGGCGCGGCCATCGTGGCCGAGGTGCTGGCCGCCCTCATTGAGGTGCTGCTGGGCAACATGTACGGCCCCATGGTCATCGTGGCCGGCATCATCCAGGGCGCCGGCGGCGAGATCGTCTTTGCCGCGGGCGGCTACAAGAAATTCGACCGCAGGATGGTTTGCCTGGCCTCGGTTGGCTGCTGCATCACCAGCTTTTTGTGGAGTTTTGTCCGCTCCGGCTACGGCAAGCTGGCCGTTCCCCTGCTGGCGGTGATGTTCCTCATCCGGCTGGTCAGCTCGCTGATTTTCTCCGGCGTCCTCAGCAAGGCCATCGGCGACGGGCTGGCCCGCACCGGACTGCTCAAGGGCTACGCCCTGGGCCGGGCCCATGCCTGAGCCGCTGCTGGTCGGCCGGGAACTGACCTTCCGCTATGGAAAGCAGTCGGCTCCCATCTTTTCCAACCTGTCTCTGACGGTGGAGGAGGGAGAGACGGTGCTGCTGATGGGGCCCTCCGGCTGCGGCAAGTCCACCCTGGCCTACTGTCTGGCGGGGCTCTACCCCGAGTATGCCGGCGAGCTGGCGGGAACGGTCCGGCTGGCGGGACGGCCGCTGGAGTCCTATGGGCCGGCGGCCCGGGCACGGACGGTCTCCATCCTCTTCCAGAATCCGGACAACCAGTTCTGCATGGACCGAGTGGACCATGAGGTGCTCTTCGCCCTGGAGAACATCAACTACCCCGGCGACCTGCGGGCCCGGATGGACGAGCTGCTGGAGCTGGCGGGCCTGAGGGAGCTGGCCCAAGCCCCCATTCGCACCCTGTCCGGCGGCACCAAGCAGAAGCTGGCCCTGTGCACCGCGCTGGCCACCGGCGCAAGGCTGCTCATCCTGGACGAGCCCTTCGCCAACCTGGACCCGGCCTCCTGCGCCCAGCTCTCCGCCCAGCTCCAGGCGCTCAACCGGCGGGGCCTGACCCTGCTGGTGGTGGACCACCGGCCCGACTGGTGGCGGAGCTTCCTGACCCGTGTGGTGCTGATGGAGGACAAAGGAAATCTGGATGCAGGGGCGTTCCCTCCGTCGGAGCTGGAGGCCCGCCGGGAGGCGCTCACCCGCCGGGGCCTGTTTCTGGACGACGGCTGGCTCAACGGGCGGAGACCGCCCGCGGTGCCCCGGCCGCCGGAGACGGCGGCGGAAGCGGAGGATCTGGCGCTGTTTCACGCCCGGGAAAAGAAGCCCTGTCTGGAGCACCTCTCCTTCCGGCTGGAGAAGGGGAGCGTTACCGCTCTTATCGGCCGCAACGGGGCGGGTAAAACCACTCTGCTCACCGCCTTGGCCGGGGTGGGCCGCCACAGAGGAAGGCTCCGGGTGGCTGGGCGGGTCGGGCTGGTCTTTCAGAACCCCCGCTTCCAATTTCTCACCCTGACGGTGGAGGAGGAGGTCCTCACCACCCTGCGCGCCGCCCGGCCCCAGGCGGCGGAGGAAGCGCGGGCGGCGGAGGCCGAGGCCCTGCTGGGAGAGTTCGGCCTGCTGCCCTGGCGGAAGCACTCCCCCTATGAGCTGAGCCAGGGACAGCAGCGGCGGCTGGCCCTGCTGTCCATGCTGGCGGGGGAGCAGTCCCTGCTGCTGCTGGACGAGCCTACCTACGCCCAGGACGAGCGGTCCACCCGCTTCATCCTGGACCTGCTGGAGCGGCGGGTGGCGGAGGGACTCACCGCCGTGCTGGCCACCCACGACCTGGCGCTGGCCCGGGCCTGCGCCAATCAGATCCTGCTGCTGGAGGACGGACGCCTGACCACTCTCGCCCCAGCGGAGCTGGACGCCTATGCCGCCGAGAGGAGGATGCCGTCATGCGAAGCCTGAATCCCGGCTATAAGCTGCTCACGCTGATTTTGGCCTCCCTGCTGCTGTCGGTGACCTTTCGCACCCGGCTGAATCTGCTGACGGCGGGGCTGGCGCTGCTGGTCACCTTCTGTACGCCCGGTGTCCGCCGGCGGAACCTGCTGCTGGCCCTGATCCCTTTTTTTCTGACGGCGGCCGGCATGTTCACCACCGGCCTGTTCTTCTCCAACGGCGGGCAGGAGGGGGTGGAGGTAACGCTGCTGGGCCAGCGGACCCTCTACGCCACCAACCTGACCACCGCCGCCCAGCTCGCCTCCCGGGTGCTGGCCTTCGGCGGCCTGGGGATGCTCTTCGCCTTTACCACCGACTCCATGGAGCTGATTATGAGCCTGATGCAGCAGTTCCGCCTGCCGCCCAAGTTTGCCTATGGCATCCTGGCAGCCTACCACTTCTTTCCGGTGGTCAAGGAGGAATACGCCGTCGTGGGGGCGGCCCTACAGGTGCGGGGTGTCAAGGCGGGCCTCTGCTCCACCAGACGGCTGTTCCCCATGCTGGTCCACGCCCTGGAGCGTTCGGAGAGCCTGGCCATGGCCATGGAGTCCCGGGGCTTTGAAAGCGGGAGCCCCCGGGCGGTGGCGTTTCGGGTGGAGCTGCGCCCGGTGGATTTCCTGTTTCTCTTCGGACTCAACGGCGCGCTGCTCGCCGGACTCATTCTGCTGTGAGAAAGGAGACGCGTTCATGATTGCGGCCAAGCGGGGGGAGTGGGCTCAGGCCTGCGCCGACTACCCCGACCTGTCCCCCTTCACCCTGCTCAAGCTGAGCATGGTGCGCTACGGCGCGGAGCTGAGCCGGGGCGCGCTGGAGCGCCTTCAGGACCCCCGCTATTCCTTCGGGCAGACGGAGCCCTTCGGCATCCGCTTCGAGGGCCGAGCCCCCGCCCTGGCCCTGCCCGGCCCCATCCTGCTGCGGGACGGCTCCTTTGTCTACATCAACTACGGGGAGCGCTTTGACGACCCCTACCGGATCGACTACGACCGGGACAGCGGCGTGTTCCTGCTGCGGGAGGGGGAGGAGACCCTGGAGGAGGTGGACTTCGTGCCCCGGCCCGCCTTCTTTGGGAAAAAGACCAGCCGGGGCACCCCCATGGAGATGCTGGCCGACGTCCGGGCCCAGAAGCTGATTCTCACCGCCTTCCAGCGGTGCCGCCTGTGGGAGGGAGGCGACCAGTGCCATTTCTGCGCCTTCTTCACCGACGGCCGCAGCCAGGGGGAGGTGGACGGTCAGGACATCTACGAGACCGTGCGGGAGGCCATCCGGGAGCCCGGACGCTTTTCGGAGATCTACCTCTCCGGCGGTACGGATTTCAGCGGGGACCCGCCCTTTGCGGCCGAGGCGGAGCGCTACATCCGGGTGCTCCAGGCCGTCGGGCGGAACTTCTCCGGCCGGTTCTCCAGCCAGCTCATGGCTCCCGCCTATCCAAAGACGCTGCTCCGGCGCATTTACGATCAGACCGGGGTGACCTCCTACTGTCCCAACATCGAGGTGTGGGATGCGGCCATTTTTAAGGAGCTATGCCCGGGAAAGGAGAAATGGGTGGGCCACGCCGAGTGGGTCCGCCGGACCCTGGACGCGGTGGAGATCTTCGGGAAAGGGCAGGTGTGTACCCAGGTGGTGGGCGGCGTGGAGCTGGCCGCCCGAAACGGCTTTGCCACCGTGGACCAGGCCCTGAAATCCAACTTTGAGGCCTGCGAATTCTTCGCCCGGCACGGGGTCAGCTACCTCAGCGTTCTCTGGCACCCCCACAAGGCCTCCCGGCTGGGGTTCCGGCCCCTGCCGCCGCTGGACTACTATATCCGGCTGGCCAAGGGCCTCCACGAGATCCGGCGGGACTACGGTTTGACCTCCACCAACGACGACTACAAGCACTGCGGGAACCACCCCGACAGCGATCTGGAAAGGTTGGATTGATATGCTGCGACTGCCTGGAAAGACCCCGCTCCCAGCGGCGGCCGCCGGCGGGCTGGAGAAGGCGGACTGCCGCAGGCTGCTCCAGGTCCCGGGGGCGGCGGCAGGGGAGCGGCACGCCTTTTTGTGCCCCTCTCTCACCAGCCTGAACGGCGTGACGCTGGCCCTGAGCCTGCCCCAGGAGCGGACGGAGCTGGGCCGGGGGCTGGTTCGCGGGCTGTGGTTTGACCAGCCTCTCACGCTGTGGCTGTGCGGAGCGGGGACCACCCTGCGGGCACGGGCGTGGGCCTACCGCTGCCACATTGCCGGTCCGGCATTTACCCGCCTGTTGGCCCGGGCCAGGGAGGCGGACCCCGCCGGCGACATCGCCTGCGCCTGGGAGCTGCTGGCGGAGGAGTGGCGGGAGACGGGGGAGCTCCCTCCGGCCCCCGAGCCGCTGCCGGACGGCCCGCCGGAGCTGCACCTGGATCACCCGCTGTTGCACACAGACCGATGAAGACAGCCCGCCCCCGCGCCTATGGCGCGGGGGCGGGCTGTGCGTTAGGGTACGGTATCGGGGCGCTGCCTGGACGCCACATAGTCCAGATAGGCCTGACGGATGGCCTTCAGGCCGCGCTGCCGGATGTAGACCACGTCCCCGGTCACCAGCAGAAACTGCTTGTCCGCCTGCCGGATGTAGTCCATGTTGACCAGAAAGCTCTGATGGCACCGGAGGAACCGCCGGTCCCGCAGCTCGCCTTCGATCTCGTTGAGGGTCTTGTAGATCACGTAGGTCCCGCCGGTGCAGCAGTGCAGGATGCATCTGGAGTTGCTGCTCTCGACATACAGGATCTCGTCGTAGGAGATGTGAAAGACCGTGGTGCGCTGCCGGATCTGATAGACGCAGGCGCTTCGGACCTGAGTGATCCGGTCCATGACCCTGCACAGCTTTTCGTAGTGGTACGGCTTGAGCAGATAGCCGTCGGCCCCCACGTCGTAGCTGTCCACCGCAAACTCCGGCTCGACCGTGAGGAAGATGATGCTCCCACCATAGCCGAACTCCCGCAGCCGATGGGCCAGAGCAAGCCCCAGCATATCGCCCAGGTAGATATCCAGAAGGACGGCGTCGAACCAAGCGCCGTCCTCGATGTCGTACAGCAGGTCCATTCCCTTTTCATACGGTACGATATCGAAGGGAATGGTCTGGGCCGAAGCATAGTGGCGGATCAGCTCTGCGATCAATTCTCGGTCGATAAAACTGTCGTCGCAAATGGCAATACGCATGTTCCAGAATCCTTTCTTTGGAAAGACTGCTTGGCAGCGATCCCATAACCGGCTCGAACGGATCAAAAAGAAGCGTATTTCGTTCTGGACGGAGGCGGGAGTTGGATGATTGACGAATTCATCGGTTTTCCATGCGTTTTCGACATGTCGAGGCACGGATACCGGAATATGCTACAATGTTTCCGGGATGGTAAAGAAGGGCTGCTTGCCCGATGGGAGTAGCGGAATGAGGAGGATAGTATGTTTGAATATCAAGCAGAGCAGGAGCGGCTGTGCCGCTCAGATGTGGGGGAATATACCGCGTTCGCTGTGCGGGCCTGCTGCAGGTGCGGCGGACAGAGGGAGACGGTAGCCTTGATCTCGGATGTGTTTTTGGACGAGGGGACGGCGGAACGGTGCGTCAGACAATGGAACCGGATGGAGCTGGATGTGATCCATTTGTGGGACGTCATTGACGATCTTTTGGCACTGTAAACCGGAAAGCAGAGCGTCATAGCAAAAAAGTCAGCAAACCATCGTTTGCTGACTTTTTTTGGTGGACCTGAAGGGATTCGAACCCTCGACCTCTCGGATGCGAACCGAACGCGCTCCCAACTGCGCTACAGGCCCATGAAAATCGCCCGGCACGAACCGAACGCCATATTATTATAGCATATTTTCTCTTTTTGTAAAGCCCCTTTTTCACAAATAGCAAAAGCGTCTTGATAATTTAGGATAAGTGTAGTACAATAACTCCTACCGGCTGATACCGGGCCTGCCCGGCCCGGCGCAAAGCAAGGCCGCGCTAGTCGGGGAGTTAGCGGTGCCCTGTACCTGCAACCCGCTACAGCAGGGATGAACCCCGGCCCCCGGAACTGCATTGTGTCGTCTGCCCCAGGCAAGTAGTGATGATAGATCGGTCCCGCGCAACGGGAACCCGTGAACCATGTCAGGCGGGGAACCGAGCAGCATTAAGCGGAACCTCCCGTGTGCCGCGGGGGCGCCGTTCTTGAGCCAACTGCCCGGGTAACGGACATAGCGCAGCATTTCAAAGGTCGGTGTGCGGCCTTGCTTTGCGCCGGAAGGGCAAATCAGATCAGCGCGAGGGGCACGGTTCGCCGCGCCCCCTTTTTTCGTGAGGTGACAGGAGCGATGTACCAGGCCCTATACCGCAAATGGCGGCCCCGAACCTTTGACGATGTGGTGGGGCAGTCCCATATCACCGAGACCCTCAAGCGGCAGGTGGCTGCAGGCCGCCTCTCCCATGCCTATCTGTTCACCGGCACCCGGGGCACGGGCAAGACCACCTGCGCCAAGATCCTGGCCCGGGCGGTCAACTGTGAGCATCCGACGGATGGCAATCCCTGCAACCAGTGCGCCTCCTGCCAGGGCATTGAGAACGGCTCTATCCTGGATGTGCTGGAGCTGGACGCCGCCTCGAACAACGGCGTGGATCAGGTCCGCGCCCTACGGGATGAGGCGGTCTATTCTCCTGCCGCGGTCCGCAAGCGGGTCTATATCGTGGACGAGGTCCACATGCTCTCCACGGCGGCCTTCAACGCCCTGCTGAAGATCCTGGAGGAGCCCCCAGCCCATCTGATGTTCATTTTAGCCACCACGGAGCTGCACAAGGTACCGGCCACCATCAAATCCCGATGTCAGCAGTTTTCCTTTCAGCGCATCCTGCCGGCGGACATCGCCCGGCGGCTGAGCTATGTGGCGGAACGGGAGGGGATCGACCTGAAGCCCGAGGGGGCGGCGCTGCTGGCGCGTCTGGCCGACGGCGGCCTGCGCGACGCGCTGTCGCTGCTGGACCAGTGCGCCGTCTCCGGCGGGCCCGTGGGGGAGCAGCGGGTACTGGACGCCCTGGGACTGGCAGGCGGTCTGGAGACCGGGCGCCTGATGGGACGGGTAGCGGATCATGACGCCGCCGGGGCCCTGGAGGACATTGCACGGCTGTATGCGGGCGGGAAGGATGTATCCGCCATTCTGGGAGAGCTGTCCTCGCTGGCCCGGGATTTGCTCATTCGAAAGACCGCGCCCACGGCAGGCGGAGCGCTCCTCACCGGCGGCTTTGACGATGCCACGCTGCGGGGCCTGTCCCAGCGCTTTACCCCCGCCAAGCTGGCCTGGGTGCTCTCCACGCTCCAGTCCACCCTGGCGGACCTGCCCCGGAGCAGCAACCGTCGGACCGACGCCGAGCTGTGCCTGATCCGGCTGTGCGACGAGACTCTGGATGACAGTGTCCCGGCCATCCATGCCCGGCTGGCCCGGGTGGAGGCCCAACTTGCCTCCGGTGTACCGATTCAAACGACAGGTGAAATGCCTTTACAAGAGAAAAGAGAAGTCAGGCCGAAGGAGTCCTTGAAAACAGAGGACCGGCAAGGAAAAATACTTGCTAATTTGGACGCCCCGGCAACGGAGACTCCCCCCCGGGAGGAGTCCTCCACAGTCCAGGAACCGGCCTCTCAGGAGGCTGTCCGGCCGGTCCGGACGGCCGAGCCGGTTTCCGCTCCCGCGTCCATGCCCAGCGGAGACTTCTGGCCCGCTCTGGCGGAGAGCCTGCGGGATCAGGTGGGGCGGAATGTGTGGTCTTTCCTGGGAAATGCCGCCATGACCAGGGGGACGCTGGAGGACGGGGTGCTCACCCTGTGGGCGGACGACGATCTGGTCAAGGGGGTCATCGGCCGGCAGGCGGTGCTGGACACGGTGGCTCGGGCGGCCAGCGCCCGGGTGGGGAGCCCGGTGCGGGTAACGGTCAAGGTGGGCAAGCCGGAGAGCGCTCCAGCGGCTCCCGCTCCCGCCCACGACAACCTGGATGATCTGCTGGCCTTCAGTCAGCAGTTTGACAACATCACCATTAAATAAGGAGTGTATGCGATATGGCGAAAGGCTTTGGAGGCCGCGGCGGCATGGGTATGGGCGGCGGCATCAACATGAACATGATCAAGCAGGCCCAGAAGATGCAGGAGAACATGCAGAAGATGCAGGCCGAGCTGGAGGCCAAGGAGTATACCGCACAGGCGGGCGGCGGCGTGGTCTCGGCCACCGTCAACGGCAAGCGGGAACTGCTGTCCATCACCATTGATCCGGAGGCCGTGGACCCCGATGATGTGGAGATGCTTCAGGATATGATCGTGGCGGCGGTGAATGAGGCCATCCGGGCCTGCAGCACCGACGCCGCCTCCAGCATGGAGAAGCTGACCGGCGGGCTGGGCCTGCCATTCTGAACGTTGAGCCATCCTATGTGAAAGGAGGCGCATATGAAGCTGAAGATCCCCAAGGTGGGGATGCGCACCATCAAGACCGCCGTGGCGGTGATGCTGTCCTATCTGCTGTTCGTCCCCTTTGATCTGATGTATCGGGAGGAGTATGGCGGCATCTGGGGGCAGATGGGACCCCTATATGCCTGCATCGCCTGCATTGTGTGTATGCAGAGCTCCCTGGGCCAGACGGTCCGCCAGGGAGTGTCCCGGCTCATCGGTGTGGCCATCGGCGGCGCTCTGGGGGTGCTGGCCCTGACCTTGGGCCCTGTGCTGTCCCATCCGGCGGTGCAGACCCTGACCCTGGGCGCGGTCTGTGTGGCGGGGATTTGGACGGGTCTGCTCCTGAAACGGCCTGCGGCCTGCCCCATGGCCTGCATTGTGCCATGCGTCATTCTGATCGGGGGGCATACCGGGGTGGAGCGGTATTATTATGCCGCCGCCCGGATCATCGAGACCGTGGTGGGCGTGGCCGTTGCCTTTGGGGTCAACGCCCTGCTGCCGGATCACCGGCGGGCGGAAGAACCGACGGAGAAGCCGGCGGACCCTTCGACCAGTGAAGAACATAAGAAATGAAAAAAGGGGGGCCCTCCAGCGCAGGAGGGCCCCTTTTCTGCCGTTTTGTTCAAACCTCCAGGGCTTCCTCCCCGGATTTGAGGAACATGGCGCTGAAGACCACGACCAGAAGGCCGCAGCAGACCAGCACGGCTCTGCCCCGCCACTGTTCCGTGCACCAGACGCCCAGGAAGGCGCCCAGAATGAAAAGGAGGATAATGGCGTAGTATTGGAGCCCCCGGCGGCGGGCGGTGGGATCGCGGTCCTGCACCGCGTGGAACAGCAGCTCAGTGCCGCTGCGGAGATTTCCGGTGCACATGGTGGTGGCACAGGGGTTGCCGCGGATCTTGCGGAAGGACTGCACCTGCACGGCGCACACAAAGGAGACCAGTACGTTGGCCGCCGTGTCCCACTCGCCGGTGGGGAGCAGGGCGACCAGACCTAAAATAGCGATCTCCAGGGCGATCACGATCTGCCGCCAGTGGATGGCCGGATGGCTGCGGAAACGGCGGCGGGTCAGCTCCGCCACCACCACGCCCAGGGCGAACGCCAGGATGGGGATGAGGTAGTGGAGCAGGGCGTCGAACTGCCCCTCGGCCAGCTTGACGCCCAGCAGGACGATGTTGCCGGTCTGGGCATTGGCAAACACTTTGCCTCGGCACAGATAGGTGTAGGCATCCAGAAAGCCGCCCGTGACGGTCAGAAGGGCACCCAGAAACAGAGTTTCGGACATCTGGTGTCCAGCGCGGTTCATGCGGTCGCCTCCTTTGACATGGATCGGGCCCCGCCGGAGCAGGACCCGGAAAATTCAATAGGTGTGGGTGCAGATCTCCCGAATCTTAGCCTGGAGGACCTTCAGGTCCTCAAAGGTTTCCGGCCGTTTCCGGGGGTCCCGCAGCAGGGCGGCGGGATGGTAGATGGCCATCATCTGGACCCCAGCCTTTTCAAACCACTGGCCGTGCTCCTTGGTGATCTTGAAATCCTCCCGGATGAGGCGCATGGCGGCAATGCGGCCCAGGCAGACGATGATCTTGGGGCGGAGCAGCGCCACCTGGTTGCGGAGATAGCCGATGCAGGCCTCCACCTCCACGTTGAGGGGGTCCCGGTTCTGGGGCGGACGGCATTTGACCGTGTTGCCGATAAACACCTTGGAGCGGTCCAGGTCGATGAGAGTGAGCATATCGTCCAGCAGCTTGCCCGCCTTGCCCACGAAGGGCTTGCCGGTCAGGTCCTCCTGTTCGCCGGGGCCCTCCCCGATGAACATGACCTCGGCGTTCCGGGCCCCGTCGCCGAAGACCACGTTGTGCCGGGTCTCGGCCAAGGCGCACTTTTGGCAGGAGAGGCAGGCGGATTCCAATTCAGGCCAATCAAGCATGTCGTTTCCTCGTTTCTTTTCCATGTTTTTTTACATTGTATCATAAAGTATGGGGGCAGGGAAAGATGCGGTTTAGCTAAAATTCACCGTTGACTTTTTTGCAGGAACTGCATATAATACATGCATCAAAGGCAATGACGAAGACCGCGCCCCGTGAGGGCCGCCAGAGAATCCGGGTCACCGACTGAGAGCCCGGTCCGGCTGGATGGGGATGCGCAACGCTTCACGAGCTGAAAGTTCGAGTCCGCAAGGAGGAGGGCTTTTCGTCGTCCCGCGTTAAGGGAGCCAAGAGGCCGGCTCAAGGGTGAGGCGGCAATGTTTGGGTGGTACCGCGGATTGTTCCGTCCCGAAACTGCAAAAAGCAGCTTCGGGACTTTTTTTATTCATTTTGGGATTTTTTAGAAAAAAGCTGTCTTTTAAAGGTACCGAAAACAGACGGAGCGGTGTACAGTATAGTTTGATGAAAGGACGTGAACGGTCATGGAATTCCTGAAAGGCGCCCCCAAAACACAGCGGCTGGAACTCAAAGACATCCTGGGAGGTGCCCATCGGAACGAGACCGTCCAGGTCGCCGGTATGGTCCATGCCAGACAGACGGTGGGCGGCGGGCTCACCTTCCTGAAGCTGCGCAAGCGGGATGGCATCCTGCAGTGTACCTGCGCCGAGGGCGTGGACGTGTCTGGCGTGCCGGAGGAGGCCGCGGTCGTGGTCACCGGCACCCTCCGGGAGGAGCCCCGGGCTCCCGGCGGGGTGGAGCTGGCGGCTCAGGCTGTGGAGGTCCTGTCCCGGCCCGCGGCCCCCCTGCCGGTGCCGGTGCCCAAGGCCAGACTGAATATCAACCTGGACACCGAGCTGGGCCTGCGGCCCGTGGTGCTCCGCCACCTGCGGGAGCGCAGCGTATTCAAGGTCCAGGAGTGCCTGGGCCGGGCATTTCGGGAGTATCTCCAGGGCCAGGGCTTCACTGAGGTCCACACCCCCAAGATCGTTCACGCCGGGGCGGAGGGCGGTTCCAACATCTTCCGGCTGGACTACTTCGGCCGCAAGGCGTTTTTAGCCCAGTCCCCTCAGTTCTACAAGCAGACCATGGTGGGGGTTTTTGAGCGTGTGTTCGAGGTGGCCCCGGTGTTCCGGGCGGAAAAGCACTCCACGGCCCGGCATCTCAACGAGTACACTTCCCTGGATTTTGAGATGGGCTTCATCGACTCCTTTGCGGACGTGATGGCCATGGAGACCGGCTTCCTCCAGTATGCTATGGAGCTGCTGCGGACGGAGTACGCCGCCGACGGGAAGCGGCTGGGCATTGCTATCCCCAACGTGGAGCGCATCCCCTGCGTCCGCTTCGATGAGGTCAAGGGCCTGGCGGCGGAGAAGTACGGCTACCAAATCCGGGACCCCTACGACCTGGAGCCGGAGGAGGAGCATGCCATCGGCCGCTACGCCAAAGAGGAGTGGGGCAGCGACTTTGTGTTCGTCACCCACTACCCCAGCAAGAAACGGCCCTTCTACGCCATGGACGACCCCGCAGACCCCCGGTACACCCTGTCCTTTGACCTGCTGTTCCGGGGCGTGGAAGTCACCACCGGCGGCCAGCGGGTCCACAGCTACGCCGAGCAGGTGAAGAAGATGGAGAAGCGGGGGATGCATCCCGAGGAATTCGAGAGCTATCTGATGATCCACAAGCACGGCATGCCGCCCCACGGCGGCCTTGGCATCGGCCTGGAACGGCTGACCATGCAGCTGTGCGGGCTGGAAAACGTGCGGTGCGCCTGCCTGTTCCCGCGGGATCTGAGCCGGCTGGAGCCTTAAGGAGAAGATCAAAATGAAGATAACCGAAGAGATGGTGGATTATGTCTCCGCCCTGTCCCGACTCAGGCTTCCAGAGGAGGAGAAGGTCAAAGTGGCCGCCGAGCTGGAGCAGATCATCGGCTACATGGATGTGCTCAATACTCTGGATACCAGCGGGGTGGAGCCCATGAGCCATGTGTTCCCGGTGAAGAATGTGCTCCGGCCCGACGTGGTGGAGCCCTCGGCGGACCGGGCCGAGCTGCTGAAAAACGCGCCGGTTCCCGACGAAGCGGCCTTTCTGGTGCCCAAGACGGTGGAATGAGGGGGAGTGGATATGGAATGGTATGAGCTGACCGCCCTCCAACTGGGCGAAAAGATCCGGGCCGGGGAGGTCTCCGCCGTGGAGGCCGCCCAGGCGGCCCTGGACCGGATGGCCGCCCTCCAGCCGGACAACAACGCCTTCATCACCACCCTGGCCGACCATGCGCTGGCCGAGGCAGAGGCGGTGCAGAAAAAGCTGGCCGCCGGGGAGAAGCTGGGCCCGCTGGCCGGTGTGCCCATGGCCCTCAAGGACAACATCTGCACCCGCGGGGTCAAGACCTCCTGTGCCTCTAAGATTCTGGGGGATTTCACCCCGCCCTACGACGCCACGCTGACCGAGCGGCTCCGGGCCGCCGGCTCGGTGCTGCTGGGCAAGCTGAACATGGACGAATTTGCCATGGGCTCCACCTCCGAGACCTCCTTCTACGGCCCGGTGAAGAACCCCTGGGATCCGGGCCGGGTGCCCGGCGGGTCCTCCGGTGGGGCCGCCGCCGCCGTGGCGGCGGGGGAGTGCTGGTACGCCATCGGCTCGGACACCGGCGGGTCCATCCGTCAGCCCTCCGCCTACTGCGGCGTCACCGGCATGAAGCCCACTTACGGCGCCGTCTCCCGCTACGGCCTCATCGCCTACGCCTCCTCTCTGGACCAGATGGGCCCCATCGCCCGCACCGCCGCCGACTGCGCCGCCGTGCTGGACGCCGTCATGGGGAAGGACCGGCGGGACGGCACCAGTCTGGATGTGTCGGCGGGCGGACTGCTGGCCGGCCTCACCGGAGATGTGCGGGGCATGAAGATCGGCCTGCCCGCCGACTGCTTTGGGGCGGGGCTGGACCCGGAGGTCCGTGCCGCCGTACTGGCCGCCGCCGACGTGCTGAAGGCCCGGGGGGCCGTGGTGGAGGAATTCGCTCTGCCCGTGATGGAATACGTGGTCCCCACCTATTATATCATTGCCGCCGCCGAGGCCAGCTCCAACCTGTCCCGGTTCGACGGGGTGAAGTACGGCTGGCGGGCGGAGGGCTATGAGGATCTCACCGATCTGTACAACAAAACCCGTACCGAGGGCTTTGGCTCCGAGGTCAAGCGCCGCATTCTGCTGGGGACCTTTGTGCTGTCCACCGGCTACTACGACGCCTACTATAAAAAGGCCCTTCAGGTGAAGGCCCTCATCAAGCGGGCCTACGACGAGGCCTTTGGGACCTATGACCTGCTGCTCACCCCCGTGGCGCCCACCACCGCGCCGCGTCTGGGGGAGAGCCTGTCCGACCCGCTGAAGATGTACCTGTCCGATATCTACACCGTGCCCCTCAATCTGGCGGGGCTGCCGGGGCTGAGTATGCCCTGCGGCTTTGACACCCGGGGTCTGCCCATCGGGGCCCAGCTCATCGGCCCCGCGCTGGGGGAGGCCAGGGTGCTCAACGCCGCCCACGCCTTCCAGCAGGACACGCAGTTCCATACCAAGATGCCGAAGGGAGGCGCCGCGCAATGACCTGGGAGACGGTTATCGGCCTGGAGACCCATGTGGAGCTGGCCACGAAAACCAAGATCTTCTGCTCCTGCACCACCGCGTTCGGCGGCGCCCCCAACACCCACTGCTGCCCGGTGTGCACCGGGATGCCTGGCGCTCTGCCGGTGGTCAACGAGAAGGTGCTGGAGTTCGCCGTCAAGGCGGGGCTGGCCCTGAATGGGACCATCACCCGCGATTGCAGGTTCGACCGGAAGAACTACTTCTACCCCGACCTACCCAAGGCCTACCAGGTGTCCCAGCTCTATCTGCCCATCGTCCGGAACGGCAAAGTGCCCATCCAAACGGCCTCCGGGGTGGAAAAGACCATCCGCATCCATGAGCTCCATATGGAGGAGGACGCGGGGAAGCTGGTCCACGACCCCTGGATCGACCAGACCCGGGCGGACTACAACCGCTGCGGCGTGCCCCTGATCGAGATCGTCACCGAGCCCGATTTCCGCTCCGCCGAGGAGGTCATCGCCTATCTGGAGAAGCTGCGCTCCATCCTCCAGTACCTGGGGGTCTCCGACTGCAAGATGCAGGAGGGTTCTCTGCGCTGCGACGTGAACCTGTCCGTCCGGCCCGCCGGGAGCGAGGAGCTGGGCACCCGTACCGAGATGAAAAACCTGAACTCCTTCAAGGCCATCGCCCGGGCCATCGAATATGAGGCCCGCCGGCAGGTGGAGCTCATCCAGGAGGGAAAACGGGTGGTTCAGGAGACCCGGCGCTGGGATGAGAACAAAGACGCCACCTTTGCCATGCGCTCCAAGGAGAACGCCCAGGATTACCGCTACTTCCCCGAGCCGGACATCCCACCTATGGAGCTCTCGGAGGAATACCTGGAGCATGTCCGCGCGGAGATCCCCGAGATGGCGGAGGCCAAGATGGCCCGGTATCAGAGGGACTGGGGCCTGCCCGTCTATGACACCCGGATGATCACCGGTCAGAAGGCCCTGGCCGATTTCTTTGAGGAGACGGTGGCGCTGGGGGCGGCCCCCAAGCAGGCGGCCAACTGGATCATGGGAGAGGTGCTGCGGCAGCTCTCCGCCCAGGGCCTGGAGGCCAAGGATATGACCCTTACGCCCGGGACTCTGGCCCGGCTCATCGAGCTGGTCCAGACCGGGAAACTGAACCGCAACACCGCCGTGAAGGTATTCGACGCCGTGTTCGTGGCAGACGGCGACGTGGACGCCTATGTGAAGGAGCACGGACTGGAGCAGGTCTCCGACGCCGGGCTGGTGGGCCGGGCGGTGGAGCAGGTCTTGGCCGCCAACCCCAAGTCCATTGAGGACTATCGGGCGGGAAAGGAAAAGGCCTTCGGCTTCCTGGTGGGTCAGGTGATGCGGGAGCTCAAGGGCCGGGCCTCGCCCCAGGTGGTCAACCAGACCATCCGGGAGAAGCTGGAGCAGATGAAGTGAAGGACGGGGGACCGGCCGTGGCCGGTCCCCCGTTTTCTGTGCGGACGGTCTTTTACCGGCGGGGAAAAGCTGATATAATACCGGTAACCGACGGAGAGGGGAGAGATGGGATATGAAGTCCATTCGACGCATGGGAGCGCTGCTGTGGTGTGCGGTCCTGCTGCTGGGCGGCCTGACCCTGCCCGCGGCCGCCGACGCGCCCAGCCAGACCCTGACCATCCTGTTTACCCATGACACCCACGATCACTTTTTGCCCATGTCCGCTGAGGGGGGCGGGGAATACGGCGGCTACACCCGCCTGGCCACGCTGCTGAAGGAGCAGCGGAAAAGGCCCGCGGTGCTGGCCGACGGCTCGGCCGTCCAGGGTCCCACCGTCACCCTGGACGCCGGGGATTTTTCCATGGGCTCGCTGTTCCAGACCATCTACGCCACCGACGCGCCGGAGCTCCGGGCATTGGGGGCCATGGGCTATGACGCGACCACCCTGGGCAACCATGAGTTTGACTACCGGGCCGCCGGCCTGGCCGACATGCTCCGGGCCGCCGTGGCCAGCGGAGAGGCGCTGCCCGCCCTGGTCCAGGCCAATTACAAGCCGCCGGAGAGCGATGCGGATTCCTGGGATGCCTGGAACGCCTATGGCGTCACCGACTACGTGGTCATCGAAAAGGAGCGGGAGTCCCGGGAGGGGCCGGCAGAGCCCGTGCGCGTCGCGGTGTTCGGCGTGCTGGGGGTGGACGCCGACGAATGCGCTCCCATGTCCGGCATGGAATTCGAGCCCGTCGCCGCGGCGGCGAAGCGGGTCGTGGCCCAGATCCAGGCGGAGGCTGACGCCGATTTTGTCATCTGCCTGTCCCACTCGGGCACGGAGAACGGAAAAGGGGAGGACTACGAGCTGGCCAAGGCGGTGGACGGCATCGACGTGATCCTCTCGGGCCATACCCACGCCACCACGCCGGAGCCCATTCGGGTCAACGATACCCTCATCGTCTCCTGCGGGGAGTACACCCAAAATCTGGGGCGGCTGACCATCGCCAAAAAGGCGGGCCCCGGCCAGAGTCTGAGCGTGCTGGAGTACAAGCTCCTCCCCGTCGATGAGACCGTCCCCGAGGACCCGGCGGCGGCGGCCCTGGCGGCGGCGTTCAAGGAGAAGGTGGATCAGACCTACCTGTCCGGATACGGCCTCACCTTCGATCAGGTCATTGCCCACAGCCCCTTTGACTTTACGCCCATTGACCAGTTTGGCCAGGAGCAGGCGGAGGACGGCCTGGGCAATCTGATCGCCGACTCCTACCTTTTCGCCGTCAAAGAGGCCGAGGGGACAGATTATGTGCCGGTGGACTTTGCCGTGGTGGCCTCCGGCGTGGTGCGCGCCTCCCTGGCGGAGGGACCGATCACCGTGTCCGACGCCTTCCAGGTCTCCTCCCTGGGCTCCGGCGGGGATGGCACGCCGGGTTACCCGCTCATCTCAGTCTACATCACCGGGCGGGAGCTGAAGGATGCCTTTGAGGTGGACGCCTCGGTGACGCCACTGATGCCGGCGGCGCAGCTCTGGGGGGCGGGCATGACCTGGACCTGGAACCCCCGCCGGATGATCTTCAACAAGGTCACCGACTGCGCCCAGGTGCTGGGGGATGGGACGACCCTCCCCATCGAGGACGACCGGCTCTACCGGGTGGTCACGGGGCTCTACTCCGGCCAGATGCTGGGGGCGGTAAACGGCAAGTCCTTCGGCATCCTAACCATTACCCCCAAGGATGCGGACGGGGTGCCGGTCACCGATTTTGAAGAACAGATCATCCGCACCTCCAGCGGCTCGGAGCTGAAGGAGTGGTACGCCTTGGCAGCCTACCTGCGCAGCATGGGCACGGTGGATCCGCGCTATGCCGCGCCCGAGGGGCGAAAGCTCTCTGCCCCCTCCTGGAACCCGGTCCAGCTTCTGAAAAACCCGAACCGAATCACCCTGGCGGCTCTGACTGGGGTCCTGGCAGTACTCCTGCTGGCGGTCCGGCTCGTCCGCCGCGCCGCGGCGGGCGGAGGCAGGCGGCGCGGCCGCGGCCGATACCGGCCCTACCGGGGCAGATAAATGGGAACCACGCCTCTGTGTTTTGCACAGAGGCGTGTTTCTGCCTCAGCCCTTGGGCCGGGGCTTGAAGATGAGAGCCACCAGGTAACCGAAGAAAATGGCGGCGGCGATGCCGCCTGCGGCGGCGGTGATGCCGCCGGTGAAGGCCCCCAGAAAGCCGTTTTCGGCCACGGCCTGGGCCACGCCCTTGGCCAGCAGGTAGCCGAACCCGGTGAGAGGGACGGTGGCGCCGGCGCCGCCCCATTCCACCACATATTTATAGAGGCCCAGACCACCCAGCACCACACCGGAGACCACATAGAGTACTAGGATCTTGGCGGGGGTGAGAGGGGTGCGGTCAATGAGGATCTGTCCGATGGCACACAGGATGCCGCCGCAGACAAAAGCCCGCAGATATTCCAGAAAGACGTCCATACGCTAACCCCCCTTCTGTGTGCTGATGGCCACGGCGTGGCAGATGCCGGGGACGCTCTCCCCCTGCATGGAGGAGGTGGGGGAGAGCAGTGCGCCGGTGCCGCAGAAGAGGAGGTTCTTCCATTTCCCCTCCCGCATCCCGTTGAGCAGGTAGCCGGTGAGGACGGCGGCGGAGCAGCCGCAGCCCGAGCCGCCGCAGTGGACGTCCTGCGCCTGGGCGTCGAAGATGAGGCAGCCACAGTCGTCGTAGTTGGTCAGATCCACGCCGTCCTTCTGGAAGAGGTCCAGGACGATCTCTCTGCCCAGGCTGCCCAGATCGCCGGTGACGATCAGATCATAAAAAGACGGCGCGCGGCCGGTGTCGGAGAAGTGGGCGGTCAGGCTCTCGTAGGCCGCCGGAGCCATGGCGGCGCCCATGTTGTTGGCGTCACAGATGCCCTTGTCCACAATCTTACCCACGGTGGCGTGGGTGACATAGGGGCCGTCCCCCTCCCGGGCCAGCACCACCGCCCCCGCGCCGGTCACCGTCCACTGGGCCGTGGGGGTCCGCTGGCCGCCGTACTCCAGCGGGGTGCGGTACTGCCGCTCCGCGGAGCAGAAGTGGGAGGAGGCCATGGCGGCGCACCACTCCCCGAAACCGCCGTCCAGCATCATGGCGGCCAGCGTGAGGCTTTCCGCCATGGTGGAGCAGGCCCCGTAGAGGCCGAAAAAGGGGATGTCCTGCCCCCGGACGGCGAAGGAGGAGGCGATGCACTGGTTCAAAAGGTCTCCGGCGAAGATATAGTCCAGCGTGGCGGCGGACTGCTTGGCCTTGTCCAGGGCGTTTTGCAGCGCCATTCTCTGCATGGCGCTCTCGGCCTTCTCAAAGCTGGCCTCGCCAAAGGTGTCGTCCTGATTGATGAAGTCAAAAGAGGCGGACAGCGGCCCTTCCCCCTCCTTTTTGCCCACCACGTTGGCGTGGCCGGCGATGGAGGGCGGGTTTGCGAAGGCCACGGTCTGCCTGCCCAGTTTTTTCGTGGTCATGGTATCTCTCCTATGCTTCAGACTGGCAATAGTTTGAACAGTTTTCCGCAAAATATCAAAAGGCTTTTTGGCAGGGGACGTGCTGGTCAAAAGCTGGAAAATGAGGTATAATACTACTACTTGCATAAAGGAGAGAGCTGACATGGTGGAAGAGCCAAAGCGTACCCTTGCATATCTGTGTCCGGAGTGCCGGCAGCCGGTCCTCGCGGAAAAAACAGTGTTCTCCCTGGCCGCCGGACCCTCCAGCGTCCCCTGCCCCTGCGGAAAATCCGCGCTGAAGATCGACATGCTGGGCGACCATGTGAACCTGACGGTGCCCTGCCTGCTGTGCGAAAAGGAGCATTCGGTCTCCTGCTCCACCCACGCCTTCCTTCATGAAAAGGCGCTGGCTTTCGCCTGCGCCGCCTCGGGGCTGGACTGTTGCTACGTGGGAGAGGAGGGCGCCGTCTTTGCCGCCATGCGCCGCCTGGAGGAGACGGTGGACAAGCTGGAGGCCTCCGCCGGAGCCGAGGGCACCTTCCTGGACGACATCATCATGCACGAGGTTCTCTCTGAGCTCAGAGACATCGCCCAGCGGGGCGGCGTCTCCTGCACCTGCGGCTCCAGAGAGTGGAAGCTCCAGGTGAATTTCAGCTCGGTGGACCTTTCCTGCGCCCAGTGCGGCGCCGCCCTGCGCATTCCAGCCGCCACGGCGGACGACTTGGAGGATCTCTGCTGCAAAAACACCCTGGTCATCCGGGGAAGAAGCGGGAACTAGAGAGGAAGCGGAAGCGTGAGTGTTTTTTATGAGCGGAGCTTTCGGGTTGACTCCCGGGATGTGGACCCCTTCAACCAATGCCGCCCCTCGGCCCTGCTGGGCTATCTCCAGGAGGCAGCCACTGAGGCGGCCTGCGCGCTGCACGTCTCCCGGGAGGAGATGATCGACAAGTACCACGTGTTCTGGATGCTGGCCCGCATGTGGTACCGGCTGGACCGGCCGCTGTTTTGGGACGACACCGTCACGATCCGGACCTGGCACCGGGGGGACAAGGGCGCCTCCATGTACCGGGACTTCGACCTCTTCCGGGACGGCGAGCGCGTCGGGGAGGCGGTGAGCGTGTGGGTGCTGGCCGATCTGGACACCCACAAGCTGTTCCGGCTGAGCAATGTAATGGAATTCCGGGATACCACCGGCGGCGAGCTGTGTAAGGACAAGACGCTGGGGCGGCTGCGGGTTCCCGTGGCGCTGCACCCGGCGGAGGAGCGGCCCATGCGCTACAGCGACGCCGACATCAACGGCCATGTCAACAATGTCCGCTATGCCGATTTTGCCTGCGACGCCCTGGACATGCAGCGGCTGGGGGCGGGGCGGCGCGTGTCCTCGCTCCAGATCGGCTATCTCAAGGAGTGCCGGCCGGGGGAGAAGCTGCACCTGCATACCGGCTTTCAGGACGGCACCCACTATGTCCGCGGCCAGGGGATCGAGGGAAAAGCCAGATTTGAGGCCGCATTGATCCTTTCCCCCCTTGACAAGCCCGGGGCCGGGGCGTAGAATAGGCGCAATATATTTTGACCCGGGGACAGCCCAGGATGCTTTTATCTGAGATAGAAAAGGAGTGGAGTCCATGATCAACACTGACGCCGCCAGCAAATTCGCCCGGCAGGGCCTGACCTTCGACGATGTGCTGCTCATCCCTGCAGAGAGCGACATCCTGCCCGCCGACGTAGACCTGCATACCCAACTGACCAAGAAGATCAAGCTCAATATCCCGGTGATGAGCGCCGCCATGGATACCGTCACAGAATCCCGCATGGCCATCGCCATCGCCCGGGAGGGCGGCATCGGCATCATCCACAAGAACATGTCCATCGGCCAGCAGGCCGAGCAGGTGGATATGGTAAAGCGCTCGGAGAACGGGGTCATCACCAACCCCTTCTGGCTGGCCCCCGGCCATACCCTGGCGGAGGCGGACGAGCTTATGGCCAAGTACCGCATTTCCGGCGTGCCTATCTGCGACCACGGCAGGCTGATCGGCATCATCACCAACCGGGACATGAAGTTTGAAGTGGATATGGACCAGCTCATCGACAACGTGATGACCAAGGAGAATCTGGTCACTGCTAAGGAGGGCACCACCCTGGAGGAGGCCAAGCAGATCCTCCGCCGCCACAAGATCGAGAAGCTGCCCATCGTAGACGACGAGTTCCGGCTCAAGGGCCTGATCACCATCAAGGACATCGAGAAGGCCACCGTGTACCCCAACTCCGCCCGGGACGAAAAGGGCCGCCTGCTGGTGGGTGCCGCCATCGGCGCCACCGACGACGTGCTGGACCGGGTGGCCGCTCTGGTGGAGGTAGGGGCCGATGTGCTGGCGCTGGACTCCGCCCACGGCCACTCCCACAACATCATCGAGTGCGTCAAGCGCATCAAGGCCCTCTATCCCGACGTGCAGCTCATTGCCGGCAACGTGGCCACCGCCGAGGGCACCCGCGCCCTCATCGAGGCGGGCGCCGACTGCGTGAAGGTGGGCATCGGCCCCGGCTCCATCTGCACCACCCGGGTGGTGGCCGGCATTGGCGTACCCCAGATCACCGCCGTCTATGATGCTGCCCAGGTGGCCACCGAGTACGGCGTGCCCATCATCGCCGATGGCGGCATCAAGTATTCCGGCGACATCGCCAAGGCTCTGGCGGCCGGCGGTAACGTGGTCATGCTGGGCTCCCTGCTGGCGGGCTGCGAGGAGTCTCCCGGAGACACCGAGGTCTATCAGGGCCGCCAGTTCAAGGTCTACCGCGGCATGGGCTCTCTGGGAGCCATGGCCAAGGGCTCCAAGGACCGCTACTTCCAGCAGAACAACAAAAAGCTGGTACCCGAAGGCGTGGAGGGCCGCGTGCCCTTTAAGGGTCCCGTGGGCGAGACCATCTACCAGATGATGGGCGGCCTGCGCTCCGGTATGGGCTATACCGGCTGCGCCACCATCGGGGAGCTCCACAGCAAGGCCCAGTTCATGCAGATCACCAGCGCCGGTCTGAAGGAGTCCCACCCCCACGACATCTATATCACCAAGGAAGCGCCGAACTACACCCTCAATCCGTAAGACACAGCATAAGGGCCCGACCGTCGAAGGACGGCCGGGCCCGTTTGCATCCCGCTACCACGCGATGGAGGCGGAAAAGAGGCCGGGAAGGGTGCGCAGCAGCAGGGGAGTGAGCATAAGCAGGAGAAAGAGCAGCAGAAGTGCGGCCTCCTGCGGGCGCGGATAGCGCGCTGTCTCACCCAGCAGCTCCACCCGGAAGCCCAGGCCGCTGGCAGAGAGCATCCCGCTGTGGAGGGCGGGGCGGCGGCGGAGCCGTCGCATCCGGGCCAGCCGCACGATGGCCCCGGCGTAGGCCAGACCCTCCTCTTCGGGCAGCTTTTCCAGCACCTCCTGATCCCGCAGGCATTCCAGGTCCTGACGCAGCCGCCGGAAAGCGAATGGGATCAGGGGATTGAACCACTGGATTGCCTGAAGAGCCACCAAAAGCAGGTTGAGGGCATTGTCCCGGTGCCGAAGATGGGTGAGCTCATGGGCGGCCACGCTGCGGCGCTCCTCCGGCGTAAGAGCCTCCCACTGCTCCCGGACCAGGATCAGCACGGGCCGCCGCCACCCGGCCAGACAGGGACAGGAGAGCTCCGGAAACCGCGCTTGGGAGACCACCCGGACCGCCGGGGGCTCTAGCCCGAAGAGCTCCCGGGCGCAGCCGGTCACCAGGGCCGCGGTCTTTTCATCGGGGCGGTCCGCCCCGCGGAGCTTTTGCCGCAGCCGGAGATAGCCCGCCGCCGGCAGCAGCAGGGAGAGGGCCGAGCCGGCCAGCCAGACCAGCAGGACCGGCATGCCGTCCATCTCATGGACGAAAAGGCCCCGGTTGGGGGACAGGGAGGCGAAAACGTGCAGCCGAAGCGCCCCGCTGGGCTGCCAGAAGGGGCCTCCGCCGTCGGAGACCAGGCGGCCCAGGGCCCTGAATGTAAAACAGACCGGGGGAAGGGCGTAGTCCGGCCCCACCCGGCCGACGAAGGTGAAGCCGGTGCCCCAGTGCATGGATGCCGGCAGCAGGAGCATGAGGGCCAGCAGGACATACCACAGGGCCATACGGGACAGGGACCGCAGCCGTCTGCCTGCCAGACGCCGCAGCAGGAGCAGGGGACAGAGGACCAGCGAGGCCAGCAGAGTGGCGTAGCACACCGCTACGAACCAGGTGGAGAGCGTGTAGGGCAGGCGGAGCCAGTCATTCATGCCGTTCGCCCTCCCTCCTTTTTTGCAGCAGTGCCTCCAGCCGGTCCAGCTCCTCATCGGAGACCTGCCCGCTGTCCATCAGCGTGGAGACCAGGCCGGACAGGGAGCCGCCAAAGACCCGGCTCAGCAGGTCGGCGGAACGGGCGCCCTCGCAGGAGCGCCGGTCCACCGCGGCCTCGTACCGAAAGGGGCGGGCCCCGCCGTGGACCGTCACCGCCCCCTTGCGGGACAGGCGGGTGAGCAGGGTATGGACTGTGTTTGGGGCCCAGGCGGACCCCCGGCGGCGAAGCTCTTCCACCAGCGTGGACAGGGGGACGGGCCCGGTGTGCCAAAGAGCCTCCAGGACCGCCCACTCGGAATCGGACAGACGCAGCATACGACACCTCGCTCACCTACTTTTGTAGGTTTATTTGCCCGCATTATACACCTACATTAGTAGGTGAGTCAAGGGCTTTCCCTCTTTTCACGCGGGGTCTTTTTTGGTATACTGGGAACAAAAGAAAGGGGGAGGTCCCATGCTGAAGCTGCTGCTGGGCCGGGCGGGGTCCGGCAAGACCACCGCCATACTCCGGGCGGCGGCCCGGAACGGCGGGGAGCGGCGACAGCTCATTCTCGTGCCGGAGCAGGCCAGCCACGATACCGAGCGGGCCCTGTGCGCCGTGGCGGGGAACCAGGTCTCCCTCTATGCCGAGGTGCTGTCCTTCACCCGGCTGGCCAGCCGGGTCTTTTCCCAGCCGGAGGTGGGCGGCGTAGCCGTCCCCACCCTGGACCCCGGCGGGCGGCTGCTGCTGATGTACGCCGCGCTGAAGTCGGTGTCCGGCCATCTGAGCGTCTATCAGCGCCCCTCCCGCAAGCCTGCTTTCCTGACTGGCCTGCTGGCCACATTGGACGAGTGCAAGCAGTATCAGGTCACTCCGGCGGCCCTGGCCGGGGCGGGGGAGGAGACCGGGGGCCGGGAGGGGGAGAAGCTGCGGGACCTGGGGCTCATCTTCGGGGCCTACGACGCCCTGGCCGCCCGGACCGCCGCCGACCCCCGGGACCGGCTCACCCGGCTGGCGGAGGGGCTGAAAATGGGAGCTTACGCCGGCGGCATGGACGTGTATGTGGACGGCTTTACCGACTTCACGCCCCAGCAGGGGCTGGTGCTGCGGCAGCTTTTGGCTCAGGCCCGCAGCGTCACCGTGGCCCTCACCTGCGGAGCCTTGGACGGGGAGGGGGAGTCCGGCATCTTCGCCCCCGCTCGGCGGACCGCCGCCTTCCTGCTGCGGCTGGCAAAGGAGGCGGGGACCACGGTTGAGGCGGCCCATTGGACCGGACCGGGGGCCCCCCGGACGGCGGCTCTGGCCCATGTGGAGGCCCAGCTTTTTGCCGACGTGCCGGACGTGTGGCAGGAGCCTGCCCCGGCGGTGGAGCTCTTCCAGGCCGATTCCCCCCGGTCGGAGGTGGAGCGGACGGCGGCGGAGGTGCTGCGGCTGGTCCGGGAGGAGGGCTGCCGCTTCCGGGACATCGCCGTCACCGGCCGGGGCTTTGACGCCTATGCTCCGCTGGTGGAGGAGGTGTTCGGCCGCTACGGTATCCCCGTCTTTCTCGATGGCATGACCGACATTCTCCAGCGGCCGGTGTTCGCCGTGGTCACCGGGGCGCTGGACACGGTGGCGGGGGAGTACGCCTATGACGAGACCTTCCGTTACCTGAAGACCAGCTTGACCGACCTGGACCGGGACGATGTGGATGTGCTGGAAAACTACGTCCTCAAATGGGACCTGAAGGGGAGCCGCTGGACCCAGAAGGCCGACTGGACCATGCACCCCAGAGGCTACGGCTTTGCCTGGGAGGAGGGGGACCGGGCGGTCCTGGACCGGGTCAACGCCGCCCGGCGGCGGGTGACCGGCCCGCTGGAGACCCTGCGGAAGAACCGGGATCAGACCGGCCGGGGCCAGGCGACGGCCCTCTACCGCTTTTTGGAGGACATCGGCCTGCCGGACAAGCTGGCCGCCCGGTCGGAGACGCTGCGGCGGCGGGGCGAGCTCCAGCGGGCGGAGGAGGACCGGCAGCTCTGGGACATCCTGTGTGGCGGCCTGGAGCAGTGCGCTCGGCTGCTGGACCAGGCCCCCATGGAGCTGCCCGAGTTTGCCCAGCTTTTGAAGCTGGCGCTCTCCCAGTACGACGTGGGCTCCATCCCCGTGTCCCTGGACCGGGTGACCGCGGGCGAGGCGGCCCGGATGGGCAGCCGGGCGGTGAAGGCCCTGTTTCTGTTGGGGGCGGACGACTCCGCCATCCCCCAGACCGCCCCAGCCCCCGGACTGCTCACCGACGACGACCGGAGCCTGCTGTCCTCCTTCGGGCTGGAGCTCTCCCCCCGGCTGGCGGACAAGCTGGACCGGGAAATGACCATCGTCTATGAGGCCTGCGCCCGGCCTACGGAGCGGCTGACGGTGAGCTGGCCCGCCCGGGGGCCCCAGGGAGAGGAGCGGCGGCCCTCGTTCCTGGTGGGGCGGCTGCGGCTGCTGTTCCCCCACAACCGGACCGTAGAGGAGGGGAGCCTGAACGGGGCTTTCCGGCTCGCCGCCCCCCGGCCCGCCCTGGAGATGGCCGGCCGGTCGGCCCGGGCCCCGGCAGGTCTCGTCCTGAAGGACATGCTCCAGCACATAGCGGGCGGCGGAGCTGACCCGGGGCAGCCTGTCCCCGGCGGCGGTGTCCGCCCTGTACGGCCGGCGGGTGCCCATGTCCGCCTCCCGGATGGACAAGTACAAGTCCTGCCACTTTTCCTATTTCATGCAGTACGGACTGAAGGCCCGGGCCCGGCAGGCCGCCGGGTTCCAGGCCCCGGAGTACGGCACCTTCGTCCACTATGTGCTGGAGCATGTCCTTCAGGACGAGACCTGCCGGGGGACCGCGGACAAAAAGGCGGTGGAGAGCCGCATCAAGGCCATCATGGAGGACTACATCCGGGAGGAGCTGGGGGGCCTGGAGAACAAGACGCCCCGGTTCGTCTACCTCTTCCAGCGGCTGGTCCGCCCGGTGACCCAGGTGGTGCGCAACGTGCTGGACGAGCTGGCCCATTCCCAGTTCCAGCCCATCGACTTTGAGCTGGGCTTCGGCACGGGGGACGGTCTGCCCCCGGTGGAGCTCACCGTGGACGGCGTCACCGTCAGCGTGTCGGGCTTTGTGGACCGGGTGGACGGCTGGGTCCACGACGGGCGGCTCTACCTGCGGGTGGTGGACTACAAGACGGGCCGGAAGTCCTTTGACCTGACGGAGATCTGGAACGGCCTGGGGCTCCAGATGCTGCTTTACCTCTTCACGCTGGAGGAGAAGGGGGCGGAGCGCTACGGCCGTGAGACGGTCCCCGCCGGGGTGCTGTACCTGCCCGCCCGGGAGGCGGTGGTCCAGGGCAGCCGGTCCATGGACGAGGTCCAGCGGCGCAGGGAGGCCGACGCCGAGCTCAAGCGCCGGGGGCTGGTGCTGGACGACCCCGAGGTGGTGGAGGCCATGGAGCCTCTGGGCCCGGAGGGGGCGCGGTTTCTGCCCCTGCGGGTCAGCGCCCGGACCGGAGCGATCTCAGGCGACGCGCTGGTGTCGGCGGAGCGGCTGGGGCGGCTGAAGATCCACACCCAGCGCATCCTGGAGGAGATCGGCCGGGAGCTGGCCGCGGGCAGCATCGCCGCCGACCCCTTCTGGCGGGGACCGGAGAAGAACGCCTGTCTCTACTGCGATTACGCCGCCGCCTGCCACTTCGAGGAGGGCCGGGGCGGGGACTGCCGCCGGTATCTGCCGAACCTGGACGGCAAGGCGGTCTGGGCGTCGATAGAGGGGCGGTCAGACCCAGGGCAAGCTGCGCCCCCAGGCGGAGGCCGCGGATAAAGGCCTGGTCCTCCAGGACGCCGAAAAGCCGGACCACCTCGGACCAGTAGGCGTCCAGAAAGTCCATGGAGCAGGTCCGCAGAAGCTCCTGGTGATAGCGGTCCACGGCCTGGAGCCTGGCGTGGTATTCCGGGGGCGTATCCTGGGGGAAGAGCTCGTTGAGCCGTAAGAGGTCAAACATATGAATCACCTGAACACGAGATTATATATCGTGTTTTTATTATACACGATATATAATATCATGTCAAGAGGAGAGAGAAAATGAGGAAGTTTGGAGAACGGCTGAAGCAGTTACGCAATGACAGAGTTGAGAAACAGAAGGACCTTGCAGAATTATTGGAATGTTCTGTGCGTCATTATCAGGCGATTGAAGCCGGAACGATCAATATTCCGAGCAAAAAACTGGAATTGCTGGCGGACCATTTTGAGGTATCCATGGACTATTTAGTTGGCCGCACGGACGATCCCCAACTGCATCAGTTGGACGAATAGGAGGCGTTACACATGTCCTTTCCCCTGACCACGCAGCAGCGCGCCGTGGTGACCGACCGGGGCGGCTGCCTGCTGGTGGCCGCCGCCGCCGGTTCCGGCAAGACCCGGGTGCTGGTGGAGCGGCTCCTGTCCCGGGTGGAGGACGAGGGGCTGGACATCGACCGCTTTCTGGTCATCACCTACACCAAGGCCGCCGCCGCCGAGCTGCGCGGGCGCATCGTGGACGAGCTGGCCGCCCGGCTGGCGAAAAAGCCCGGCGACCGCCATCTGCGGCGGCAGGCCACCCTGGTCTACAAGACCCAGATTTCCACCATCCACGCCTTCTGCGCCCAGCTCCTGCGGGAGTGCGGCCACCTGCTGGACCTGGAGGCGGACTTCCGCCTCTGCGACGAGGGGGAGGCGGGGGTGCTGCGACTCCGGGCCATGGACGACCTGCTGGAAAGGCGGTATGAGACCATCGGGGAGGACCCGGATTTTGCCCTGCTGGTGGACACCCTGTCCGCCGGGCGGGACGACAGCCGGCTGGTGCAGATCGCTCTGGACATCTACGGCAAGGTCCAGGCCCACCCCGACCCCTCCGCCTGGCTGAGGGAACAGCTTGCCGCCTTCGACCTGTCCGGGACGGCGGACGCGGGGGAGACGGTGTGGGGCCGGCTGCTGCTGGCCGACGCCGCACGGCAGGGGCGGTACTGGCAGGGCCGGATGGCCCACGCCCGGGAGCTGTGCGCGGGGGACGAGAAGCTGGAGCGGGGCTACGCCCCCAGCCTGTCCGCCACGGTGGAGGGCCTGGGGGCCTTTGTCGCGGCGGCGGAGGCGGGGTGGGACCGGGCGGCGGCATTGTCGGAGATCCCGTTCCCCAAGCTGGGGGCGGTGCGGAGCTGCGGCGATCCCATGGCCCAGGAGCAGATCAAGGCTATCCGGGAAAAATGCAAAAAACGGATGGGAAAGCTCCGGGAGCTGCTCCAGGACTCCAGCGCCGACCTGTTGGCCGACATGGCCCTGGTATGGCCGGCGGTGCGGGGGCTGTTCGCCCTGGTGGAGGACTTCTCCGCCGCCTATACTGCCGAAAAGCGCCGCCGGAGCCTGCTGGATTTTGCCGATCTGGAGCACCTGGCGGTGGCCCTGCTGACGGAGGACGGGGCCCCCACCGAGCTGGCGGAGCAGTGGAGCGCCCGCTTCGACGAGGTGATGGTGGACGAGTACCAGGACACCAACGAGGTGCAGAACGCCATCTTTCAGGCTGTCTCCGGCGGCGGGCGGAAGCTCTTCCTGGTGGGGGACGTGAAGCAGTCCATCTACCGCTTCCGCCTGGCCGACCCCACTATTTTTTTGGAGAAGTACCGCACCTTCCGGCCCGCGGGAGAGGCGGCGGAGGGGGAGCCCCGCCGCATCCTGCTGACCCGGAACTTCCGCTCCCGGCCCCAGGTGCTGGAGGGGGCCAACGACCTGTTCCGCGCCCTGATGTCCCGGGAGTTCGGGGAGATGGACTACGGCCCGGATGAGAGCCTCTATCCCGGCGCGGCCTTCCCGGGGGATGAGGCGGACTACGCGGTGGAGCTGGACGCCATCGACCTGTCCGGCGGCGGAGACGGTGAGGACGGCGGGGAGGGCGAAACGCCCGCCCGGGACCTGCTGGAGGCCCGGTTCGTGGCCCGGCGGGTCCAGGAGCTGCTGGACGAGGGCTTCCAGGTCTCCGATGGGGAGGGGGGGCTGCGCCCGGTGCGGTGCGCCGATATCGTGGTGCTGCTGCGCTCCCCCAATACCGTGCTGCGCCACTATGCCCGGGCCTTCGGGGAGCGGGACATCCCCTGGGAGGCCGAAGGGGGCGAGGACTTTTTTGCCTCCACCGAGGGGAACGTGGCCCTGTCCCTGCTCCAGATCATCGACAATCCGCGGCAGGACGTGGCCCTGCTCTCGGTGCTGCGCTCCCCAATCTGCGGTTTCACCGCCGACCGGCTGGCCCTGCTGCGGGGCGCGGACGGAAAGACGGACTTCTACGGCTGCCTGCTGCTGGGGGCGGAGCGGGGGGAGGCCGACTGCCTGGCCTTCCTGAAGAAGCTGGACGAGCTGCGGGACCTGGCGGGGGAGTTGAGCTGCCACCAGCTTTTGTGGCAGGTCTACGACCGCACCGACCTGCTGGGGGTCTTCGGCGCCATGGGAGACGGGGAACGGCGGCGGGGCAACCTGCTGGCGCTGGCCCAGTGTGCCCGACAGTTCGAGGAGGCCGGCCACAAGGGGCTGTTCGGCTTCCTTACCCACCTGGCCCGGCTGCGGGAGAACGGGGAGACCCTCACCGCCGCCGCCACCGGCCGGGAGGGGGCGGGGGTGCGCCTGATGAGCATCCACAAGTCCAAGGGGCTGGAATTCCCGGTGGTCATCCTGGCCGGGCTGGCCAGAAGGTTAAACCGGGAGGATATGCAGAAGCCCATGCTCTTCCACCCCAAGCTGGGGGTGGGGCCCAAGGGCCTGGACCGGGAACGGATGGTGGAGTTCACCACCCTGGCCCGGAAGGCGGTGGCCAGGCAGTTGGAGGGAGAGATGATGGCTGAGGAGCTGCGGCTGCTGTACGTGGCTGTCACCCGGGCCAAGGAGAAGCTGATCCTGTCCTGCGCCCTCACCGGAGGGGCCCGGGAGCTCCAGCGCCTGGCGGGGGACGCAGGCTGTCCCGTGGAGCCCCAGGCCCTGCTGGCCACCCAGAGCGTGGGCCAGTGGGTGCTGCTCTGTGCCCTGGCCAGGCCCGACGGGGAGGCCCTGCGGCGGGCGGCGGAGTGCTATGTGGATGTGGCCGCGGCCCCGTGCGGCCCCGCATGGGACATCCGGTGGGTGGACGGCGGACCGCTGTTCCAGGCCCCGGGCCGGCGGTCTAGCCGGCAGGAAGGACCGGAAGCGGACCTGGCGGCGGCGGACCGGGGGCTGGCGGAGCGCCTGGCCTGGACCTATCCCCACGCCGCCGACGCGGACATCCCCTCCAAGCTGACCGCCACCCAGCTCAAGGGCCGGGCCCTGGACGAGGAGGTGCGGGAGGGCGCCGGACCGGCAACGGAGCCCTCCGCCGCGCCGGCGCCTTTTGGCCGGCCCCGGTTCGCCGCCGAGGAGCTGGGCCTCACCGCCGCCCAGAAGGGTACCGCCCTGCACCTGGTGATGCAGTACCTGGATTTTGAGCGGGCAGGCACGCGGGAAGGGGCGGCGGAGGAGATCCGGCGGCTGGTGGACCGGGCCCTCCTCACCCCGGAGCAGGGCGAGGCGGCGGACCCGGCGCGTATTGCCGCCTTCTTTGCCTCGGACCTGGGTCGGGAGCTGATGGCCTCCACCAGCCTCCACCGGGAGTATAAATTTTCCATTCTGGTCCCGGCGGCGGACTATTACGCCCAGGCCGGGGCGGGGGAGAAGGTGCTGCTTCAGGGTGTGGTGGACTGCTGGTTTGAAACGCTGGAGGGCATCACCGTGGTGGACTTTAAGACCGACCGGGTGACAGAGCAAACCGTTCTGGCCCGGGCGGAGGAGTACCGGCCCCAGCTCATGGCCTACAGCCGGGCGCTGGAGGAGGTCACCGGGCGGCGGGTCGTCCGCCGGGTCCTGTGGTTTTTCCGGCTGGACCGGGCGGTGGAGGTGTGAAATTTTACGGGCAAAATGCAAAAAAACAGTTGCATTTTCTGGGAGCCTATGCTATTATACTAGTTGCGTTTGTGCGCATATCCCCGGGGAGAAAGAGGTGAACGAAAATGAAGGAAGGCATCCATCCCAACTACCAGCAGACCACCATCAAGTGCGCCTGTGGTAACGTGATCGAGACCGGTTCTACCAAGAAGGACATTAAGGTGGAGGTTTGCTCCAAGTGTCACCCCTTTTTCACCGGCAAGCAGAAGATGGTGGATACGGGCGGACGTGTCAGCCGCTTCAACAAGAAGTTTGGTCTGGACCAGAAGTAAGATTGCAGCTTTTTGGACCCGTGCCGGTTTCGGCGCGGGTCCTTTCGCATATACTGAAAGCATCTGTGAACGGGAGGAAAAGTCATGCTTGAGAGAATCGACGTCAAGACCCTGGATCAAAATGTATGTTCCCTGATCGGGGACCAGTGGATGCTGATCACCGCCGGAACGCCCGAGAGATGCAACACCATGACGGCGAGCTGGGGGGGCCTTGGAGTGCTGTGGGGGACCAATGTGGCCACCTGCTACATCCGGCCCCAGCGGTACACCAGGGAGTTTGTGGAGCGGGAGGCCTACTTCACGCTGGCCTTTTTCGGTGAGGAGCACCGCAAGGCGCTGGCCCTCTGTGGGGCCAGGAGCGGCCGGGACATCGACAAGATAAGGGAATGCGGCTTTACGGTAGCCGCCGGAGCGGGAAACGCGCCCTATTTCGAGGAGGCCGAGCTGGTGCTGGTCTGCCGCAAGTTGTACTGGCAGGACATGGACCCCGCCCACTTCCTGGACCCCGGGATTGATGGCAAGTGGTATCCGGACCAGGATTATCACCGGATCTATATCGGCGAGATTGTGGAGTGTTTGAAAAAGGTCTGACGTCCGGATGGAATACGGCGGACGCTGAGGCAACGGAGGATGTATGGCAGAGAATACGACGGAAGTAAAAGTCAATCAGGCGGTGCTGGTGGGGCTTAATTCTCCAGCCCTGGACCGGGAGGAGACCGCCACGGAGCGCTCTATGGAGGAGCTCGCCGCCCTGCTGGAGACGGCGGGGGGCGGGTGCGTGGGCACGGTGCTCCAGAACAAGGATACCCCCGATCCCAGGACCTTCATCGGGGAGGGCAAGGTGGCGGAGGTCAGGGAGCTGGCCACCGCCCAGGGGGCCGACATGGTGATCTTTGACAACGCCCTGTCTCCCTCCCAGCAGCGGGTGCTGTCCGAGGAGCTGGGAGTGTCCGTCATGGACCGTTCCGCCCTCATCCTGGACATCTTTGCCCAGCGGGCCCGCACCAAGGAAGGCCGCCTTCAGGTGGAGCTGGCGCAGTACAAATACCTGCTTCCCCGCCTCACCGGCATGTGGGGCCACCTGGTGCGGCAGACCGCCTCCGGCGGGAAATCCCCCATCGGCACCCGCGGCCCCGGTGAGACCCAACTGGAGACGGACCGGCGGCACATCCGCAAAAAGATTGCCAAGCTGGAGGAGGACCTGGAGCAGGTCCGGCGGGTGCGGGGGGTGCAGCGGGAGCGCCGCATCAAAAACGAGGTGCCGGTGGTGGCCATCGTGGGCTATACCAATGCGGGCAAGTCCACGCTGCTCAACAAGCTGACCGGCTCGGATATCCCCGCCAATGACCGGCTGTTCGATACGCTGGACACCACCACCCGCACCCTGGAGATCTCTGACACCTGCACGGTGCTCATCTCTGACACGGTGGGCTTTATCTCCAAGCTGCCCCACCACCTGGTGGAGGCCTTCAAGGCCACCCTGGAGGAGCTGTCCTTTGCCGATCTGCTGCTCCACGTCATCGACGGCTCCAATCCGGAGTGGCGGCAGCAGGCCGAGGTGGTGGACGCCCTCATCCGGGAGCTGGGGGCGGAGCAGACCCCCCGCATCGAGGTATTTAACAAAGCCGACCGGTACACCGGGGATATCCTCCCCCACGGGGAGGATATCGTCACGGTGTCGGCCCGGACGGGGACAGGGCTGGACCAGCTCATCGCCAGGATCGGCAAGCGGCTGGACGCCGGCGCCCACAAGGTTATCCTCCGCCTGCCCTACAGCCAGGGTGGGCTGGTGGACATGCTCTATCGGGAGGCTAAGGTGGAGGCGGTGGAATACGGGGAGACCATTCAGGTCACCGCCGTCTGCACCCCCAAGGTCCTGGGCCAGGTGGAGGAATTTGTATGGAACGATTAGAGACGCCCCGGCTCATCCTGCGGCCCTTCGAGGACCGGGACGCCGCCGATGTATTTGAATATGGCCGGGACCCCCGGGTGGGTCCCGCCGCCGGATGGCAGCCTCACCGGGACCAGGCCGAGAGTCTGGCGATCATCCGCACCGTCTTTGCCCAGCCCGGCGTGTTCGCCCTGGAACTGAAGGAGAACGGCAAGGTGATCGGGTCCGCCGGCTATGTGGGCGGGCACCAGACCCTGCTGCCTGGTCCGGACAACGAGATCGGCTACGCCATGAGCCCGGCCTGCTGGGGCCGGGGCCTCATGCCAGAGGCCGTCCGGGAGATCCTGCGCTACGGTTTCGAGGACCTGGGCCTCAACGCCCAGTGGTGCGGCCATTACGATTTCAACGACAGGTCCCGCCGGGTGGTGGAGAAGTGCGGTTTTCGCTACCGCTTCACCGCGCAGACCTGGGTGGAGCTGATGGGAGAGGAACGCACCGAGCTCCACTATGCCCTGACCAGGGAGGAGTGGCAGGCTCTATGACGGAATATTACATCCCGACCCGCGCCTCAGAGACGGAATTTACGGAGAAGCGCTCCCGCTTCCTCGGACATGTCTGGCGGGTGGAGAGCGAAGCGGAGGCCCGCGCCCGCATTGAGGAGATGAAGAAGCGTCACTACGATGCCCGCCACAACTGCTGGTGCTACCGGCTGCGGGAGGGGGGCGTGGAGCGCTACTCCGACGACGGGGAGCCCCAGGGCACCGCCGGCCAGCCCATGCTCAACGTGTTCCAGCGGGAGGAGGTCACCAACGTAGTGTGCGTGGTGACCCGCTATTTCGGCGGTATCCTGCTGGGGGCAGGGGGACTGGTCCGCGCTTATACGCAGAGCGCCAAGGACGCTCTGAATGCCGCCGGCATCTCGGTGGTCCGCCGGTGGACTCAGGTGACTCTGACCGTGCCTTACAGCCTGTTCGAGCGGGTAAAGCTGGAGGCGGAGAGCCTGGGCGGCGTCCTGGGGGAACCGGAATACGCCGCCGAGGTGACCATGCCCGTGCTGCTTCCAGAGGAAAAGGTAAAAACCTTTACACAGCGTATCACCGAGATCACAGCCGGCGGCGTGGTCCCGGCAGTTACCGGGGAACGCCTCAAGGATGTGCCCCGGTAAAAAGAACCGCAGAAATATGAATTTTCTGTGAAATTTTGAAAAGAGGCAGGATTTCTTCCGCCCTGCGGTGTATATAACAGCAGACCCGACTCAGACCCAAACAAGGGAGGCGGAACACCTTGACAGTGAGAGAGCGGCGCGAAGCGCTGGAGCAGCAGATCCTATCCCCCTATGCCTGCCGGTCGGTGGATTCCAGGGGACGGCAGCGCCCGGCGGAGCCCTGCCCGGTCCGGACCTGCTTCCAGCGGGACATCGACCGGATCATCCACTCCAAGGCCTTTCGGCGGCTGATGCACAAGACGCAGGTCTTTCTCCAGCCCGAGGGGGATCACTACCGTACTCGCATGACCCACACCATCGAGGTGGCCCGCATTGCCCGGACCATGGCCCGGGGCCTCCAGCTCAACGAGGACCTGACGGAGGCCGCCGCCTTTGGCCACGACCTGGGGCACACCCCCTTCGGTCACGCCGGCGAGCGGGTCCTCGACGAGATTATGCCGGAGGGCTTCCAGCACAACGTCCAGTCCCTGCGGGTGGTGGACCGGCTGGAGCAGGACGGCGACGGCCTTAACCTGACCTACGAGGTGCGGCGGGGCATCCTGTGCCACACCGGGCCAGACACGGCCGAGACCCTGGAGGGCCGGCTCCTGCGGCTGGCCGACAAGATCGCCTATATCAACCACGACATTGACGACGCCATGCGGGGAGGCATCATCTACCCCATGGATATCCCCCTGGAGATCTCCAACGTGCTGGGCTTTACCCATTCCGAGCGGATCGACACCCTGACGGTGGACATCATCGAGTCCAGCGCCGGGACCGGGGAGATCCGGCAGTCCACCGCCTGCCGGGAGGCCATGCACAATCTGCGGGAGTTTATGTTCGAGGCGGTCTACCGCAACCCGGTGGCCAAGGGCGAGGAATCCAAAGCCCAGGACATGCTGCGGCGTCTGTTTGAATACTATAGAAAAGACCCGGACAGGCTGCCCCCTGAGTTCCAGGATATCCGGGAACGGGAGGGCGTGGAGCGGGCCGTCTGCGACTACATCGCCGGAATGACGGACAACTATGCGGTGGAAAAGTTCTCTCTGGCCTTTATACCCGTGTCCTGGTCAGTCAAGTAAAGGAAAAAACCGTGACAGTGCTTTCTAGGTATAGCCCTGTCAAAGTTTGGTAAAGATACGACAAAGGGGGGACATCCTTGGCCATTCCGGCGCAATTCATCGACGAGCTTACCGCCCGGTGCGACATCGCCGACGTGGTGGCCGACTATGTGTCTCTGACGCCCAAGGGGGGAAGCCTTTGGGGCCTGTGCCCCTTCCACGGGGAGAGAACCCCGTCATTCCATGTGGTGCCGGAGAAGCAGATCTACCACTGCTTCGGCTGCGGCAAGGGCGGCGGCGTCATCAACTTCGTCATGGAGATCGAAAATCTTCCTTTTCCCGATGCGGTGCGCCTGCTGGCCAAGCGGGCGGGTCTGGAGGTGCCGGAGGAGCGGGGGAGCGCCGACCTCCGCAAGAAGCGGGAGCGGCTGCTGGCCCTGAACAAGGAGGCCGCCCGCTACTTTCATGAGACCCTCCGGTCGTCGGGCGGCCGGGCGGGGGCGGAGTACCTCTTTGAAAAGCGGCGGCTGTCCAAGGGCACGGTCACCCGCTTCGGCCTGGGTATGGCTCCCGACGGATGGGACAACCTCATCCGGGCCATGGGGGAGAAGGGCTATGACAAGAGCGACCTGCTGGACGTGGGGCTGGTGGTCAAGAGCAAGGAGGGCCGGGTCTACGACCGCTTCCGCAACCGGGTTATGTTCCCCATCATCGACCTGCGGGGGGACGTGATCGGCTTCGGCGGCCGAGTGCTGGACGATGGCACGCCCAAATACCTCAACTCACCGGACACGGTGGTGTTCAACAAGGGCCGCAACCTCTTTGCCCTTAACATCGCCAAGCGCACCAAGCTGGGGCGCATCATCCTCACGGAGGGCTACATGGACACCATCTCCCTGCACCAGGCGGGCTTCGACTGCGCGGTGGCCTCTCTGGGCACCGCCCTGACCCCGGACCACGCCCAGCTTCTGGCCCGGTTCACCAAGGAGGCGGTCATCGCCTACGACGGCGATGGGGCGGGGGTCTCGGCGGCCCAGCGTGCCATCCCCATCCTGGAGAAGACGGGCATCCAGGTCAAGGTCCTGCGGATGCAGGGGGCCAAGGACCCGGACGAGTATATCAAGTCTTTCGGCCGGGAGGCCTTTGCCCGGCTGCTGGATCAGAGCGAGAACCACATCGACTACCGCATCCGGCAGATCCGGCAGAAGTACGATCTGACCGACGACGCCCAGAAGGTGGAGTTCCTGCGGGACGCGGCGGGGCTGGTGGCCTCGCTGGCCCGCCCGGTGGAGCGGGAGGTCTACGGCGCCCGCTGCGCCCAGGCGGCGGGTATCTCTGCCGAGGCCATGGCCCAGGAGGTCAAGCGGGAGCTGTCCCGCCGGCTGAAGAAGGAGAAGAAGCAGCAGGAGCGCCGGGACCTGTCCCCGGCCCTCCAGCTCCAGCCCAGGGAGCGGGCCATGCGGTACGAGAACATCCGCTCCGCTCGGGCGGAGGAGGGGGTCCTGCGGCTCGTTCTGCTGGACCCGGAGCTGCTGAAGCGGGCGGAGCGCCTGGGGCCGGAGCAGTTCTCCGCACCGCTGCTGGCGCGGGTGTTCACCCTGCTGCGGGAGCGCTGGAGCGCCGGGCTGTCTGTAAGCCTTCCCGCCCTGGCGGGGGAGCTGGAGCCCGGTGAGATGAGCCATCTGACCGGTGTGCTGAACCAGCCGGAGTCCCTGCAGAATGCCGAGGAGGCCATGGGGGACTACATAGAGATCATAGAGACCGAAGCCGCCAAGCGGGCGGGGGACGGCAGAGCCGACCCCCTTCTGGTGATGCGGGAGAAATACCGAGAGAAAAAAGGGTACGGAGGATGCATCCATGAGTGAAAAGAAAGTGATCGCCAAGACCACGGGGGATCAAAAGCCCCAGATGACCAGCGAGGAGAAGATCGAAGCCGGCAAGGCGGAGCTGATGAAGGTGGTCGAGGGCGTTTCCGGTGCGGAGAAGGTAGCCGAGCTGCTGGAAAAGGGCAAGAAGAAGGGTAAGCTGACCTCCGGCGAGCTCATGGACGTCCTGGAGGATATGGACCTGGACTCCGAGCAGATGGACAAAATCTACGACGCCATGGAGAACATGGGCATCGACACGGCAGGAGAGGACTATCTGCCCGAGCTGGCCGAGGACGTGATGCCCCCCATCGAGGAGATCGAGGAGATTCCCGAAGAGGAGATCGTGGACCCCAATACCCTGGTGGACTCCTTCGGCATCGACGACCCGGTGCGCATGTACCTCAAGGAGATCGGCAAGGTCAATCTGCTGACCCCTGAGGAGGAGATCGAGCTGGCCCAGCATATGGGGGCCGGCGACGCCGCCAAGGAGCAGATGGAGGAGATCGGGAAGGCACGGGAGAACGGGGAAGAGGTGTCCCTCACGCCTGAGGAAGAGGCCGCGCTGAAGAAGGCCATCAAAAAGGGGGAGGCGGCCAAGCAGCGGCTGGCCGAGGCCAACCTCCGTCTGGTGGTCTCCATCGCCAAGCGGTACGTGGGACGGGGAATGCTCTTTCTGGACCTCATTCAGGAGGGCAACCTAGGCCTCATCAAAGCCGTGGAGAAGTTCGACTACACCAAGGGCTATAAGTTCTCCACCTATGCCACCTGGTGGATTCGGCAGGCCATTACCCGGGCCATCGCCGACCAGGCCCGCACCATCCGCATCCCTGTCCATATGGTGGAGACCATCAACAAGGTCATCCGGGTCTCCCGCCAGCTCCTTCAGGAGCTGGGGCACGACCCCACCCCGGAGGAGATCTCGGAGGAGATGAACATGCCGGTGGACAAGGTGCGGGAGATTCTCAAGATTGCCCAGGAGCCCGTCAGCCTGGAAACCCCCATCGGGGAGGAGGAGGACTCCCATCTGGGCGACTTCATCCCCGACGAGGACGCCTCCGAGCCCTCCGAGGCCGCCAGCTTCACCCTGCTCAAGGAGCAGCTTGTGGATGTGCTGGGCACTCTGACGCCCCGGGAGGAGAAGGTGCTCAAGCTGCGCTTCGGCATTGAGGACGGCCGCACCCGCACCCTGGAGGAAGTGGGCAAGGAGTTCAACGTCACCCGGGAGCGCATCCGTCAGATCGAGGCCAAGGCCCTGCGGAAGCTCCGCCATCCCTCCCGCTCCAAAAAGCTCAAGGACTTTTTGAACTGAGGTGCCGGACCATGGTGGAAGTAAAATTTTTTGACCAGGCGCTGGACAGCGACCTGAAGTTCGCGGTGATTGCCGCCCGCTATGAGGATCGGTGGCTGCTCTGCCGCCACAGGGACCGGCAGACCTGGGAGATGCCCGGAGGCCATCGGGAGCCGGGGGAGAGCATCTACCAGACCGCCCGGCGGGAGCTGCTGGAAGAGACGGGGGTGGCCGAGTGCCAGCTTGAGGCGGTCTCGGCCTACGGGGTCTACACCGAGGACGGGCAGCGCACCTACGGCGGGCTATTTTTCGCGGAGGTGGAGGAGCTGGGCCGTCGGCCGGAGGGCTCTGAGATCGCGGAGAACCGCCTGGTGGAGGGGCTGCCGGAGCATATGACCTATCCGGACATCCAGCCCGTGCTGCTGCAGCGCGTCCAGCAGTGGCTGGAGGAGGGGAATTACCGTCCCCTGCTGGAGGATTTGTTCGAGCAGTTCTATTGAACAGGCAGGAAAAAAGACTGCGGAGCCGTCTCCGCAGTCTTTTTGTTTCATAAAAGGCCCGCTTCCTCTGAACAGAGGGATCAACCCGCCTCCAGAAATTTGCTGGGAGGTACGTCCAGAACTTCGGAAATACGAAAAAGGGTATCGAGAGAAATTCCCTTCAGCTTGACACCGTTGTTGGCCTCTACCTGACTGATAAAGGACCAACTTTTTCCGATGCGCTCAGCAAATTGCTCCTGCGTGTAGCCGCGCATTTTTCGATAGTACGCGATACGCAGTCCCAGCATGCGATACTTATCCCGGTATTTCTCGTGCAATAAAATACACCCCTACATTATGTTACCAAAATCAGAACGTTTTTATTACGGGATAAGAGTAAGTAATTATTTACTTTTAGCGAGTAATGTGGTATTGTAAGTGAAAGGGATGTGAGAGGGGCGGTTACATGCGGCAGGGAGAAGAGCTGTTGGATACTGTATATCGGACGGTAAGGTGTACCTATTTGTCTGACCTGCGGGAGGAGCCCTATCTGGAGTCGGCGATCGGGTACCTCTCCGGCGTGGAACCTGAAGATTATCCGCTGTATCAATGGCAGGATGCCGTCCGCTACCTGACGGGAGTCAGCCTTTCTTTTGAGACTCCGGAGGCGGTGCGGGAATTCTTTGCCGGCCTGGCGGAAGGGGAGTGGGCCCCATGTCTGCCTTAGACCCAGGCCCATTGGACTGTGCGCATATGGAACAGACGACAAAAAAATTTCCCTCCGCTTTGCGGAGGGAAATTTTTGTAAATAAGCCTATTGCTTGGCGGTGACCGCCCGGTTAATGGCGGAGAGAATGCCGCGCAGCGGGGCCAGGTTGATGTTGTGGTCCACGCCTACGCCGAAGATGTCCTGCCCCTGTGCGTCCCGGAGCTGGATATAGGCCACGGCCATGGAGTCGGAGCCGGCCTGAATGGCGTGCTCCTTGTAATCCACGAAGGTGAAGCGGTCCATTTTCTGGCCGTGAATGGCGTTGAAGAAGGCGTCGATGGGGCCGTTGCCCTCGCCGCAGACCTCAAAGACGGTCTCTTTGTGCCGTAGCGTGCCACGGAAGACCACGTGAGACCGGCCCTGCACGTCCGCCGTCTCCTGGAAAGCGTGCCGGAGCAGCGTGTAGGGGCTGCTGATGTCCACATAGGCGTGTTGGAACAGCTCAAAGATGCGCTGAGGCTGGAGCTCCGTCCCGACCCGGTCGGTCTCCACCTGGACAATGTGGCCGAACTCGGCATGCATGGCTTTGGGCAGGTCGTAGCCGAAGCTCTGCTGCATCACGAAGGCGGCGCCGCCCTTGCCGGACTGGCTGTTGATGCGGATGATGGGCTCGTACTGGCGGCCCACGTCGGCGGGGTCGATGGGGAGATAGGGAATCTCCCAGAGCGGAGACCGGTTCTCCTTCCGGTACTGCACGCCCTTGTTGATGGCGTCCTGATGGGAGCCGGAGAAGGCGGTGAAGACCAGCTCGCCGGCGTAGGGCTGCCGCTCGCCCACCTTCATCTTGGTGCAGCGCTCGTATACCGTACGGATGCGGTTGATGTCGGAAAAGTCCAGGCCGGGGTCCACGCCCTGGGTATACATGTTCATGGCCAGCGTGATCATATCCACGTTGCCGGTGCGCTCGCCGTTGCCGAAAAGGGTGGCCTCGATGCGCTCGGCCCCGGCCAGCATGCCCAGCTCGGCGGTGGCCACCCCCTCGCCGCGGTCATTGTGGGGGTGCAAGGAGATGACGGCGCAGTCCCGGCTGGGGAGCTTGTTGATGAAGTACTCGATCTCGTCGGCAAAGTAGTTGGGCATGCAATTCTCCACGGTGGAGGGCAGATTCAGGATGACCTTGTTCTCCGGCGTGGCACCCAGCTCTTCCAGCACCCGCTGGCAGATGTAGACGGCGTTGTCCATTTCGGTGCCCATGAAGGACTCCGGGGAGTACTGGTAGCGCAGGTTGGTGCCGGAGCGGATGATGGGCTCGGACAGCGCGCGGATGAGCCGGGCAGCGTCCACGGCGATCTGAGTGACGCCCTCCATATCGGTGTGGAAGACCACCTTGCGCTGGAGGGTGGAGGTGGAATTGTAGAAGTGGAGGATGACGTTTTTGGCGCCCGCCATGGCCTCGAAGGTCCGCTGGATCAGGTGGGGCCGGGCCTGGACCAGCATCTGGATGGTCACGTCGTCGGGGATGTGACCGCCCTCGATGAGGGTGCGGAAGAACTGGAACTCCGTCTCGGAAGCGGAGGGAAAGCCCACCTCGATCTCCTTCACGCCGATGTCTACCAGGGTGTGGAAGAGTTCCAGCTTTTCTTCCACGTTCATGGGGTCGATGAGGGCCTGATTGCCGTCCCGCAGGTCCACGGAGCACCAGACGGGAGGAGCGGTAATCTGCTTGTCGGGCCAGGTCCGGCGCTCCATTTGGATGGGAACGAAGGGGATGTACTTTTCAGCGGGATTTTTGAGCATGGGAAACAGCCTCCAGTCTTTTTGAGTGGCCGGGAGGGATGCAAAAACGCCCCCGACCGTTGTTACGGTCAGGGGCGTATGATACGCGGTACCACCCTGATTCGGCCGCCGGTCACCCGGACAGCCCTCGTCAGCCTCCAACAAGGCTTTGGCCGGTAACGGGGCCGGACGTCCCGCCCTACTCGCGTTCAGGCGGACAGCTCAGGGGCCAGTATGCACCTGGAATCACCGCGCCGGTTCGCACCCACCACCGGCTCTCTGAGCGGGACGCACAGGTCTTGTTCCCTTCCTCGCTTTTGCTAATATTGCTCCATATTATAAAAGAATGCCGGGCCTTTGTCAAGAAAAAATCCGGCAAATAATTTTGCAAAAAAACTTGACAAATGGAATTGTTTTGGTATAATAAATCCTGCGCCTGCGATAACGGGCGCGATACAGCGGGATTGTGTAAGGGTAGCACGACAGACTCTGACTCTGTTTGTGAGGGTTCGAATCCTTCTCCCGCTGCCACCAAAACCCTGAAGCCGCAAAGGCTTCAGGGTTTCTTGTATAATGGAAAACCACTGGCTAGGCCAGCGGGTTAAAAGAGACTACGGCGATAGGTATGAGAAAGAAACTCCCTATAGTGTTTACACCAAAGCATCGCAGGAAAGTATTTTACCAAGAAAAGCGAGTGGGAATAAGATGCCCGACAGGCCACATCTTTTGACGGGGCCAGCAGCGTTTGAGTCGCGGAAAAAGGAGAAGAGAGCCATATGAAATGGATCAGAAGAAATGGACCGGGTATCCTGGTCTGCCTGTGTATCGCCGTTCCCGCCTGGTTTTTGGGGAGAACCTTTGAGGTGGTGGGAGGGCCGGTATTCGCCATCCTCCTCGGTATGGTCATGGCTCTGTTCTGGAAAGAGCAGGGCCAGGCCCGGGCCGGCATCACTTTTACTTCGAAGAAGATACTCCAGCTTGCGGTGGTCCTGCTGGGCTTTGGCATGAACCTGTCCAGTGTCGCCAAGGTGGGGGCCCAGTCCCTACCCATCATCCTGTCCACCATCACTACCTCGCTGGTGGCGGCCTTTGTTTTACATAAGCTGCTGCATATGGACGCCAAGATATCCACCTTAATCGGTGTGGGTTCCTCCATCTGCGGCGGCTCCGCCATTGCCGCCACGGCACCCGTCATCGGCGCAGACGATGAGGAGATCGCCCAGTCCATCTCGGTGATCTTCCTGTTCAATGTTCTCGCGGCGCTGACTTTCCCGACTCTGGGCGGGATGCTGGGGCTGTCCAACGAGGGTTTCGGGCTTTTTGCCGGCACCGCCGTCAACGACACCTCTTCCGTCACTGCGGCAGCGGCGGCCTGGGACGGTATACACGGCAGCAGCACGCTGGACACTGCCGCCATCGTCAAGATGACCCGTACCCTTGCCATCATCCCTATTACACTGGTGCTGGCCTTCCTTCGCACCAGGCAGGAGGAGAAGAGCGTCCGGGGCACTGGCGTAACGGTGAGCCTGAAAGAGATCTTTCCCTGGTTTGTCCTCTTTTTTGTGCTGGCTTCGGTGGTGACGACCCTGCTACCCCTTCCTGCCGCCGTCACCGGCTTTTTGAAGAGCGCCAGCAAATTCTTCATCGTCATGGCCATGGCCGCCATCGGCCTGAACACCGACGTGGTCAAGCTGGTCCGGACCGGAGGTAAGCCCATCTTTATGGGCTTTTGCTGCTGGGTGGCCATCGCCTGCGTCAGCCTGGGGGTGCAGCACTTGCTCCATATCTGGTGAGACGAAGCCGCCCCATAGGGCGGCTGGTTTCCCCTCACGGCATGAAGGTGCAAATTCCAACACAGAAAATGGGAAATTTGATATGGTAGGATTGCTTTATTCCATAGGAAATGGGGGAAACCCATGTCCATTCATGAAGAATGCGGCGTTTTTGGCATCTATGACCCGGCCGGAGACTGCGCCCGTACCACCTATTACGGGCTTTACTCCCTCCAGCACCGGGGGCAGGAGGCCTGCGGCATCGCCACCATCAACGACCGGGAGCTGTCCTATCATAAAGACCTGGGGCTGGTGGGGGATGTGTTCCATCAGGACGTCCTGGACAGACTGGGCGGGACCATGGCGGTTGGCCATGTGCGCTACTCCACCACCGGCGGCGTCCGACGGGAGAACGCCCAGCCCCTGACACTGAAATACGTCAAAGGGACCCTGGCAGTGGCCCACAATGGCAATCTGGTCAATACGCCGGAGCTGCGTACGAGCTTTGAATATCGGGGCGCGATCTTTCAGACCACCACCGATTCAGAGCTCATCGCCTATGCCATTGCCCAGGAGCGGCTGCGCTGCGGCTCGGCGGAGGAAGCGGTGTGCCAAGCGGTCAAGGGCCTGCGGGGGGCGTTTTCCCTCATCGTCATGTCGGCCCGGAAGCTGATCGCCGCTCGGGACCCCTGGGGCTTCCGGCCCTTGTGCATGGGCAGAAGGGGGCAGGCGGTGGTATTTGCCTCGGAATCCTGCGCTCTGGACGCGGTGGGAGCCGCCTTTGAGCGCGAGATCGACCCCGGCGAGATCGTAGTGGTAGAGGACGGACAGGTCCGCTCCATCCGGGAAAACTGCGCCGGCGCCACCTCACACATGTGTATCTTTGAATACATTTACTTTGCCCGGCCCGACTCGGTGATCTGCGGGCAATCCGTCCACGAGGCCCGCCTGGAGGCCGGCCGCATCCTGGCCCGGGAGCACCCGGTGGACGCCGACGTGGTCATCGGTGTGCCTGACTCCGGCCTGGATGCCGCCATGGGCTATGCCGAGGAGTCCGGCATTCCGTACGGCCAGGGCTTTGTGAAGAACCGTTACATCGGCCGCACCTTTATCACCCCTGACCAGCAGAGCCGGGAACAGGCCGTCCGCATCAAGCTGGGTGCCCTCCGGAGCACAGTCGAGGGCCGGCGGGTGGTTATGATCGACGACTCCATCGTCCGGGGTACTACCTCCCGGCAGATCATCAGCCTGCTGCGGGAGGCGGGGGCTAAAGAAGTGCACTTCCGGGTCTCTGCCCCGCCCTTCATCGCCCCCTGCTACTTTGGCACCGATATCCCGGACAAGAAGGATCTCATCGCCTGCCACCACACGGTGGAGGAAATCCGCCGGCTTGTGGGGGCGGACACCCTGGGATTCCTCAGCGTGGATGCCCTGGAGCGCATCGCGCCCAGCGCCGCCTGCGGCTTCTGTAAGGGTTGTTTTACCGAGGAATACCCCGTGGCCACCGCCGGCATGTGATGTACTTCCATCTTTTGCAGCACGGCGGGACAAATGTTGCATAAAAGCCGGAACAAAACCGGGCTTGCTCCCTGATAGTTGCAACAAAGTTGATTTGGCTTTCAAAAAGACCCTTGACAGGCGCCGGAAAATTCCTTATACTCAGAGTATCAATTGCGAACGAAGGCGTTCCGGTCCATGTGGGCGGAGCGCCTTCTTTCCTTATCGGAAACCTTTAGAATGTGTATTTCAATGATGAAAGGGGATACCCACCATGGCGTACACCAAGGAAGACATCATCCGTATCGTAAAGGAAGAGGACATCGAATTCATCCGCATGCAGTTCACCGATATTTTCGGCCAGCTCAAGAACGTGGCCATTACCGCCTCCCAGATCGAGAAGGCCGTCAACAACCAGATCATGCTGGATGGCTCGTCCATCGAAGGCTTTGTCCGCATCAACGAGTCTGACCAGTACCTCTATCCCGACCTGGACTCCTTTGTTGTGTTCCCCTGGCGGCCGCAGCACGGTAAGGTGGCCCGACTCATCTGCGACATCTACAATCCCGACGGCACTCCCTTCGTAGGCGACCCCCGCGGCGTGCTGAAGCGGGTGCTGAAGAAGGCCGCCGACATGGGCTATGACACCTTCAACGTGGGCCCCGAGGCTGAGTTCTTCCTGTTCCAGACCGACGAGGAGGGCAAGCCCACCACCAAGACCAACGACGAGGCCGGCTACTTCGACCTGGGCCCCCTGGACCACGGCGAGGGTACCCGCCGCGAGATCTGCATAGCGCTGGAGCAGATGGGATTTGAGATCGAGGCCAGCCACCACGAGGTGGCTCAGGGCCAGCACGAGATCGACTTCAAGTATGCCGAGGCTCTGAAGACCGCCGACAACATCATGACCTTCAAGCTGGCCGTCAAGACCCTGGCCCAGAAAAACGGCCTCCACGCCACCTTTATGCCCAAGCCCATCTACGGCATCAATGGTTCCGGTATGCATACCAACATGTCCCTGTTCAAAAACGGCAAGAACGTGTTTTACGATCCCGACGGAGAGAAGGGGCTGTCCAAGGAGGCGTACAGCTTCATTGCCGGGCTGCTGGCCCATGTCAAGGGCATGTGCGCCGTAACCAACCCCCTGGTCAATTCCTACAAGCGCCTGGTGCCTGGCTACGAGGCCCCCTGCTACCTGGCCTGGTCCGCCTCCAACCGATCCGCTCTAATCCGCATCCCCGCCGCCCGCGGTCAGTCCACCCGCGTGGAGCTGCGCTCGCCCGACCCCGCCTGCAACCCCTATCTGGAGCTGGCCGTCCTGCTGGCGGCGGGCCTGGACGGCATCGAGAAGGGTATGGTTCCCCCGGCTGAGATTACCGAGAATATCTTCCAGATGGACGACGACGCCCGCGCCGCCGCTGGTATCGACAGCCTGCCCGGCTCCCTGGAGGAGGCCATCAAGGCCATGCAGGCCGACCCGATGGTGCTGGAGACTCTGGGCGGGCATGTTTCCGAGAACTACATCGAGGGCAAGGCCAAGGAGTGGGACGAGTACCGCACCCGTGTCAGCTCCTGGGAGCGCGAGAAGTACATCATCAACTATTGATGGCCGGCGGTGGCCGGAATACCGTTCGAAAGGTTGACGGAGTGCTGACCCTGTGAGTAACTCCTTGACGCAAAGGAGTGATTGAAAATGGGAATGGAACAAATCATCGTGGCTTTTGAAAGTCCCAAAAGCTGCGACCGGGTCCGGGAGATTGTGGAGAACAGCGGAACGGCCTCCTGTATCGTCTGCCGTTCGGCAGCGGAGGTCAAGCGCACGGTGAACAAGCAGCGCGTCAGCACCGTGGTCTGCGGCTTCAAGCTTCCGGATGAGAGCGCAGAGGACCTGTTTGCGGACCTGCCATCCTCCTGCGCCATGCTGATGGTGGCCGTCCAGAACCTGCTGGATCTGTGCCAGACCGACGACATCTTCAAGCTGGCCTCCCCGGTGAGCCGGGGCGACCTGACCGCCTCCGTGCGGATGCTGCTGCAGATGGGGCACCGGCTGGAGAAGTTCACCCGGCCCCAGCGGAGCGGAGAAGAGCAGGCCATCATCAAGGAAGCCAAGGTGCTTCTCATGGAGCGGCACGGCATGAGCGAGGAGCAGGCCCACCGCTTCCTGCAGAAAAAGAGCATGAACTCCGGGGCCAAGATGGTCCAAACCGCCAAGCTGGTACTAGGCGGCCAATAAACAACATACGATAGATGGGGATTTCCATCGGTCGAAGGACGAGGTTGTCTTTTTGGCGGCAGTCTGGTGATTACTGGCTGCCGCCAATCTGTATATACATTGAGTATCGGCATACGGATCAAGGAGGCAGCCATGCGATTCACAAAAATGCAGGGTCTGGGAAACGACTACATCTATCTGGACTGTACCAAAGAACGGCCGGAGAACGCGCACGAGCTGGCGCGCAGGATATCGGACCGGCACTTCGGCGTAGGCTCGGACGGGCTGATTTGTGTCTGTCCCTCCCGTTCGGCGGATTTCCGCATGGAGATGTATAACGCCGACGGCACTCAGGGGGAGATGTGCGGCAACGGAATCCGCTGCATGGGCAAGTACGTCTACGACCGCGGGATGACGAACAAGACCGATCTGACCATCGAGACGCCGGGGGGCGTCAGGACCCTGCGGCTCCAGGTGGGGAAGGGGCAGGTGGTCTCGGCCACCGTGGATATGGGTGCCCCGGTCCTGGAGCCCGGCCGGATTCCCGTGGTGGCCCGGGGCAGCCGCTTCATCGGCAAGCAGCTTCACGTGCGGGGCAGGAGCTATGAGGTGACCTGCGTCTCCATGGGCAATCCCCACGCGGTGGTCTTCGTGCCGGATGTGGAGCGGCTGAATCTGGCGGAGATCGGTCCGGCCTTTGAGCGGCACGCCATCTTTCCCCACCGGGTCAACACGGAGTTTGTGCAGGTGGAGGGCCGCAGCAGCCTGCGTATGCGGGTCTGGGAACGGGGCAGCGGCGAGACGCTGGCCTGCGGTACCGGGGCCTGCGCCAGCGTGGTGGCCGGCAGTCTGACCGGCCGTTCCGAACGAACCGCCACGGTCCGGCTGCGAGGCGGAGAGTTGGATGTCCGCTGGGATCAGGAGGACGGCCACGTCTATATGACCGGGCCCGCCGTCACAGTATTTGAGGGCGAGTGGCCCGAGAAAATGTAAGGAGAGAGGAAGGGACCTATGACAGCCATCAACGAGAATTTTCAAAAGCTGCCCGGCAGCTATCTCTTTTCTGAGATTGCCCGGCGGGTGGCGGCCTATGAACAGGAGCACCCCGACAAAAAGCTGATCCGCTTAGGCATCGGAGACGTGACCCGCCCCCTTCCGGAAGCGGTGACCGCCGCCATGCACAGGGCGGTGGACGACATGGCCACCGCCGGGGGCTTCCACGGCTACGGCCCGGAGCAGGGCTACGACTTTCTGCGGGAGGCCATCGCCCGGTGCGACTATCAGGCCCGGAACGTGGATATCCAGCCCGGTGAGATCTTCGTCTCCGACGGGGCCAAGAGCGACTGCGGCAACATCGTGGACCTGTTTGCACGGGAAAACAGGGTAGCGGTCTGCGACCCGGTGTACCCGGTGTATGTGGACACCAACGCCATGGCCGGCCGGGCCGGGGACTACGACGAGGCCGCCGGCCGCTGGACCAACCTGATCTACATGCCATGTATAGCGGAAAACGGCTTTACACCCGCCATCCCGGAGGGAAGGGCCGACATGATCTACCTCTGTTTCCCCAACAACCCCACCGGCGCGGTGGCCACCCGGGTACAGCTTCAGGCCTGGGTGAATTACGCCAACGCCAACGGCTCGGTGATCCTGTTCGACGCGGCCTACGAGGCGTTTATCACCACCCCCGGCATTCCCCACAGCATTTTTGAGATTCCAGGCGCGGAGACCTGCGCCATTGAGTTCCGCTCCTTCTCCAAGACCGCTGGCTTCACCGGTACCCGCTGTGCCTATACGGTGGTGCCCAAGGCGCTGGAGCGGGGCGGGGCCAGCCTCAACAGCCTGTGGAACCGCAGACAGTGCACCAAGTTCAACGGCGTGCCCTATGTGGTCCAGCGGGGCGCTGAGGCGGTCTACTCCGACGAGGGCCGGGCGCAGGTCCGGGAGACCCTGGACTACTACTTGAATAACGCCCGGGTCATCCGGGAGGGCCTGACGGCTGCCGGGCTCACCGTCTCGGGCGGGGTGGATTCCCCCTATGTGTGGGCCAGAACGCCCGCCGGCATGCCATCCTGGGACTTTTTCGACCGGCTGCTCCGGCGGGCCAATGTGGTCACTACTCCGGGGGCCGGCTTCGGCCCCAGCGGTGAGGGCTACATCCGCCTCACCGGCTTCGGCGAGGCAACCGCCACCCAGGAGGCGGTCCGGCGCATTAAGAGCGCGCTTTAATCGGATAGCAAAACGTACAACGGGGTACGGGCGTTGGGTGGCAGAAGGTGGCCGCCCGGCGCGCGTGCCCCTATTTTTTGATTCTGACCCGGAAAGGGGCTTTGTACATGCAAGAGAACAGACAAGAAGGCTATCGACAGCGGGGCTTGTACGATCCTGCCTTTGAACATGACGCCTGCGGCATCGGAGCCGTGGTGGACATCAAGGGCCGCAAGAGCCATCAGACCGTGGACGACGCCCTGAAGATCGTGGAAAAGCTGGAGCACCGGGCCGGAAAGGACGCCGAAGGCAAGACCGGCGACGGCGTAGGTATCCTGCTCCAAATTTCGCACAGGTTTTTCTCTAAGGCTGTGAAGGGATGGAATTTTACCCTTGGAGAAGAGCGGGATTACGGGGTCGGCATGTTTTTCTTCCCACAGGACAGCCTGAAGCGCAGCCAGGCCAAGAAGATGTTTGAAGTCATCGTGGAGAAGGAGGGCATGGAGTTCCTGGGCTGGCGGGCGGTCCCGGTCGAACCCGGCATCCTGGGCACGAGGGCGCTGAATAAAATGCCATGCATTGAGCAGGGCTTCGTGAAGCGGCCGGAGGGCGTGGCGCAGGGCCTGGATTTTGACCGGAAGCTCTACGTGGCCCGGAGGGTCTTTGAGCAATCGGGTGGGGACGGCACCTATGTCTGCTCGCTGTCCAGCCGTACCATCGTCTATAAGGGCATGTTCCTGGTCCATCAGCTCCGGCGGTTTTACCCGGACCTTCAGGACCAGGATTACCAGTCGGCCATTGCCCTGGTCCACTCCCGGTTTTCCACCAATACCAACCCCTCCTGGGAGCGGGCCCACCCCAACCGGCTCCTCCTTCACAATGGAGAGATCAACACCATCCGGGGCAATGCCGACCGGATGCTGGCCCGGGAGGAGACCATGTCCTCCCCTCTGCTGGACAGCGACATGGACAAGATCCTGCCCGTCATTAACGAGGCGGGCTCCGACTCCGCCATGCTGGACAACACTCTGGAGTTCATGATGATGGCCGGCATGGACCTGCCCCTGGCGGTCATGGTGGCTATCCCCGAACCCTGGAGCAACGATAAGACCATTTCCCGGGCCAAGCGGGATCTGTACCAATATTACGCCATCCTGATGGAGGCGTGGGACGGCCCGGCCTCCATCCTGTTCTCCGACGGCGACGTGGTGGGCGCGGTGCTGGACCGCAACGGTCTGCGCCCCTCCCGGTACTATGTCACCGCCGACGACAAGCTGATTCTGTCCTCCGAGGTGGGGGTGCTGGGTCTCCCCGCCGAGCGCATCGTCACCAAGTCCCGGTTGCAGCCCGGCAGGATGCTGCTGGTGGATACCCGGCAGGGCCGCATCATAGGGGATGAGGAGCTGAAGGCCTCCTACGCCGCCCGGCAGCCCTACGGCGAGTGGTTGGACAAAAACCTGGTTCATCTGTCCGACCTCAGCATTCCCAACCACCGGGTGGAGATGAGCTCCAAGGAGCAGCTCGCCCGGCTGCAGAAGGCCTTTGGATATACCTACGAGGACGTGCGCAACACCATCCTCCCCATGGCCCGCACTGGCGCCGAACCCACCGCCGCTATGGGCATTGACATTCCCCTGGCCGTCCTGGATCAGGAGGGGCAGCCTCTGTTCAACTACTTCAAGCAGCTCTTTGCTCAGGTGACCAACCCGCCCATCGACGCCATCCGGGAGGAGGTGGTCACCGATACCACCGTCTACATCGGGGATGACGGCAACCTGCTGCAGGAGAAGGCAGAAAACTGCAAAGTGCTTCAGGTCCGCAATCCCATCCTCACCTCCACCGACCTGATGAAGATCCGCCATATGAAAAAGCCCGGCTTCCATGTGGAGACGGTTTCCATCCTGTATTATAAGAACACCCCCCTCAAGCGGGCGCTGGACCACCTGTTTGTGGCGGTGGATCGGGCCTACCGCAACGGGGCCAACATCGTCATCCTCTCCGACCGGGGAGTGGACGAGAACCATGTGGCCATCCCGTCCCTGCTGGCGGTGTCCGCCATCGAGCAGTATCTGATCCGCACCAAAAAGCGTACGGCGGTGTCCATTCTCCTGGAGTCCGCCGAGCCTCGGGACGTCCACCACTTCGCCACGCTGCTGGGCTATGGCGCTCGGGCCATCAACCCCTATCTGGCTCAGGAGACCATCGTGGAGCTCATTGAGGAGGGCCTGCTGGACAAGGAGTTCCACGCCGCTGTGGCCGACTACAATTCCGCTGTCCTCCACGGCATTGTGAAGATCGCCTCCAAGATGGGCATCTCCACCATCCAGTCCTACCAGTCCGCCCAGATCTTTGAGGCGGTGGGCATCGCCCGGGACGTCATCGACGTGTATTTTACCAACACCATCTCCCGGGTGGGCGGCATCGGCCTGAGGGAGATCGGCGCTCTGGTGGACAAAAACCACGCCAGGGCCTTCGATCCCCTTGGCCTGGGCACCGACCTGACGCTGGACTCCCTGGGGGCCCACAAGGCCCGGGCGGGCCACGAGGACCACATGTATAACCCCCAGACCATCCATCTGCTCCAGGAGTCCGCCCGACGGGGAGACTACGGGCTGTTCAAGCAGTACACCGCACTGGTGGACGATGAGCACAAGCCCCACACTCTGCGCGGCCTGCTGGACATCAAGTACGCCGAGAAGCCCATCTCCCTGGACGAAGTGGAGGGTGTGGATTCCATTGTCAGGCGCTTCAAGACCGGCGCCATGAGCTACGGCTCCATCTCCCAGGAGGCCCACGAGTGCATGGCCCAGGCCATGAACCGGCTGGGGGGAAAGTCCAACTCCGGCGAGGGCGGCGAGCGGCCCGAGCGCCTGGGCACGGACCGGAACTCTGCCATTAAGCAGGTGGCCTCCGGGCGGTTCGGCGTCACCAGCGAGTACCTGGTGTCCGCCGACGAAATCCAGATCAAGCTGGCCCAGGGGGCCAAGCCCGGCGAGGGCGGTCACCTGCCCAGCCAGAAGGTCTACCCCTGGATCGCCAAGACCCGCTACTCCACCCCCGGCGTCTCCCTGATCTCCCCGCCGCCTCACCACGACATTTACTCCATCGAGGACCTGGCCCAGCTTATCTACGATTTGAAAAATGCCAACCGCAGGGCCCGTATCTCGGTGAAGCTGGTCAGCGAGGCAGGGGTGGGCACCATTGCCGCCGGCGTGGCCAAGGCGGGGGCACAGGTGGTGCTGATCTCCGGCCATGACGGCGGCACCGGCGCCGCTCCCCGCAGCTCCATCCACGGGGCGGGCCTACCCTGGGAGCTGGGTCTGGCCGAGACCCACCAGACCCTAATGGAAAACGGCCTGCGCTCCCGGGTGGTGCTGGAGACCGATGGCAAGCTGATGTCCGGGCGGGACGTGGCCATCGCCTGTATGCTGGGCGCGGAGGAGTTTGGCTTTGCCACCGCGCCTCTGGTCACCATGGGCTGCGTCATGATGCGGGTGTGCAACCTGGACACCTGCCCCGTGGGCGTGGCCACCCAGAACCCGGAACTGCGTAAGCGGTTCAAAGGGAAGCCGGAATATGTGGTCAACTTTATGCGCTTCATCGCCCAGGAGCTGCGGGAGCATATGGCCCGGTTGGGTGTGCCCACCGTGGACGAGCTGGTGGGTCGCACCGACCTGCTTCAGGTCCGGGAGCACGCCGTCAACGGCCGGGCCGCCACCGTGGACCTGTCCGTCCTGCTTGAGAATCCCCTCCACGGCACAGGGGTGAAGGAGCACTTTGACCCGGCGGACGTCTACGATTTCCACCTGGAGGATACCGTGGACCTGAAGATTCTGGAGAAGAAGCTGAAAGATGCCCTGGAGAAGGGGGAGAAAGCCTCCATTGAGATCCCTGTCTCCTCCACGGACCGGACGCTGGGGGCCATTCTGGGCTCCGACATTACCCGGCTTCACGGCAGCGCCCTGGCGGAGGACACCCTCACCGTCAAATGTACCGGCGGCGGCGGCCAGTCCTTTGGCGCCTTCATCCCAAAGGGGCTCACCCTGGAGCTGGAGGGCGATTCCAATGACTACTTCGGAAAGGGCCTCTCCGGCGGCAAGCTGGTGGTCTATCCGCCCAAGGACAGCCCCTTCCCGGCAGAGGAGAACATCATCATCGGCAACGTGGCCCTGTACGGGGCGACCTCCGGCAAGGCCTTCGTCTGCGGCGTGGCGGGAGAGCGCTTCTGCGTGCGCAACTCCGGCGCCACCGCCGTGGTGGAGGGCACCGGCGACCACGGCTGCGAATACATGACCGGCGGCCGTGTGGTGGTGCTGGGCCGCACCGGCAAGAACTTTGCCGCGGGCATGTCCGGCGGGGTGGCCTATGTCCTGGACGAGGACCGGGACCTCTATATGCGGCTGAACAAGCATCTGGTGTCCATGGATCTGGTGACGGAGAAGCACGACATCTCCGAGCTCAGGACACTGATTCAGGAGCATGTAGCCGCCACCGGCTCTCGGCGGGGTATGGAGATCCTGACCGACTTCGACCGCTATGTACCCCTGTTCAAGAAAATTCTGCCCCATGACTATGACCAGATGCTGCGCACCATCGCCCAACTGGAGGAGAAGGGCATGAACCGGGACCAGGCCGAAGTGGAGGCCTTTTATCGGAACACGAAGGGAGGGGAGCAGTAATGGGAAAACCCACCGGATTTATGGAATATCAGCGCCGGGGCAACCCGGCCCAGGCTCCGCAGGAGCGCGTCCAGCACTTTGACGAGTTCCACCCGCGGCTGGGCCGGGAGGAGCGCCGGCGGCAGGGAGCCCGCTGCATGGAGTGCGGCGTCCCCTTCTGCCAGTCCGGCTCCGTCCTGAACGGCATGGTTTCCGGCTGTCCGCTGCACAACCTGATCCCCGAGTGGAACGATCTGATCTATACCGGCAACTTCGGACACGCCGTCCAACGGCTGCTCAAGACCAACAACTTCCCCGAATTTACCGGCCGGGTCTGCCCGGCCCTGTGCGAGGCGGCCTGCACCTGCGGCCTCAACGGCGAAGCGGTCACCATCAAGGAAAACGAGCTGGGAGCCATTGAAGACGCCTGGGAAACAGGGCTTATCCGGCCCCATCCGCCCAAGGTCCGTACCGGCAAGCAGGTGGCGGTGGTGGGCTCCGGGCCCTCCGGCCTGGCAGCGGCCGACCAGCTCAATAAGCGGGGCCACACGGTCACCGTCTTTGAGCGGGCGGACCGGATCGGGGGACTGCTGATGTACGGAATCCCCAACATGAAGCTGGAAAAGCAGATCATCCAGCGGCGGGTCGATCTGATGGCCGCCGAGGGAGTGAACTTCGTCACCGGCGTGGACGTGGGGAAGGACAAGCCGGCCAAGGAGCTGCTGCGGGACTTCGACGCGGTGGTGCTGTGCTGCGGGGCGGGCAATCCCAGGGATTTGTCTGTGCCAGGAAGAGGTGGAAAGGATATTTACTTTGCGGTTGATTTCCTCAAATCCACCACCAAGAGCCTCCTGGATTCGCAGCTCAAGGACAAACAATATCTCTCCGCCAAGGGCAAGCGAGTGGTCATCGTGGGCGGCGGCGACACGGGCAACGACTGCGTGGGCACCTGCATCCGACACGGCTGTAAGTCGGTGGTCCAGTTGGAGATGATGCCCAAGGCGCCGGACTGCCGGACCGAACACAACCCCTGGCCGGAGTGGCCCAGGGTGTGTAAAACCGATTACGGCCAGGAGGAGGCCATCGCTGTCTTTGGACGGGACCCCCGGGTCTATCAGACCACCGTCACCGAGTGCGTCCGGGACGACCAGGGTCGCCTCACCGCCCTCCAAACGGTGAAGCTGACGCCGGACCTGAAACCGGTGGAGGGCAGCGAATCCACCATGCCCTGCGATCTGCTGCTCATCGCGGCGGGCTTTTTAGGCTGCGAGAGCTATGTACCGGAGGCCTTCGGCGCGGCCCTGACCCCCCGGGCGGCGGTGCAGACCGAGGCGGGAAGGTACGCCTCTAGCGTGCCCCGGGTGTTCACTGCGGGTGACATGCACCGGGGCCAGTCCCTGGTGGTTTGGGCCATCCAGGAGGGGCGAGCCGCCGCCCGGGAGGTGGACGAATCCCTCATGGGCTATACCAACCTGGAGTGAGAGCACCTCTTCGAATGGGCCGCAGTTTGCGGCCCATTCGCCATTTTATGGTTGCACTGGGCCGCCGTGTGCTTTATCATGTTGCCTGGTGATTGGATTGCGACGAATTGGGATGTGCTTCAAACGACTTCTGCTTGGGCTGCTGGCGCTGTCGGCGGTGTGCTCCGTGACTCTGGGCATGATGCGCTGGCAGGGCTATCTTTTACTGCCCCAAGAGGCCGACCCGCCTGCCTGGAAGGTCTTCGGCGTGGATGTGTCGGCCTATCAGGGCCGGATCGACTGGCAGGACCTGCGGGAGCAGGGGGTGGATTTCGCCTTTATCAAGGCCACGGAGGGCAGTTCGCTCCAGGACCGCTACTTTGCCGACAACTGGGCGGCGGCTCAGGCGGCGGGGGTACGTGTGGGCGCCTACCATTTTTTCAGTTATGACAGCCCCGGCGAGACCCAGGCGGATAATTTTCTCTCCATGGTGCCGGTGACGGCGGGGGCTCTGCCCCCGGTGGTGGACATCGAGTTCTATGGGGACAAGCTCCAGAATCTGCCCCGGCGGGAGGATGTAAAGGCGGTGCTGGACCCGTTGCTGGCCCGGCTGGAGGAGCACTATGGCGTGAAGCCGATCTTGTATGTCACCTATCGCTCCTACCGGCTGTATATCGCCGGCAGGGACTACCGGGACTATCCCCTGTGGTTCAGCAGCCCCGTGGTGTCCCCCATCGGCAAGGGCTGGGATTTTTGGCAGTATTCCCACAGCGCCAGCCTGACGGGCTATTCCGGGCCGGAGGCGTGCATCGACCTGAATGTGTTCCGGGGCAGTATGGAGGAGTTCCGGCAGTTTGGATGCCCGGATTGAGTGAAATAGGCGGAGGCAGTTTTCTTGCCTCCGCCTATTCTATTTCCCGGCGGATTCTGGTATAATGACTTAATAATATGGACCGCTGTGTCCTGTCGTATGGAGGTCATTATGGATATCTACGCCAAGCTGACGGAGGACCTGCAAAAAGCCTGCCCGCCCCTGGAGCTCCGGGAAAACGAGCCGATGGCCCGCCACACCACCTTCCGCATCGGCGGACCTGCCCGGCTGATGGCGCTGCCCAAAAGCGGCGCGGAGGCACAGGCCGCGCTCCAGGCCGCCGCCGGCCTGGGTGTGGAACCGATCTTCGTGGGCAACGGCAGCAATCTGCTGGTGGCCGACGCCGGGTTGACAGGCTTCGTGGTCAAGGCGGTGGATGGACTGGGCGAACTGCGCTGTGAAGGAAACTCCCTGTACGCAGGCGCGGGGGTGCTGCTGTCCGCCCTGTCCGGCTTGGCGCGGGATCACAGCCTTACCGGGCTGGAGTTTGCCCATGGGATTCCAGGCTCGGTGGGGGGCGCCGTCACGATGAACGCGGGGGCGTACAACGGGGAGATGGGCGCGGTGGTGCGGGAGGTGGACTGCCTGGAGGCCGATGGCACCCGCCGCACGCTGTCCGGGGACGAGCTGGCGTTCTCCTACCGGCACAGTGCCTTTTCCGACGGGAGGCGCTTCATTCTGGGCGCCCGGATGGAGCTCACGCCGGGCGACCCGGTCAGCATCCAGATGCTGATGGACGATTTCGGCAACCGGCGCCGCCACAAGCAGCCCCTGAACCTGCCCAGCGCGGGCAGTACCTTCAAGCGGCCGGAGGGCTATTTTGCCGCCGCCCTCATTGACGAGTGTAAGCTCAAGGGGACCACCATCGGCGGGGCCCAGGTATCCAAAAAGCACGCCGGATTCCTGGTGAACGCGGGCGGGGCCACCTGCTCCGATGTGCTGGCCCTGGTGGACCTGGTACGAGAGACCGTTCTCCGGGAGACCGGCGTGGCTCTGGAGCTGGAAGTCAAGACTCTGGGTATCTGAGAGAAAAGAGGACCCCTGCTATGAAATTTATCCTGATCTCCGGCCTGTCCGGAGCCGGAAAAAGTAAAGCCGCCTCCTTTCTGGAGGATATGGGCTACTACGTGGTGGACAACATGCCCGCCGCGCTGATCCCCAAGTTTGCGGAGCTGTGCATGGCCTCGCCGGGCCGGTACGACAAGGTGGTGCTGGTCACCGATATCCGGGGCGGGCAGACCTTCGACGGCCTGTTCGACGCCTTGGACAAGCTCCACGACATGGGCTGCGACTACAAGATCCTCTTCGTGGAGGCGTCGGTGGAGGCCATCATAAAGCGCTATAAGGAGACCCGGCGTAACCATCCGCTGTCCAAGACCGGCCGCTCCCTGGAGGAGGCCGTCCAACTGGAGCGGAGCGCCCTGGAGCCGGTCCGGCAGCGGGCGGAGTACATTGTGGATACCTCGGCCCTGCCCACCGCCAAGCTGCGGGGGGAGATGCTCCGGCTGTTCGGCAGCGGCGATACCGCCTCGGCCATGAGCGTCTCCGTCATCTCCTTTGGATTCAAGTACGGCATTCCCATCGAGGCCGACCTGGTCTTTGACGTGCGGTTTTTGCCCAACCCCTACTATATTGCCGAGCTGCGGCACCAGACCGGGCTGGACCAGGGGGTGTGGGATTTTATCTTCGGCTACCAACAGACCCGGGACTTCATGAAGCACCTGGAGGGTCTGATCGGCTTTCTGCTGCCCCTGTATGTGGAGGAGGGCAAGACAGCCCTCGTCATCGGGGTGGGCTGTACCGGCGGCCACCACCGCTCGGTGGCTATCACCAGGGCTCTGGCGGAATTTATCCGGCAGAAGGGCTACAGCGCCGCAGAGAACCATCGGGACATGACCAGGGAATGACCCAAGGAGGAGCCATATGACCGAACTCTACGGCCGGAACGACCGGCGCTGGGAGCTGGGCCCGAAGATCACCGCCATCGGCGGCGGTACCGGATTGTCCACCATGCTCCGGGGATTGAAGAACTATACCCGCAATCTGACCGCCGTGGTCACCGTGGCCGACGACGGCGGCGGCTCCGGCGTGCTGCGCCAGGACCTGGGGATGCCCCCGCCGGGGGACATCCGCCACTGCATGGAGGCCCTGGCCAACGTGGAGCCCGTCATGGGAGAGCTGCTGTCCTACCGCTTTCCCAAGGACTCCGGCGCCTTGGGCGGCCAGTCCTTTGGCAACCTGATCCTGGCCGCGCTGAACGGCATCTCCCCCTCCTTCGATCAGGCGGTGGCCCGGATGAGCGAGGTGCTGGCCATCACCGGCCGGGTGCTTCCGGTGACCAACGAGAACATCCAATTGGAGGCCACCTTTGAAAACGGCAGCCACGTGGTGGGGGAGTCCCGCATCTTCCAGTTCAAGAAGGAGCAGGACTGCCGCATCGGGCATGTCCGGCTCCTGCCGGAGCATCCCCCGGCCCTGCCCGCCACCCTTCAGGCCATCGACGAGGCCGACCTCATCCTGCTGGGGCCCGGCAGCCTCTACACCAGCGTGATCCCCAACCTGCTGGTGGACGGCGTGTCGGAGGCCATCCGGCGCTCGGACGCTCTGAAGGTGTATATCTGCAACATTATGACTCAGGACGGGGAGACCGAGGACATGACGGCCTCCGACCATGTGGCGGCGCTGCTGGCCCACGGAGGGACAGGTCTGGTGGACGTATGCCTTTGCAACTCCGCTCCGGTGCGCCCCGGATTGCTGGAGCGCTACCGGGAGGAGGATGCCGTGCCCATCCGGGTGGACCGGGACAGGATCGAGGCCATGGGGGTGGAGGTGGTGGAGCGCCCGCTGGCCTCCGAGACCTCGGACTATGCCCGGCATTCCATCGCCCGGCTGTCCGCCGCCGTTATGGAGCTCTTCGGGGAGCGGGCCGTCCGGGTGGCCCCGGACCGGGAGTGGGAACGGGGCGCCTATATCCTGGAGGAGTGAAAGGAGGGACGGTATGTCCTTTTCTGCGCAAGTCAAAGAGGAGCTGTGCCGGACCCCGCTGTCCCGCCGGTGCTGCGCCCGGGCGGAGGCCTACGGAATCCTCTTGTTCTGCCACAGCTTTACCGCCGCTGAGATCAAAATCGTCACCAGCGCTCCGGTCTTTGCCAAGCGTCTGCCCGCCCTCTTCCGCAAGGCGTTCAAGGTGGACTTCGACCGGAGCCCCGAACCGGCCGAGACCGGGAAGCGGATCTTTCTCATTACGGACCCGGGGAAGCTGGCGGCCATCCGGGAGGCCTACGGCTCCGACCCGGCAGTGAGTCTGGCCAACCACATCAACTTTGCCGTGCTGGAGGAGGACCACGACCGCGCGGCCTTTCTGCGGGGGGCTTTTTTGGCGGGGGGGTCGGTGAACGACCCGACCAAGAGTTACCACCTGGAGCTGGTGACCTCCCATTACAGCGTGAGCCGGGAGCTGGCGGCCCTGCTGCCCGAGGCCGGCTTTGAACCCAAGCAGACCACCCGGAAGTCCAACTATGTCACCTATTTCAAGCCCAGCGAGACCATCGCGGACTTTTTGACGGCCGTCGGGGCCCCGCTGGCCGCCATGGAGGTCATGAACGCCAAGCTGGAGAAGCATCTGCGGGGGAGCGTGAACCGCCGGGTGAACTGCGACTCGGCCAATCTGGACAAGGCGGTGGACGCCGCCCTGCTCCAGGTGGAGGCCATCCAGCGGTACAGCGCCATCCACGGGCTGGACGCCCTGCCGGACAAGCTGCGGGAGACCGCCCGGTTGCGGGCGGAGAACCCGGAGCTCACCCTGGCTCAGCTCGCCGCCCTCTGTGACCCGCCGGTGACCAAGTCCTGCCTCAACCACCGTCTGCGCAAGCTGATGGAGCTGGCGAAAGAGTAGAATACGGCGGCGGGGCGCAGAGCGAGCGGCAGCGAGCCGCGCCTTTTGGCGCGTCAAATGCCGAAGGCGTTTCCGCAGGGCGGATTGATTCCGCCCGAGGAAGTGAAAGAAAAGGGGCCCCCACAGAATGCGGAGCATTCTGTGGAGAGACACCTGCCGGTGACAAAATCCTGCCTGAACCACCGGTTGCGCAAGCTGATGGAACTGGCGAGGGGGTGAGAGGCATGGTTGGTCAATATGAGTTTTACAGTCCCGATGTGCTGGATGCGGTTCGGCGGAAACTCACCAGGCGGGTGGAGGAGGAAAATGCCGGTCTGGCCTCTTGGCGGGCCGCAGAGAGCCAGTCCGAGTCCTGGAAGGGCCAGATCAAACTGGATTGGCGGGAAGAGAAGTTCACGCTGCGCTACTCTGAACAAATAAAAAGCAGCGGAAGCTGTGTTGGATCCGATACCTATACGGGAATAAGGGGCGGGAAACTTTTCACCGGGGCCTCCCTGTTCGCTGGAGTTGGTATGCGGCGGGAAGTCTCCTTCGGCAACCCGTTTCAAGGGGTGCTGATACCGGTACCCGACGGGGGAACAGTCATTCAGGGGCGGTTTACCCTGTCCTGGGCGGCCCGACTGCTCCTCTGGGGCGTACTTTTGCTGTGCCTCGGCATAGGCTGGTGGATGGAGGTGCCCCTGGCCTTTCTGGGCGCTCTGCTGTGCATGTATCAGATCGTCCGGGGCGAGGTGCGGGCCGACCAATGCCATGGGTCCGAGGGGCTGCTGCAAATGCTGAATGAGGTGGCGCAGGGGCGCGAGGGGGATACGGCCGGTGGAACGGGAGTTTAACAGCGCTTTGCCGGAGGCGGACATCCGGGCGCGCCTCCGGGCCAAAACCCGGCCCTGGTCCCGGGCCGATCTGTGGACGGCCCGGAACACCTTCTTCAGCCGGGCGGGCGGGGGCGGAGAAATCCGTCTGGCGAAAACCGCCGCCATGCGGGGCTATGTCTACGCCGATATCTGCATGGCCCCCCTGGAGACTGGGGGCACGGCCCTGTCCGTGACCATGGACGTGCCCAAGACCCTGTATGCGGCCGATATCGGTGTCTGTATGTTCTTCGCGGTCCATCTGGCCCTGAGCCTCGCGTTAGACGGCTGGCCCTATGTGCTTTTACACGGCTTGCGCTATGTGTGTGTGCCGGGGCTGTTTGTCTGGACGACACATAGGGCTCGGCGGCATTTGCCCGAGCTGGCGGCATTTATCAAGGAAAACCTGCTTGATTGACGCGGGCGGAGAGATGGACAGGTTCCAGAGCTTGGATGACGGCCACAGTCCGCACCGGCATTGAAGGAGCGGGCCGGGCCCTCGGGAAGGGGATGCGGAATGGAACGTGAATTTGAGCTGTCTTGTTCCCGGGAGGAGTTTTTGGACCGCGTCCGGCGGCATGTGAGTCCCCGGAATACCACGGCGCTGCCGCGGGGGATTCCGTATTATGAGGAGCTGTCCGCGTCGCGTGTACCAATGGGAGGAGAGGGAGCCTCTACGACCTCTATCTCACGCCTCAGCACAACGAAACTCTGCGGGTCCGTGTCTGCGGGGCGGAAAAGGTGTTAAAGTCTTCCGGTATCCTCTACTACCTGCCGTATCTGGTGTTCGCCCTGCTGTTCTGGTGGGCGGACCCCTTTCCGGGTTCGGCCCTGCTGTCCCTCCTGATTCTTGGTATGGGCGTGTGGGGCGGAGGGCAGGATCTGGTTTACCAAAAGAAACTGCTTTTGCTCCTGCGGGAGGAACTGGGGCTCCCCCTGTGAGGCAGGGCCCAACAAGTTTTGAATTTCATGTGATTTGATCGCGCCATGAGGAGGCCCTACCATGTCCTTTGTCCATCTCCACGTACATACGGAATATTCCCTGCTGGACGGCGCCTGCCGCATCCCCAGGCTCATGGAGCGGGTCAAGGCGCTGGGTCAGGAGGCGGTGGCGATCACCGACCACGGGACCATGTACGGCGTGGTGGACTTTTACAAGGCGGCCAAGGCGGCCGGCGTGAAGCCCATCATCGGCTGCGAGGTCTATGTGGCCCCCCGCACCCGCTTCGACAAGGAGCACGACCGGGACAAGCACCCCTACCACCTCATCCTGCTCTGCCGTAACGAGGAGGGCTACCGCAATCTGAGTCACATGGTGTCCCAGTCCTATACCGAGGGCTTTTACGTCCGGCCCCGCATCGACAAGGAGCTGCTGAGGGCCCACAGCGGCGGCCTCATCGCCCTGTCGGCCTGCCTGTCCGGGGAGGTGCCCCGGCTGCTCCTGGGGGGCAACTACGACGCGGCCCGGCAGGCAGCGCTGGAGATGCGGGAGCTCTTCGGGCCGGACAACTACTATCTGGAGCTCCAGGACCACGCCCTGCCTAGGGACCGGGAGCTGATCCAGGGGCTGGTGCGGCTCCACGAGGAGACCGGCATCCCGCTGGTGGCCACCAACGACGCCCACTACCTGACCCGGGACGACGCCGAGATGCAGGACGTGCTCATGTGCATCCAGATGGGCAAGACGGTGGACGACCCCGGACGGATGCGGATGGAGACCCAGGAGCTTTACGTCAAATCGGAGGAGGAGATGCGCGCTCTGTTTTCCGACTGGCCCGAGGCGGTCGAAAACACCGCACGGATCGCCGACGCCTGCCAGGTGGAGTTCGAATTCGGAAAATACCACCTGCCGGAGTTCAAGCTCCCGGAGGGGTACACCGACGGGGACGCCTACTTTGAAAAACTGTGTCTGGACGGTTTCCGCCGGCGCTATCCCGAGGAGCCGGAGGACTACCGCCGGCAGCTACAGTATGAGATGGACATGATCCGGAAGATGGGGTTTGTGGATTACTTCCTCATCGTTTCGGACTTTATCGGCTACGCCAAGCGCAAGGGCATTCCGGTGGGGCCGGGCCGCGGCTCGGCGGCGGGCTCCATCGTGTCCTACTGCCTGAACATCACCGACGTGGACCCCACCAAGTACGGTCTCTATTTCGAGCGGTTCCTGAACCCGGAGCGGGTCACCATGCCCGATATCGACATCGACTTCTGCATCCGGCGGCGGCAGGAGGTCATCGACTACGTCTGCCGGAAGTACGGCTCTGACCACGTGGCCCAGATCGTCACCTTCGGCACCATGGCGGCCCGGGGAGCCATCCGGGACGTGGGCCGGGCCCTGAACTTCCCCTACGCTGAGGTGGATAACATTGCCAAGCAGGTGCCCAGCGGACCCAACAACCTCCACATCACCCTGGACGAGGCCCTCAAGCTGTCCAAGCCCCTGCGGGAGCTGTATGAGGGGGACACCCGGGTCAAGACCCTCATCGACACCGCCCGGAGCATCGAGGGGATGCCGCGTCACGCCTCGACCCATGCCGCCGGCGTGGTCATCACCCGCCTGCCGGTGGCGGACTACGTGCCCCTGGCCAAGAACGACGAGTCGGTGGTCACCCAGTACACCATGACCACCCTGGAGGAGCTGGGCCTCCTGAAAATGGACTTCCTGGGCCTGCGCAACCTGACTGTCCTGGACGACACCGTCCGCATGGTACGGGAAAAGGAGCCGGACTTCCGCATGGAGGCCATCCCGGACAATGACCCGGCGGTCTTTCAGATGCTGTCGGAGGGGCGGACCTCCGGCGTATTCCAGATGGAGTCACCGGGTATGACGGGGGTGTGCGTGGGACTGAAGCCCCAGAACATCGAGGACATCACGGCCATCATCGCCCTGTACCGCCCTGGTCCCATGGACTCCATCCCCCGGTTCATCGCCTGCAAGCACGACCCCAGCCTGGTCCGCTACAAGCACCCTCTGCTGGAGCCAATCCTCTCCGTGACGTATGGGTGCATCGTCTATCAGGAGCAGGTCATCGAGATTTTCCGGAAGCTGGCGGGCTTTTCCCTGGGGCAGGCCGACATGGTCCGCCGTGCCATGTCCAAGAAGAAGCGGGCCCAGATCGAGAAGGAGCGGGGGGCTTTCATTTACGGCGACGCCGAACGAAACATTTCCGGATGTATCGCCAACGGCGTTCCGGAGCAAACTGCCAAGGACATCTACGACGAAATCAACGACTTTGCCAACTACGCCTTCAACAAGGCACACGCGGTCTGCTATGCCATTGTCGCCTACCAGACCGCCTGGTTCAAGGTCCACTACACCCGGGAGTATATGGCGGCTCTGCTGACCTCGGTGCTGGATTCCCAGGCCAAGGTGGCGGAGTACATCACCGAGTGCCGGGACAACGGCATCCAGCTCATGCCGCCGGATATCAACGAATCCGGCGCCGACTTCACCGTGGCGGGGGAGTACATCCGTTTCGGTCTGGTGGCGGTGAAGGGGGTGGGCCGCGGCTTTATCAACGGCCTGCTGGAGGAGCGGGAAAAGGGAGGACCCTTTACCTCCTTCCCGGATTTCTGCCAGCGCCTGATCGACAACGATATGAACCGGCGGGTGGTGGAGAGCCTCATCAAATGCGGCGCATTCGACAGCATGGGCTATCGGCGCTCTCAGCTTCTGCAGGTCTACGGTCCGGTCATCGACAGCATCGCCCAGCAGCGCCGCAAGAACCTGGAGGGCCAGTTCGACCTGTTCGGGGGAGGGGGGGCGGAGGAGAGCGCCCTGCCGGAGCTGGTACTGCCCAATATCCCGGAGTTTACCCGGCACGAGCGGATGACCATGGAGAAGGAGACCACCGGCCTCTATCTCAGCGGCCACCCCATGGACGAGTACCGAGAGGCGGTCAAGCGGGCCCGAGCCGTCCCGATCGGGGCGGTCATGGCGGACTTTGCCCGGGAGGATGGGCCGGAGACCTACCGTGACGAGCAGCGCCTCACCCTTGCGGGGGTGGTGTCCGCCTCCAAGACCAAGACCACGAAGAACAACACCCTTATGGCCTATGTTACGCTGGAGGACGACACCGGCTCCATGGAGCTACTGGTCTTTGCCCGCGTGCTGGGAGAGTGCGGCAGCTATCTCAAGGAGGGCATGGCGGTAGCGGCCTCTGGGCGTATCTCTGTGCGGGACGAGAAGGAACCCCAGATGCTGGTCGACTCTGTGCGGCCCCTGGGGGATGACGCCGGGGCCGTGCCGGAAAAGCCGAAGGGAAAACGGCTTTACATTCGACTGGCCAGCCAGGCGGACCCCCTGTTCCGGCACATCCAGCTTTTGCTGGTGATGTTTCCGGGAGAGGAGCCCCTGAAGATCAAGCTGGTGGACACCGGCCAGTGGATGACCCTGCCCTGCGTGGTCCATCCGGCCCTGGTTCGGGAACTGCGGGAGCTGCTGGGGGAAGAGAATGTGGTGCTGAAATGAAAGCTCTGGTGTGCCGTCCGCCGGACAGAGGAGGGGAGGGAAGGACATGAAAAAGCTGGTATCTCTGCTGTTTCACCGGGTGGTTCTGGTGGCGGTGTTTATCCTGATCCAGATCGCGGTGCTGCTGGTGATGATCCTGCGCTTCAACAGCTACTTCGTTTACTTTTACTGGCTGTGCGTGGCGGTCAGCATCCTGGCTGTGCTGTGGATTCTGGGGAACCGGAGCGACCCGGCCTATAAGATCGCCTGGATCGTGCCCATCCTGATCGTCCCCATCTTCGGCGGACTGTTCTATATCATGTTTGGAGGAAACCGCCTGAGCAGCCGCACCCGGCGGCGGATGCAGGGGCTGGAGCGGAAGATGGAGGAGGTTCTCCGACCGGATTTCCAGGCCGATGAGCTGCTGCCCATTGGGGAGGACGCCGTCCACCAGGCCCGTTATCTGGAGCATATGGCCCACTGCCCCGTCTACGGCAATACGGTGACGGAGTATTTTTCGCTGGGCGAATTCTGCTTTGCGCGCATGATCGAGGAGCTGAAAAAGGCGGAGCGCTACATTTTTGTGGAGTATTTCATCGTCGAGGAGGGCGAGATGTGGAACGCCATTCTGGATATCCTCAAGGAGAAGGCGGCCCAGGGGGTGGACGTGCGCTTGCTCTATGACGATATCGGCTCCATGTTCACTCTGCCCCGGGACTACGCCAGGGACCTGGAGGCCAAGACGGGCATCAAGTGCTGTGTGTTCAACCCCTTTGTGCCTATCCTGACCATCCGGCTGAACAACCGGGACCACCGGAAGATCATGGTCATCGACGGCAAGGTGGGCTTCACCGGCGGCATCAATCTGGCCGACGAGTATATCAACGCCAAGGTGAAATACGGCCACTGGAAGGACAGCGCCATTATGGTCCGGGGGGATGCGGCCTGGAGCATGGCGGTCATGTTTCTGACCCTCTGGGACGACGTGCGGGAGACCCTGACGGAGGACTATGACCAGTTCCGGCCGGTCTGGGCTCCCGGCGAGAAGCCGGAGGGCACCCAGGGCTTTGTGCAGCCCTATACTGACAACCCCCTGGATGGGGAGGCGGTGGGCCAAAGCGTCTATCTCAACCTGATCAACAAGGCCCGCAAGTATGTCTATATCACCACGCCCTATCTGATCGTGGACAACAGCATGAACAACGCCCTGTGTATCGCCGCCAAGTCCGGTGTGGATGTGCGTATCATGACCCCCCACATTCCCGACAAGAGAGCGGTCTTTGAGCTTACCCGGTCCCACTACGAGCCCCTGTTGGAGGCCGGGGTGAAAATCTATGAATATACCCCTGGCTTTGTCCACGCTAAGAACTTCGCGGTGGATGACGAATATGGTACGGTGGGCTCCATCAATTTGGACTACCGCAGCCTGTTCCTCCACTTTGAAAACGGCGTCTGGCTGTGCAGCGACCCCAGCGTGCTGGATATCAAGGCGGATTTTCTGGAGACGCTGGAGCAGTGCCAGCCGGTGACGCTGGAGCAGTGCCGGGCCCTGCCCTGGTGGCGGACGCTGTTCCGCTCGGTGCTGCGGATGTTTGCCCCGCTGATGTAGGAAAAAGAGCGGACCGTGCCATGCACGGTCCGCTCTTTTGAATCAGCGGGGTTAATGCCTTTTTGCGGCCTGCCGCTCTGATTTGCGCTGGGCCTTGGCCGACCGGATACGCTCCTTCAACTGGGTGCCGGCGGCGCGCACATCGTCCAGGGTGTACCGGCGGGAGGTCATGTGGGCGTAGCGGTTCCGGAACCGGCGGCTGTGCCGCTCGGCCTTGGCCAGCAGTTCGTCGTAGTTATCCATCAGGCTGTCCAGCCGCTCAGTTACGGGCGCGGGCAGGCTTTCCCGGGCCGCGTTGAGCTTCCGGCGCAGGGCTTCGCCGGCCTCCGCGATGTCGTCGCCCAGGTCGGCTCTGGCCAAGGCCAACTGGAGCCGCAGCTCGTCGCCGGCGGACTGGAGACGGTCCATGGCCTTGGTCACCAGGGCCAGCTTGCGGATGGTGGTGACGGTATCCACCAGCAGCAGGGTGAGGGTGGAGCCGCACAGAAGGTAACGCACCCAGTCGGGGATGGCGTGCATCAGCCGCGCCACCGGTGGGTGAATGAGAAAGACGGCGATGTAGGACATAATGCCCCAGAAGAGGCTGACCGGCAGGCAGACCCGGCCCTTGATGTTGAACCGGATGTGGCTGTAGTCCCAGTATTTGATGTGTGTGGTGGTCTCCAGGAACCAGCCTACAAAGTATTCCCAGGCGGTCATGACAAAGACGGCCACAAAGTAGAATACTACCAGGTTGTCCTTGAAGGGGGCAAAAAAAAGGATCATCAGGAGAAAGCCAACGCCGTAGATGGGGCAGACCGGGCCGTAGAGAAACCCGCGGGGCACATAGTGCCGCTCACAGAAGGAGCAGTAGCAGGTCTCCCAAATCCAGCCGCAGAAGGAGTAAAAGATGAAATAGAGGAACAGTTGGGTGATGGGATAGCCCAGCAGCAGCGGTTCCGTCACGGGGGATCACTCCTTTTCGTCGAAATCGGTGAGCAGCACGTCCAGCACGCCGTTGTAGACCTGCTCCGGGTGGGTCTTGAACTGGTCAGCCAACCGGTTGGCCTGCTGCTCGGTGGCGGCCAGCAGCTCCAGGGTGAGCAGGTTGCCGTGCTCGTCATCCAGGGCCAGGCGCAGGGTATAGGTGCCGTCGTCCCGCAGAATGCGCTCGGCCCGGACCTGGGCGTCCCGCCGGAGCTGGCCGTTGAGCCGGGCCACATTCTTGTCGCACTTGACCCGGACCGAGTAGGGCAGGCTGCTCTCACAGATGCCGCCGTTGCGCTTGCCCTTTTCGGTGATGGCGTAGCGGTCATCTGCACGGGTGAGGTGGTCGGTGTCCACCAGCTCGGCCACGGCCTCGGCGAAGTCGAAATAGTCCACGCCCTCGTCGCACAGGGTCAGGTCGGTGAGGGTGGGCAGGTCGATGGGGGCGGCGACCCGGGCCATGATATAGAGGATGAGGAACTTGATATCCAGCTTGTCGTGGATGAAACCAAACCGAGGCATGGTATATCCTCCCTTCGATGCGATTGCTGCACAATTTATCATTATACCGGAAGAAGGCGCGTGGAACAAGGGGTAATTTGCACAGCAAGCGGCGGGCCCGGCGGGGGGCATTCCACCGCTTGACACAGATGCCCGGACAGAGGTAAGATGAGAGAAAGTTTACGCGATGGAGGACCTGACATGAGAAAGAAACTGCTGTCGCTCAGTCTGGCGCTGCTGCTGGCCCTGACGGCCTGCTCGGGCTCGCAGGCGGAGGGCACCCCGGCGCCGTCGCCCGATGCCGCATGGACCCCCGCCGACGAGCCAGCCCAGGTCCAGCCAGTCGAAACGCCGGAATACGAGGGGCCCTGGAATCCGCTGACCGGGATGCCCATCTCGGAGGAGTGGGTGGACCGGCGGCCGGTGGCAATCATGCTCAACAACCTCAAGGCCGCCCTGCCGCAACTGGGGCAGTCCAAGGCGGATATCATTTATGAGTGCCTGGCCGAGGGTGGGATTACCCGAATGCTGGGGGTGTATCAGAGCGTAGAGGGGGTAGGGACCATCGGCTCGGTTCGCTCCTCCCGGCCTTACTACCTGGAGCTGGCTCTGGGGCATGACGCCATCTATCTCCATGCCGGCGGCAGCGAGGATGCCTACGCCAAGATTCGCTCGTGGGGCGTGGATGCGCTGGACTGTGTGCGGGGCCCCTATGAGGGGAAGAGCGCCGGGTCCAACCTGTTCTGGCGGGATGCGGGCCGGCGGAAGAACAACGGCCTGGAGCACAGCGTGGTCACAACGGGCGAGGCGATCCAGACCTATCTCCCCGCCTCCATCCGCCGGGACCATGAGGAGGGCTATTCCTATCCGCAGAATTTTGCCGAGGATGGGGCCCCAGCGGGAGGAGAGGCGGCGGGCACAGTGACCGTGCCGTTTTCCAGCTACAAGACCGGTGTATTTACCTACGATGTGGACAGCGGGAGGTATCTGGTCGAGGAATACGGGAAGGCGTACGTGGACGGCGACACCGGCGAGCAGGTGGGCGTCACCAATGTCCTGGTCCTCCGTACGGCCTGCAAGGCCACGGGGGATAGCCTGGGTCACATCACCGTGGACCTGACCGGCGGGGGAGACGGTTGGTTCGCCTGCGGCGGAAAGCTGATCCCCATCTGCTGGAGCAAAGCTGACCGGAACAGCCCGCTTGTCTATACGACGGCCGACGGCCAGCCCCTGGTGCTGGGCCAGGGCAGTACATATGTGAACATCATTCCCAGGGAGAACGAGATCACCTGGGAATAGGACAGAAAACCCCCGCCGGTCTGGCAGCAGACCGGCGGGGCTTTTGGAAGGGTCAGCAGCAGCCCTTGACCTCACGGAAGGCTTCGCCGCAGGCGAGATGATTGGGCGGGAAGAATTCGTCCACCGGGAACTTGACATGGCGGAAGATCTCACAGGGATCGTCCTCGCCGCCGCTGCCGCAGGTGCACTCCTTGTCGGGCATGCAGTAGTCATAGACCGGCATGAGAAGCTGGGTCTCCCGCTCCAGACGGATGATGGAGAACTGGCCCAGAGTGACGTAGACCCGCTTGCCGTCGTTGCCGAAGCACAGGTCGCTGCCGAAGCAGGCGCAGATGCAGGGAGGGATTTCGGTCAGCTCGCAGTCGCAGGGGCGGCACTCACACACGTCCACCAGCTTCATGTTGAGGACGATGGGATCGACCGCCTCTACCACAGCGGTGGGCAGATTGCTCTTGCGGATGTTCTGCTCGTCCAGCCCGTCAAAGACGGCTTCGGAGCTGAAAATCTTGGCGTTGCCCTCACTGCCGAAGAGGATGACCCGCTTGTCAAAGACGGCCAGGCCGCAGATTTCCACAGGCCGGGCGGCGCCTACAAAGGCGTCGGCGGTGACGCGGTAGAAATAGCGGACGTCCACGGTATAGAAACCGCGGTTGAAGCCGACGGGCTCCACGTCGATGTACACATACAGCAGTTCTGCGGTACCGGCCTTGATGCTGATGGCGCGGTCAATGGCGCACTGGGAGCACTGGGTGGGATAGAAACGAAGATCCTCAATGCAGTCCTTGTCACGGCAACTATCAAAGATTTTTTTCGTGTGTATGCACACGGCCTCCCGGATACAGGCGGTATCCTGCACGGGACCGGGCACGACCTTATCAGGCATTGTAATACCTCCTAGATTGATGGTGTCAGGATGGTTGGCTTCCATACCATTCTATGAAACCAGGAGGGTTTGGTGCGCCGCCTTTGCCTGTGATTACTTGCGAAAGTGGGAGAGGAGCTTTTCCTCGATCTGGTCGCCGTAGCGCAGTCCCAGGAGAAACAGGGTTAGGCCGCAGATGCCGATCAGCACCATGCCCCAGAGGGGGATGGATATGACCGAGCCGCCTACGGCACAGGCCACCAGGAGGCCCCAGGGGCGGGTGAGGAGGACGATGACGAAAAAGCGGAGACAGCCGATATCGGTGAGCCCGGCCAGAATACAGATAAGGTCGTCGGGAAAGAAGGGGAAGAGAAAGACCAAAATGAGAAAAATATCCCTTTTGCGTCGGATAACATCCAGATAGCGGTCAGAGACCTTCTGACTGACGAACTGACTGGCAAACCGCTGTCCCAGAGCTCTGGCCAGCCAAAAGGCAAGCATGGAACCCAGGAGCACGGCGGCGGCCGTGAGGAAAAAGGCCTCCCACATGCCGAAGAGCAGGGCGCCGGCTGCGGCGGTGAGGTTGCTGGGGATGGGTGCAAGGATAACCGAGGCCAACTGCACCAGAAAATAGACCAGCTGCGAGTATGGCGAAAAGCGGTCGATGTAGCGCTGCATCCCGTTGAGGGAACGTACGTCGAAGAAGCCGGTTCGCCAGAGAAAGAGGACCCCGCCGCCAATCACCAGCAGGGCCGCCAAAAGAGAGAGAAGCCGTCGATGCGATTTCATTGTATCCCCCACGTCTATTACAGCAGATGGAAGGCTCGGAGCCAGGCGGGAGCTGGTTCGGCCCTTGCTGTCCCTAGAGTATCATATTCCCGGGACAGATGCTATATAGAATGCCTTAAGAATTTATAAAGTCAGACAAAAGCCGACAGGCCCGGGACAGACATTTTGCTGTCCCGGGCCTGTCGGCCTCGGCTGCGCTCCTTCGGGGCCTGGTAATGACCCTTATGTTAAAGCCCGCAAAAGGGGCCCTGAAAACAAAAAAGCCACACCCAAAGGTGTGGTAGCTTCCTTGGTGGATCCGTTTTATCGGTCACTGATGGTCTGCTTTTGCTCGCTGCCAAAAATCAGATCGTCAACATCCAGAGCCCGTACATGGTTGAGAATGCTCATACTGTACAACACCTCCTTTTCTTCGATTCTGTCCTTATGATAGCGGATGACTGGAAAAAATACAAGAGAAAAGATATACAGAATGCATAAAAAAACATATAAAAAGATTGTGCAGATAGCCAATTTGGCTTTTGCGCCCGACCCAAACCGGAGCCCGGTACAGTGGGCGCGGTTGGGAAGGGGGCAGCAGAAGGAACCCATGACGGGTTTGGCGATGGAATAAAAAACTCGTCGCAAGTGTTTTATCACTTGCGACGAGCTGGAGCAGGTGACGGGAATCGAACCCGCGTGTTCAGCTTGGGAAGCTGACATTCTACCATTGAACTACACCTGCAAATCAAACTGCCTAAATAATATATCACATGTGTCGGAACTTTGCAAGAGTGATTTTGACGCTTTTTCTAAGATGCACCAATCGGATACCTGAATCCTATACTGGATTGAATCTATGGTGGGTTTTCGGGCCTGAAAGGGTGTTACTGTGTACATTGTTTCTGTATTCCTGTTTGCGGCTGCCGCAAACCTGGACAGCTTTGTGGTGGGGCTGTCCTATGGAGTGCGCCGCGTACATATCCAGTTCCGCGCCAATCTGTTGATCGCAGGGATTGTCATGCTGGGAACGTTTTTGTCCATGGTGCTGGGAGCGGGGCTGAAGGGGCTCATCCCGGCGGAGTGGGGAGGGCGGCTGGGAAGCGGTATGATTCTTCTGCTGGGGGCGTATTGCCTGGTCTGCTTCTTTGTGCGGCGGGGAGAAGGGGAGGCGGGGCCGGAGGTAAAACTCCAGTATATGGGCCTGCGGGAGACCGCCGCGCTGGGCTGTGCGCTGACGGTCAATAATGTGGGACTGGGGATGGGAGCCAGCATCGCGGGTCTGGGGCTGTGGCTGACTGTGCTGGCCTCCTCTGCATGCAGTTTTTTGTTCCTCTATGCAGGGAACCGCCTGGGAAAGAGCTGGCTGTCGGCGGTGATTGGGGGATACGCCGAGCCAATTTCAGGGGTGATGATGATTGCCCTGGGCCTGTTTGAGCTGTTGGGATAAAAAAGGGCTCCTCCGGAAAACCGGAGGAGTCCAGCACTACCTGGATTAGAACAGCGCGGCCCACAGGAGGAAGCCGCCGCAGGCCACCAGGCCGGTAAAGATCAGCACGATGACCAGATAGCCCATGATGTCCTTGGCGGACAGACCGGCTACGCCCAGAGCGGGCAGGGCCCAGAAGGGCTGAATCATATTGGTCCACTGATCGCCCCAGGCGATGGCCATGCAGGCACGGCCAGCCTCGATGCCCATCTTACTAGCAGCAGGCATCACGATGGGGCCCTGCACGGCCCACTGACCGCCGCCGGAGGGGACAAAGAAGTTCACGATGCCGGCGGACAGGAAGGTGAACAGGGGGAAGGTGACGTTGTTGGAGATGCTGACGAAGAAGTCGGAAATGATGGAGGCCAGGGATACGCCGTTGGCGTTGGCGGCGACCATCATGCCCATGATGCCAGCATAGAAGGGGAACTGGAGGAGGATACCGGCCGCGCCGGAAGCAGCCTCACCGATGGCGTCCACGTACTTGCGCAGATCGCCGTGGAGCAGCACGCCCACAAACAGGAAGATAAAGTTGACGATGTTCAGGTTCAGGCTGTTGGGAATCCCGGCAGGGCCGCTCTTCTGGACCACGTCGATGAAATAGAAGACGATGTAAGCAAAGCCGGCCACAATGGTGATGATCCACAGAATTTTGCTGTGCTCCATCTTTTCAGCCGGGGTGCTGACGGAATACTCCTTCTCAGCCTCGTCCACCAGCAGAGCGGGGTCCACAGTAATGGTGTGCTCCGTATCGGGATGCATAGCGTAGTTGACGAAGGGCATCACAATCAGGATAACCGCGCACATGAGCAGGTTCATGGGATGGAAGATGGTCAGATTGGTGCCGGCCTGGTAGGTGGCCTCGCCGATGGTGTAGCCACCCGAGATGGTCAGGGGGATAGAGCCTGACAGACCGGCGTGCCAGATGACAAAGCCGGAATAGGCCGAGGCGATGAGCAGACGGTAGTCCACATCGCGGACACGGCGGGCGACTTCCTTGGCCAGCAGGGCGCCGGCGATGAGGCCGAAGCCCCAGTTCAGCCAGCAGCAGATGACGGACACAAAGGTGGTGATGAGAATGGCGCTCTTCTTGTTCTTGGCGGTAGAGGCGATAGCGCCCAAGAACCGCTTAAAGACCTTGGCGGAGGCCATGGCGGAGCCCAGCACCAGAACCAAGGCCATCTGCATCGAGAAGGCCAGCAGATTCCAGAAACCGCTGGTGTTGCCCCACGCCTTGATCATGGCGACAGGGCCCTGCTGTGTACCGAGCATTGCGGCGACATACACAACGATGCTCAGGATGATGGCGAACAGGAACGGGTCCGGCAGCCACCGGTTGACTACGCGCACGCAGCCATTGGTAAATTTTTTGAACATGCATTTCCCTCCTTGCAATATTCCATCGTGAACAAACCCCAACACAATTTGTTCACAATTCCAGACCTCATTATAAACCAAAAACCTTTTTTGTCAACATAAATCGGCAGGGTTTCCGTCAGTGAGACCGGGAGCCGTTGGGGCGCAAGGGGTTCAACAAACTGGTCAAAAACTAAAAAATGAATGGACTATTTCATAAAGTCCTCATCTGCTGAGGGATCATTCCAATGTGACAGGTGAAAAAAACATCACTTTTTATGCAAAAATAAAGCAAATTACTGGTGCTACCAATCGACGATTGGGTACGCAAAAAGCCGCAGGCGACTGCCTGCGGCTTTTTGCGTGTGGGTGTTGGGGTTTCCTCTATGAATGGAAGGGAAATGGGTGTTGATCGGAAAGATGTAAAGATTAGAAGCTGGATAGTGCTTAGAAGAAGATGGCCCAGCCCAGGAAGCCGAGGCAGGCGACGATACCGGTGAAGATGGTGACGATGACCAGGTAGCCCATGATGTTGCGGGCGGAGAGTCCGGCGATGCCGAGCGCGGGCAGGGCCCAGAAGGGCTGGATCATATTAGTCCACTGGTCGCCCCAGGCGATGGCCATGGCGGCTCGTCCGGCCTCGATGCCCATCGTGGTGGAGGCGGGCATGACGATGGGGGCCTGTACCGCCCACTGACCGCCGCCGGAGGGGACGAAGAAGTTGATGAGGCCGGCAGACAAGAACGTCAGCATGGGGAAGGTGACTTCATTGGAGACGCTGACGAAGAAGTCGGCAATGATAGAGGCCAGGGATACGCCGTCGGCGTTGGGCGCCACCATCAGGCCCATGATACCGGCATAGAAGGGGAATTGAAGAAGGATGCCGGCGGCGCCGGAGGCGGCATCACCGATGGCGTCCACATATTTACGCAGGTCGCCGTGGAGCAGAATGCCCAGGAACATGAAAATCATATTGACGATGTTCAGACCCAGGTTGAAGCCGCTGGTGAAAAAATAATAGATGATGTAAGCGAAGCCCAACACCAGAGTGATGATCCAGAGAACTTTGCTGTGCTCCAATTTTTCGGCGGGGGAGCTGATGGTGTAGGTCCGCTCCTCCTCATCGACCAGCCGGGCGGGGTCCACGGTAACGGTGTGCTGTACATCAGGGTGCATAGCATAGTTGACGAAGGGCATCAGGACCAGAATCACGCCGACCATGAGCAGGTTCATGGGATGGAAAATGGTCTGGCTGGTGGGCACCTGATAGACGACTCCCAGGATCTCGCTTCCCGTGGATATCTGGAGGGGAATGGAACCGGAGATGCCGGCGTGCCAGATGACGAAGCCGGAATAGGCGGAGGCAATCAGCAGGGCGTAGTCCACGTCGCGGACCCGACGGGCCACTTCCTTGGCCAGCAGGGCGCCGGCGATCAGGCCAAAGCCCCAGTTCAGCCAGCAGCAGATGGTAGAGACGAAGGTAGTGACAACAATGGCGCTTTTCTTGTCCTTAGCCAGACTTGCAATGGAGCCCAGCGCCTTTTTGCAGACCTTGGCGGAGGCCATGGCGGAGCCCAGAACGAGGACCAGGGCCATCTGCATGGAGAAGGACAGCAGGCCCCACATGCCCTTATCATTGCCCCAAGCATTGACCAGTTCAATGGGGGACTGCTTGGTGCCGATCATAGAGCCAACAAAGGTAACGATGGTCAAAATGATCGCAAACAGGAATGCATCCGGCAGCCAGCGGTTGACCACGCGTACGCAGCCATTGGTAAATTTCTTGAACATAGAACTCCTCCCAAACTTCTTTGTTCCGATTGCATTGAGTCAGGGCCCTGGCTCCAACCTACAATATGCATCATACCGAGAAAGTTTACAAAGTCAATGCGAAAAATGGTAATTTTGCCCATTCTTTACCTATGATTTACCTGTAGCTTACAATTTAAATTGTATTTTTACGATTTACATACAATGTAAAATGATGAAAAGACGGAATGTAAAGAAAAGTGGCCCGGACGACCGTCCGGGCCACTTTTCTTTACATTGAAAAACGGAGAGGGAAGCGCCTCAGCGCCGGGTAATCTCGTGGCGCTTGGGGCCGGTGGAGACGATAGAGATGGGGACTCCAATCTGATTTTCCAGGAAATCGACATACGTCCTGGCCGCCTCGGGGAGCTTCTGGTAGTCGGTCTCTCCCCGGATGTCGCACTTCCAACCGGGCAGCGTCTCGTAGACGGGCTTGGCCTTTGCCAGCAGGGGCGGGACGGGAAAGTCGCGGGTGACCTTGCCGTCGATCTCATAGCCGGTGCAAACCTTGATTTCATCCAGGTAGCCCAGGCAGTCGATGGCAGTGAGCACCACCTCGGTGGCGCCCTGGACCATGCAGCCATACCGAGTGGCTACGGCGTCAAACCAGCCCACCCGGCGGGGGCGGCCTGTGGTAGCGCCGTATTCGCCGGCGTCACCGCCCCTGCGGCGCAGCTCCTCGGCCTCCTCGCCGAAGAGCTCCGAGACGAAGGCGCCGGCGCCCACGGCGCTGGAGTAGGCCTTGGTGACGACCACGATATCCCGGATGTCCCGGGGGGAAATGCCCACGCCGATACAGCCGAAGGCGGCCAGCGTATGGGAGGAGGTGGTATAGGGGTAGATACCGAAGTCGGGGTCCTTCATGGAGCCCAACTGGCCCTCCAGCAGGACCTGCCTGCCGTCGGCCAGAGCGGAGCGCACAAAGGTGAGTGCGTCGCCCACAAAGGGGGATATCTGCTCCCGGTAGCCCATGAGGAGCTGGAACAGCTCCTTGGGGTCGAGCAGGGGCTTGTGATACAGATGCTCAAAGAGCACATTCTTGATGGTGCAGACGTGCTCCAGCCGGTCCATCAGGAGGGTTTCGTCGTACAGCTCACAGACCTGAATGCCGACCTTGGCGTACTTATCAGAATAGAAGGGGGCGATGCCCGATTTGGTGGAGCCGAACGCATTGCCGGCCAACCGCTCCTCTTCATAGGTGTCCTGGAGCACATGATAGGGCATCAGAAGCTGCGTGCGCTCGGAGATAATGAGATGAGGGGCGGGCACGCCGCCGGCCTCCAACTGCCCCAGTTCCTCCATGAATTTGGGGACATCCAGCGCCACGCCGTTGCCGATGATGTTAGTGGTGTGGGGATAGAAGACTCCGGAGGGGAGCTGGTGCAGGGCGAATTTACCGTAATCGCAGATGATGGTGTGCCCGGCGTTGGCCCCACCTTGGAAGCGGACGACTACGTCGGATGCTTCTGCGAACATGTCGGTGATCTTGCCCTTGCCCTCGTCGCCCCAGTTGGCGCCGACGATCGCTTTGACCATAAAAACTCCTCCTGTATATTCGGTTTGCGGTCCTCATTTCAGGACATGTTATTATATCCTAAGGTGCCCTGATACACAAGAAAGAATTTTCCATTTTCAGTATTTTTGTGGAGTTTTATGGTGGAAGGGCGGGAGAAGTCAGGAGGCTTGTGAATTCTGTTCTCCCGCCGCATCTGGACGGGGCAGGAGGAAGACCGGGATGCCCTCGGCGGCGGGCGCCAGCGAGAGCATGGGGAAGAAAACAGCCAGAGAATCTCCCGTCAGATAGAAGCGCTGCGGGGAAAAAAAGCGGCGTACCCGGGCCGGCGCATCGGCGTAGAAGAAGGATTCCCCGCTTTGCAGGCGGGCTTCTGACTGTGCGGTCAGCTCCGCCAGCAGGGACTGGCGCCACAAACGGGTTGGGGGGAGAAAGTCGGTGAGAAGATGAGGGACTCCGCTGGCCAGGTCCCAGGTGTCGGCGGTGCGGACGGTGAGCGGCCGGCCGGTAGAGCGCTCGACGGCATCCACATAAAGACTCAGAAGGCCGGCCTCCTCCTGTGTCACCCGGTAGTCCAGCGTGACGCTCCAGGGCTCGAATGGGCGGGAGGCCGCGCGGGCTTCCGCCAGCGCGGCGCAGGCGGACGGAAACAGGGAGGTCTCCCAGCGTGCTTTCCAGATCTGCGCCAGCTTGCCGTAATAGCGGTTGATACGCCGGGCGCCCCGACTCTCTGCGTCCAGCTCAGGGGTGCGCAGGGACAGAACCAGCACCGGCTCGCCCTCCCACTTCAGGGCCTGCTTCCACAGGCAGTCCTTGACCATGTCATCAGCTCCTCTCCCTTTATGCTATGAAGAGACGGGAAAAACGTGAAAGCAGCGGATTGCCTCTTTACCTTCGTACTTCACAGTGGTAAAATAATAAGGAGCAAGGCTCTGATTATAGGAAAGCGAGGTCCCGACATGACCAAAAAGCCCAAGAAGGAGCACAGCGACCTGCTGTATGAAAGTATTCTGACTTTGCAGGACCTGGATGAGTGCCGCAAGTTTTTTGAAGACCTCTGCACCGTGGCGGAGCTGCGGGCCATGGAACAGCGGTTCGAGGTGGCGCTTCTCCTCAGCGACGGGATGATCTATAATGATATTTTGGAGCGTACGGGGGCCAGCAGCGCCACCATCAGCCGGGTGAACCGCTCGCTGAACTACGGTGCGGACGGCTACAAGAACGTATTGCCCCGGGCCAAGGACATCCGAAAGAAGTACGAGCAGGACGAATGAGCAGCTACGAAGCGCTGGCGGGGCGGTATGACGCACTGACCGCCGATGTGCATTATGAGGTATGGGCGGATTATGCCGAAAAGCACTTTCGAAGGGCCGGGCTTCCGGTCCACACGGTGCTGGACCTGGCCTGCGGGACCGGAAGCCTGACCTGCCGGCTGGCGGAGCGGGGCTATGAGATGATCGGCGTGGACCAGTCGGAGGAGATGCTGGCTGTGGCGGCGGAAAAGGGACGGGCCGTCCAGGGTGAGAAGCCCATCTTCCTCCACCAGTCCATGCAGGAGCTGGATCTTTACGGGACCATCGACGCCTGCGTCTGTTGTCTGGACAGCGTTAACTATGTCACGTGCCCGGCGGACCTACGCCGGGCGTTCCAGCGCGTTCATCTGTTTCTCATGCCGGGCGGGGTCTTTCTGTTCGATGTGAACACCCCGGAGAAGCTGAGGAATCTGGACGGCCAGATGTTTATGGATGAGACCGATGACACATACTGTGTCTGGCGGGCGGAATACTCGGCCCGCCGTCGAATCTGCACCTACGGCATGGACCTGTTTTTTCGCGAGGGCGCGCTGTGGCGCCGGGAGGAGGAGGTCCATGAGGAATATGCCTACGAGCCCCGGGAGCTGACGGATTATCTCCATGCGGCCGGCTTTCGGGATGTGAAGCAGTACGGCGAATTAAAGCTCCGCCCGCCGAAGCCGGGGGAGGGGCGTATCTTTTTTGCCGCGCGAAAGGATTTGTGAACCATGGATGAGATTATAAGGATGATGACCGGGGACGGCATGGTCAAGGCTGTGGCCGTCACCGGCAAGGATATGGTCGAGCGTGCCCGGCAGATCCACAAGACGCTGCCGGTGGCCACCGCCGCCCTGGGCCGGACGCTGATGGCGGCCTCCATGATGGGGGACATGCTCAAGGAGAAGGACGGCTCCGTGACCCTCCAGATCAAGGGCGGCGGGCCGCTGGGCGCCATCACGGCGGTGTCGGACAGCCGGGGCAATCCCAGAGGTTACCTGCAGAACGGCCAGGTGGATATTCCCCGCAAATACCAGGGCAAGCTGGATGTAGGGACCGCCGTGGGAAGCAGCGGCTCTCTGACCGTCATGAAGGACATGGGACTCAAGGAGCCCTATATCGGCAGCGTACAGTTGGTCAGCGGGGAGATCGCCGAGGATATCACCGCCTACTTTGTGGAGAGCGAGCAGGTCCCTACCGCCTGCGCGCTGGGGGTGCTGGTGGACAAGGATCAGAGTGTGGCTGCGGCGGGAGGCTATCTGGTTCAGCTTCTGCCCGGAGCGGACGAGAGCGTGATCCAGCGGCTGGAGGAGTCCATCGCCCGGCTGGGACCTGTCACGGACGCCCTGCACGGCGGCGCCGACGCGGTGCAGCTTTTGGGGCGGGTGCTGGAGGGGCAGGAGCCGGAGCTCCTGGAGCGCAGACCGGTGGCCTACAAGTGCTATTGCAGCCGGGAGCGGGTGTCCCGCGCCATCATCAGCATGGGCAAAGAGGAGATGCAGAACCTCATCGAAGAGCAAGGCGGGGCGGAGCTGACCTGTCAGTTTTGCGACAAGGTGTATCGCTTTACTAAAGAGGATTTGCAAGAACTTCTGGAGGAAGCGACGCGATAAAGGACAAAAAATATCCAGGAAAGGCAAATTTGGTGTTGACATCTTAGCCTGGCTTTAGTATAATAACTTTCGCCGTCTGAAAGAAACAAATACGGCACCAGGGGAGCATAGCTCAGCTGGTAGAGCGCATGCCTTACAAGCATGATGTCACAGGTTCGAGTCCTGTTGTTCCCACCACAGGTCTTTGACCTGACACCATCTGGCGCGGTAGTTCAGTTGGTTAGAACGCCGGCCTGTCACGCCGGAGGTCGAGGGTTCAAGTCCCTTCCGCGTCGCCATGGGCGGCAACGCCCGCATTTGCCTCTGTAGCTCAGTTGGTAGAGCAGAGGACTGAAAATCCTCGTGTCGTTGGTTCGATTCCGACCGGAGGCACCAATCTCCGGGGGATGCCCATTGGCGTCCCCCGGGAGATTTTTCTCTTCCCATGCATCAAACGCGAATCTGCGGCATATGCTGGACTGTTGATTCGCAGGTGTAGCTCATCTGGTAGAGCGCCACCTTGCCAAGGTGGAGGTAGCGAGTTCGAGCCTCGTCACCTGCTCCAGGAGACTGTGGGTCTCCGCTTTCCGGCGCCATAGCCAAGTGGTAAGGCAGAGGTCTGCAAAACCTTTACCCCCAGTTCGAGTCTGGGTGGCGCCTCCATAAAAATAACCACACCGTCAGGTGTGGTTATTTTTATGGAGACCTGGGGATTTTAACATGCTCGGGCGAAATGAATTCCCCTGCGCCGCCCCGCTGTGCGGGGCCCCGGTTCCGGCCAGGCATCTATAGTGTTCGGACAAGACAAAAAGAAGGACACGACAAAGGGCAGTATCCGTAAGACAGTTATATACAGGAACAGCGTGACTTTCGAAGTCACGCTGTTCCTGTATATAATAATATAGATAGCCGCAAAGCGGCGCAAGCGGTGTAGCCCCTTGTTCGGAACGCAGTGACGCAAAAAGTACATACGGGGCTACACCGTATAGAAATGCGCCCCCCGTCCTAAAGGATTTTAGAAACGGTTCGGCAAACCGGAAGTTGTCTGCCTACTAATTTACTCAACATCAAATTCTCTCGCCAGATAATACGGTGTTCCGTCTTTTGCTTTCATTTCCAATACTATCCGATAGGTTCCCGCTTCCAAGCGAGTACCATAATAATCATATTTTTGAACAACGCTCCCCTGCAAGCCTGTCCCGTCATTTCCACCCAACGAAAATTCTAAATTTCTAAAAGGAAATGCGTCTTGCGAATATGCCAAACGATACCATTGCCCGTCAATATAGCGTTCGAGATACTCAAAGCCAGGGCCACCATCCTCAATGAAGGAATAGACTTCTTTAGAATTTGCAGTAACGGCCCAGCGAATTGTATAGCCTCTAAATGGAGACCATGATGGCTTTTCGATGGTCAGTTCAAAGCCATCAACTTGATTGACAGGATAAGAGACTGGCTCTCCCAGTTTGGGATACTCTGCTGTGACCTGTAAAGTAAGCCATACCCCGCCAGCACAAATGAAGATAAAAATAAGTAAAACAATCCAACCACTGTATTTCTTCATTAGAAACCTCCTCTGAAAACCCCGGTTTGGCGCATATTTTTATCAAACATATTGTAGCAGAAACCCGCAAAGAAATCTACTGTACAAAGAGAAACGCCTGAAGAATTCGCAAATTCTTCAGGCGTTGTGTTTATATTCAGCCAACAGCTTTTTCGGGGTACGGGCAATACTGTCTTACGAACACCGCCCCAAAGTCGTGTCCTTCTTTTTGATTTTGCGCGCGCCTTTGACGGCATTTTTGGGCCTATGTCCACATACTCCTGAGTAGAGGAGGTGTGGACATGGTTTTTTTAGAGCGGCTTGGCGGCTGGATCTGGAATCCTTGGCTGCTGGGCGGCTTTTTGCTGCTGGGACTCTATTATTCCCTCCGCAGCGGATTCTTTCAGGTGTTTGAATGCAGGCTGTGGCTGCGGGCGACGCTGGGCTCGCTGCTGCGCAAACGCGGGCGGGGGAATGGAAAGGGGCTGACCCAGTTTCAGGCCCTCTCCACCGCCCTGGCCTCCACCATCGGCACCGGCAGCATCGCAGGCGTGGCTACCGCCATCTTCTACGGCGGGCCGGGCGCGGTGTTCTGGATGTGGGTCTCCGCCTTCCTGGGGATGATGACCGGCTGCGCGGAAAAGACGCTGGCGGTCCGCTACCGGCAGCGGAACGGCGCGGGGGCATGGCAGGGGGGGCCCATGGACTATATGGAGCGGGGACTGAAGCTGCGACCGCTGGCAATGATGTTCTCTCTCTTCTGCGTATGCGCCTCCATCGGCGGCGGGGATATGGTGCAGGCCAACTCCATCGCCACCTCTCTGGAGCACGCCTTCGGCTGGGACCGTCTGGCAGTGGGGTGCGTGACCGCCGTCCTCACCGGTCTGGTCATTCTGGGCGGCATCGGCCGCATCGGACGGGTGAGCGAAAAGCTGGTGCCGGTGATGGCGCTGCTCTTTTTGGGCGGCGGGGTGCTGGTGCTGGCCCGCCATGCCGTCGCGATACCGGCGGCCCTGACGGAGATCTTCACCCAGGCCCTGACCCCAAAGGCGGCCCTGGGAGGCGGGATGGGGTACGGCATGGCGGCGGCCATGCGCTACGGCGTGGCCCGGGGTGTGTTCACCAATGAGGCCGGCCTGGGCTCCTCCGCCATGGCACATGCCGCGGCGGACGTGGATGAGCCGGCTGAGGAGGGCATGTGGGGCCTCTTTGAGGTCTTTATTGCCACGCTGCTGGTCTGCACGGTTACCGCACTGGTCATTCTGGTCTCCGGCGTGTACGCGCCCCAGACGGCTCTAAGGGCCATCCAGGCGGGAACGGTGGACAGCTCCATGGTGGGCGCAGCCTTGTCGGGAGCGGCTTTTGCTACGGTGATGGGCCGGTGGGGGGGACCCTTTGTGGCGGTCTGCCTTTTGATGTTCGCCTTCTCCTCCTTGCTGGGCTGGAGCTATTATGGGGAGCGGGGGCTGGAATACCTCACCGGCACCAGCCGCTGGACGGGCGTCTACCGCATGGCCTTTCTAGTCTGTGTGGTCCTGGGGAGCGTTGGGGACGTGGGGACGGTCTGGCAGCTGGCCGACGTGTGTAACGGGATGATGGCGCTGCCCAATCTGGCAGCCCTGTTCCTCCTGTCGCCGGAGGCACTACGACTCATCCAGGCGTGGACGCGCAGGCAAAAAAGCGCCCCGGACCGAGCGTGAAGTCGGTCCGGGGCATTCCATACCGTCAGGCGGCGGGAACTACGGATGCAGCACCAGGGAGGGCCGAAGAGGCGTCGGGGGCGGCCTCCGGCGCAGAGACCGCAGGCTCGGGGGAGACGATGGGGTCCGGCGTGGCCTTTCCGTCGATGGTGAGGCTGTAGCCGTTGAGGATGGGGTTGACCTCCTCACCGGTCTGGGGCGCGTGGTCGATGGTGACCGAGTCGCCCACCTTGAGGATGACCGCCGCCGGATTGTCCAGCGCGGAGAGGGAGTAGTAGACATCTTCGCCCTCCAGACGGACGAAGTAGTAGGTGTTGCCGTCCAGAACGGCGGAGAGAATCTCCTCTACGGCGCCGGAGATGGTGGTCTCAGGCAGGACCTCAGGAGTGGTGATGTTGTTTTCAGCCAACTGGAGGATATAATCCTTTTCACATTCCGCCACGGTGTTGCCGATGCCCACGATCTGATACTGCGAGACGTTGACCATGGCGTACATCTTGACGAGCTGGGCGGCGTCCTTCAGGGCAATGAAGTAGGTGGGCTGGCCGGAGATGTTGAGCAGGAGAGGGAAGGTGGCCTGGTACTGAAGGTGCTGGACCTTGCCCTGCGCGGAGGCCATTGCGGACTGCTCCGTGGCGCCGGGGGCCTTATAGTACTTGGTTTCCTTGGTCCGCTGGTTGGACAGCAGGAAGCCCACGTTGGACTGGTCGGAGCCCACGGAGGTGACGCCGGTGTACATATATACGTCGTCGCTCAGGGCAATATAATTGAAGCCCTCGGTGGTGTGGGTTACGTCCCGCTGACCAAAGATGGAGTTGATGAAGCCGTTGACCAGGGTGCCGTGGTAGTCATACTGCTCCATGATGAGTGAGGCCAGGTAGACCCGGTCCACCCAGGTGGGCACATCCTCGTAATACTCGCACTCACCGGTGACAGCATCCATCAGTACGGCGCCGTCGATGTCCCGGCCGCCGAAAAGACCGATGGTCATCTCCAGCTTGGGACAGACCCAATAGGGGTGGCCGCTCTCGTCGATCTCAAAGGTGGGCGTGGAGAACATATAGGTGGGATAGGTAAACCGCAGGTGCCGCATGACGTTGCGGTTCAGGGGCTCGGAGGGGGAATACTTCATGCCCTCCGGCAGGCGGACCACCTCGGCCTCCTGGGAGACCATGTCCACGATGATATAGGCGGGCAGGCCCTGGCTGCGGTTGTTGAACCATTTGATGAGATCGCCGTAGTTCAGCGGGGTGACGCGGACGGGGCGGCCCTGATAATTGATCTGGGTGTAATCATCGGCCACCTCGAACTGGCTGACCATGTCGGACAGCTCGCCCAGCTTGCGGTCGCCCAGGCGCTGAGCGGACTGCTCATCCAGCATGGGGATCTGATCGAAAGAGATCTCCTCCACCTCGGCGGCAAAGTCGCCGTTTTCCACCGTGAGCAGGTCCCGATAGGAGGCAGCTCGGAAGATGGGCATGGAGATGACAGTGCCCAGGATGGCGATCACGATGAGCAGGAGCATCAGAATGCCGATGGGCAGGCATTGGGACTTGATGAAGCGGAAATACTCCTTGATGCCGCCACTGGCGTCCATGTGGAAGCCGGAGGTAATGAGGGCGCAGACCACGTAGATGATGCACAGTACGAAGAAAAAGCCGTAAAAATTGCTGTCATGGAGGTTGATCGCCGGCAGGGAGACGTAAAAATAGAGCAGGCCGAGAACGAGGGTGACAAGAATGTTGATCAGGATGCGGGAGGCTTTGTTTTTCAGGCCGCGGCGCGGTGATTTTTCCATAAAAAGCTCCTTTTTCATTCGGAATGGTTCGGTATTATGCTAATGTAACATATTATACCTTTGAATGCAAGGGATGAAACATGAACAGATTGTAACGCTTAGAGCGCGGCGGCCTCGGCTTCGACTTTGGCCTCGCTGTCCTGCATGGCGCGGAGTGTCATGTCCAGCAGCTTGTCCAGGTCCCAGCCCAGCAGGGCGGCTCCCTGGGCGATCACATCCCGGGAACAGCCGGCGGCAAACTTCTTGTCCTTAAACTTCTTTTTCAGAGACTTGAGCTCCATATCGGTGCAGCTTTTGGAGGGCCGCATGAGGGCCGCCGCGCCGATGAGCCCCGTGAGCTCGTCGCAGGCGAAGAGCACCTTTTCCATCTCATGCTCCGGTTTGACGTCGCAGGCCAGTCCCCAGCCGTGGCTGGCGGTGGCGTGGATCAGGGCCTCGTCCAGACCGTGCTCCCGCATGAGGACCTGGGACTTGACGCAGTGCTCTTCGGGCCACAGCTCGAAGTCCAGGTCGTGGAGCAGCCCGACGGAAGACCAGAAGCTCGCTTCCGCGCCGTAGCCCAGCTCCCGGGCGAACCAGCCCATAACGGCTTCCACCGTCAGGGCATGGCGCAGGTGGAAGGGGTCCTTGTTATACTTCCGGAGCAGATCCAGCGCCTGCAAACGAGAGAGTTCCATATCTTTGACACCTCTTTGGAAAATGTACTTCCATTTATAGCATGTTTTGGGGCACAATACAATGGCCCGCAGTTTTTTCGCAAATTTTGAAAATTCCCTCTTGACGGGAGGGCAAAAGATGATATAATAATCAATGCTGTTCGCCGCAGAGCACGCCCTCCGGCGGTCCGTACTTCCCTGTATTCGAGAAAGATTGCATACAGCATCAGATGGAGTGGTATCGAAGAGGTCATAACGAGCACGACTGGAAATCGTGTGACGGTCAAAAGCCGTCCGAGGGTTCGAATCCCTCCCACTCCGCCAAAATCCCCGTAACCGCAATGGTTACGGGGATTTCACATTTTTTGGGATACTTGCCGTGAAACAGGTATAAAAATAGAAGCACCGCTTCCCGCCCGGATCGTTCAAGCGTTACGGACAATGACCCCACAAAAGCGTACCACAGTGCGTCTTCTGCCCCCAGTCTGCCCAGGCGGGACCGGCTTCTGAAGGGCGCCGCAAAATAAGAAAATCACGCAGGGCATCAGTAGCTCATACGGGGCGAACCTGAAGTCTGCATGCCTGCGGGATGCATCGAAGGTAATCAGCTCACCCTCTTCCACCGCTGCGGAGCGGTCAGAGGTATTCGAGCCAAAACCTTCTATGGATAGTATACCCCAGCCCGGCGGAGGAAGCAAGCAGAGAATTCCTTTGTAATTCCCCGTAGTGGAGCGCAGAGAGAAATTGGACTTGCCATTCCTTACTCCACAGGGTAAAATAATTCATTGACAAACAATGAGGCGCTGGAGGACTGGCATGGACAGGACAATGGAGATGATTCTCTCCCGGGTACAGAAGCCCGCACGGTATACGGGAGGGGAATACAACGCGGTGGTCAAGGACCGCCGGAGTGTGGACACAAGGGTAGCACTCTGCTTTCCGGATACGTATGAGATCGGCATGTCCAACCTGGGTGTACGCATCCTGTATGGACTGATGAATGAGCAGGAGGGCGTCTGGTGTGAGCGGGTCTTTGCCCCCTGGGGGGATATGGAGGCCGAGATGCGCCGAGAAGGGCTTTCCCTCTACGGGCTGGAGAGCGGCGACCCCATCTCGGGGTTTGACGTGATCGGCTTTTCCCTGGGCTATGAACTGGCCTACACCAATGTGCTCAATATGCTGGACCTGGCCGGGCTGCCCCTGCGCACGGCGGACCGAGGGGAGGAGAGCCCCCTGATCATTGCAGGCGGCACCTGCGCCTACAACTCCGAGCCCCTGGCGCCCTTTATCGACATCTTTTGCCTGGGTGAGGGGGAGGACGTGCTGCTGGAGCTGCTGGAGCTCTACCGCCGCGCCCGGAACGAGGGGTGGCGCAGGCGGGAACTGCTGGTAGCCGCCGCCCGTATCCCCGGCCTGTATGTGCCGTCGCTCTATGAGGTGACCTACGGGGAGGACGGCGTGGTGACCGCCGTCACGCCGACGGAGGGTGCGCCTTCCGTGGTGACCAAACGGATCGTCCAGGATTTTGAGCACTCCTATTTTCCCACCAAGACCATCGTGCCCTCCACCGAGATCGTCCATGACCGGGTGATGCTGGAGGTATTCCGCGGCTGTATCCGGGGCTGCCGCTTCTGCCAGGCGGGCTATGCCTACCGGCCGGTGCGGCCCCGTTCCCCCCAGCGCCTGCTGGAGCAGGGCATCGCCGCGTGCCGGGATTCCGGCTATCAGGAGATGACCCTGTCCAGCCTGTCCACCAGTGACTACCGGCCTCTGGAGGGCCTGTGCGACGGCCTGCTGGACTGGTGTGAGCCCCACAAGGTCTCGCTGTCCCTGCCCTCCCTGCGGGCGGACAACTTCTCCATGGGACTCATGGAGCGGCTCCAGCATGTGCGAAAGAGCGGGCTGACCTTCGCCCCGGAGGCGGGGACCCAGCGGCTGCGGGACGCCATCAACAAGAACGTCACCGAGGAGGATCTGCTCACCTCCTGCCGCACCGCCTTTTCCGGTGGGTGGAGCTCGGTGAAGCTCTACTTCATGCTGGGCCTGCCCACCGAGACCGACGAGGACGTGCTGGGCATTGCCGAGCTGGCCAGGAAGGTGCTCCAGGTCTGGCGGGATGTAACTCCCAACCGGCGCCGGGGCTGCCGCATCACGGTGTCCACCGCCTGCTTCGTCCCCAAGCCCCACACAGCCTTCCAGTGGGAGCCCCAGGTGGAGCGGGAGGAGTACCTCCGCCGGGTCAAGCTGTTGCGGGACAACATGCGGGAGAAATCCATCACCTATCACTGGCACGATCCGGAGACCAGCTTCCTGGAGGCGGTTTTTTCCCGGGGGGACCGCCGGCTGGCCGACGCCATCGAGGCCGCCTGGCGGGACGGGGCCAAATTTGATTCCTGGAGCGAGTATTTCAGCCTGGAGCGGTGGCTGAAGGCCCTGGCGGCCTGCGGCCTGGACCCGGCGTTCTATGCCAACCGGACCCGGAGCCGGGACGAGGTGCTGCCCTGGTCCTGCGTTTCCACCGGCGTGCGCACGGAGTTCTTGTGGCGGGAGCGGGAGCTGGCCTATCAGGCCAGGATCACCCCGGACTGCCGGAAGCAGTGCACCGGCTGCGGGGCGGACAAGCTCTATACGGGAGGTATCTGTGATGCCTGATCAGCGCATTTCCTTTTCCAAGACTGGGCGCGCCCGGTACATCTCTCACCTGGATTTGATGCGCACCTTCCAGCGGGCGTTTCTGCGGGCCGAGGTGCCCATCCGGCACACAGAGGGCTTTAACCCCCATGCCTATGTCTCCATCCCCCTGCCCCTGTCGGTGGGCTATTCCAGCGAATGCGAGATTATGGAATTCGGACTGATGGGGGAGGTGCCTTTGAGCGAGGTGCCCTGGCGGCTGACCCGAACGCTGCCGGAGGGCATTACGGTCCACCGGTGCTACGACGCCGCACGGCCCTTCAAGGAACTGTGTTATGTCAACTATATCATCACCCTGGAGTATGAGGCGGGGACCCCGGTGGGGGCGGAAAACGCCATCCGGGCCCTGTTGAGCCGGGACGCGCTGGTGGTGACAAAGAAGTCAAAAAAGGCCAAGTCAGGTGAGACGCAGGTCGATCTGATCCCACTGATCCACCGGGTGGACTATGAGGGACGCCGGGATGCGCTGACCCTGAACGCAGTGCTGCGGGCCCAGAACCCGGGCCTCAATCCGGCGCTCATTTTGGAGGCGATTGGGAGGGAGTGCCCGCAGGCGGCGCCGGACTATGTGAGCTATCACCGCAAACGGGTGCTGGACCGGGAGTTCCAGCCCTACGAGTAAAAAACGCCGCGTGCTGTTGTGAGCACGCGGCGTTTTTTTACCGGCAGAGGCCGCCGGGGCCGTCGGGCTCCCAGGGGAAGCCCCTGGTGTCCGGCGAGCGCTCCGGGTCGATCTGGGATTCGGAAAAGCAGAGGACATCCTCGAAGTTACGGGAGATATACATGCCGTAGAGGCGGCTCAGCATATCCCAGGTCAGTTTATCCAGCGCCCCGGTTTCGTCCAACCCGGCCCGGCGCTGGAGCCAGAGCGCGTTGCGCACGGAGGCGCCGGTGTGCCGTCCGGTGACCGGGGTAGGCTCAATGCCGGACAGCACATGGGACAGGGCCAGAAACAGGGACTGGACCAGGTACATATGGACGCAGCAGTCCCCGGGCCGGACGGTGAAGGCCAGGTCTCGGAAGGCCTGGACCGACCTGGGCGGAGCGGTGATCCGCAGGGAGGCGTAATAAGCGGTGACGATGGCGTCCCAGGTGCCGTTGTCCACCCGCCCGGTGACGGGGCGGCCGCTCTGGCGCTGGAAGCGCATGACCGCCTCCAACGTCTCCTCACCAAAGATGCCGTCGGGGATGAGACAGGGGATATTATGGTCGCAGTAGGAGATTTCCCGCAGCATGACCTGGAGGCTGTGGATGGGAAGCCCCAGAAAATCTCGTTCGCTTCGCATCAGCTCCCACTCCTTTCCACATCCCGGTCGCCAAGGCGGAGCTCCCGACCAGGGAACTGGGTCATACGGGTGATCTGGGAATAGAAATCTGGATCGTTGCCCAGCCCTTGCAGCTCGGCGGGGAAGAGAATGTCATCGGACAGCACAGTGACGTCAATACCCTCAAAGGCGGAGTAGAGGGCGTTCCAGGTGGCGGTATCCACCGTCCCGGTGACAGGAATTCCCTGGGCTGTTTGGAAGGAGCGGACCGCCTGGCGGGTGGCGGGACCATAGATGCCATCCAGTGTGACGAAGGGGATCAGAGGATCAAACTGGGCTAGGATGGAGAGAAAATATTGGACCATCAGCACCTGATTCCGGGGAGAGCCCTCGGACACCGCCTGCGGGGCCTGAAACGGAATGCCGAACATCCGCTGCCCCTCGCTGACCAGCTCGGACAGACGGTTTACCCCCACATAGAGGGAGACCAGCCGATACCAGGTGGCCTTGCCCACCACGCCGTCGGCGGTAAGGCCAAAGATCTCCTGGAAACGGCGGACGGCCTCCTCGGTCTGCTGGCCGAACACTCCGTCTACCGGCTGAATTTTGGGGATGGCAGGGTAGTTCTGGCCGATGCGGTTGAGCTCCGTTTGGACCACCACCACGTCGGGACCGGCTGCGCCCCGGCGCAGGGGCGAGCCGGGATAGGAGTTTTGGAGGCCCTGGACAGGGGCCTCCACTACCAGCTCGATGTCGTTTCCGTAGTACCGCCGCAGGATGGCCATGCTGTCCAGCCCCTGCTGGGCCAGCTCTTGACTGCCCCATTGGGACAGCCCGTCGCAGGTGACGGTGGTGCCGTTGCAGAACTTGGCGGCCAGAGGCTCCACAAAGCCCTGACGGCGGATATAGTCGTTGAAGATATCGTCCACCAATCGGTCGATATTGTCAAAGATGTTGCGGCCTTTGATGAACTTCTGGTCCGTGGCGGTGGTGGAGGTGATCTGGAAGGGATAGCCGCGGCTGACGTAGTATTCGGTGTAGACCCGGTTCAGGGCGAAGGAGATCTGCGCCAGAATATTGGCGCGGAGCGCCGAGAGCTCCCAGGTGGGATAGATCTCGCTGGAGGCTACATTTTTGATGTAGTCGGGGAAGGAGACGGTGACGTTTTCCGCGCTCTGGCTGGCGGGGCCCAGGTGTACGGTGATAAATTCGGGGACATAGGGGATGACAACAGGCGCCATGTGATTCTCCTTTACAGAGGCTGCGGCGTCACCGCAACGGTGCTGGTCATATCTGCCGGGTCGGGGTGTTCGGGCAGGGGGATTAGCTCGGCGTCCTGAAGCGTCTCCACTCCGGAAAAAATTTGCACATTTTCGACACGCAGCATCTGAAAATCCGGATGCTCGACCTGGATGTCACAGGTGGCGTAAGGATGCTCTGGGCCTGGGTGCGTGCTCCCGGCGGCGGCGGGGGCGGGGATGGATATCGGCTGGATCAGCCCGCTCTCATCCGTCACCCGAAGGGCAATGAGATCGCTGCGACCGTCCTGGGTAGGGCGGGTGAGGGTTACGCTGGCGTCGGGTACCGGGATCTGGGCCCGGGAGGTGTACACCCGGACGAGGACGCTGCCTTGCTCTTCCACATTGGATTCCTCCTTCTTTTTCATGCTCGATCCAATTTATGCGCAGACGAAGAAAGAATTGCAAGAAAAGAAGGGGTATAGTATACTGAATTTAAAACGGAGAAAAAGAAAGAGGTGCGCAGTATGCAGGCATTTACCTATCAGGTACCCACGAAGGTGATATTCGGGAGGGAGACGGAACAGCAGGCCGGACCGGCGGTGCAGGCGGAGGGCGGCTCCACGGTCCTGGTGCTCTATGGCGGCGGCAGCGCCGTCCGGAGCGGGCTGCTGGGCCGGGTGACGGCCTCCCTGACCGGGTGCGGACTGCGCTGGTACGCCAAGGGTGGTATCCAGCCCAACCCGGTGCTGCGCTTCGTCTGCGAGACCTTGGAGGAGTACCGGGACAAGGAGATCGACTTTATTTTAGGCGTGGGCGGCGGCAGCGTACTGGATACGGCCAAGGCGCTGGCTGCGGGACTTCCCCGGCCGGAGGTCCCGGTCTGGGACTACTATTCCGGAAAGGAGAAGCCCATTACAGCAATTCCGGTGGGGGCCGTGCTCACCATTGCCGCGGCGGGCAGCGAGACCAGCGACTCCACGGTCCTCACCAACGAGGCCACCCAGGAGAAACGGGGCTTTAACTCAGAGTGGAACCGCCCGCGCTTTGCCATTCTGAATCCGGAGCTGACCTATACACTGCCGCCTTATCAGACGGCCTGCGGCGTGGCCGATATCCTGATGCATACGCTGGACCGCTATTTTTCCGACGTACAGGGCAATGAGCTGACCGACGCGCTGGCGGAGGCCATTCTGCGCACGACCGTCCGGTTCGGGAAGACCGCCCTGGTCCGGCCGGACGATTATGAGGCCCGCTCGGAACTGATGTGGTGCGGGAGCCTGTCCCACAATAATTTGACCGGCCTGGGCCGGACCAAGGATTTTACCGTCCACCAGCTCGGCCATGAGCTCTCAGGGCGGTACGGCATGGCCCACGGAGCCAGTCTGGCGATTATGTGGCCCGCCTGGGCCAGGCAGGTGTGGACCCGCGACCCCGCCCGCTTTGCCCGTCTGGGCCGGACCGTGTTCGGCGTATCGGAGGAAGACGACGGGCAGGCCGCGCTGGCGGCCATCGCGGCGGTGGAGGCCTGCTTCCGGGACCTGGGGCTTCCCGTCAGCCTGGGGCAGTCGGAGGCCGGCGTAATCCCGGAGGAGGAGCTGGAGGCGCTGGCCCTGGGGTGCTCCCGCGGTCGGAGCCGTAGCGTGGGCAGCTTCTGCCCTCTGGACCACGACGGACTGCTGGCGGTCTACCGGGCCGCCAATCACTGAGCCCGCGGTGGCAGAAGGAGTAACCCATGATGAGAAAACAGGCGGCGGCGCTGCTGCTGGCCTTGACCCTGTTGGGCGGCGCCGTCACTCTGGCGGTCTCCGGCGGCACGTCCGGAGACCCGCTGGTGTCCAAGAGCTATGTGGATGGGACATATGTGCCCGCGCTGACGGCCCGGGCGGAGGAGCGGGCCGCCAAGCGCCATGAGGAGACCTATGCCGCGGCGGCGGACCGGCTGGAGGCCAAAGCAGACCTCTATGCGGCCCGTGCGGGGGTGCTGACGGGAGAGGGCAGCTATCATGCCGCCTTTACGGACATTCGGCTCAAGCAGGGGGATGTGGTGCAGGTGAGCGCCGGCTCGGGCTTTTTGCTGCTGGCGGGGGAGGCCTCGCTTTCCTGTCCCTCTGGAAAGGTGCTGGACCTGTCCAACGGCTGGGAGAAGTCTACTGGGGTCCTGACTCTGGAGCGGCGCTACCTGGCGGTGGAGAACACCGTGGCCGCTGTCACGGTGACGTCGCCCACGGCGGTGCTCTCGCTGGAGGGCTTCTACCGCCTGACCGGGAGCGGCGCCACAGACTATAACGCCCTGGCGGACGCCATGAAGGCCCTGGGGCTGTTCAAAGGGAGCGATACCGCCTATGGCTCCGGCTATGACCTGGAGCAGCCGCCTACCCGCATCCAGGGTCTGATTATGTTTCTGCGGCTGCTGGGGGAGGAGGAGACGGCGCTGGCCACCACGGCCCAGAACCCCTTTACCGACGTCCCGGCCTGGGCCGGGCCTTACGCGGCCTACGCTTATGAAAAGGGGTACACCAAGGGGGTGGACAGTGCCGCGCGGCTGTTCGGCACCGACAGCGCCATCAAGGCCGAGGAGTACATGACCTTTGTGCTCCGGGCGCTGGGCTATCGGGACTCCGGCGAAAGTCCGGACTTTATCTGGGATGCGTCCCTGCAAAAGGCGCAGGAGCTGGGTGTTCTCACCGCCGGGGAGTACCGGCTGCTGGCGGAGAGCCGCTTCCTCCGGGCCCAGGTGGTTTATGTCTCCTACTTCGCCCTGGACGCTGCGTACAAGGAGGGGGGAACTCTGCTGGCCCGTCTGGAGAGCTCCGGCACCCTGGACCCTGATGCGGTCCGTCAGGTCCGGTCGGGCGTAACGGTCTCCCGTCTGAACTAAATCGAAATTTTTGAAGCGCCGAACCAAACCGTACCTGATACATAAGATGGAGTGAGGCCGCCAACGGCGGTCCGACATCTAAATCAGGAGGTACTTCATTATGGGGTTTAACGGTTGCGGTTGGGGCGGCGGCGGCTGCCTGTGGATCATCATCATCCTGATCGTCCTGTGCTGCTGCTGTGGCGGCGGAAACTGGGGCGGCTGTGGCTGCAACAATGGTTGTGGCTGCAATGGCGGCTGTGGCTGCAACAACGGTTGCGGCTGTTGATGATCTGACACATACCATAGCCAGATGGCGCGGGCGGGGCAATATTGCCCCGCCCCACATTGCGCAAAAAAAGAAAAATAACGCTTGCATTTTCCATTTTGATGTGCTAAAATAATCTAGCTGTCAGGGAGAGACAAGCCTGACAAGCGATTTGCGGCTGTAGCTCAGTTGGATAGAGTGACTGGCTACGAACCAGTAGGTCGGGGGTTCGAATCCCTTCAGCCGTACCACGTCGGAGTAAAGTATGCTTTGCTCCGACGTATTTTTATTCCTACGGAACAAAAGTACGTCATCCGTCCGCTCCCTTGCTCCTCTTTTCTGAATCGAAGGCCAGCGCAGCAGGTTGGATTCGGGTGGAGAAACGGAAATACCCGGAATGAAGCCGCCTGATAAACAATGATAATCCGAACTACATTCTCCAAGTTGGGGCGTGTGTTCGGATTTATCATTTCGATCGAGCGTATTATTCAAAGAGCAATGGAGGGGAATGTGAACCGCTCCCCGCCATTGCCTTTTTGCGCTGTTGATATATAATGTATAAGGTAAGTATACTAATGAATCCTGAAGTTTGACCGAGCATAAAAGGGGAGGATGGGACGCCCCATTATCTGGCGGCTGAGTTTGATGTTGATTAAACCGGTGGAAGGGAGAAAGATTGTACCAATGTACTTTCCAGACAATATGAACTTTCAATACTTCTTTTTCGCTACATACCCTGGCTATTTTTTGCAGGCGTTGCCGATCGCTCTAGTCGCTGGAATTATCTACGCAGTATATAAAAGAAAAAAACAGGGCGTTTCTTTGCAGGAAACGATTTTATCCTCGCTGTTTGTATGTTACATTACAGGGCTTCTATCTCTGACCTTGTTTAACCTTGTCATGAGCGATATTTACTATTTTCTGTTTTATCATATGCCCAGTGGGAGCAGTTATCATTGGTTTACTTTTGAATATGATTTTATTCCCGACTTTTATTTCGACTTCAGTTCGGAAAATGCCGGTAATATCCTGATGTTTCTTCCGTTTGGGGCTCTCTACCCATTATTTCACAGGAATAGTACATGGATACATACCATCCGAATGGGAATTGGAGTTTCCGTTGGGATTGAATTATTGCAACCGATTTTTGGCCGGAGTTTTGATATTAATGACATTATTTTAAATGGGTTTGGAGTTATTGTGTCCACAGGAGTCTTTTTCTTATTAAAAACGGTGTTCCATCAGAAGTCATAGCAGTGAATCTTTGTATGTGCGATCTGAAATCAGAAGCTTGAACACTGCATCGGTCATTCCATCACCAGAAAAGAGGATTTGGAGAGGGACCTGGATTCATAACTGCCATTTTTAATCGTTCCGGCAGTATATTGGCTTCGAGGGTCAGCCGCATGCCCTAGCCTGCGGTCCCAAAAGTGCTTCTCGTATTTTGTGGAGAAAAAACGCTTGCTGCGGCGCAGGGCCAAGCGGTGATCCTTTTTCTCCTCGGACTATACCCCAACTCCCGTATCCGGACAAATTCCCATCGGCTTATCTTTTGCGAAGCTTTGTGGCCAGCTTTACAAACTCATACCACAACACCGACGCAGCGGCAAGGCCAATCGCTGTAAATAACTGCGCGCCGGTGAGCGGGGCGAGCTTCAGATAGAGGGAAACCGGCGTGTACAGAATCACGGCCAGCAGCGTCAGCGTACCCAGATTGACTGCCCACATGACCGGGTCTTTGCTGAGCCGCCTCACGGAGCGGTAAGCGAAATCGTGGTCAGAGCTGTTGACCTGCACCAAAAACAAATTTGCCAGCATGATGATGGCAAGACCCATGGCGCGAGCCGCCGGGGCGTTGTCCGGATTGCCCGCCAGTGACGCAAAATAAGCGCCAAAGGACGCGGCGAATATAAAAATCCCCTGTAAAACGCTCTTGGCCAACAATTTTCCGGTCAGCAGTTTTTCCTTCGGGTCACGGGGCGTGCGAGCCATGATATCTTCTTCCGCAGGCTGACGCTCCAGAACAATGGAGCAGGTCGGGTCAATGAGCACCTCCAGCAGCACCACGTGAAGCGGCAACAGCAGCAGCGCCGCAGGCGCAATCCCCAGGAAGGGCGCCAGCAGGGAGGCCGCGGCAATGGGAATATGAATGGTGAACACATAGCCCACCGCTTTACGGATGTTGTCGTAGATCCGGCGTCCATCCCGGACGGTCTCCACAATGGTGGTAAAATTGTCGTCCAACAAGATCAGATCGGCGGCCTCGCGCGAAACCTCGCTGCCACGTTTTCCCATGGCAATACCAATGTCGGCATACTTCAGGGCCGGCGCGTCATTTACACCGTCACCGGTCATGGCGACGATCGCACCGTTTTCCTGAAAGGCTTTGACGATGCGCATCTTGTGCGCGGGAATGACGCGGGAGAAAATAGACGCGGTTTTCACTGCGACCCGCAGTTCCTCGTCAGACATGGCCTCCAGTGCCTCGCCGGTAATGATATTGTCGCTTCCGGGAACTCCGATTTTTTGGGCAATAGCGGAGGCGGTGATCCCGTTGTCTCCGGTGATCATGACCACACGAATTCCTGCGCGGTTGCAGACGGCAATGTCGTTCTTGACACTTTCGCGGGGAGGATCGGCAAGCCCCACCAGGCCAAGCAGTGTCAAACGGCAGTCGGTGATGGCGGCGGGGATTGCAGCTTCATTTTCTGGATGGGCGGCGGCAATGGCAATCACGCGCAATCCCTGAGAGGAAAGCGCTTGCATCTGTTCTTCCGCGGCACACCGCGCCTTGTCCGTCAAAGAGCAGAGGGTCAAAATACGTTCCGGGCTGCCTTTGGCGGCAACGACCAGTCTGCCGCCCTTGCGCCAGACGTGTCCCATCATTTTCCGCTCATTGGTAAAGGGATACTCGCGCACAAACTCATTGCTAAACAGGCTCTCTCTGGAAATGCCGTGCGCCTCGCAGCAGCGGAGCATCGCTTTTTCCATGGGGTCGTAGGCGTCGGTTTCACAGCCAAGTCCCATCGTCTCAACGAGCACCTGCTCTGTGCCATCTGCCACCCAAATTTCCTGTACGGTCATTTGGTTCTTGGTAATGGTGCCGGTCTTATCCACGCAGAGGACGGAGACGGCCCCCAGCGTCTCCACACTGGGCAGCTTGCGCACCAGCGAGTTTTTCTTTGCCAGCCGCCACGCGCCCATGGAGAGGAACACCGTAAGGATGACCGGAAATTCTTCCGGAATCATGGCCATTGCAAGCGTCACGCCGGAAAGGATGCTTTCAATCAGACGGTCGGAAAATGGATGATCGGGAATATTGAACCAGGTAAATACGGCCACCAGCGCAAACAGCACGCCTGCTAAGATGGCACAGGTTTTCACCAGCTTGCCGGTCTGCTTTTGCAGCGGGGTATCCGCCTGCGGCGCGGTGGCCACGCCAAGACCGATTTTTCCGTATTCGGTCTGCGCGCCAATTTGATCCACCTGAACGACAGCGGTGCCCTGCGTAACCAGGGTACCGGCATAACAGTAATCCTTGCGCCAGTAATCCGTTGTGGGTTCAGTGCTTCCCGTGGGCGTTTTCCAGACGCCCTCCACTTCGCCGGTGAGAGAGGATTCATCCACGCACAGGTCGGCGCAGCGCAGCACTACGCCGTCTGCCGGAATCTTGACGCCCTCACAGATCATCATCAGGTCGCCCGGAACCAGGTCGGCGCTGGCGATCCGTTGTTCCTTCCCGTCGCGGATGACAGTGATCTGCGGCGCGGATAGATCCTTCAGCGCATGGAGCGTTTGGTCGGTTTTCCACTCCTGGATCACATCAATGCTGATGATGCCCACCACGAAGATGAGCATGATCGCGCCGTCCCTGGGCTCGCCCAGAATAAAATAGATAATGGCGGCGGCAATGAGCAGCAAAAACATAGGCTCACAGAGAATATGAAATATTTTCTGGAAAAAGGTTTCCTTCTTCTGTGGCGACAGCTCGTTTTTACCGTATATGTCCTGCAATCGCTTTGCTTCGGCAGAGGTTAGCCCTGCCACGTTCGGTTGGCTGACTGTCATAAAAGAATCCTCCGTTTCCCGCTGCCATCTGGCAATGCGGTGTCATGATTTCTCCTATGGCACTCCATTTGAGGTCGGCTGTTCCATAAATAGGTATAAAATAGCACACCTATGGAACATACAACTGTCCCACAGATGTGCATAAAAGGAAATGCAATCTGCTGCCGCAGATAAAGCGGCCCGGCCCCACGCCCGCTTCCGGGCATCGCCTGCTCAGTTTGTACTGGTGATCTCGCATCCCGGCAGAACCGGAATGTAATGCAGTGCAAAGAGATTACGTTCCATTATATGTGAGAAGACGTGGAATGTCAACCGTTGGGTGTGCCGGGCAGTAATAGGACCCATGACAAGGTCCCGAAAGCTGTGCAGAAGGCGCTGCCGGTCGGCAGCGCCTTCTACATTTCAGTCTGCGTCCAGCGGGTCCAAGGCCGCGTTGGAGGGGATGGCGGGCTCCGGAAGCTGCTTGTAGAGCACATCGTTTACATGGGAGAGCATCCGCTGCTGGTAGTCCTGGATATCGTCCAGGGAGCGAAAACTGGTGTTGCTCTTTTCCAGCGCAATCTGAGCATCCAACGGCAGCGCGTTGAAATAGGCGATGGCCTCCGGGGAGAGAAGCGCGCGGTCAAGCATGGCCTTCGCCCTCTGCTACGATGCGCTCCAGGACGGCCATCAGGTCGTTCATGTTTTCCAGCTTGACGTCCATGGAGAGAATGTGGTTTTTCAGGTCAATGGGCATGGACTCGAACTGGGCACGGATCTTGGGAGATACTGTGGACATTGGAATCACCTCGCGCCTAGTATGAGCCAAAACGGGCAAAAAAAAACGCCGGCGACCCAAAATGTCGTCCGGCGGAACTTCTTGGTCTGCCTCCCCGGAAGAGCCATTGCCCTTCCGGGGAGCACAGCGGTGTTGCAAAGAGAGAGAGGGAGGAGGTTGGAATTGGTATTAGGTCTTTGCAAGTATAGAATATCATACTGAAAAGGGAATTGATGGACAGTTTTATAACGTGCTGTGAACTTTTTATGAACGACAATATTTTCCTTTTAGACGGGGTCCTGAATGTGGAACAGACTGTCCAGCACCAGCCAGTTTTGGGCAAAGGGGCGCATGAGATTCCAGTATCCGGCTCCGGACAGGCCGTATTCCGGGATGAGGGACAGCTTGGCGGCGATGCTCCTGGCGTCTTCAAACCAGACCTCATGTGCCGTACCCCTCTCGTCCATGTAGCGGAACCAGGGCGCCTGGGCGGTCTCATCGTATTGGATGGCCACACCATAACGCCGGGCCAGGCTGACGGCATACTGGGGGGAGATGGAGGTGGCCCGAGTCTCCCCCTGGCGGAAGGGCAGCGGCCAGTCATAGCCGTAGGCCGGGATGCCCAGCCAGATTTGACCGGCGGGGAGCTCCGTCAGGGCGTACTCCACCACCGAGCGCACATTGGGCAGCGGTGCTACCGCCATGGGCGGGCCGTATGTATAGCCCCACTCATAGGTCATTAAAAAGACGCGGTCGGCGGCGGCCCCCAGGGCGCGGTAGTCGTGGCCCTCATAGAGCAGACCGGGCTGGTCGGCCGAGGTTTTGGGGGCCAGCGCCACCACCACGGGGTAGCCGCGCGGATTCAGCCGCTCCCGCAGGCGGCGGATGAAGGAAGCATAGGCCGCCGCATCCTGGGGGAAAACAAATTCGAAATCCACGTCCAGACCGCTGTAGCCCTTGGTCTCCAGCGTGTTGAGTACATTGTCGATCAGGACGCCCTGGACGTCCTGGTCGTTGAGGACCAGACTGGCCAGCTCGTTGGAAAAGCTGCCCTCGTCGGTGAGGGTGGACAAGTGCATCAGAGCTCCGGTCCCCACATTGCGGGCCGCGGTGAGGAGCGCCTGGTCCTCCAGCGGCACCAGCGCGCCGTCCGGCTGGATGCCATAGGTAAAGGGCGTGATATAGGTGAGGAAGGGAAGGGTACGCCGCAGCAGGCCCGGATCAATAAAGGGGTAGGCATAGCCGTTGACCGCAATGGGGGGGTATTTTGCGCTGTCACCCTGATAGCTGAGGACCACGGTCTGGCCGGAATAGAGGGTGGGGGAGCCCTCCAGGACGGTGTTGTTGCGGTAGAGCTGGCGGACCGGTACGCCGCTGGCCCGAGCCACGGAATAGAGCGTATCGCCGGACCGGGCGGTGTAGACCTGGTCGGGGAAACGGAGGACCAGCGTCTGCCCCACCACCAGCTCGTAGGGGGGAAAAAGCCGGTTTTCGCTGGCAATCCGCTCCGCAGACAGCCCGGATCGCTGGGCGATGGCATTCAGAGTGTCGCCTGCCTGTACGACATAGATCTCCATGGGAGCCTCCCGTCAGACCAGGGTGACGTAGTCTGAGCTGGCATACCCCACCACGCCGTCAAACCGGACCAGATACCAGCCCTGCCACTGGTTGATGACGGTGAGCCGGGCGCCGTCGTAAGCGCGGGCCACGATGGGGGCGGTGGTGGAGGGCCTGGAGCGGATGTTCAGCGAGCCCCAATTTACATCCACCACGGCGGGACGGGCGGGGCGGGGCTCCAGGAAGGGGATGCCGAAGTACTGGCACAGAGAGCTCACGATGTTCCGGGCGATGGCGTTCAGATTGTTCTTGACCCAGGCCGCGTCGTCGGGATTGTCGTGATATCCCAGCTCAATGAAGACCGAGGGCGCCCGGACCCGCCGGACCTCACCGATGGCGGTGGTGGGCTCCGCCCGGACCCGGTCGGGGAGCGGATAAATGTTTTTCAGATTTTCAGCCACGATCTCCGCCGCTCGCCGCCCCTCGGTGCTGCCGGGATAGTAAAAGACAATGATGCCGCGGATCTGGCCGTAGAGGCCCTCCGGAGCGGCATTGGAGTGGAGCGCCAGGTGCAGGTCGTAGTTGCCCTCGTTGGAAGCGCGGATGGCGGCGGCGGCGGTCATTTCGGGCGTGTTGCGGACGTACTGGATGCCGGAGGCGTCCAGATAGGGGACCATGGCGTCCGCCAGCCGGTTCATCCACTCCTCTTCGGTGCCGCCGCTGACGTAAAAGTTGTTCTCCTGGGTGGAAGGAGAGAGATAAATGATAGGCATGGGGATTCCTCCTTTGGTGGTATCCCATCCTATGCGCCCCAAGCGGGTTTGGAACCTTTTGCCGGTGAACCTCGTCTAAAGGGCATAACACAGCCCCATTCCTTCGCGCAACGGATGAAAGTGAGGTGCCCAATGAAAGGAAAAACAATCCTGCCGCTCGCACTCCTGCTCGCCGCGGTGCTCACCGCCTGCTCCGGCGGGAACAGCGCCACCATGGCCGCCGCTCCCTCGGCGGCGGCGGAATACAAGGGAGAGATGGACCGCCCGGAAGAACCGGCCCCTGACATGGCTCTGAGCACAACGCTCCGGGCCGCAGGCGTCTACGAGGACGCCAAGCTCATCCAAAGGGCCGATTACGAAGTGCAGACCACGGACTACCCGGCGGCCGAAACGGCGCTGGAAGCTCTGGTGGAGCGCTGCGGCGGCTACTTTGAGTATCAGGAGACCAGCGGAGGGGGCTATTACGAGAGCGCCGCCCGCCGCTGGGGCAGCTTTACCATTCGGGTCCCCAAAGAGCAGTATGATGCCTTTACGGGCTCGGTGGGCGAGGTGGGACATGTGGTGAGCCAGTCCGGCAGCGCAGAAGATGTGGGACAGAACTATTCCGACATCGAACTGCGCCTGCAAACCCAGAGGACCAAGCAGGAGCGGCTGCTGGCCCTGTTGGAGAAGGCGGCGACTATGGAAGATATCATCTCCCTGGAAAACGCCCTGTCCGAGACCGAGTATCAGATCGAGCAGTATACCTCTGATTTGAAGCGCTACGACTCCCTCATTGATTTTGCGACCATTGAGCTCCGGCTGACCGAGGTGGCCCGGATCAGCGACGAGCCCGGCGAGGTGGCGCCGCTGGGAGCTCGGGTCGCCTCTGCTTTTGGCGAGGGTCTGCATTCCTTTGGCGACGGGCTGGGAAATTTGGCCGTCTGGCTGGCCTATCATGCGGTGGGTGTCACGGCGCTCCTGGCCGTTTTAATGGGGGCGGGGCTGGCCGTCCGGAGGCGGCTTCGGAAGCGCGGCGCGGTCCATGCGCCGCCCGACGCCCAGACAGAGGAAACAGAGGGCCGGTAGAGGCAGGGGGATGGGTCTGCGACCCGTCCCCCCTTGTTATCTGAGGGAAATGTGATATAATGACTGCCCTGAGGACCTGCTCGTCCCCGACTCTGAAAGGGAGGGATTTACCCGATGGAACAGCTCCTATCCGCGCCGCAGGCCCTGATGGACCGGCTTGCGGCTCTGCTGGAGGCGTATCCCCTGGCAACGGCCTGGTACACGGCGGCGGCGCGGTTCGTTTTCCCTGTTCTGGCTCTGCTCATTCTGGCCCGCACCATCCGCTCCCTGGTCACGGTGCCCCATGTACCGGAGGTCTGGGCTTATTTGTCCCTGCCCAACGGGGCGGACGAGCCGCTGACCCATTGGGAGAATATCATTGGCCGCTCCGGATTTTCAGACGTGGTGCTCAACTACCCCACCGTCTCCCGCCAGCACGCCGCTCTGATCCGGGGGGAGGACCGGAATTGGACCCTCTATGACCTGGATTCCAAGGGGGGCGTGGCGGTCAACGGCAGGGAGGTGGCGGGGCAGGCCGCCGTCCAGTACGGCGACGTGCTCTCGTTGGGCGGCGTGGAGACGGTGCTGCTGGCGGTCTCCCCGGAGGAGGAGCAGGAGCGCCGGTCCCGGCGGCGGGCGGAGCGGCCGGTGTCCCCCTGGCTGGGGTTGGTGCTGCTGACTCTGTTTCAGGTCATGACCGCCGTCCAACTGGTCATCGCGGCGGGGGAGCGCGCCTCCGCCGCCATCCCCATGACCTTTTTGTGCCTGAGCCTGGCCATGTGGGCTTACTGCCTCACCCTGCGGGCCCTGCGGCGCATCGGCTTTGAAATGGAGACCGTGGCCTTTTTCCTCTCCACCCTCTCTCTGGCCGTCACGGCCTCCTCGGCCCCCTCGTCCCTGCCCAAACAGTTTTTGGCCGTCCTGCTGGGGCTGCTGCTCTTCCTGGTGCTGGGGGTCTTCCTGCGGGACCTGGAGCGGGCCAAAAAGATCCGCTGGCTCATGGCGGCGGCGGCCATCGGCCTGCTGGGCGTCACGCTGCTGCTGGGAACGGGCAAATACGGGGCGAAAAACTGGATCGTCCTGGGGCCGCTGTCCCTCCAGCCCTCGGAGCTGGCCAAGATCTGTTACATCTTTGCCGGATCGGCCACCCTGGACCGCCTGTTCCGGAAACGGAACCTGGGGCTGTTCATCGTCCTGACCGGGGCCTGCATGGGCGGTCTGGCCCTGATGAGCGATTTCGGCACCGCCGCCGTGTTTTTTGTCACCTTCCTGGTCATTGCCTATCTGCGCTCCGGCGACTGGGCCACCCTGGGCCTCATCACCGGGGCCTGCATGGGCGGGGCCGCCGTGGTGGTCACCATCAAGCCCTACATCCTCCAGCGGTTCGCCACCTGGGGCCACGCCTGGTCCGACGCCTCCGGCGGCGGCTACCAGCAGACCCGGGCCATGTCGGCGGCCGCCTCCGGCGGACTGGTGGGCGTGGGGGCGGGGAAGGGCTGGCTCCACCGGGTCCCGGCGGCGGATACCGATCTGGTATTCGGGATGTTGGCGGAGGAGTGGGGACTGGTCATCGCGGCGCTGGCCGTCCTGTCCATCGTCACCCTGGCGGTCTTTGCCGTCCGGGCCTGCCGGGCGGGCCGGTCCAGCTTTTACACCATCGCCGCCTGCGCCGCCGCCTCCCTGATGGTGTTTCAGACCTGCCTCAACGTCTTCGGGTCGGTGGATCTGCTGCCCTTCACGGGTGTGACCTTCCCCTTTGTCTCCAACGGCGGCTCTGCCATGGTGGCCTCCTGGGGGCTGCTGGCCTTTCTCAAGGCCACGGACACCCGGCAGAATGCCAGCTTTGCCATACGCCTGCCCTCCAGAAGGGCCCGCAAGGCCCCGGAGCGGCAGACGCCTGATTCGGCGGAGCAGGAGGGGACGGCATGAAGCGCATCGAAAGACGGGCGGGGCTGTGTCTGCTTCTGGCGGCGGCCCTGGTGCTGGGCCTGGGGATCTTTACCTTCCGGGAGCTCCGCAGCGGGGGGGCCTGGGCGGCCTCGGCCTTCAATCGACACATCTACAACAGCAAGGGCCAGCTTGCGGTGGGGCGGGTGCTGGACCGGGACGGGGATCTGCTCTCCTGGGTGGACGCGGAGGGGAACCGGGCCTATTACGCCAACCCCACCGTCCGCAAGGCCACCCTCCACGCGGTGGGGGACGCCCAGGGAAAGATCGGCACCGGGGCGCTGGTGGCCTTCGGCGACAAGCTGTCCGGCTACAATCTCCTTACCGGCGCTTACAGCCCCTTTGGAGAGGGGAACGATCTGTATCTGACCCTGGACGCCCACCTCAACTATGTGGCCTATCATGCCCTCAACGGACGGAAGGGGGCGGTGGGGGTCTACAACTATAAGACAGGGGAGATCCTCTGCATGGTCTCCAACCCCTCCTATGACCCGGCAGACCCGCCGGAGATCCAGGAGGGGGACGAGCGCTATGAGGGCGTGTATCTGAACCGCTTCCTCTCCGGCACCTTCGTGCCCGGCTCGGTGTTCAAAACGGTCACCCTGGCTGCGGCCGTTGAGCACATGCCCGACCTGATGAGCCGGACCTTTACCTGCACCGGCTCTACCCTGGTGGGCGGGGAGGCGGTGACCTGTCCCGGCGCTCACGGGGAGCTGGATATCTACGGAGCGCTGGCCAGCTCCTGCAATGGGGTGTTTGCCCAACTGGCGGCGGAGCTGGGCCCGGAGGTGATGGAAGCCTACACCCGGAAGGCGGGACTCACCGGGAGCTACCGCATCAATGGACTGTCCACGGCCAAGGGGAGGTTCCAGTTTTCCGGAGCTACGGCAAATCAGCTCGGCTGGGCGGGAGTGGGGCAGTACAACGACCTGGTGAATCCCTGCGCCCTGATGGTGTATATGGGCGCCATCGCCAGCGGCGGGAAGGCCGCCGTCCCCCAACTCATTCTTCAGACGGTGACGCCGCTGGATTTCCGGGTGTCCCTGTATGTCCGGCACCGGACCGGGCGGCTGGTGGAGGCGGACACGGCGGAGCTGCTGGCCGACATGATGGCACGGAACGTCGCCGAGACCTATGGCAGCGGCCGGTTCCCCAACATGGACCTCTGCGCCAAGTCCGGCACTGGCGAGGTGGGAGGCGGGAAGGCGCCCAACGCCTGGTTTGCCGGGTTCCTACGCAATGAGGACGCCCCCTATGCCTTCGTGGTGCTGGTGGAAAACGGCGGCAGCGGCGCGGAGGCCGCAGGCGGCGTGGCGGCCAAGGTGCTGAATGCCCTGGTCAACGGCGATTAAAGACGGCGGAAGAAATCCGAACGCCCCCCGGCTTTGCCGGGGGGCGTTCGGATTTCGAGCAGGATACTTCGCCCGCATCACATCAGAGGCATAAGGGGCAGGACGCTGTACTGGAGCAGGACGCGCATTTGGGGGTAGATCCGCCGGAAGCTGGTGACCAGACGATCCAGGACCTTTCCTCCGTTTTCGTAGCTGGCGCAGGGAAGCAGGAGCAGATACTGGGTGGCGCTGAAGCGGGTATAGGCATCCCCCTGACGGAGGCCGGAATGGATGACCTCCCGTACGCGGCCCATGCTGACGCCGATCTGCCGGGTTGTGAGGGGTTTTCCACGGGCGTCCAGCACTGAGAGCATGGCAAGCTGCACCACCTGCCCGGTGCGGGCGGCAGTGCGGGCCGACAGACGGTACACATCCTGAAAGATGGCGTATTCGCAGTAGTAGGGGCCCGGGTTCGGCCGGACCTCGCAGAGGGTCTCCCGGACTACGCGGAGGTCCATCTCCACGCTTTGGGTGGACCGGACCAGCTCACGGTAGAGCGCGGTCAGCTCCGCCGAGGGACTGGCGCCAAGCTGTTCCATAAAAAGTTGGGTGACATAGCGGTAGTGCTGGATAGCGGTCTGCTGCGCGCCAGTGGCGATCATGGCCTGCATGAGGTGCAGGTGCGTCCCTTCGTCATAGGGGTCCACCAGGATGGCACGGCGGCACAGGTCCACCGTTTCGGCATAGCGGTCCTCAGCGTCCAGAAGCCCGGCGGCCTCGGTACAGAGCTTGAGGAACTTGGCATGATAGTACACCCGCAGGGAGACAGCCCAGGGCTCGTGGGAAGCCTTTGGGAGGAAATCTCCCCGGTACAGGGCGGCGGCGGCCAGCATGTGCCCCAGCCGATCCGGTCCCGGCCGGGCGGCGGCCTCGCAGAGCGATTCGAACTGCTCGGTATCTACGGTGATGTCCAGGTCATGGTTCCAACGGTAAGTACCCCGCCGGTAGAGGAGGATCTCCTTCCCATTTTCAAAGCCCAGGGCCTCCACGGTATGTCTGGCCCGGTGGAGAAGGGTTTTTAGCGTGTTGACCGGATTGTCGATGTCCGAATCCCCCCACAGCACGTCGATGATCTCGTCTTGGGAGACCACCTTGGAGCGGAAAGCAATGAGATACTCCAAAAAGGTCCACAGCTTTTTGGAGGAACTGGATTGGTCCGTCACCACAAGGGCCTCGCCCGCCACGCGGCGGGTCATGGTAAAGCTTCCGAACATAGAGATGTGCAGCGTATCTGCCGTGCCCACGGGACCACCTCCTTCCAAACCAATCTGCACCGCACGATAGCGGAGCAACGCAGACACAGCCGGGCGTGGGTCGCTTTCCAGCAGCAGCGTCTGAAATCCCACATAAATTCTAACACAGTAAGAGTCCCGAGGCAAGGCATGTCCCCAAAAATGTGCAGTTGTAACCAAAGGAGAACCGCCGGATGCTATACTAAGGATGCCAATTGTGAAGACAATGAGGAAACGGAAGGTGGTCTCAAATGACCCAGGGTCAGAGCCGGTTTGTTCCCTATGAGATGAAGCGCAGCTTGATTCGGGTGTACTCCTATCGTAACAAGGAGATACGGGGGACGCTGCAGAATCCCTATTTTGAAGAAGAGCCGTATTTTGACAACCTGACTCAGCTCCTGATCCGGATGGAGGGGCTGCTCGATGCGCTGGATTTCCCGCAGCGCAGCATGGAGGGCCGTGCGTTCGATCAGCCGGAGCAGAGGGTGGCGGCCGGGGCCCCCCGACCGGCGCCGGAGGCGCTGGGGGAGCAGAAGCCCCTTGCCACGTTCCAGTTGAGCGTTTTGTTTCGGCAGAACGCCAGTTGGCAGGGCAGCCTGACGTGGCTGGAGCGGGCGGAGGAGGCCCGATTCCGCAGCGTTTTAGAGCTGGTTGGCCTACTGGACAGCGCGCTGGCCGCCTGGGAGTGAGAGGGAACGTGAACAAAGGCTCCGGGTCCTGTAGGACCCGGAGCCTTTTCGTTTGCAGACTTGTTTATTTGGTATAGTTGTCAAAGTAGCCCTGGACCAGCACGATGGGAGTGCCCTTGTCGCCGCTGCCGGAGGTCAGGTCGCACAGGGAACCGATCAGGTCGGTGAGCCGCCGGGGCGTAGTGCCCTGAGAGACCATCTGGCCGGTGAGGTCGCTGTCCTTGTGGCGGATATAATCGGAGATCGCCTCCTTGAGGGCGTCGCCGGAGAGGTCGGCAAAGTCATTGTCGGCCAGATACTTGAGCTTCACCTCGTTGGGCTGGCCCTCCAGACCGGAGGTGTATGCGGGGGAGACTACCGGGTCGGCCAACTCCCAGATCTTGCCCACCGGGTCCTTAAATGCGCCGTCGCCGTAGACCATGACCTCCACGTGCTTGCCGGTCTTGGCCTGGACGCCCTTCTGAATCCGCTCCACCACGGGCTGGCAGTTGCGGGGAAACAGCTTGACCTTGTCCTCGGTGGCCTTATTGCTGCCCAGCAGGCCGTAGCGCTCGTTATAGCCGCTGCCGTTCACGCTGGCGGTCATCAGCTCGTCCAGACCGAGCACCAGCTCGGCCCCCGCTTTTTTCAGCAGCCGCTTGGAGCGCTCACGGGTGTGGATGTCGCAGCACAGCACATGCTTGGCGTAGGGGAGAATAGCCCGGCAGTCGTTGGCCAGCACCACCTCTACCTCGCAGCCGCAGCCGGTGATGAGTTCCTTGTAATATTCGATATAGTCCACTCCGGTAAAGACGTGCTTGGTATAGCCGAAGAGCTCCCGGTACCTGGCCTCGGACAGCACGTCCCGGTAGGGGTCCACGCCCTTTTCGTCCACCAGGTCCATGTCGATCAGGTGATTGCCCACCTCGTCGGAGGGGTAGGAGAGCATCAGCACGATCTTTTTCGCGCCCATGGCGATGCCCCGCAGGCAGATGGCAAAACGGTTGCGGCTGAGGATGGGGAAGACCACGCCCACCGTGTGGCCGCCAAATTTGGCCTTTACATCGGCGGCGATCTGCTCCACCGTGGCATAGTTGCCCTGAGCCCGGGCCACCACGGCCTCGGTCACGGCGATGACATCCTTGTCATACAGCTCGAAGGGGGTCTGCTGGGCGGCGGCGACCACGCTGTCCACCACGATCTGGGCGATGTCGTCGCCCTCCCGGATGATGGGCGCACGGATGCCCCGGGACACGGTACCGACTAATCTTTCCATGACTTTGCCTCCAATGGTAAAAATCAATTACACAATATTATAGCGCGAAATTGAAGGCAATGGAAGAGGAAAGTGCAAAAAAGGGCGGTTACCGCAGCCAGAGCAGAAAACGGGCGGCACAGAAGCCGATGAGGCCGCAGCCGGGAAAGGTAAACAGCCAGGTGATGAGAATGGAGCGGGCCACCCGTCGGTCCACGGAGGTCCGGTCCTCGGCCGCCCCAACGCCCAGAATGGCCGCGGTTTTGGCGTGAGTGGTGGAGACCGGAAGGCCCAGCAGCGTGCACAGCAGCAGGCAGAGGGCTCCGGCCAGGTCGGCGGAGAAGCCCTGCCGGGGCCCCAGAGGGACCATGTCGCGCCCCACAGTGTCGATGATGCGCCGGCCGCCGATGGAGGTGCCGGCGGCCATGCACAGGGCGCACAGCACCATGAGCCACAGGGGGATAAGGAAAGTCTCGGTGTCCCGGCGGCCCTGGGCCAGAGCGGCGGAGAGCAGAAAGACCCCCATGAATTTCTGCCCGTCCTGTGCCCCGTGGAGAAAGGCCATGGCGGCGGCGCCCGGTACCTGAAGCCGCCGGAACAGGCGGTCGGTACTGTGCCCGAGGGGGAACAGCCGCCGGACCAGCCCCGCGCAGCGCCGTCCCAGGAGAAAGCCCAGGCCCACAGAGAGGAGCAGCCCCAGAAGCACTTTTGCCCAGGCGGCCGGCTGAACGTTGGACAGGCCGCCCTGAAGGGCCGCGGCGGCCCCGGTGACGCCCGCCACCAGCGCGTGGCTCTCGCTGGTGGGAATGCCAAACCGCCAGGCCGCCGTAGCCCACAGGACGATGGCCAGCAGGGCGGCGCACAGGGCGGTGAGGGCATCGCCGGTGTCCGGGCCGAAGTCGGCGATGGTGTAGATGGTCTCGGCCACCGAGGCGTTGAGGCACGTCATGCACACCACCCCCAGCAGGTTGCACACGGCGGCCAGCCGGACCGCACGCCGGAAGGGGAGGGCCCCGGTAGAGACGGCGGTGGCGATGGCGTTGGGCGCGTCGGTCCACCCGTTGACCAGGATGACAGCCAGGGTCAGGACCGATGCGGTCAGCAGTCCGGGGTCGGAGAGCCGGGACAGGTAGGCAAAAAAGGAAACGGTCAAATCGGACACCCCCTCCCACAATGTACGAGGGAGGGGGCGGAGGTTATTCCAGCTTTCGGCCGCCGGGAGGAATGGACCCGGCGTGGTCGGCGGGGCGGTCGATGTCCTCACCCACCACAGCGGCGGGGACGATGGCGCCCTTGCCGAACTTGCCGCGGATTCCGTCCACGGCGCGTTCCAACTGTTCCCGGCGCTCCCGCCGGGGGGCGGTCTGGGCCAGGAAGAGATCCATCTGCTCCGCCGCCTGGTCCTCGGGGACCAGATTCTGCCCGGTGATGGCCAGCAGGCGGATGGGGGCGTTCATATTCCAGGATTCCCGGATGAGCTCCATTGCGGCGCGGCTCAGCTCGGTGGAGGTGCAGATGGGGATATCCAGCCGTTTTTGGCGACAGATGTTCCGGAAATCGGGGTCCCGTATGGTCACCTGTACGGTGGCGCAGCGCATGGCGTGCTTGCGCAGCCGGGCGGCCACACTGTCGGAGAGCAGGGCCACCCCGGTGCGGATGTCCTCCGGGCCCACCAGATTCCGGCGGAAAGTGATGGAGTTGCCGATGGATTTGGGAGGCGGCAGCGCCCTGGCGGGGACCACGGGGCTGTGCTCCAGTCCGGCGGCGTAGTCATAAAGCTGCCCGCCCATCTTCCCGAGCAGCTCTGTCAGCGGCTCCCGGCCAAAGGCGGCCAGATCCCCGATGGTCCGGACGCCATACTGGCCCAGGACCTGGGAGGAGGCCCGCCCCACGAAGAGCAGATCGGTCACCGGCAGAGGCCACACCTTGTCACGAAAGTTCTCTCGGGTGATGACGGTGGTGGCGTCCGGCTTTTTCAGGTCGCTGCCCAGCTTGGCAAAGACCTTGTTGAAGGATACCCCCACCGAGATGGTGAGCCCCGTCTCCTCGCGCACCTCCCGGCGCAGCCGGTCGGCAATGGCCTTGCCGTCCCCGCCGAAGAGGTGCATGGAGCCGGTGATATCCAGCCAGCTTTCGTCGATGCTGAAGGGCTCCACCAGATCGGTGTACCGCTCGTAGATGGCGTTGATGACCCTGGACCAGTGCCGGTACTTGTCGTGGTGTGCGGGCAGAAGCACCAGGTCCGGGCACTTGCGGCGGGCCTGCCAGATGGTCTCTGCCGTCTTGACCTGAAATTTTTTGGCCGCCTCGTTTTTGGCCAGGATGATGCCGTGGCGGCTCTCCGGATCGCCGCACACCGCCACCGGCGCCGACCGGAGTTCGGGCCGCTCCAGCAGCTCCACCGAGGCGTAAAAGCTGTTCAGATCGCAGTGTAAGATCGTGCGCTCCACATCGGTCACCTCCTGCCTGCCAGTATACGACGGCAGCCTCAAAATGTCAAACGAATGTTCGATATTTATGGGCCGGGTTCCCACGCCAAAAGCTGGGCGATTTGCTCCAAGTGCTCCGCTAGATCCTGGGTCCCATTGTAGTCCAGATAGATCACACGGTCCCCGGCGCAGGCGAAAAGCTGCTGCCCGCCGTAGTCTGTGTCGGTCACCAGCGCCAGCCGGTCGAAGCCGGGGGCGGTCAGCTCCTTTACCTGGTAGCGCTCCGGTTCATATTCGGTTTTCCAGGTGTGGTAGTCAAACAGGTCGTCCAGCAGGGGAGAGGCCAGGAAGGGAAGGGCCAGGTCGTACCAGTCCATGCGCAGGTGGCACGCATTCCCGGCGCCGGGTATGGTTCCGCGCTGCCTCACCTCATAGTGCTGGGAGAGGGGGTACCACTCATAGCGCACGTAGTTATCCCGGTCGGGGCCCTCATAGCCGGGATAGGAAAGGGGCTCTGGGAGGTAAGTCTCAACGCCCTCCAGCTCCGCCAGGGAGAGCAGCGGGGCGGGCCGGGCCAGACCGGCCAGCTCGGACGCCCACCGGCCCGCAGTGAAAAAGTAGACCCCGCTGGCGATGGAGGCGACGGCGCCCAGCGTCATCAGCAGGGTATAGAGCTGACGGATCAGGCCGGTCCGCTTCCAGCCCCGCCCGGTGGGGGCTGGGATGCCCTCGCTGAGCTGCCGCCGCAGACGGCGGATACCCAGGACCTGCCGGAGATAGTAGAGGAGGAACGCCAGGCAGAGCAGGGCGGCAAGGGGGGTGTAGAGAGAATTGCTCTCGACCAGCCGCTGGACCGGGCCGAAGGCGCTGTCCGCCGCCGCCCAGAGAAAGAGGGCCGCCATGACGAGCGCCGCCAGAACGCACACCAGCCCGGAGCGGGTCAGCCGCCTGCTCAGATGCTCCAGCGCGTAGCTCTGGGCCACCGGATCGGTGTGAAATTCCTCGGTCTCCGGGTCATCGGCCCAGTAGACGGCAAAGGCCTGGCCAAAGGGGCCGGCATAGTGCCACCCCCGCCCGGCGCTGTAGTCCACCTGCTCCCGGGCCAGCGAAGCCGGGACAGAGCCGCTGGGTTCGGCGTGGTAGCGGATGGGCATGGGCCTGCCCCGGCGGAACCGGGCAAAGCAGGAGCCCATTTCGGTGAAGAAAAGCCCTCTGGCGGCCATGTCCTCCAGCCAGCTCTCAATGCCGTGCATGTCCAGAAAGTCCACGGGGACCAGCTTGCGCACCAGCTTCATGTCTCATCATCCTCCTCGCTTTCCGCGTCGGCGATGCAGGCCCTGAGCCGCTCCAGTTCGTCGCCGTACAGGGCGCGGCCCTTGTCCGTCAGACGGTAAGTCCGTTTCCGACCCAGAACGTTGACCTCACGGATGAGCTGCTCCTCTTCAAATTTGGCCAGGATGGTGTAGAGGGTCCCGGGTCCCAGCCGGACCCGGCCGCAGGTTTTGCGCTCCACGAAGTCCGCAATCTCGGCGCCGCATAAATCCCGCTTCCGAAAGGACATGAGCACGTAGAACATCGTCTCGGTCAGCGCCTCCAGAGGTCTTTTGGACATCACATGTCCTCCTTATATCGAGCTTCGATATCGACTGTTGATATTATAAGCTTCCGGGATGGCGCTGTCAAGGCAAACAAAAAACGCCCCGACGGCCGTTGAGACGGTCGGGGCGTTTTCAGACTGAGGGATCAGATGTTTTCCGCCTCGGGCTTGGAGACGTCCTTTCTGGGCTCGCCGTGGACGATGTGGCGGGAAACGGCCTTGTAGACCACAAAGGTGATACAGGAATTGATGCCTGCCTTGAGCAGGTTAAAGGGGAGGATAACGGGCAGAAGCATGGCGTCTACCACTTCGGTGGGAGCACCCATGAACATGGGGGTGATAAAGTGGTTGGCGACCATCATCACAAGGCCCATGGTCAGCGTGCCGCAGCACAGGCCGACGACGGCGCCGGCACGGGTGTGCTTGAAGCGGTAAATGGTGGCGGAGACCAGTACCAGGGCGCTGGTGGCGATAACGTGCATGAGGAAACCATAGACGCCGTCGCCGCCCAGGAAGAAGGCCTGGATAAAGGAAGCGAGCACGGTGATGATGACGCCGGCTACCGGACCGTAGGCAAAGGCGCCGATCAAAATAGGCACGTCGGCGGGGTCATACTGGAGAAAGGCGGCGGAGGGGAACAGGGGGAAGTGGACCAGCGTGATGAGAACGGCGCCGATGGCGGTGAGCATGGCCAGTACCGTGAGCTGCTTGGTGCGGGGATTCATAAAGAGCACTCCTTTTCAGACGCAGGATTCCGCTGCGCCCCATGTAATGGAAAACACCTGAAAGGCATCAATGTCTTCCAGGTGTTAAAAACATGGGAAAGGTGCGCGTTTCTTAACACATCTTCTTCCATCCAGACTTCGCATCCAATGGGATGCGTCACTGTCGGTCCCGGAGTTCCACCGGGTCGGTCGTTCGGAGAACGAGTCGCGGACTTTACCGCCGATCGGGATTTTCACCCTGCCCTGAAGACATCTGTGATTCAGTTGTTTTCAACTTCTATTATACGCACAGCCCCCAAAAAAGCAAGTCTAAAATCAAAAAAGTTTACGCACAAATGTTCGATAAAACATTGACTTGCCCTTTTGGATATACTACAATAAGCAAAAAGAGAGAGGGAGAAGGTCATGGACAGAGCCACCACCTGCTGCTTTACCGGGCACCGGCCCAATAAGCTCCCTTGGGGCGAGGACGAGCGGGCCCCCCGCTGTCTGGCGCTGAAGGCCCGGCTGGCGGAGCTGCTGGAGGACTGCTACCGGCAGGGCTACCGCCACTTCATCTGCGGCATGGCCCAGGGGGCCGACATGTACTTTGGAGAAGCGGTGCTGGCCCTGCGGGAAAAGCACCCGGACGTAACGCTGGAGGCGGCCATCCCCTGCGAGGAGCAGGCTGCCCGCTGGAAGGAACGGGACCGCAACCGCTATTTCGGGCTGGTGGAGCGCTGTGATCTGGAGACCATGGTGCAGCACCGCTATACCAGCGGCTGTATGCAGCGGCGCAACCGTTATATGGTGGATCGCTCCTCGCTGGTCCTGGCCGTCTACGACGGGATGCTGGGGGGGACCATGTATACCCTGACCTATGCCATGCGGCAGGGCGTGCGGGTGGTGACCATGGACCTGGACGGAACGATTGGCTGACAGGGCGGGTATCCGGATGTTCCGGATGCCCGCACTTTTGCATTTGCAAAAATAACTTGACATTCTGCTTTTGCAGAGGTAAGATACGAGCACAGAGATTTCTGCAAATGCAAATATAGGAGGAACCCCAATGAGAGAGAGCAGACGGCTGCCGGAATCGGAGCTGGACATCATGCTGGTGGTGTGGAAGGAGGGGGGCGCGGCGACGGCCCCCGCCATCCTGGCGGGTCTTGAGCGGCCTCTGACGGCCAGCGCGCTGCACAGCTATCTGAAGCGGCTGGAGGAAAAGGGCTTTCTGACCTGCGTCAAAAGTGGAAAAGTAAATACCTATACGGCTTTGATCTCCCAGGCGGATTACCAGAGAAGCGAGGGGAGGAGCATCCTCCGCAAGCTCTACGGGGGTTCCCTGACCCGGTTTGCCGCCGCCCTCTATGACGAAGGCCCGGTGGACCAGCAGGAGATTGCCCAGCTCCAGGCCCTGCTGGAGGAGCTGAGGGGGGAAGCCCGGTGATCGGAGCCCTGTTTCAGCGGTTTGTTCTGCTGTCCCTGAGCGGTTCGATGGTGCTGCTGCCCCTGCTGCTTTTCGCCGGTCTCATCCAGCGGCGGTATCGGGCACAGAGCTGTGCGGTGCTGTGGCTGCTGCTGGCGGTGCGGCTGCTGCTGCCCGTCCGGGTGCCGCTGGAATTGCTGCGGCCCGCTGTGACTCTGCCCATGCCGGAGTATACCGCCATCATGCTGCCCCAGACACCGTCGGAGTCCGCACCTGCCGCTCCGGCGTCTGCCGCGCCGTCTGTGGGGGCCAAGCCCCCTGCGGCGGAAAAGGCCCCCACACGCTCCGCGGCGGAGCGGCTGGGGACCGTCTGGCTGCTGGGAGCCGCCGTCTTTCTGCTGGGGCAGGGGGCGGCCTGCCGCCTGACCCGCCGCCGCCTGATGCGAGGGGCGCGGGAGGACGCAGAGGACCAGGCGTGCGTGGAGCGACTCCGGCGAGAGCTGGGAGTCAAAGGGAACACGGCGGTCTGGCGAACCGCCTGGGCGGCCACGCCCCTGACGCTGGGGCTCCTGCGTCCGGTGATCCTGCTGCCGGAGGAGGCCCTCCCGGCGGAGCACCTGGAGCTGGTCCTGCGCCATGAGCTGCTCCACATCCGGCGGGGCGACCTGTGGTACAAGGCGCTGCTGCTGGCGGTTAACGCCGTCCACTGGTTCAACCCCCTGGTGTGGTGGATGGCCCGGGAGGCCGGGCGCAATTTGGAATATTGCTGTGACGACGCGGTGGTGCGGGGCCGGGATGCCGACTTCCGCCGCCGCTATGGAGAGGTTCTGCTGCATGCCGCCGGCGGAGGCGGGCCCGTGCTGTGCACTCGGTTCGGAGACAGCGGGACACGTCTGAAAGGAAGGCTGATGAATTTGTTTCAAACCAAGCGGACCGGGGCGGCCATGGTCTGTGTGGTCCTGGCCGGGGCGGTGCTGGCCGGCGGACTGGTCGCCTGTGAGAGCGCCGGAGCGGCGGGCTCCGGTGATCCCGCGGCCTCCGTGGCTCCGCCCGCCCCGACGGAGACGGCTCGGGCGGGGAAGGACCTGGTGCTGGAAAATGTAGTCCTTCTACATCTGGAAAATTCCGAAATCTATGTGCCGGTGAATAGCATGGAGCCCGATGTCATGTCTGCGGATACGATGGGGGAGGTGCTGGTGGACCGGAAACTGACCGATGGGACAGAGGTCGTGTGCTATTGGATGCCGGATAGTGAGTATACGAAATACTGGGCTATCCGGCAGGGAGACAGCTTGCTGCGGTTTTGTGTAGAGGACAGCGCTTATCAGGCAGGCTATTCGATAGAAGAATTTCAGAATGTGCTTGGGAAAAACGGGTTTCGGATTGAAGCACCCAGAGGAGCGGCCTATCAGGCCTATGATTATTATTACATAGACACAAACGGCGTGCCGAGGCTGCTGGCAGATTGCGCCAACTGGGTAGAAGAGCGTGATTCAAATGGTGACGGCGAAAAGGAACTGCTCTACTTTTATCATGGCGGAGCCTTGCCGTACTACTACTTTCGACAGGGTGACGTGATATATAAAGCGGATATAGAATCTCTGTGGCAGAATAGGTTTCCGGATTTCCAATTAGGGGCTAAAGCGCCGCCTTATGAATGGGCGGATAGAGGCTTGACGGTATATTACAGCAAAAAGATGGAGAATAGCTCGGTCGAACCGGAATTACAGAAAGCGTATCTGGACTTTACGGCTGAGACGATAGAGGCCTGGTTGGAGAAGGATGCTTCTGAGATCGGCTGCCAGTGGCCGGTACCGGAGAACTACCAGATCTCCGCCCTCTCTGGTTCCCGGGTTCACCCTGTCACCGGAGAGAAACGCGGCCACTCCGGCGTGGACATTGCGGCGCCGGAGGGCACCCCGGTCCTGGCGGCGCTGGGCGGCGTGGTGGTGGCATCCGGATTTGACGCCGTCTACGGAAATTATGTGGAGCTTACCCACGAAAACGGCCTTTCCACCCTCTACGCCCAGCTCAACGCCCGGGAGGTGGAAGAGGGCGATACCGTGGACCAGGGCCAGGTGATCGGCACGGTGGGCTCCACTGGCCAGTCTACGGGGGCCCATCTCCACCTGGAGTTCCGGGTGGACGGCGAGGCGGTCGATCCGCTGGCCTATTATCCCGAAAGGAACTTCGAATTCCCCTAATGGGCCAAAACGCCCTGCACCAAACGGTGCAGGGCGTTTTGCATATCCGTTACAGGGCCAGGATGGAGAGGGACTCGTCCTCGCCCACGGCCTTGATCTGGGTGACGGGGGTTTGATAGCTGTCGATGATCTTGGTGGCGATGGGGTCCTCCAGGTCCTTCTGAATCTGGCGGCGCAGGTTCCGGGCGCCGTAAGCGGCGGAGTAGGACTTCTTTACCAGGTAATCCAGTACGCTGTCGTCCCAGGTGAAGGTAATGCCCTTCTCCCGCAGGTTGTCGGTAAGCTCCTGGAGCATGATCTTGGCGATCTCCTTGAAGTTGTCCTCGGTGAGGCGGTTGAAATAGACCACCTCGTCCACCCGGTTGATGAACTCGGGACGGAGGAACTCGCCCAGGGCCTTCATGGCCCGGTCCTTGCTCATCTCGTTGGCGGTGCGGCCAAAGCCCACCGAGCCGGCAGACTTGTTGGCGCTGCCCGCATTGGAGGTCATGACGATGACGGTATTCTCAAAATTCACGTTCCGGCCCTGGGCGTCGGTAATGTGGCCATCGTCCAGGATCTGGAGCATGATGTTGAGCACGTCGGGATGGGCCTTCTCAATCTCGTCGAAGAGGACCACGCAATAGGGCTTGCGCCGCACCTTCTCAGTGAGCTGCCCGGCCTCGTCGTAGCCCACGTAGCCCGGGGGCGAGCCGATGATGCGGCTCACGGCAAACTTCTCCATAAATTCGGACATGTCCAGCCGGATGAGGGACTCGGGGGAGTTGAACATGTCCATGGCCAACTGCTTGACCAGTTCGGTCTTGCCCACGCCGGTGGAGCCCACAAAGATGAAGGACACGGGCTTGCGCTTGGAGGCAATGCCCACCCGGCCCCGACGGATGGCGGAGGCCACGGCCTTGACGGCCTCGTCCTGGCCGATGATATGGCTCTTGAGCCGTTCCTCCAGACGGGACAGGCGTTCATACTCCTGCTCCTGAATCTGGCTGGCGGGAATCTTAGTCCACAGCTCGATGACCCGGGCCAGGTGTTCCACTGTCAGGGCGGGGTCTCCCTTGGCGGTCAGCCCGTCCCGCTCGCCGGTGAGCTGGAGCTCCTGACTCTTGAGGACGGCCAGCCGCTGATAGGCCTTCTCGCTGGCCTGGTTCTCCAGCACGGCCCGCTCCTGGGCCACTCCGGCGAGCTGACGCTGGAGGTCGGCGATCCGGCCCTGCCGGACGCCGGGGTCCTCACCCTCCGCCGCGGGCATGGCCTCCAGCCGTTCCTTCTGCTGAAGCAGGGCGGCCTCCCGCTGCTTGAGCTTCTGGAAGGCCTCGCCGGACTTATCATTGGCGGCGGCCAGCATAACCTCCCGCTCCTTGGCGATGTCGGCCAGCTCCTTATCAATCTCCATAGTCCGGGCCAGAGCCTTGTTGTGGAGGTTCACATCGGAGGAGGCCTCGTCAATGAGGTCGATGGCCTTGTCGGGCAGGAAACGGTCGGTGATGTACCGCTCGGACATGGTGACGGCCAGACGGCACATCTCCGGCGCGATCTTCACGTGGTGATAGGCCTCGTAGTAGGGGGCGATACCCTGGATGATTTGGACGGCATCCTCGATGGAGGGCTCCTCCACGATGACCGGCTGGAACCGGCGCTCCAGAGCGGAGTCCTTTTCAATATACTTGCGGTATTCCGTGAGGGTGGTGGCGCCGATGACCTGAATCTCGCCCCGGGACAGGGCGGGCTTAAGGATATTGGCGGCATTCATGGAGCCTTCGGCATCCCCGGCCCCTACCAGGTTGTGGACCTCGTCAATGACCAGGATAATGTTGCCTAGCTTTTTGATCTCCTCGATGAGGCCCTTCATGCGGCTTTCAAACTGGCCGCGGAACTGGGTGCCCGCCACCAGGGCGGTCAGGTCCAGCAGATAGACCTCCTTGTCCATCAGCTTATAGGGCACGTCCCGCTGGGCGATGCGCATGGCAAGGCCCTCGGCGATGGCGGTTTTACCCACGCCGGGCTCACCGATCAGGCAGGGGTTGTTCTTTTGACGGCGGTTGAGGATTTGGACTACCCGCTCCAGCTCCTGATCCCGGCCGATGATCCGATCCAGCTTGCCGTCCAGGGCTTTTTGAGTCAGGGAAATGCAATAATTTTCCAGAAACTTACGCTTGGGCTGGCGGGGCTCGGTCTTGCCGGGCTTTTCATCCCGGCTCTGCCGGGGCTGCTCGCTGGGCGTAGGCGCGGCGGACTCGCCGCCTCCATTGCCAAAGAGCTTATTGAGGAAGGGAAAGGTGGCGGTCCGGCCCTCGTCGTCCTCGTCGTCGTCCCCGCCGTCCTCCTGGGCCATCAGGCCCTCCATACCCTCGGCGCCGCCAAAGGCGGACATCATCTCATTGGTGATGCCCTCCAAATCATCGTCGGTGATGCCCATCTTCTGCATCATATCCTGAACGGGCTTGATGCCCAGTTCCTTGGCGCACTTGAGGCAGAGACCCTCGTTCTTGGTCTCGCTGCCGTCGATGCGGGTCACAAAAATCACGGCCACGTTTTTATGGCATCTGGAACAAAGCGTTGGCTGCATTATGGTTTCACTCCTTCGAGGGAGAAGGGCTTGATCCATTTCTCCCAGGTTACCGAATCTAACATGTAATTGTGAACTGGTGATGAATTTCGTATGAAAAACATTAAAACACGGTAGGATATCAGGCGCCCAGAATCAGGGTCACCGGATTGGTGGTCATAAAGAATTTGAGCAGACGGGTCTGATCCACGGCCTCTTCCGGTATGATGTTGCCCAGGTAGCGCAGGACCCATGCACAGACGAAGAGAAGGATGCACCCCTTTACCAGGCCCAGCAGGGCCCCGCCGGTCTTGTTGAGGGCGTGCAGGCCAGGCAGACGGGCCACCAGGTCCAGCGCGCGGCTGAGGATGGTCCAGAGGATGAGGATCAGGACGAAGGACAGGCCAAAGATCAGCATGTGGGCCACGCTGCCGGCAATGGAGGCCGCCACCGCGGCGGCGGCGCTGGCGGCCACCTCCGTCATGCCGGCCCGGACCGCCTTGTCCACGGCGTCCACGGCGCTCTGGTAGAAGCCCATGTCCTTAAGGACGTTCAGCACGTCCTGGAGGGGGAGGTCGTCCGGGGTCACCGCGCCGGCGGCACCGGCCGACCCGTCGGACTGCCAGGAGGCGCTTTGAATCTGCTCCTCCAGCCGCTGTTCCAGGGCGGCGGCAAATTTAGGCTCTAAGTACGCGGCCACCTTGGGGGCCATGATGTCTGAGACGGCGCTGGCGCCGATGAAGGCCACGAGGACGGCCAGCAGGCCGCACAGGGAGAGGAGCAGCCCACGCTTGGCGCCCAGCAGGGCAAACACGGCCAGAATGAGGAGAATGACGATGTCGAAGATGAGATAGGGCGTTGTCATAAAGATACCTCGCTGTTATTCGGGAATGAAGAGACGGGCGGTCTCCCCGGTGATGAGCCAGGCGGTGCCGTCGGAGCGGAGCACCACGTCCCGGGCTCCGCCGGTGGTGTCCAGAGAGGCGTAGAGCTCCAGATCGCGGGTGTAGAGATCCAGCCGTCCGGCGGTGAGCACCGCCACATAGCGGCCCGCCGCGTCCAGATCCAGTACTTGGTCGTCCAGCTCCAGAGCGGCCAGCTCCTGCCCGGCGGCGTCCACCGTCAGCAGGGTGGCGCCGGAGCCCGCCCGGTACTTGCCCAGCAGCAGGGTGGCGGAGCGGTCGCCCCCCAGGGAGAAGGCCTTGAGATAGCGGCCGCCGTAGTCGTACTGCCCCGCCAGGGAGCCGTCCAACTGGACGATGGAGAGCGCCTCATCGCCCAGGGCCCAGAAGGAATCGGCGTCGTATTTCAGGTCCAGCACAGCGCTGCCGCCCAGTGAACAGGAGGCATAAGGGGCGTCCTCATCCAGATGATAGAGGGCCAGGGCGCTGTCAAAGGCGTCGTCGGTCTGCCCGGCGGTGAGAACGGCTACGGTCCTGTTGTCGTCAGAGAGCAGGCCGTCCATCAAAAACCGGCTGGAAAGGCGGATGCTGACCAGCGGCTGATAAGACCCATCGTAGACGGTGACGGAGCCCTTATAACCGGGCTCCCGGCTGGTGACGGTGAGGCGTCCAGCGGCGTTGAGCCGGGCGGACAGGATCTCATGGCCCTGAGCGGCGCTGGTCTCCAGCACGGTGGACCGGTCGGACAGGACCCGCAGGGCGTAGCCCCCCGCGTCATAGACCACGGCCGCGCTGCCGGCTCCGTCGGCCACCGGGGTAGTGAGCAGGACGGATTCGGTGAGGTACTCCACGCCGCTGACGGAGAAGAGCCGGGCTCCGCTGGCGGAATAGACCAGCAGGTCGTCCCCCACGCCCAGGCAGCCGCCCTTGCCGCCGCTTTCCAGGCGGAAGGAGGTGGGCTGCCGGTCGTCGCCCGTCTCCAGCGTGCGGTAGGTGATGTAGCGCTTCAGGGAGTCGAGGTTGATCTTGTCCCGGAAAGCCACCAGCGCCACGGCGCCCAACACCAGGGCCAGGGTGAGCAGAAAGGCCAGCAGCCGCACCACGATATTCGGTTTTTTCGGAGGCGCGGGCTCCGGCCGCTTCAGTTCTTCCATGTTTATGCGCAAATCCCCCTGAATAGATTACAAAACATCTTCCTCGTACCACAGCTTGGTCATGTACAATCCGCCCGGAGGGACCGTAGGTCCCGCGGCAGTGCGGTTTCGGTTTTCCAGGATCTCGGTTACGGCCTCCGGCGGGAATTTTCCCTCGGCGGCGTAGACGCAGGTGCCCACCATGGCCCGCACCATATTATAGAGGAAGCCGTTGGCACAGACCCGGCACTCGATGAGGTCCCCGCTGCGGGCGATCTGGAAGTAGTGCACCGTGCGCACCGTGGATTTCACATTGGTGCCCACAGAGCGGACGGCGGCAAAGTCGTGGGTGCCTACGAAGCGGTCGGCTGCCGCCTGCATGACGGCCTCGTCCAGCGGCTTGGGGTAGAACCAGGCCCGATCCACATAAAAAGCGTTGCGGATGCGGGAGTTGTAGATACGGTAGGTGTACTCCTTTTTGAGGCAGGAGCCGATGGCGTTAAAGCCCTCGGACACCTCCGTCGCCTTTACCACCACGATGTCGTCGGGCAGGCGGGTATTCACCGCCAGCGGGATGCGGTCGCAGGGGATGGAAGAGGCGGTGCGGAAGTTGGCGATATAGGTCTCGGCGTGGACGCCGGCGTCGGTGCGGCCCGCCCCGGTGAGCTTCACCGGGTGGCAAACCACGGTGGCCAGGGCCTTTTCCAAGGTCTCGGCCACGGTGACGTCCCGCTTTTGGACCTGCCAGCCGTGGTAGGCTGTCCCGACGTACATGAGTTTCAGAGCAATATTTCTCGTCATGGAAACACCCTTTACCAGCCGAGATACCGCAGGACATACACTGCGGCCACCATGAAGAGGCTGCCCGCCAGGGCCAGATAGTCCCGCCGGACGAAGATGAGCTGCCGCAGGCGGGTGCGGCCCTCACCGCCATGGTAACAGCGGCACTCCATGGCGATGGCCAGCTCGTCGGCCCGCCGGAAGGCGGAGATGAACAGCGGCACCAGCAGGGGCACCAGGGCCCTGGCCTTCTGGAAGAGGTTTCCGGTATCAAAATCGGCGCCCCGGGCCTTCTGTGCGGACATGATCTTGTCGGTCTCCTCGATGAGGGTGGGGATAAAGCGCAGGGCGATGGACATCATCATACTGAGCTCGTGGACCGGCACCCGGAGCTTTTTCAGGGGCCCCAGCAGCTTTTCCAGCCCGTCAGTAAGCAGGATGGGGGAGGTGGTGTAGGTCAGCAGAAAGGTGCAGGTGATGAGCATGGAGATGCGAAGCACCATATAAATGGCAGCCCAAATGCCCTCCACGGTGATTTTGAGAAACTTCCACTGCCAGATGGGGTCGCCGGGGGTGTAGAACAGGTTGAGGATGGCGGTGAGCACGATGATGAAGAGGATGGGCTTCATGCCCCGCAGGATGGTTTTGAGCCGGACCCTGGAGATCTGGATGCAGACCGCCAGCACGGCCATCAGCAGCAGGTAGGAGGGCAGGCGCTTGGCGGAGAACAGGGCTACGATATACAAGACGGTAAAGAGCAGCTTGGTCCTGGGGTCCAACTGATGGATGAAGGAGTTTCCGGGAAAGTATTGGCCCAGGGTGATGTCCTTGAGCGCCATTTACACCGCCCCCTTCTTGCGCGCCAGCGCGGCCTGTACGGCAGCCCGGGCCTGGGCAATGGTGTAGACCGAGGGGTCCACGTCCGCACCCAGCTCCCGCAGGCGGTGGAACACCCGGGTCACCTGGGGGACGCCCAGTCCCATCTCCTCCAGCTCACGGCCGTGGGCAAAGACCTCCCGGGGCGTGCCGGAGAAGGGGATGCGGCCGCCGCTGACCACCACCAGGCGGTCCACGGTGCGGGCCACCTCCTCCATGGAGTGGGAGACTAGGATGATGGTGGCGTTTTTCGCCTCGTGGTAGTCGTGAATGTTGCGCAGGATGGACTCCACGCCCACCGGGTCCAGACCGGCGGTGGGCTCGTCCAGCACCAGGACGGAGGGCTCCATGGCGATGACCCCGGCGATGGCCACCCGGCGCTTCTGCCCGCCGGAGAGCTCAAAGGGGGACTTCTCCAGCGCTTCGTCGGGCAGACCCACGAAGGCGGCGGCGGAGCGCACCCGGCGGTCAATCTCCGCCTCGTCCAGTCCCATGTTCCGGGGACCAAAGGCGATATCCTGATAGACGGTTTCCTCAAACAACTGGTATTCCGGGTATTGGAACACCAGGCCCACCTGGAACCGGGTGGCCCGGGTGCGCTCTTTGGTCTCCCAGATATCCCTGCCCTCGAACAGCACCCGGCCCGAGGTGGGCTTCAGCAGGCCGTTGAGGTGCTGGATCAGGGTAGATTTGCCCGAGCCGGTCCGGCCGATGACGCCCAGGTATTCGCCGCGATAGGCGGCAAAATCCACGTCCACCAGAGCGCCCTGCTCGAAGGGCGTGCCGACGCTGTAGACGTGCGAGAGCTTTTCCGTCTGAATGATGGGTTCCAAAGGAAATCAGTCCTAACATTATAAATGGTGCCTGTCCTTGCGGGGCGGGGGCCGTCAGGTCAAAAGCCGGTACAGGGCCTGGGCGCACTCCTCGACGCTCAGGGCGTCCAAGGGAAGCTCCAGACCGTCCTGGCGCAACGCGTAGCACAGCTCCACCGTCTCAGGGACGGTCAGGCCCACGGCCCTGAGCTCCTCCACGCGGGAGAAGACCGTCTTGGGGGCGCCGTCGGCCACCACATGACCGTCGGCCATGACCACCAGCCGGTCGGCCAGAGCGGCCTCGTCCATGTGGTGGGTGATGAGGACCACCGTGACGCCGGAAGTCCGGTTGAGCGCCTGGATGGTGTGCAGCACCTCACGGCGGCCCACCGGGTCCAGCATGGCGGTGGGCTCGTCCAGCACGATGCAGCGGGGCGCCATGGCGATGACCCCCGCAATGGCCACCCGCTGCTTCTGGCCCCCGGAGAGGAGATGAGGGGCGTGCTCCCGGTATTCATACATTCCCACGGCCTTAAGGGCGGCGTCCACCCGCTGGCGGATCTCCGCCGGAGGGACCCCCAGATTTTCGGGGGCAAAGGCCACGTCCTCTTCCACCACATTGGCTACAATCTGGTTGTCCGGGTTCTGGAACACCATGCCTACGGTGCGGCGGATGTCCAGCAGCCGGGCCTCGTCGGCGGTGTCCATGCCGCCCACCCACACCTTGCCCCCGGTGGGGAGCAGGATGGCGTTCATATGCTTGGCCAGGGTGGACTTGCCGGAGCCGTTGTGGCCCAGCACAGCCACGAAGGAGCCCGCTTCGATCTCCAGATCCACTCCGTCCAGCACGATGGGAGCCAACCCCTCGGTGACGGCATAGGAGAAGCGCAGATCGTCGGTTTTGATGATGGTGCTCATGTTCGCTGCCTCGTTTCAGGTCGGTCGTGCGGGCCTTAGCCCGCCATCCAGCGGCCGGTGGCTCCGCAGGGGAGGGCCAGCCCGCTCTCGGTGACGGGCAGCCCCAGCTCGTCGCTGCGGGTGCGGCCGCCGTATTTGGGGGTGATGAGAGATTCCAAAATGTAGGTCAGCACCGACGGGGCCAGCCCGGTGGTGTAGGAGTTGATGAGGAAGAAAAGAGGCTCGTCAGAGAGCACCCCCATCACCAGCTCCACAAAGGGCCAAAGGCTGTCATCCAGTTTCCAGACCTCGCCGGAGGGGCCGCGGCCGTAAGAGGGAGGGTCCATAATGATGGCGTCGTACCGGCGGCCCCGGCGGATCTCCCGCTCCACAAATTTGGCGCAGTCGTCCACGATCCAACGGATGGGGGCGTCCTCCAGGCCGGAGGCACGGGCGTTGTCCCGGCCCCAGCTCACCATGCCCCTGGCGGCGTCCACATGGCACACCGAGGCTCCCGCCGCGGCGCAGGCCACAGTGGCCCCGCCGGTGTAGGCGAAGAGGTTGAGCACGGAGATGGGCCGCCCCGCCCTGCGGATCTGCTCCATGGCGAAGTCCCAGTTGGCGGCCTGCTCGGGGAAAAGACCGGTGTGTTTGAAGTTCATGGGCTTGACCTGGAAGGTGAGCTCCCGGTAGCGTACCTGCCACTGAGCGGGCACGTCCTTTTTCTCCCAGGCGCCTCCGCCGGTGGAGGCACGGGCATACCGGGCGTCCGGCCGCCGCCACAGCGGGTTGTTCCGGGGTGTCTGCCAGATGGCCTGAGGGTCCGGCCGCACCAGGACGTGTTTTCCCCACCGCTCCAGCTTTTCCCCTCCGCCGCAGTCGATGAGCTCATAATCCCGCCAGCCGTCTGAGACCCACATAGCCTGTCCTCCTTAGAACCGCAAGAATTCCATACTAAAACTAATGTATTATATCACCCCGGTTCCGGCCCGTCAATTTCAAATCGGAGGATTCGACGCTCCTCTTGGGATTTTGCGGAAAAGATTGTGTTTTCGCCTGTGCTGTGCTAAAATTTATCCACAAGTGCAGAGAGAGAGGTGTCGCATATGAGCGCTCCGGAATATTCCTTCCGCAGCGCGGCTTTCGGCGGCTTTAACCGCCGAGACGTGCTGAACTATATCGAGTCCTCCGCCCGGGCGTACCGGGAGAAGGTGGCCGACCTCCAAGGGGAGCGGGACCAGGCGGTCCAGAGCGCCCAGACCGCCGAGGCCGCAGCGCAGGAGGCGCAGGACCGGATCGGAGCTCTGGAGGCGGAGCTGGCCGCCGCGAAAAAAGCCCTGTGCCAGAAGTCCGGGGCTTTGGAGGCGGCGGAGACCGCGCTGGGCCGGGAGCGGGCGGATCTGGCCGGGCTCCGGGAGGAGCTGGGCGGCCTGCGGGGCCAGGTGTCCCGGATGGAGATAGGCGCCCGGGCCTATGAGGAGCTCAAGGACCGCACCGCCACCATCGAGCTGGAGGCCCACCAGCGGGCTCGGGCCATTGAGAAAGAGGCGGAGGAGAAGGCACGCAGGGCCCGGGAGGCGGCCGAGCAGCTTTTGTGCCGTATCCGCTCCGGTTATGAGCGGCTGCGTACCGATGTGGATGCCACCATTACCCACGCTTCGGGGGAGCTGGGGCGAGTGGATAAGGCCCTGGAGTGCGTCAAGGCGGAGTTTGCCGAGCACGATGCCGCACTGGAACAACTGCTGCTCTCCTACCAGGAGGAGAGCGGCGGCCGGAAGGCGCTGGAGCCCCTGCCGCTGGAGGAGAGTTGAGCCATGTGAGCGTACCGGGGCGCCTGTTTACGCGCCGGGCCTGGAGGTGGCCTTCCCCCGCTGGCCGGTGCTGGAGCCCTCCTTCCTGTATGGGGGCTTTCCGCCCAAGGCTCTGCGGAATAAATTCCTTTTTATCAATGATGTAGGGGCTTATCTGACAACGCTTGACAAGGTAGAAACCTCAACAGGAAAGTGCCTTATTCCCGCCCATGCCCCCACCGTGGAGGACAACCGGCTACCATGGGAGCGTGCCTAACTAGTAAAGGAAAACAGCCTGCATGTTGCTGCCGCAACGCGCAGGCTGTTTTTAGGGAACCTGAGAGAAAGGCCATACCAGGAGGGGAGGCGTGCCGGGGTATTTCCGGAGGATTACGGCCTGGATGGCAGCGGATGCGCCTGGGCCCCAGCCCTCTTTGGGAGAGGGGACCGTCCCCTCCACAGCGTCCCCGATAGCGATGTGGGCGCTGGCTGCACCTCCGGTCGCGATGTGAGAGGCCGTGGCGGGATTGCCTGAGGCGGTGACGCCGCGGGCCCAGTGGACTCCATATTGCCCTAGGTTAATGTGGATCAGGGGGCAGGCTGAAGAGAATGCGGCTGCTTTGGTATTCGTAGTGCCAGCCGGGCAGATAGACGGTCTGAACGGGCGGCGCCTCCTGTCGGGGCGGCTCTTGTTCCGCTCCAGTCATGAGATAGTCCAGCGATACGCCGAAAGAGCGGCCCAGCGCGGCCGATTGTCCATGTCCTGACCACCAAGAAGTGCGTTCAATTTGACAACTGCCGGTTGTGCCGGGCTTTTTTCAAGTACATGAAGTGAAGCAGGATACCGATGAGGGCCAGAAAACCGATGTAGCCGCAGATGGGGTAGACGACGCTTACTACATTTTTGAAGCCGAAGATGCTGCCCACAAAGGCCAGGATGCACAACAGCGCGGTAAAGCGTTCGGAGCGGAGCTGCGCACCGGCCCGGAGCTGCACCCGGGTGGTGATGGCGTAGAGGCTGGAGAGGGCGGCAGTGAACATACCGGCAAAGAGCAGGACAGCGTAGAGGAAGCCCAGCACCGGCGTGAGCTGGAAGGCCAGGGCCAGCATGGGCAGCTCGGCATGAGCGACCACATCGGGGTACAGCGTCATGGGCAGGAGGATGCACGCGAAGATCAGTGTCAGCAGGAGCGCGCCCAGGCCCAGCCCGCGGTGGATGGTTTTCCGTTCCCCCGTGCCTTCGGTGAGGGGCACCAGAATAGAGACGGCCGCCATCATGTTGTAGGAGATAAAGGAGAGGGCAGAGAAGAACCAGTTTCCCAGTAAAGGATTTCCACTGGACAGAGGCTTCATCTCCAAGGGTGCAGGGGAAAGGGTGCAGAAGGCGGCCACACCGATGGCGATAGCGGCTGCTACCAGCAGAGGCACCACCAGACTGAAGGAGGCCAGCAGTCCGGCGGCGCCGGCCAGGGCCACTGCCAGCACCAGCAGGGAGATCAGGGCGTCCCCAGCGACGGCGGGCAGACCAAAGACCTGCTCCAGCAGGGCCCCGGCCCCGGCGAGCATGGCCACCATTACGTCAAAAAGGAAGAAAAGGAAGACCCCCTCCACAAAGAGCCGGAGCCAGCGGAGGTCTCGATAGACGATGATGTGGTCGAACTCGGTCCGGCCGGTCTCCTGCGCGATCTCCATGACCATCCGGCTGAACCCTACGAAGGCCAGGATGGCCAGCGCCATACCCACCAGCCCAAAGCCCCCAAAAACGCCAAAAAATTGGAGCAGTTCCTGGCCCGAGAGAAAGCCGGCCCCCAGGAAGCTCCCGGTAAAGACCACGGCAATCTGGCGGGCGGATATTGGTTTCATATGGTACCCCCCTTGAAAGACAAACTGCGGCGCCGGAACAGGCCGGTGCCGCAGCGCACGGAATGACTCAGGTTCGGCCGATGTCGGTCCGGAAATGAAGATCGGTAAAGGATATGTGCTTTGCGCTGTGATATGCACAGGTGATGGCGGATTTCAACGCAGGTCCGACCGCAGTGACACCCAGTACCCGGCCGCCGGAGGTAAGGATGCGCCCATCCTCGGCCCGCTTGGTGCCCGCATGGAAGACCACCGCGGTCTCGCCTGCCTCTTTCAGCCCGGTGATGGGATAGCCGGTCTGGTAGTGGCTGGGATAGCCCCCGGAAGCCAGCACCAGGCAGCAAGCGGCGGACGCCTTCCAGCGAATTTCCAGCTTGTCCAGGGTGCCGTCATGGCAGGCCAGGAAGATATCCATCAGGTCGGTATCCAGCAGGGAGAGGACCGCCTGACACTCCGGGTCTCCGAAGCGGGCGTTGTACTCCACTACCTTGGGGCCGTCGGGGGTGAGCATCAGACCGAAGTAGAGGACGCCCTGGAAGGGGCGGCCCTCGGCCTTCAGCGCCGCCATGGTGGGGAGGAAAATCTCCTCCATACAGCGCCGGGCGACCTCGGGGGTGTAGCCGGGAGCGGGGGAGATGGCTCCCATACCGCCGGTGTTGGGGCCCCGATCACCATCCAGGGCTCGCTTATGGTCCCGGGAGGAGGGCATGGGCACCAGATGCTCCCCGTCGGCAAAGCAGAGCACCGTCACCTCGGGACCGGTCATGCACTCCTCAATGACCACCTTAGAACCCGCCGCGCCAAATTTGCCGTCGGCCATCATGCTCCGGGCAGCCTCCTCGGCCTCGGACACAGTCTGCGCCACCACCACGCCCTTGCCCAGGGCCAAGCCGTCCGCCTTGACCACGATGGGAGCGCCCTGGCGGCGGATGTAGTCCAGAGCGGGCTCCAGCTCGGTAAAGGTCTCGTACCGGGCGGTGGGGATGTGGTATTTGGCCATCAGGCCCTTGGAAAAGACCTTGCTGGCCTCGATGACAGCGGCGTTTTTCCGGGGGCCGAAGGCAGGGATGCCTTTGGCCTCCAACGCATCCACCATACCCAGCGCCAGCGGGTCGTCGGGCGCGACCACGACGAAATCCATCTCATGGGCGGCGCACCAGTCCACCATGGCGTCCACGTCTGTGGCCTTGATGGGGACACAGGTGGCCAGAGAGGCGATACCGCCGTTGCCTGGGGCACAGTAAAGCTCTTTCACTTTCGGGCTTTTGGACAGAGCCCAGACGATGGCGTGCTCTCGGCCGCCGCCGCCCACCACGAGGACTTTCATAGGATACCTCCATTCAGGATATCAGCAGACTCAGCAGATAAAGGACTGCCATATGGACGGGATAGAACCAGTAAAAAAACCATTTGCCGCTGCGCCCCGTGCGGCCGTTGTAGCGGGCCAGAAGGGGGAGCGCAGCCCAGGAGCAGAGCAGGCACAAAAGCTGGTAGGGGAGGTAAAAGCTGGTGAACCAGGGGAGATAAGACGAAACATTTTCCCAGATACGATCGGTCAGCGCCAGCTCCAGTGGAAAGTGGACCAGATAGGTGGCCGCCATGGCCAGCCCCAGGCAGAGCAGGCGCCGGTCCAGACGGGGACCGCAGAGGAAAAGGGCCACCACGGCGGCCACGCCTGCGCCGCCGTAATCCACGTGGAAGAGCTGGCCCAGCAGGACCAGAGCGGCGGCGGGGAGGAGGGCGAAAAACGGATGCAGGCCCCGCTCCCGCAGCAGGCGGTAAAACCAAATTCCCAGGGCGGCAAAGAAGAAGGTGGCGATGACACTACCGCTCTGCCCGCCGGTGGCGATCAGGGCTACCACGTGAGTCAGCGCGCCAAAGAGCCCCAGGCGGAGCAGGTAGCGGCGAAAATCATGGGTGTGCAGGCAGCCCTCAGCCACAAAGAAGGCAAAGATCGGGAAGGCCAGGCGTCCCGCGTACCGGAAGAGATGGTACAGCAGATCATCGGCGCCTGCGACCGCCGCCATGGGGGCAAAGAGCATGCCGACGTGATCGATGACCATGGATACGCAGGCCAGGTATTTAAGCTGTGCACCGGTCAGGCCATTCCCGTGTTCCTTCATGGGGCTGTTTTAATGGTGGAACAGCCGGGCGCCGGTGAAGGCCATGGCGATGCCGTATTGATCACAGGTGGCGATGACATGGTCGTCCCGGATGGAGCCGCCGGGCTGGGCGATATAGGCCACGCCGGACTTTCGGGCCCGCTCTACGTTGTCGCCAAAGGGGAAGAAGGCGTCGGAGCCCACGGACACGCCGTTTTGGGTGGCGATCCACTCCCTGCGCTCGGCGGGCGTCAGGACCTCCGGCCGGACCTGGAAGGTGTTCTGCCACACGCCGTCGGCCAGCACGTCCTCATACTCGTCGGAGATGTAGATGTCGATGGCGTTGTCCCGGTCGGGGCGGCGGATGCCCGGCACAAACGAGAGGCCCAGGACCTTGGGGTGCTGGCGCAGGTACCAGTTGTCCGCCTTGTTGCCCGCCAGACGGGTGCAGTGGATGCGGGACTGCTGCCCCGCGCCCACGCCGATGGTCTGGCCGCCCTTGGCGTAGCAGACCGAGTTGGACTGGGTGTACTTCAGGGTGATGAGGGAGACCAGCAGATCTCGTTTGGCCGCCTCGGGCAGGTCCTTGTTGGCGGTGACCAGATTGGACAGCATGGCGGCGTCGATCTTCAGGCTGTTGTGGCCCTGCTCGAACCAGATGCCGAAAATCTGGCGGCGTTCGATCTCTGCCGGGACATAGGAGGGGTCGATCTGGATGACATTGTAGCCGCCCTTGCGCTTGGTCCGGAGAATCTCCAGGGCCTTGTCGGTGTAGCCTGGGGCGATGACGCCGTCGGAGACCTCCAGGGCCAGATAGCGGGCGGTCTGCTCATCGCAGGCGTCGGAGAGGGCGCACCAGTCGCCGTAGGAGGACAGCCGGTCGGCGCCCCGGGCCCGGACATAGGCGGAGGCGATGGGGGACAGGTCCATTCCCTCGGCAAAATAAATCTTCCGCTCCAGGTCGGTAAGTTCGCTCCCCACGGCGGCGCCGGCGGGGGAGACGTGCTTGAAGGAGGCGGCGGCGGGCAGGCCGGTGGCCTGTTTCAGCTCCTGGACTAGCTGCCAGGAGTTAAGGGCGTCCATAAAATTGATGTAGCCGGGCCGTCCGTTGAGAACCTGTAAAGGAAGTTCTCCCTCCTGCATGAAGATGCGGGCGGGCTTTTGATTGGGATTGCAGCCGTATTTGAGTTCCAGTTCGGTCATGACGAAAGCCTCCTTATTGATGCTTGTTGCGGAGCACGGTCTCAGTCTGGCCGCTCTCCAGGTCGATAAAGCGCACGAACAGGGACACCTTGTTATCGGCGTGGAGGCTCTGCCACAGCTCGGCCGCCAAGGTCTCGGCGTCGGGGGCGGTGATTGCCGCGGGCCGGGGCTCTCCTGTAAAGGAGGGCAGCGGGCTGCCGTCTCCATCATAGGTGCTGATAAAGTGTCCCTGCCCGGCGATGGGGGCGTCGTATTCGAAAAAGAACCGCTGGCAGCAGGCGGGATCGCCCTGGGCGGACTTCAGGATGGACAGACGGTAGGCGCCGTCAGGGCGGACCATACCGGAGATGCGGGGGGTGTAGTTGGGGCCGTCTGGCTCGAACTCCCGGGTGCGCAGAGCACGGACCCAGCCTTCGCCGCGCCGGAAGGCGTCGGCCACCGTGTCGGTCTGGTCGCCGTTGGTGACGATGGTGGTCCCCTCCACCACCCGGACCGGGTGATAGATGATGAGGGAGGGGTCGGTCATCCTGGATGCGTCAAAAGCCCGGGTGCGGATGCCGTCGGCCGTCTCTTCAAAGATGCGGTTGCGGCTGTTCTCGCTGCGGCCCATGATGAAATAGGCGATTACCGCCTTCCCGCCGTCGGCAGAGCGGCCCAGCAGGATACCACGGCCGGGATAGGGGTTGGCGCGGAGGGATTCGTTCAGATCAATCAGCATAATGGCTCCTCCTTTTCACATGCGGGCAGAATATGGACGGTCCGGCCCTTTACGACCAGCCGGTCCTGACAGAACAGCGACACGGCCCGAGGGAGAATGACCCATTCGGCCTGCTCCATCACCCGGCGCTGAAGGGTCTCGGGAGTGTCTCCCTCCTGTATGTCTACCGCCCTCTGAAGGACGATGGGGCCGCCGTCAGGCTCCTCGTTGACAAAGTGGACCGTGGCGCCCGTCACCTTGACCCCGTATGCCAGGGCCCGCTCATGGACGCGGAGGCCGTAATAGCCCGTACCGCAGAAGGAGGGGATGAGCGCCGGGTGGACGTTGAGGATGCGGTTGGGATAGGCCGCCACCATTTCCTCCGTGAGGATGTGGAGGAATCCGGCCAGTACCACCAGGTCGATGTCCAGGCGCTGGAGCCGCTCCACGATGGCGCGGGTCATCTCCCGATTGCCCGGGAAATCCTGCCGGGCCACTACATAGCCGGGGATACCGGCGGCGGCGGCCCGCTCCAGGGCGTAGGCGGTGGGGGAAGAGGAGAGGACGGCGGCGATGGTCCCGTTTTGGATGGCTCCGGCCCCCTGCGCGTCGATCAAAGCCTGGAGATTGGTGCCGCCGCCGGAGACGAGTACGGCGATCCTCTTCATACCAGCACGACGCCCTCGTCGCCCTTGACCACCGAGCCGATGATGTAGGCTCGCTCCCCGGCGCGGCAGAGGAAGTTCTTGGCGTTGCCGATCTCATCTCTGGGGATGGCGATGACCAGACCCACGCCCATATTGAAGGTGTTATACATGTCCCGCGAATCGATCTTGCCCTGCTTGGCGATCAGGTCAAAGATGGGGGGGACGGGGAAGGAGGCGGTCTCGATGCGGGCGGTGAGGCCCGGCTTCATCATGCGGGGCACATTTTCATAAAGGCCGCCGCCGGTGATGTGGCTGATTGCGCGGATGTGGACTCCGTGCTTGAGCAGGCACCGGATGGCCTTGACATAGATGTGGGTGGGCTTGAGCAGCTCCTCGCCCAGGGTGCAGCCCAGCTCGGCCACATGGGTGTTCAGGGTTTTGGCGTCCTCGCCCAGCACCTTGCGGACCAGAGAGAAGCCGTTGGAGTGGACACCGGAGGAGCCAAGGCCCACCAGCAGGTCGCCCTCCTGCATGGTGGAGCCGTCCAACATGTTCTCCTGATCGGCGATGCCCACGGAGAACCCGGCCAGATCGTACTCGTCGGCGGGATAGAAGCCGGGCATCTCGGCGGTTTCGCCGCCAATGAGAGCGCAGCCAGCCTGGCGGCAGCCCTCTACCACGCCGGAGACGATGGACGCGACGCGCTCAGGCACGTTTTTGCCCACGGCCAGATAGTCCAGGAAAAAGAGGGGGGCGGCGCCGGAGCAGACGATGTCGTTAACGCACATGGCCACGCAGTCGATGCCCACGGTGTCGTGCTTGTCCAGGACAAAGGCCAGTTTCAGCTTGGTGCCCACGCCGTCGGTGCCGGAGACCAGGACAGGCTTCTGGATGCCCTCCAGATTGGGGGCAAAAAGCCCGCCGAAGCCGCCCAGCGTGCCGATGACGCCGGGAATGTAGGTGGATTCCACCAGAGGCTTGATGCGGTTGACGGCCTCATAGCCGGCAGTGACGTCCACACCGGCGGCGGCATAGGATTCGGAGTGAGAATTTTTCATAGGTCGTTATTCCTTTCCTGTCCAGCAGTAGGTGCAAATCTGATCGCGGTCGATGCCGATGGCCTCCAGCAGGCCGTCCAGGGATTGATAGCCCAGGGAGTCGAAGCCCAGCGTCTTGCAGATGCTCTGGAGCATACAGGACCCCCTCTGCGTGGAGGCGTCGGCGTATTCGTCCAGGTGCTCCTGCCCCTCGTCCCCCTCCAGCTCCTGCACCGTTTTTCGGGCCAGCAGCTCCATATCGGAGTTGCTGCGGGAGAAGTTCAGAAACTTGCAGCCGTACATGATAGGGGGACAGGCGGAGCGCATGTGGACCTCGGCGGCTCCGGACTCGTAGAGAAATTCCACCGTCTCCCGAAGCTGTGTGCCCCGGACGATGGAGTCGTCCACAAAGAGGAGCTTTTTGCCCTCAATGAGCTCAGGAACAGGGATCTGCTTCATTTTGGCCACCTGGTTGCGCACGTCCTGGTTGACGGGCATGAAGGACCGGGGCCAGGTGGGGGTGTATTTGACGAAGGGGCGGGCGAAGGGCTTGCCGCTGCGGTTGGCAAAGCCGATGGCGTGGGGGACGCCGGAGTCGGGGACGCCGGCCACATAGTCCACTTTGGGCAAGCGGCCCTGCTGCACCTCGTCCCGGGCCATGATCTCGCCGTTGCGGTAGCGCATGACCTCCACGTTGACCCCCTCGTAGTTGGAGTTGGGGTAGCCGTAATAGGTCCAGAGAAAGGCGCAGATCTTCATCTGCGTTCCGGCGGGGGAGAGGGTCTCCCACCCCTCTGCGGTGACCCGGACGATCTCCTGCGGACCCAGCTCATAGGCGTCCTCATAGCCCAGCTTGTGATAGGCAAAGGATTCGAAGGAGACGCAGCAGCCGTCCTCGTTTTTGCCGATGAGCACCGGCAGGCGGCCCAGGCGGTCCCGGGCGCACAGGATGCCGTCCTGGGTCAGGATGAGGATGGTGGCTGAGCCGTCGATCGCCTCTTGGGCGTGGCGGATGCCGGAGATCAGGTCGTCCTTCTGATTGATGAGGGCGGCGGTGAGCTCGGTAGCGTTGACCTTTCCCGAGCTCATGGCCATGAACTGGTGGCCGTGGTCGGAGAAATAGGTTTCCACCAGCCTGTCGGCATTGTTGATGATGCCCACGGTAGTGATGGCGTAAAGGCCCAGGTGGGAGCGCACCAGCAGAGGCTGGGGGTCGGTGTCGCTGATACAGCCGATGCCGGACCGGCCGTGGAAATCGGCCAGGTCCTTTTCGAACTTGGTGCGGAAAGGGGTGTTCTCAATGTTGTGGATCTGCCGCTGGAAGCCGTCGCGCTCATCGTAGATGGCCATTCCGCCCCGGCGGGTGCCCAGGTGGGAGTGGTAATCCACGCCGAAGAAAAGGTCCAGCACGCAGTCCCGCTTGGAGATTGCGCCAAAAAAGCCCCCCATGGATCACCGATCCCCCATCAGACGGCGCATGACCTCCTCATAGGCCTCCTCGGCGCCGCCCAGATCCCGGCGGAAACGGTCCTTGTCCAGCTTCTCGTGGGTGGTCTCATCCCACAGACGGCAGGTATCGGGAGAGATCTCGTCGGCCAGCACGATGGCGCCGTCGCTGGTTTTGCCGAACTCCAGCTTGAAGTCCACCAGGTCGATGCCGATCTCCTTCATGAAGCCCTTGAGCAGATCGTTGACCATGAAGGCGTACTTTTGGATGAGGTCGATCTCCTGCTGGGTGGCCAGCTTGAGGGCCAGGGCATGATAGGTGTTGAGCAGGGGGTCGCCCAGGTCGTCATTCTTATAGGAGAACTCAATGGTGGGCTCGTCGAACACGATACCCTCCTCCACGCCGTAGCGCTTGGCGAAGGAGCCGGCGGAGATATTGCGGATGATGACCTCCAGAGGTACGATGGAGACCTTCTTCACGGCAGTCTCCCGGTCGGACAGCTCTTCCACATAGTGGGTGGGTACGCCCTGTGCCTCCAGCCGGCGCATGAGATTGTTGGTCATGCGGTTATTGATGGCGCCCTTGCCGGTGATGGTACCCTTCTTGAGGCCATTGAAGGCGGTGGCGTCGTCCTTATAGGAGACGATGACCACTTCGGGGTCGCCGGTGGCGAACACTTTCTTTGCCTTTCCCTCGTAGAGCTGCTCCTTCTTCTCGTAAGCCATCTTAAAACTCCTCCATCTGCATGTTTTGATCTTTTTGGGAAACTTCATCGGCCATCTGGGCCTTGAAAGCGGTGAGCTTATTGGCCAGCGCCTCGTCCGAGAGGGCCAGCATCTGGGCGGCCAGGATGGCGGCATTGTCGGCGCCGTCCACGGCCACGCAGGCCACGGGGATGCCCTTGGGCATCTGGACCATGGACAGCAGGGAATCCAGACCTCCCATCATCGAGGTCTGAATGGGGACGCCGATCACAGGCAGGGTGGTGTAGGCGGCGATGACGCCGGCCAGATGGGCGGCCTTGCCGGCGGCGGCGATGACGGCCCCGAAACCGTTTGCCCGGGCGGCAGAGGCAAACTGCTCCGCAGCGGCGGGGGTGCGGTGGGCGGAGATAACCCGGACCTCCACGGGGATTTCAAAGGACTTGAGGCGCTGGATGCAGGGCTTCATGACCTCCAGATCACGGTCAGAGCCCATGACTACGGCAACTTTTTTACACATGCTGTTTCCCTCCTAAAAAACAAAACAAAGCAGGCCATCCGCAAAAACAGATGACCTGCCGATCGGTTACCGATTGAAATTGGACGCATTGAGGCCCTTGCAAACGCCCTGACCATTCCCGTGGGAGATGTACAGAAAAAGCACCATTTCCGCACTCCTTCGTCCGTATTCGAACAAAATTTTATCCCATTTTACACGGGTTTACAAGGGCGGAAAATTAATTTCGTAGGCTTACACAACATCCCCTGCGATTCGGAATCCTGCCTTGGCGATTCTTGCCGTTGAACCGTCAGTACAGGCCGATGCCGCTGAGGATGCGCTGAATTTCGGACGCCCGGCGGGACCAGGCGGCGGCGGAACCGTAGTCTCTCCGGCGGGGGGAGACCCAGGTGGGGTCCTCGGCCAGCGCGCTTGCGCACATGCGGTCATACTCCTCCAGGGAGTGGGCGCCATAGATGACATCGGGGAACTCCTCCACCTGCTCGGGCAGGAGCATGGTGACGATGGGCTTGCCGGTGGAGAGATATTCGTAGATACGCCGGGGAATGACGTCGCTGTCCAGCCGGTCCCGGCGCTGGAGGTCCAGGCAGACGTCAAAGCGGCCCAGATAGTCGGGGACCTCCACCATGGGCCGGGGGCCCAGCAGATGGACGTTGGGCAGCTCGCGCAGGTAGGTCAGTCGGGGATTGTCGCTCACCGGACCCACAAGCACGAACTGCCAGCGGGAGTGGCCCTTGGCAGCGTACTCCACGGGGGCCAGGTCCAGGGCGGCATCCACCGCACCCACCCAGCCCAGCACCGGGCCGGACAGGCCGGACAGCTCCGGGGGAGTATCCAGGTCCGTCCGGCAGAACATGGGGAAATTCACTCCGTTGGGGATGAGGGCGATGTTGGCGTTGCAGGGGGAGAGCCGGTCCCGCAGGTAGGGGGAGGCGGCAAAGACCACGTCGGCCGCCGCCGACAGATCGCCTTCCCAGTGGAGAGGCAGATGAGACCAGTCCCGACCACAGTCGTAAATCAGGCCCTGATAGGCCAGGTAGTCCAGCAGATGGAACTGGGCGGGGGAGGTGGTCCACAGCACGGCGTCCCGGAAGCTGTGGCGACTCATGGCCCGGAGCACCTGGCTGGCCTGCCGCCGCCAGGCCCGGCGAAACAGCAGGGAGGCCCGCTCCGGCACCACGGGGGCGGGGGGCAGCGTGTAAAGGAATACGCCCGGGCGGACCTGCCTGCCCTGTTTGCGTTCCTTGGAGCCGGCGGGCTCAAAGAAGAGGACCTGGGCGCGCTTCAGCCGTGTGACGAGCTGCTGGGTCCGGGTGGGGATGGCCTGCCAGGGCTCGTGGGAGAGGACAACGTATTGTTTCAAGGGGAGGACCTCCGTGGATATCAGGGTTTCGGCGGGGCGAGACCCAGCAGCTTGGCCGCCGTCTCGCTGTTGCGGCGCTCGACCTGGCGCAGGCGCTCCACGCCGCCGGAGAGGAACTGGATATCTCCGATGCGCCGTACGGCGGCGTCAATCTGGCCGGTGAGGCGCTCGTAGGTGAGCTCGCCCAGGTCGGTGAACAGATCCTGGCCGATATAGGACAAAAAGGAACTGATCTTCTGGTCGTAGACCACGCCCACCAGCGGGACGCCCTGTCCGGCGGAAAAGACCAGGGCGTGCAGGCGCATGGAGACCACCACCTGCATCCGGGCGAAAAGGCCGATGGTGTGGTCGGAAGCTCCGGTATCCTCGACGATGTGGTGGGGGGCCTTCATATAGGCGGCCGCCTTCCGGGAAGCCTCCACATCCAGCCGCTTTTCGATGGGCAGAAAGACCGGAGTCAGGCCGTATGTTTCCCAGGCATAGTCCGCCGCCCGCCCGAAGAGTTCGGCCTTCTCCTCAAAGCCGGGCCAGGGGCGGAGGGTAAAGCCGATATACCGGCCGTGAGGGTCCAGCCCCTGGCTCTCCAGCATCCCGTCAATGACCTCGGGTTCGGCGGCGGGCAAAATGACAGTAGGGTCGGCGGAGAGGACGATCTCGGGCCGGGTCACCCCCATGTCCTCCAGCTCGGAAAGGGAATGGGTGTCCCGCAGGGTGATAGCATCCACGCTTTTCTGGAGCACCCGGGAGGCCCGCTTTCGGTTGGAGGGGTGGTGAATGGGGCCGATGCCGCAGCCGTACATGAGGACCTGGTTGCCCAGGCGCTTGGCGGCTGAGATGGTAAAAAGATAGAACCACAGGGAGCGGTGGCTGGTGACGTCCTGCATCAGGGAGCCGCCGCCGTTGATATACAGACGGGTGCGGGCCATGCGCCAGAGGAATTTGGGGACCCCGAAGGTGTAGATGGAGTTGACCCGGTATTTCAGCCGGGTGTCCTGGGGACTGCGGGAGAGAACCCACACGGGCAGATCGGGGTCCAGGTGCCGCAGCTCAGCCACGATGGCCTCCAGAATGGCGTCGTCGCCGGCGTTGCCGCGGCCATAGGCCCCGCAGACCAGGGCGCCGTCCCGGCTGTGATGGGGCCGCTGCCGGCGGCGCAGGATGATCTCGTAGATGTCGAGCTGACGGCGGACGGTGGACTCCAGAGCGTATTCCTCCACGGCCTTCTGGTGCAGGCGCTGGCCCAGATGGTGGCGCAGAGTGGCGTCCCGGGCCAGGGCGACGAGGTGCCGGGCCAGCTCGTCGGCATCGCCGGGGGAGAAGAGCAGCCCGTTGACCCCGTGGTCAATGAGGTAGGGCACACCTCCCACCCGGGAGCTGATGGTTGGCAGGGAGGCCCGGGCCCCTTCGGTGAGGGCGTAGGGAAAGGTCTCGGACAGCGAGGTGAGAGTATTGATGTCCAGGGACTGATAGAAGGTGTTGGTGTCGGTGACCCAGCCGGCGAAGCAGACCTGCCCGGCCACGCCCAGCTCGGCGGCTAACCCCTTGAGCATATCCAGTTGTTCGCCGTCCCCGGCGATGAGCAGCCGGAGCTGGGGACAGGCTGCATGGGCCTTGGCAAAGCCGCGGATCAGGGTGGCGATATCTTTGACCGGGTTGAGGCGGGCGGCGATGCCCGCCACCACGGAGGTCTCGTCAACCTCCAGGCCCACGGACCGGAGATAGGCCATACGGTCCAGGGCGGGGGGCGGCAGGGTGAAGTCGATGCCGTTGTAGATGGGGAAGAGCTTGTCCGGGTCAAAGCCCCGGGAGATGAGCAGATCCACCATGGCGTCGGAGACGCCGATGCGGTAATCCAGCCGCCGCAGTGCGAGGGTATTGATGGTGCCGTAGGTGACGCGGGAGAAGGGTCGGCCCAGATAATCCAGGCGGTAGTCGGAGTGGACGGTGGTGACCACCGGCAGGCCGGTGGATTTGCGCAGAAAGGCGCCCATCATATTCCCGCGGGCACCGTGACAGTGGATGAGATCGTAGCCGCCCTCCCGGATTTTCTGCTTGAGCAGGCGGAGGGTGCGGAGCACATTGCGGTCGGAATAGACCTGAGTGGAGATGCCCAGCTCCCGCGCCTCCTGGGCGAAGGGTCCCTCCATGAAGCAGACCATGTCCACCTCGATGGTCCTGGACAGGTTCTGGAGCAGGGAGAGCACATGGGTTTTGGCGCCGCCGCTGTCGCCGCCGCTGATGAGATGAATGACTTTCATGCCGAGGGCCTCCAAAAAGTACTTGTAACGCAGACAAAAATATTATACAATAGTTCGGTAAGACGGTCAAATAAAAAGAGGACAACGTCCCTTCGCAGAAAAACAAACGGAGGTATCCCATGAAAGTCGTGGATGAAAAGGGAAAAATTTTTGGCAGGCTGAACATCATTGATCTGCTGGTCGTACTTCTGCTCATCGCCGCGGTGGCGCTGGTGGGCTATAAGGCCACCCACCGGGCCGAGAATGCCGGCGGTGGCACTACGGTGCTTACCTACACCGTGGAGTGCGACGCCATCAAGCCGGAGGTCTACGAGAGTGTGAAGGCATTTGTGGAGGCGTCCGAGGAGGGCGACCAGTTGATGGCCAACGGCGAGATGGTGACCGCCTGGGTCACCGACGTTACCGCCACGCCCCACGAGGCCAATGCCACCCTGAGCGCCAACAACGACGGCAGTCTGGTCCTGCCTGTGGACCCGGATACCGTAGATCTGGTGTTCACCATTAAGGCCCATGTGGCCAACACCGTCACCAACGAGGTGGGCTCGCAGGAGGTCCGGGTGGGCAAGCGTCACATCGTCAAGACCACGCATTTTGAGGTGATCGACGGCATCATTCTCACCTGCGGCTGGGAGACCCAGGAGGGGTGAGCCTGCGGACCCGGGTATCTGGAACAATCCATACGAAGGGCGGGGGCACATGGCTGGCCCCCGCTCTGCTTTCTCTGGAGGCATAGGATGCTGGAGTATATTCAGGCCTTGGACGGGGCCGTTTTGCTGTGGATACAGGAAGTCCTGCGCCTGCCCGTACTCGACGGGTTTATGACGCTGTTTACCCAACTGGGCAACGCCGGGCTGGTCTGGGTGGGGATCTCTCTGGCCCTGCTGTTGGTCCCGCGGACCAGACGCATGGGCTTTTGGGCTCTGGTGGCGCTGCTGCTGGGTCTGCTGTGCACGAACGTGGTCCTCAAGCACCTGGTGGGCCGGACCCGGCCCTGGCTGGTGGTGGAGGGGCTCACCCATCTGGTGGTAGAGAACGACCCGCTCTCCTTTCCCTCGGGACACACCTGCGCCGCCTTCGCGGCGGGGTCGGTGTGGGCGCGGTTTGTGGAGCGGCGCTGGCTCAAGGGCCTGTGCATCCTTCAGGCTGTGCTGATGGCCTTTTCCCGCCTGTATGTGGGGGTGCACTTTCCCACTGACGTGCTGGCGGGCTGTGCCGTAGGCCTGTTCTGCGGCTGGCTGGCCTGGCGGCTGTACGGCAAGTGGGAGGCGGGACGGACATGAAGGGACCCATCCTCATTCAGGGGGCCATGGATGTGGAGACCGACTGGCTGGTTTCCCGGCTGGAAGCGCGGGAGGAGACGGTGACAGGCGGCTTTCGCTTCTGGCGGGGCCGCTGCGGAGCCCTGGATCTGGTGGTGAGCCGGACGGAGATCGGCACCATTCGGTGCGCCGCCGCCACCGCCCTGGGCGCCACAGCCTTCCGTCCCCGGGCTGTGATCAATCAGGGCGTTGCCGGCTCCCACCGGGAGGACCTGCACGTAGGAGACCTGGTAGTAGGGCGGAGCTGCATCCACATCCACGATCTCAAGACGCAGATGCGGAACAGGGGGGAGGGCTCGGCGCCCTTCGACTGGGAATTTCACCTCCACGACGACGGGCAGCGGATATTCCCGGTGTATGAAGCGGACCCGGCTTGGGCGGCGCTGTTTGAAAAAGCCCCCTGGCAGGGGACGAGAGTTTCGGGGCGATTGGGCAGCGGCGACGTATTCAACCGGGAGATCGACCGTATCCTGTGGCTCCGGCAGCGGGCGGGGGAGTGCTGTGAGGATATGGAGAGCGCGGCGGCCTATGAGGTGTGCGCCCGCTTCGACGTGCCCTGCGTAGGCGTGCGGATCATCTCCAACAACGAGCTGACCGGAGAGTCCTATCAGCGCACGGTGGGGGAGCGGCTTCAGCGCTTCGTGCTCACAGCGCTGGAGGTGCCTGTATAAAAAGAGGTCCGTACCCAATGGGTACGGACCTCTTTTTATACAGGGGAAAGAAACTTACTTCAGCTCGACCTTGGCGCCGGCCTCTTCCAGCTTCTTCTTCAGCTCCTCGGCCTCATCCTTGGAGACGCCCTCCTTGATGGCCTTGGGAGCGGCCTCGACCAGAGCCTTGGCCTCAGCCAGGCCCAGGCTGGTGATCTCGCGGACGGCCTTGATGACCTTGATCTTCTCAGCGCCGATCTCAGCCAGGACGACGTCAAACTCGGTCTTCTCCTCAGCAGCAGCAGCGGCGGCAGGAGCGGCAGCAGCGGCGACGGCTACGGGAGCGGCGGCGGAAACGCCGAACTCATCCTCGATGGCGTGGACCAGCTCGGACAGGTCCAGAACGGTCAGAGCCTTGATCTCTTCCAGAATAGCAGTAACTTTTTCGCTAGCCATGATATTTACCTCCAAAATGTTGTTTTGTTTCATTTGAGCAACCTGGGAAAAAGAGCACGTACCTTAGCCGGCCTTCTGATCGGCGACGGCCTGGAGTGCGCGGGCCAGACCGCTGATGGTGGCGTCGAGGGAGACGGCCAGACCGCGGACGGGACCCTGCATGGCGCTGAGCAGCATGGACAGCAGGACTTCCTTGCTGGGCAGCTCGGCCAGCGCATTGACCCCGGCCACGTCGATGACCTTGCCATCCACGAAGCCGGCCTTGATGACAAACTTCTGACCGTTCATCTTCTTGGCGAACTCGGCCACCACCTTGGCGGGAGCCACGGGGTCATTGGCGCAGACGGCCAGAGACGTGGTGCCGTTCAGGACGGGCTCCAGCTCGTCCAGACCGGCGTTCTTTACGGCAAACCGGGTCAGGGTGTTCTTGACGACCGCGTAGTCCACGCCGTTCTTGCGCATCTCGGCGCGCAGAGCGGTATCCTCAGCCACGGTGATGCCCTTATAGTCCACGAGGACGCCGCCGGCGGCCCCCTGGAGCTTCTCGGTCAACTCGGCCACGATGGCCTGCTTCTCACTGAGTACCTTTGCATTCGGCATATTGTTTCACCTCCGTCAAAAGCACAAAAAAGTGCTGTCTTCACGTCCAAGACATGAAGACAGCACGAAAAAACATTCGACTGGCTTCCTCGGCAGGATTTACGGGGAATGACCCCACCTGCTGTCTCTGGAACGCGAAATATAATATATCAGCTTTTGGTCGGCTTGTCAAGAAAAACAGAGCAAGTTTAAGCCAGGGTATGTTCCTTGGAAAATACCGGACCTTACATCAGCTTGGCGCCGTTGACCTTGACGCCGGGTCCCATGGTGGAGGCCACCACGCAGCTCTTGATATACTGACCCTTGGCGGCGGCGGGCTTGGCCTTGACAATGGCGCTCATCAGAGCGCTGAAGTTCTCGGCCAGCTTCTCGGCGCCAAAGGAGACCTTACCGATGGGGCAGTGGATGATGTTGGTCTTATCCAGACGATACTCCACCTTACCGGCTTTGATCTCGGTGACGGCCTTGGCCACATCGGGGGTGACGGTGCCGGCCTTGGGAGAGGGCATCAGGCCCTTGGGGCCCAGGATCTTACCCAGACGGCCCACAACGCCCATCATGTCGGGGCTGGCGACCACCACGTCATAATCAAACCAGTTCTCCTGCTGGATCTTCTGAACCATGTCCATCTCGCCCACAAAGTCGGCGCCGGCGGCCTTGGCGGCCTCGGCCTTGTCGCCCTTGGCGAAGACCAGCACGCGCTGGGTCCTGCCGGTGCCGTGGGGGAGGACGATGGCGCCGCGGACCTGCTGATCGGCGTGACGGGAGTCAACGCCCAGCTTCACGTGGAGCTCCACGGTCTCGTCGAACTTGGCGGGAGCGGTCTTGACCACCAGATCCATGGCCTCGGCGGTGTCATACAGCATGGCCTTATCGATCTGCTTTGCGCTGTCCTGATATTTCTTACCTCTAAACATCGTATTTCCCTCCTTCCCTTATTCTCCGACCACGACGCCCATGGAACGGGCGGTGCCGGCGATCATGCTCATGGCGGACTCGATGGAAGAGGCGTTCAGATCGCGCATCTTGGTCTCGGCGATCTTGCGCACGTCCTCCTTGCTGATGGTGGCGACCTTCGTCTTGTTGGGGACGCCGGAACCAGACTCGAGGTTGCACGCCTTTTTGATGAGCACGGCGGCGGGAGGGGTCTTGGTGATGAAGGTGAAGGAACGGTCGGCATAGACGGTGATGACCACGGGGATGATGAGGCCCACGTCATTTTTGGTCCGCTCGTTGAACTCCTTGGTAAAGGCGGCGATGTTCACGCCGTGCTGGCCCAGAGCGGGACCGACGGGAGGAGCGGGAGTCGCCTTGCCGGCCGGAATCTGCAGTTTTACGTAACCAGTTACTTTCTGTGCCACAATGAGCACCTCCTACGAATAAATGTGGTCGGACGGAATCCGGTACGGATTCCTCCCACGTGCGGGGGGAGGGCGCGTTACGCGCCCGGGTTCAGCTTTGGACGGGCTCCACCTGGTCCAGCTCCAGCTCTACCGGGGTCTCCCGTCCGAACATGGATACGACCACGCGGACCTTGCTGCGGTCCAGGTCGATCTCCTCCACGGCACCAAGGAAGGACTCCAGAGCGCCGTCGGTAATCTTGACGGTATCGCCGACCGCGTAGGCGACCACCACTTCCCGCTTCTCCACACCCAAGGCGGAAATTTCGTCCTCGGTGAGGGGGATGGCCTTGGTGCCGGAGCCCACAAAGCCGGTGACGCCGCGGACGTTGCGGACCAGATGCCAGGACTCGTCGGTCATGATCATCTTGACCAGCACATAGCCGGGAAACACCTTGCGCTCCACGACCTTGGGGCCGTTGTCGGTGATCTCGGTGACGGTTTCCAGGGGAATCTTCACCTCGTCGATGAGATCATGCATGTTGCGGTTTTCCACATGCTTTTCGATGGTGGCCTTGACCGTGTTCTCATAACCGGAATAGGTATGGACCACATACCACTTCGCGCTATCAGCCATGACCCGCTCCCTAGGCCTTGCCGGCCAGAGCCAGCAGCGCACGCACGATGGCGCCGGCCAGACCGTCGAAAATCCAGATGCAGGCGCCCACCACGATCACGCATACGATGACGGTGATGGTGTTGCTCACGGTCTGCTTGCCGCTGGGCCAAACGACTTTTTTCAGCTCGCTCTTCATCTCGCGGAACCAGCGTCCGATGCGCTGGAAGATGCCGGGCTTGGACTTTTTATCGTCCTTCTTGTCCTTCTGAGCCTTCGCAGGCTTGCTGGGCGCGGTCGTCAGCTCCTCGTCCGTCGTGGCCTTTTCGATCTTCTCGTTCTCAGACATTCAGTTACACCCTTCTTTCTTGTGACACTTCCGCAGCTCATCACTTGGTCTCGGTGTGAAGCGTGTGCTTTCTGCAGAAGGGGCAGTACTTGTTCCGCTCCAGACGGTCGGGGGTATTCTTCTTGTTCTTGTTGGTGACATAGTTGCGCTGCTTGCACTCGGAGCATCTCAGGGTGATCTTCACCCGCGCGCCGGCCTTTGCCATGTTTCGGCACCTCCTTTAATATATGACCGCTTCCGGACATAAAAAACGCCGGACCCGGCCTTGTCCGCCGAATCCAGCAACGTAAGGCGCGCATAGGCGCCGAGACGCTACGGTGAGGATTCGGCATTGTCTGCCTCCCTATGTCCGCCTGAGGCGGGGAAGGGTTTTGCCCGCATACACCGTAAAAATGCGCACAAAAAAAGAGCCCTTTTCATAGGTAAGATTAGAGTACCACATTTGACGGGAAACGTCAAGGGGAATTTTCATTGACAATCCGGGGTTTTGCCCTGATAATGGAGGAAAAAGGAGTGAAATGATGCGTATCATGGCAATTGACTACGGCGACGCCCGGACGGGCATCGCCATTTCAGATGCGACCGGCCTGTTGGCCGGGCACACCGCGGTCATCCAAAGCCGCAGGCCGGAAGTTGTGGCGGAGGAGATTGCCCGGCTGGTCCGGGTGCACGGCGTGGAGGAGCTGGTCCTGGGCTTTCCCCGGAACATGGATGGGACCGAGGGCCCCCGGGCAGAGCGGTACCGGGCCTTTGCCGAGCAGGTGGCCGGGGCGGCGGGGCTGACGCCGGTGCTCTGGGACGAGCGCCGCACCACCATCGAAGCCCACGCCATCCTTCATGCCGGCGGGAAGAAGATGAAGAGCCACAGGAAAAATGTGGACGCGGTGGCGGCTGCACTGATTTTGGAGGGGTATTTGACCAGAAAGCGAATGGAACCCCGGGAGTAGCGGCGCTACGCCGATCCTGGGGGAATATCTGTTTCGGAGTCGGACTCCTTTGGGGCCCTCCGGAACAGCTCGGTCACGCCGATATAGAGCAGGAAGGCCCCGAAAAAGCGTCGGAGCAGGGTCACGTCCAGGGCGGTGGCCACCCAGGCGGCCAAGGCGGTGCCGGCCAGTCCAGCCGCGATGGCGGGGAGGGCGGCGGGCTTGTCCACGTAACCGTTTTTTAGGTGGGCGGGCAGCGCAGTGGCGGCGGTGGGGAGGAAGTAGAGCAGATTGATGCCCTGGGCCAGATGCTGTTCCACCCCGGCAAAGGCGGTCATGTAGATGAGCAGCAGGGTGCCGCCCCCCACGCCGAAGCCGGAGAGTACACCGGTCGCGGCACCGGCCAGGACCGGGACGAGCCAGCTCACAGGCCGAAAAGCGACTTTGCGCCGCCGTAGAGGATGAGCAGGGCAAATGCCCGGCGCAGCCAAATCATGTTGACGCGTCGGAAGAGCTTGCCGCCTGCCCAGCCGCCAAGGAGGCCGCCCGCCAGATAGGGGAGGGCGGCCGTCAGGTCCAGCCCACCCCGGAAAAAGTAGATGACGGAGGACAGAATGCACAGCGGCAGGATAACAGCTACTGAGGTGGCAAAGGCCCGCCGCTGGTCCAGCCCGCACCGCCGGGTGAGAAATGGGACCAGCACCATGCCGCCTCCGCCGCCAAAAAAGCCGTTGGCGATGCCGGCGAGCCCGCCCGCTACCGCGGGAGCCAGCCAGGCTCGTTTTCGTTCCATAAAAAAACATCCCCCCATTGGCCTTAGTTTGCCAATGGGGGGATGTTTTATTCCCAGCACAGGAAGAAAGCGGCTGTCACCGGACGCCGGTCAGGTCCCGGACTACCTCGCTGGCCAGCAGCAGTCCGGCGGTGGCGGGGACCCACACTACGCTGGCGGGGACGCTGCGGCGGCCGGGGGGTGGGGATTCCGGCTGAGCCGTCCTGCGGGCCTCCTCTGGGGACCAGACTACCTTGTGGTGACGGATGCCTCGTCGGCGCAGCTCTCTGCGAACCACCCGGGCCAGCGGGCAGCCCTCGGTCTTTTCGATGTCGCTGACCCGGAGCAGAGAGGCGTCCAGCTTGTTGCCGGTGCCCAGGGCGGAGAGGATGGGGATCTGCCGTTCCAGGGCGGTCTGGATCAGGTCCAGCTTGCAGGATACCAGATCAATGGCGTCCACAATATAGTCGAACTGCCCTGCAAAAAATTCCTCCCGGCTCTCGGCGGAATAGAGAAAGGAGAGGGGGGTAACCCGGCACGCGGGGTTGATGTCCCGCACCCGGGCGGCCATTGCCTGAGCCTTGGGCTGATCCAGGGTGGAGTGGAGCGCCTCCGCCTGCCGGTTCAGGTTGGAGAGCCCCACCGTGTCGTGGTCGGCCAGAGTGAGAGCCCCCACGCCGGTGCGGGCCAGAGCCTCGGCGCACCAACTGCCCACGCCGCCCAGGCCCAGCACGGCCACATGGGCGCCGGACAGGACCGACATAGCTTCGGAGCCCAGCAGCATCTCGGCCCGGAGAAACGCTTCAGACATAAGATCGCCTCCATGATAAAAGTTCCCGCAGAGGTGCCTGCCTCTGCGGGAACCGCGGTATGGGAGTTAACCGATGACCTTGGCCATGCCCTTTTCCACCGCGGCGGTGGGGTAGGAGGGCATCCGGCTCTCGATCCAGGCGTTGGTGTCGGCGCTGGATAGAGCGGACTGGGCGGTGTTCTTCCAGACCAGGGGGCCCCAGTCCTGGAAGTAAATCAGATGATAGCCCCACTGGCTGCTCTGGGTGTTCTGGATGACGCCCAGATCGCCGCTCTGGCGGCTTTCGTCCAGGCACCAGTTTTTGAAATCGGCGAAGAAGCTGGTAGACTGGGTCACCTTATAGAAGCCGCCGTTGGTGTTGGAGCCGGGGTCCTCGGAATAGGTTTCCGCCAGCTTGGCGAAGGAGTCGGCCGTCCGATCGCCGGCTTCGAACTCGGCCTGGATCGACTCGATCTTGGCCTTGGCAGCGGCGTACTGCTCCTCGGTGGGCTCGGGCGTGGTGGTGGTGCCGTCCTCGTTCTGGACGGGCTCGCCGGTCTCGGCCATGACCAGGATATGGCGGATATCGGCGGAATAGTGGGTCGTGTCATCCAGCCAGCGGCCGTGGAACTGGAGCACATAGTAACCGCTGCTGCTCTCCACCACGGTGACGTCGCCGTCCTTTCGGGCGGAGTCGGTCAGCCATTCGGCGTAATCATAGGAGGCGACGGCGCTGCCCAGCCGGGTCTGCCGGTTGTAGTCGGGGTCGTCATAGTTGGCCTTGGCGTCCTCTGCGGCATAGTCCTTGGCGGCGGCGTTGAATGCCTCGCCGTCCTGGAGCCGGCGCAGCATGGCGTCGGCCTGGGTCTTGGCCAGGCCCATGGCGGCGGCCTTCTCCGCGTCGGTAGCCTCCACAGTGTTGCCGTCGGCATCCGTCTTGGCGGCGGGGGCGCCGCTGATATAGAAGGCACGGAAGTCGAAGGTATCCATGGTGTCGGCGTGCTCCTGGTAGTAGGCGGTCAGCTCCTCGTCGGAGTAGGTAAGGCTCTCCTGATAGTGCTGGGCGTACTCACTGGCCAAGGTGGAGTTGGTGAGGTGCTCACGGAAGGTGCTCTCGGTCATATAGGGACCGTAGACCGCGCGGAGATAGGCGGCCAGCGTATAGCCGTAATCGGTGGCGGACTGCTTGTAGCTGGTGACGGACTCCTCGACGCTCTGCTTGCCTGCGTCGGAGAGGGTGTAGCCGTCCTCAGCGGCGGCGGCGCACAGCAGGGCCTCGTTCTGCAGGGCCTCCAGGGCGCGGTCCTGGAAGAACTGGGCGTAGGTCTGTCCGGCCTCGGCGGTGAGCCCCACATACAGGCTCAGGTTCTGGGCGGTGGTGTCGTCGATGGTCTGCTGGTCGTCGGCCAGGGAGGCGTTGTAGGTGACCAGGCCGTAGTTGGCGTAGTTGCGAATGGTCTGCTTGGCGTTGTTGTAATAGAAGGCCACGTCGCCGACGGTATACTGCTTGTCGCCCACGGTGGCGGCTACGGTGCGCCGCTGGAAGAAGTTCGAATTCCAAACCAGCAGTGCGATGACCAGGACAGCGCAGACAATGCCGATGACGGTGTAGAGGATCTTCTTGCTGCGGGCCTTCTGGGCCTCTTCCGCCTCGCGGCGCTGCTTCTCGCTGAGTCCATCGCCCTGACGCTGCTTTTTTTCTCTGGATGCGCTCATGTATTTCAGTCCTCTCGTTGTTGTTCAGTACACATCAGTGCATTATACAGGATATGGACATGGCTTTCAAGCCTAAAAACACGCTCCGGGCGGAGAGAATGCCGATATTTTACAGAACGTTCAAAATATATTTTCCCGTTTGGGCAAGAAAAATCCGCCTTTATCGTCCGTAGATAAAGACGGAGAAGAAGAGAAAAAAGCTCCCGCTCTGGCCGTGTGGCCCTGATTAAAACCTGCACGCAACGGCAGGTGGGTCGCCTCCGCGCCGCTTTACTGCTTCCAACTTCCGGCACAGGCGAAGCCTGTGCCGGGAGGCCTGCAAGCCACGGCGCGAGGGGGGCGTCCCGTTTCAGAGATGTGGGTTTAAAAAGAAACCATCACGCACCGAGCAGGAGTGATTTGCGTCTGAACGCCCTTATTCGTCCTCGTCCTCAAACAGTTCCTCCATAAACTGCTGATAGACGGCCTCCAATTCTTCCTCGCTGTCCAGGGTGGAGAGCTGTTCCTCACCGTCCACGGAGACCACCTTCAGGATGATGAGGCCGGCGTCCTCTTCCTCATCGGCGGGAGGCTGGCCGTTTTCGTCCGCGTACTCGGCGGGGAAGAAGGCCATGTAGACGGAGCCGTTGAACTCGATGGTGTCCAAGTGCTCCAATTCGATTTCGTGTCCGTCCTCATCGGTGAGGGTGATAAAATTGCCGCCGTACTCGTCGCTCATGGTGGCACCGTCCCTTCTGTTCTTGGCCTTATTCTACCCCGGAGACGGAAAAAATGCAAGTGGGGGACATACCAAATTTTCCGACCCGGCGGCATCTGCACCAAAAAATGGAATTTTTTAGGGTGGACAAATCAACAAAATATGCTATAATAACAGCAAGGTCCGCGCCCTCGACGCGGGCTCCGCCGTGGCGGAAAAAGATTCCGCCGCGGCGGAATGCTTATATGCCCCCATGCGGGCAAAGCGGCTGTACGGCGGACCGCGGGTCTGCACGGACCGGACAGAGAACGTATGTATAGGACCGTACGGCGGCGCACCGCCGGGAACGGAGGTTATTTATTTGGCAGAGACAAACCACACGCCCCAGAGCCCGGGTCCCGGCCGGAGGCGCAGGAAACGGGCCGCCGGAGCAGAGATCGCCCTGAATATTTTGAAGGTATTGGGCACGCTGTTGCTCATCGGTATCACCACCGGCGCCATCCTGGCCTGTTTTGCGGCCGTCTACATCAAGACGGTCATCATGCCGCAGGCGCCGCTGGACCTGACCAAGTTTTCCGTGGACCTGTCCACCACCATCTATTACACGGATCCGAACACCGGCGCGGACGTGGAGTGGCTGACCGTCCACGGGGACGAGAACCGCAAATGGGTGTCCTATGCGGATATCCCGGAAAACCTGGTCCATGCGGCGGTGGCCATCGAGGACAAGCGGTTTTACGACCACCACGGCGTGGACTGGCTCCGGACCGCCCGAGGAGTGCTCACCATGTTCACCGGCGGCGATATCCAGGGCGGCTCCACCATCACCCAACAGCTCATCAAAAATGTGACTGAGCAGGACGAGGTGACGGTAAAGCGGAAGATCCTGGAGATCTTCCGGGCGCTGGACTTTGACCGCAACCACTCCAAGGAGGAGACCCTGGAGTGGTACCTGAATTATATTTATCTGGGGGAGAACTGCCGGGGCGTCTATACGGCCTCCTATGAGTATTTCGGCAAGGACGTCTCCGAGTTGACGCTGGCCGAGTGCGCCAGCCTGATCGGCATCACCAACAACCCCTCCATCTATGACCCCTACCTGGACCTGATCATCACCGACCCGGAGACGGGCGAAAAGGTGACCAACGTCCAGCGCAACAAGAACCGCCAGGAGAACATCCTCTATCAGATGCTGGATCAGGGTTACATCAGCCAAGAGGAGTACGACGCGGCGGTGGCCCAGGAGCTGGTCTTTGTCCGGGGCGAGGACACCAGCAAGCCCAAGGTGGTGTATACCTGGTTCCAGGACCAGGTGATTCGGGACGTGATTCAGGATCTGGTGGACAGCGGCAACGGCTGGTCGGAGGAGTACGTCAAGCAGATGTTCTACAGCGGCGGCCTGTCGGTGTATACCACCTTTGACCCCAAAGCCCAGGCCGCGGTGGACAGTGTGTATGAAAACCTGGACAACCTGCCCTACATCTCCAACGACGGGCAGCAGCTCCAGTCCGCCATCGTGGTGATCGACAACGCCACCGGCAATGTGGCCGCCCTCTCCGGCGGCATGGGGGAGAAGGAGAGCAGCCTGATTTTCAATCGCGCGACCCAGGCGGTCCGGCCCTCCGGCTCCTCCATCAAGCCCCTGTCGGTCTACGGACCGGCCATCGACATGGGACTCATCACCCCCGCCACTGTCATTGACGACTCGCCGTACAACAACAGCCGGGCGGGCGGCTGGCCCATCAACACGCCCGCCGGCTACCGGGGCCTGACTATGGTGTCCGACGCCCTCAAGCGCTCGGTCAATACCGTGGCGGTCAAGATCATGGCCAACTACAGCTCCCCGGAGCTGGCCTATCAGTACCTGACCGGCGAGAACGGCTTCGGCATCACCACTCTGGTGGAGTCCAAGGAGATCAACGGCCAAACCTACTCCGACATCGACATCGCCCCCCTGGCCCTGGGCGGCCTGACCAACGGTGTGACGGTCCGGGAGATGGCGGCCGCCTACTCCGCCTTTCCCCGGAACGGCGTGTATATTGAGTCCCGCACCTACACCAAGGTGCTGGATTCCAACGGCGAGGTCCTGCTGGACAACCAGCCGGAGACCCATACGGTGCTTAAGGAGTCCACCGCGTGGTATATGAACACCATGCTCCAGAGCGTCATGACCTCCGGCGGCACTGGCTCCAGCGGTCGGTTTGACGGCATGTCCATGGCGGGCAAGACGGGCACCACCTCCAGCCGGAAGGACCTGTGGTTCGCGGGTTACACGCCCTACTACACCGCGGTGGTGTGGACGGGCTACGACCAGCAGGAGCGGCTGGGCTCTTCCCTGAACAACCCCTCCATCGGCCTGTGGCGCAAGGTGATGAGCCAGCTCCACGAGGGCTTGGAGAATAGGAGCTTTGCCAAGCCGGAGAGCGTACAGACCGTGACGGTACAGGTCTGCAAGGACAGCGGTATGAAGGCTACCGAGTACTGCAACAAGGATATCCGCACCGTCACCGGACAGGGGGAACGGGTGGTCAGCGTGACCCTGGCCGCCGGAGACGCGCCGACCGAGTTCTGCACCTATCACGTCCCCATCACCATCTGCTCCAACTCCCCCATTAAGGACGCGGAGGGCAATTCCACCGGCGTGTTCCATCTGGCAGGCCCTTATTGCCCGGAGGAGAGCCAGATGGAGGTGTCGGTGGTGGACTTCCCGCGGCGGGAAAACCTGAATGCGGCCGGGATCGGCGCGGTCAGCGTGTCGGACAACATCTTCTTGAAGGAGTATCTGGACAATCTGGGCCAGGCGGCCTACTGCGATCTGCACACCACGCAGCCCGTGGCGCCCGAGACGCCCAAGGTGGTGGACCCGAGAGATCCCGCTACCTGGCCGGGCCCGGAGGATTACCCCACGGTGGAGGAATGGGAGAAGTTTGACCCGTATGACCCCTCCACCTGGCCCGTGGGTTGGACGGAGGCGGGCTCCGGCGGGGGAAGCGGTGAGACTGTGCCGCCCACAGAGCCCCCCACCGAGGCGCCGCTGCTGCCAGAGGGGCCGGACGACAGTGAGCCGTATATCCCTGCCGCCTGATCCAATGCATCCGATCTGCCCCCGGCCGGCCCCTGCCGGCCGGGGGCGCCTGTTTGAAACGGTGGGAATCTTGCAAAGCGCAGGAAAAAACGCTATAATGAGACGTACAGAATCAACCGCACAGCGGCATGGCCGCATATTTTGGAGGTGAGTCCATGCACCAGCATGAGCAGCAGTTTCATATCAAATGCGCCCCGGGGGACGTGGGCCGGTACTGCATCCTGCCCGGCGACCCGGGCCGCTGCGAAAAAATCGCGGCCTATTTTGACGACCCGGTGAAGGTGCAGTCCAACCGGGAATATACCACCTATACCGGCAAGCTGCTGGGAGAAAAGGTTTCGGTGTGCTCCACCGGTATCGGCGGCCCCTCTGCCGTCATCGCCATGGAGGAGCTTGCCGCCATCGGGGCAGATACCTTTATCCGAGTGGGTACCTGCGGCGGCATCGCCCTGCCGGTCAAGAGCGACGACGTGGTTATCGCCACCGGTGCCGTGCGCCATGAGGGCGCCAGCCGGGAATACGCCCCCATCGAATTCCCAGCCGTGTCCGACTACCACGTCCAGGAGGCCCTGGTGGCTTCGGCCAAGGCGCTGGGCAAGCCTTGGCACGCCGGGGTGGTGCAGTGCAAGGACTCCTTTTATGGCCAGCACGACCCGACGCGGATGCCGGTCGGCTATGAACTGCTGGCCAAGTGGGAGGCGTGGAAGCGCCTTGGGGTCCTGGCTTCTGAGATGGAGTCCGCCGCCCTGTTCTGCTGCGCCGCCGCCCTGGGCGTGCGCTGCGGCTCCTGCTTCCATGTGATCTGGAACCAGGAGCGGGAGGCCGCCGGTCTGGAACAGACCGAGAGCCACGATCTGTCCGCCGCCATTGAGGTGGGCATCGGTGCGCTGAAGCTGCTGATCCAAGAGGACCGGGAAAGGACCGAATAGGGCGGAAAACAAAACATTTTTAGGGAAACACAGGGCCGGTTAAGCCGACCCTGTGTTCTTTACACAAAATTTACACGGTAAAGATTTACAGAAAAAGCCCTGTTATGGTAAAATAAATCGAACACAAAATATTTTCTGGTAAAGGAGGCGTCAATGAATAAGAGACTCAAGGAAAAGATAGAGGAGGCCCTGTCCTCGGTCGTACCGATCACGGCCATCGTGCTGCTGCTGAGCTTCACGATGGCGCCCATGCCGGTATCCTCCCTGATGCTCTTTCTGGTTGGAGCCCTGCTACTCATTGTAGGCGTGGGGCTCTTCTCGTTGGGCGTGGATCTGGCCATGATGCCCATCGGGGATGGGATCGGCAGCCAGATCTCCAAGGGGAAACGGCTCTGGAGGATCATTCCACTGTGCTTTGTCATCGGCGTGTTTGTCACCATTGCCGAGCCGGACCTGACGGTGCTGGCCCGCCAGGTTCCCGCTGTTCCGGATCTGGTCATCATCCTCACCGTGGCGGTGGGAGTGGGGGGGTTCCTGGCGGTAGCCGCGCTGCGGGCCAAGTTCGGCTGGCCCCTCAATAAGCTGCTCATCGGCCTGTACGGAGTGGTCTTTGTGATGGCCTTTCTGGTGCCCAAGGAGTTCCTGGCGGTGGCCTTCGATTCCGGCGGCGTCACTACAGGGCCCATTACGGTGCCGTTCATCATGGCATTGGGCGCCGGCCTGACCGCGCTGCATGCCGGCCGCCGCTCCGAGGAGGACAGCTTCGGCGTGGTGGCCCTGTGCAGCATCGGCCCCATCCTGGCCGTCATGGTGCTGGGGCTGTGCTACCGCACCTCAGAGCTCAGCTATACCCCGTTCTCCATCCCGGACCTGGAGACCACCGCCGATGTGGGGCAGTATTTTGCCGCCGGCCTGCCCGCCTACATGCAGGAGGTGGCGCTGGGCCTGCTGCCCATTGTGGCCTTTTTCACCCTGTTCCAGATCGTCTCCCTCCGGCTCAAGCGCAAGACGGTCATCAAGATCGTGGTGGGTATGCTCTATACATATGTGGGGCTGGTGCTGTTCCTCACCGGCGTGAATGTGGGCTTCATGCCCGCCGGACATTACCTGGGGGCTCAGATCGCCGGGCTGCCCTACCGCTGGGTGCTGATCCCCATCGGCATGGTGGTGGGCTATTTCATCGTGGCGGCCGAGCCCGCCGTCCATGTCCTCAACCAGCAGGTGGAGGATCTGACGGGCGGCGCCATCCCGCAGAAGGCCATGGGGCTGGCGCTCTCCCTGGGTGTGGCTGTGGCCCTGGGCCTGGCCCTGACGCGGGTGCTGACCGGCATCTCCATTCTGTGGCTGCTGGTGCCGGGCTACGCCATCGCTTTGGGCCTCAGCTTCCAGGTGCCCAAGGTGTTCACCGCCATCGCCTTCGACTCCGGCGGCGTGGCTTCCGGGCCTATGACGGCCACCTTCCTGCTGCCCTTTACCATGGGAGCCTGTGAGGCGTTGGGAGGCAACGTGCTCACCGACGCCTTCGGCGTGGTGGCCATGGTGGCCATGACGCCGCTCATCGCCATTCAGGTCCTGGGCCTGGTCTACCAGTGGCGGATCGCCCACGGCCCCGAGGAGCTGGAGCTGGCCCTGGCGGAGGGCGCGGACGAGATCATAAGCTATACAGAGGAGGACGAGGCCGATGGGTGACGCTGTGATCAAGCTGATGGTGACCATTGTGGACCGGGGACGGAGCTCCAAGGCCGTGGACCTGTTTAAAGCCGCCGGCCTGCCCTTTCACTATGCCTGTCTGGGCCACGGCACAGCCAATTCCGACATTCTGGACTATCTGGGCCTGGGGGAAACGCAGAAGGACGTGCTCCTCACCGCCGTCCCAGAGCCTGCGGCCCACGGCCTGCTGGTCCGGGCGGCGGAAAAGCTCCAGTTGTCAAGCCCTGGAAAGGGGATCATCTTTACTATGCCGCTGTCCAGCGTCAGTGGCGTGGTGTCTAAAATTCTCAATCGCTCGGCGGCCCGGGAGGACTGGGGCAGGGAACAGGAGGGAACGTCTATGGCAGAAAAGGGGAAAAATGACCTGGTGGTGGTGGTGGTGAACCACGGCTGCACCGACCTGGTGATGGAGGCCGCCCAGGCGGCGGGAGCCAGAGGCGGTACCGTCCTGCACGCCCGCAGGCTGGGCTATGAGGAGGGGGAGCGGTCCGGAGAGGGGGCGGTCCGCCCGGAGAAGGAAATTGTAACCATCTTGGTACCGCGTTCCATCCGGCAGATGGTGATGGAGCGGGTGAGCAAGACCGCAGGAATCAACACGCAGGCGCGGGGCATCCTGTTTTCCCTGCCTGTAGATGAAATCGCGGGGCTGGCGCTGGCGGAGCCCCAGGCGGAGGTCTGAGGGGGCCTTTGCGGACTGAAAAACGCGGACGGCAGAGCCGTCCGCGTTTTTGCGCGTGGAATTAGAGGCTCTCCACGACCTGGACCTGCAAGGGCGGGGCGCCGTCCCAGCGGCCCAGCAGATAGAGAGAGTAGATGCTGTTGGCCTTGGCCTCTAGATAGAAGGAGGCCAGCGGACGCACGCCGCCGTAGTCGGATGAATCGTCATACGAGGCTACGGCGGGCAGATTGCCCACCGTCTCGATATCCGTGGGGTAGGGTGTGGGCAGCCAGGCGGCCTGCAGGATGGAAAAGCCGTACTCCTGAGGACGGGCCTGGCGGAAGGCGGTGACTTCTTTATAGCCTACATCGGAAAAGACCAGACGGCCGTCATCCAGAAAGATGTCCAGGGCGGGGCTGCCATAACACAGATTGACGGCCCGGATGCAGGCGCGTCCAGCAGGGCGGTTGTCGCAGGGCAGGTCGGAGATGCGCAGCAGGTCGAGGCCAGAGGAGGTATGTACCACGGCTATGGTGATGAGTTCCCCGGCACGGAAGGGCAGCGTCTGCTGAAACAGGATGGTGCGAGGGGTGTAGGCGCTGGTCACGGTGACCAGGCGGAAGCCGTCGGAGATCCGTGTGTAGCCGGTCCTGCCGCCGTAAGCCAGGCCGCTGGTCATCAACAGGGGGCCTACCGTGATGCGGACCGGCTCCAAACCCGCCGCCGCATGGAAAAAGCGCACCGTGCAGTAGTGGGGGGACGGCGGGATGGAGGGGGCGCCGGCCGGGCACCCGGGCAATTCCGTTCGGCCGGTAACGGGGGGAAGCGGGGCCACGGAGAACGGCTCCCTCTCCGTGTCCGGAGGCTCAAGCTGGCTCTCTTCGGGGAAGAAGGGGAAGGCGGCGGACGGTTCCGGCCCGGGGCCCTGCGGCGGTTCTTCGGGGGCCAGAGGGGGCAGGGGGGCTGCGGGCAGCGCCATCTCCGGTAGGACGTCCGGCGGATTGCGCCCGGCAGAGCGATTGCCCGGCGTGAAAGATTCATCCATAATGAACGTGCGCTCCTTTCAATGGGTCTACCTCACTCTATGCGGAAAAGGGAATTGGGTGATAAAAGGGGCGAATCCTCTGGAGAAAACGGGGGAACTGCCGGAGCAAGATGGGAAACGGGGCCTCCATCCGGCGTATTGACGGTTGACGGGGCAAGAACGGGGCGATATACTATCTTTTGTTGAATATGCAACGATGATAGAAAAATGAAAGAGGGGCAGTATGAAAAAGACCTATTATCTGGGCCGGCACGCCTCAATCCTTTACCGGCAGGCCAACCGATTTTATGACCGGGAGCTGGCCCCGTACTGCATTGGCTGTGGGCAGCAGTTTTTCCTTTTGCGTATTTTTGAGCACCAGGGAATCAACGTACTGGACTTGGCGCGTCTGGGACAGTTTGACAAGGGAACGGCCACCCGGGCGGTGCAGAAGCTGGAGGAGGAGGGGTATATCCGCTCCGAGCCGGACCCGCAGGACCGGAGGATGCGGCGGCTCTACACTACGCCGACGGCGGAACCCATCGTGCAGAAAGTGTTTGCCGCCCGGGAGCGGTGGAATGGGATCCTAACCCGGGGCATGTGCCAGGAGGAGATCGAGCAGGCGGACAAGCTGCTCGCCCACATGGCGGAAAATGCTCTGAACTACATCCGACAGGAGGGATTGGACCGTGAGCCCTGAGCGTTCTGTCAGCGTGGAGGAGCGGGCGGCGGGCAATCCGCTGGGCTACCAGCCCATTGGACGGCTGCTGCTCAACTTCTCCATTCCGTCGGTCATTTCCATGCTGGTCAACTCCATCTACAACATCGTGGATCAGATTTTCATCGGCCAGGGAGTCGGGGAGCTGGGCAACGCCGCTACCACGGTGTCCTTTCCCATGGTGACGATCATGCTGGCCTTTGCCACCCTCATTGGCTCCGGCGGCAGCGCCTACGCCGCCCTTAAGCTGGGGGAGGGGAAGAACGAAGAGGCCGACCGCACGCTTAACAACGTCTTTGTCATGGCGCTGGGGGCCGGAGTGCTCCTGCTGGCGTCGGGGCTGCTCTTTTTGGAGCCGATACTCCGGGTGTTCGGCGCGGGAGAGGCCGTGATGCCCTACGCCAAGGACTACGCCTCCATCCTTTTGCTGGGAGCCCCCTTCAATATGATGGGCATCGCCCTGTCCAACATGGCGCGGACCGACGGTAGTCCCAGATTGTCCATGTACGGCATACTGATCGGCGCCATCTTGAACACGGTGCTGGATCCCATCTACATTTTTGTGTTTCACTGGGGGGTCAAGGGCGCCGCCATCGCTACCATCACCTCCCAGATCATCTCTGCGGTGATCCTGCTGGCCTACTTTGCCACCCGCAGCCGGCACATGCGCTTCCGCCTGTCCGCCATGCGCCCGGAAGGGAGCATCTGGGGCCGGGTGGTGTCCTTGGGGATCTCCGCGGGCATTACCCAGGCGGTCTCTGTGATCATGCAGATTGTGATGAACAACTCCCTGCTGTATTACGGCAGCCGCAGTGAGGTAGGCGCGGTGACGGCGCAGGCGGCCATGGGGATCGTGATGAAGGTAGCCATGATTCTGCTGGCCTTCTGCATCGGCATCGGCGTGGGGGCGCAGCCCATTCTGGGATTCAACCGCGGCGCACGAAAGTTTCATCGGGTCAAAGGCGCTTACCTCCGGGCCGTTGCGGCGGCTACGGTGGCGGTAACGCTGGGTTGGCTGCTGTGCCAGACCATCCCCCATGTGATTCTGAGCCTCTTTGGGTCGGCCAGCCCGGCTTTTACGGACTTTGCCGTCCGCAGCATGCGCATTTATCTGTTCGGCATCTTCTGCGCGGGATTTCAGGTGGTATCCACCAACTATTTTCAGGCTACCGGCCAGCCCCTGAAGGCGTCGCTGCTGTCCATGCTGCGGCAGCTTCTTCTGCTGATTCCGCTGCTGCTGATCCTGCCCCTTTTCTGGGGACTGGACGGCATCCTCTATGCAGGTCCCATTGCGGATCTTTCCTCCGGCGTGATCGTAGCCCTCTTTATCCTCCCGGAAATGCGAAAGCTGGACCGGCAGGTGCAGGAGGAGGACGCACGGGCCGCAGCTTCCGGGCGGTAGCCCCCTTGATACGGACAAAAAGCAAGCCACCGTACGCGGCGGCTTGCTTTTTGTCATTTCGGGACCGAAGGATTTTGACGTGCAAACAAGCGAAAAAGCAGTCGGACAGGGGAGAAGGCAAACGAGGGAAAGCGTTGCGCCGCAGCAGGTCGGGGCATTCGACAGAAGGTCGGAAAAAATAGGGGTTGCAATTTTCTGAAAAATGGGTTACAATCTGGTTACAAAAAGTGAAGAACAAAAACAAACAGAAGGAGGAAGCACGTGACATGAAGTGGCGCACAGGATGTCTCATGCTTTGCCTGATGGTGGTGCTCCCCCTGGGAAGCAAGGCGCTGGCGGCGGAGGCCGCTACCGACGAAAAAGTGACGAATCTCTCCACACAGGTTGTCTTGGATGACGTCCAGGCGGCGGAAATCGGCAGGGAACACGCAGCTTCTCTGCCCAGCGGCCCCCTGTATTTGGTGGACGGCGAGCTGGTAGGCGACGAGAACCTGACCGTCTATCATGAGACCACCTATGTCTCTCTTCCGGAGTTCGTTCTGGCTCTGCAGCCGGACGCCTCGGTGTGCTGGGACGGCAGCCAGGTGGTAGTCCAGGCCAGCGGCCTGACCATGACGGCCAAGCCGGGCAACTGCTATATTGAGGCCAACGGCCGCGCACTGCATGTACCTGACGGCGTACTTTCCTTGAACAGCAGTACGCTGGTGCCGATTCGGACGGCGGCGCAGGCCATGGGGGCCTCGGTGGACTGGGACCAGGAGAACAGCATGATCTCGGTCCACAGCGGCACGGGCGCGATCACGCCGGCCGAGAGTTATTACGACAGCGACGACCTCTACTGGCTGTCTCACATCATCAACGCCGAAAGCGGCGGGGAGCCTCTGGAGGGGAAGCTGGCCGTGGGGACGGTGATCCTGAATCGGGTGTCCAGTCCCAGATTCCAGAATACCATCTATGGCGTGGTGTTTGCTCCGAACCAGTTTACGCCGGCCAGTACTGGGGCTATCTACCGGGAGCCGAACGCGGAAAGCGTCCTGGCCGCGAAGCTCTGCCTGGAGGGAGTCCGGGTGGGAGGCGAGAGCCTTTATTTTGTGAATCCGACCCGTGCGCCCAACAGTTGGGCGGCCCGGAACCGGCCTTATGTCACCACCATCGGCCACCACAGTTTCTATGCCTGAAAGAAAACCGGAGCCATTTCGGCTCCGGTTTTTTCTCCAGAATGATTGACAAACCGTGGCAATTATGGTATAGTAAATCTCGCGTTTGGCGCGCGGGCGGTACTCGGTCTGTGGAGAGATGTCCGAGTGGTTTAAGGAGCCGGTCTTGAAAACCGGTGACTCGAAAGAGCCGTGGGTTCGAATCCCACTCTCTCCGCCATTTATTTTCCATATTGATATGTGTCGATTGGCTTGGAGAAGTACCCAAGTGGCCGAAGGGGCTCCCCTGCTAAGGGAGTAGTGTGGGAAACCGCAGCGAGGGTTCAAATCCCTCCTTCTCCGCCATAAGGTAAGACCCTTGCAATTACTGAAAACTCAGTGGTTGCAAGGGTTTCCTTTTGTCTTTTGCTTAAGATGATTTAAGAAGTAACGCGCTTCTTTCACAGCGCTTACGACACAGAATCTACACAGAATTTCGGTTAGTTTTGGCGCAGCTTTTCATTGATGAGCTGCGCCGTTTTTTTGCGATGCGTATCTCGAACATGAGTGTAAATATCCTGGGTCATCGCCGCCGTAGAATGGCCTAAAAAGTCCTGCGCGTCCTTTATTTACATCCACGTCGCATTCAAAGAGCATGGTTGCAGAGCTGTGCTGGAGCTCGTGCGCGGTCGTAGATATTCCAGTTTGCTCTGCGTATTCATTCCATAGCCTCTGGTATTGCATCTCGGTCAAGTGCATTTTCCCGTTGTCCTCTGAGAAGATGTAGATGGAATCCGCCTTCGCCGCCAGCAGCTACTCGGACCGCGTGGTCCCGCTGGAGAGTATCGCTGTTTTGGGGCAACTGGAACGCATTGCCCAAAATGGCGTGTATTTCAGCAATGAAGGCGACCGGCGTGGGCGGGTGCAGATTGCCGGATATGACCATCTCATGACCACGGTGTATATTGACGGAGCCCCGTATCTGGTTGATATGCGTGTCCGCGTGGAGGACGAAAGGGCGGGAGGCGGAAATCGACTGTACCACTTCACACCCGAAGCTATCGAAGTCACGAAAAAGAACGATGGCACAACATCCACGGCTGGACGTCACGCGACCAGCGTTCATAGCACGGATGTTGCACCATCTTCTGCCTCCATTATAGCAGATTCCTCCGCCGGTGGCAATACCCAGTCTGCCCAGGCCGGCCCGGAATCATCCGTGGGGGCTGCGCAGGCTGGGTTTACCGGGGACGAGGCGGGGGAGAGCGGCTTTCACGCGCCTTCCGCCATCCAAGACGCGGACCTGACGAGCGCATTTGGCGAGAATGGCGCCCAGGCATACCGCCTCGGGTGGCGGGGCGACATGGACGAGGCGGACTATTACCGGGCCTTTGCCCACGCCTACAACGCCGGGGCGGCGGGACGCAGCCTGGACAGCCTGAAGGATCGGACCTTGACCGACGCCCAGCGCGGGGCGGCATTCGAGTCCGGCAGGAGCGACGCCGACGCGGCGGCCCGAAAGGCCGGCTTCACCACCGTATACGGGAAGGACAGCGGGCTGGTATGGGACGACTACACCAAATCCATGGACCAGAAGGTGGCCGGGCAGGTAAACGAGGTGGCCCAGCGGCTGGGCATCAAGGTGCGTTTTGCCGACCAGGTGGGGGGCGGCGCCGCCAACGGCAAGATTGAAAACGGCGTCATCACCATCGCCCGGGACGCGAAGAATCCGGTCCGGGCGGTTTTCGGCCACGAGATCACCCACCGTATCCAGGAGCTGGCCCCGGAGGAGTACCGGGCCTTCCGGGAGGCGGCCATGGCCCATTATGAGAATGCCGAGGATGGCATGGTGGACGCGCTGGTGTGGGATCAGCAGAGCCGGTACACAGAGGTCGACCAGGAGCTGTCTAACCTGGAGGCCATGGACGAGATCGCCGCCGACTATGCCGGGAGCCTCATGGAGGACGGGGCGCTGCTGGACCGCTTCATCCAGGCCAACCAGGGCAAGCGGACCCTGCTGGAGAAGCTGCGGGGCGTGTTCCGCAGCCTGGCCGACCGGCTGACCGGAAAATACAAGAGCCAGGCCAGGCAGGCCGAGCGGCGGCTGGAGCAGGCCCTGACTGCGGCGGCCAGGCAGGCGGCCAGCTTGCAAGGCAAGGCCCACGGTGCTACAATGAGCGAAACGAAACTCTCTTTGAAGAGCATGAACGAAGACGAGACCGCCGCGCTTTTGCAGTACAAGAGTAGCGATAGCTACAAGGTCAACGCCAAGCTGCGGGACGGCCAGCGCCTTACCGAGGCGGAGCAGAAGATGGTGGACGATCTGGACCGCGCCCTGGAGAAGCTGCCCAAGGTCAAGGGAACCGTGTACCGTACGCTGAACTTTGATGCTGTTTCCAACCCAGAGGAGGAGTTCAACGCTTTTGTTTCTGCCCATGCAGAGGGCGACATTGTGCGCTATGGCGCATATACTTCCACATCCACCGAAGCAGACGGTTATCCTTTGGCGGACGGCGCAAAGTACGGCGTGGTTATGGAGATTTCCAGCGACAGCGCACGGGACCTTGCGGGCTTTGGAAACAATTTTGAGAGCGAGGCTCTTTTTCAGCGCGGAACGATTTTTGACATTGTGAGGGTGACGACCGACGAGAACGGACGTCCCCATATCTACATGAAGGAGATGCTGAATGATGCCCAACGAAACGAACCAGACCATGATACCCAGAAACACGGTCAAGCAGTGCAACAAGTGCAGGAACAGGGTGCTGCACACAATAACCTGTCCGAAGTATCCGAAGGGAATACCAGACAAAGTACTGACCGGAGAGGATTGCCCGGAGTTCGAGGAGAAGGGAGCGAAGAAGTAAAATTTTCCCTCAAGGGCTCCGATCAACTCACCCGCGAGATCGACCGCCTGATGAAGCAGGTGCAGGACGGGACCAGGAGTGAAGCGGAGGTGCAGCAAGAAATCCGTGGGTTGGTGGACGAGGTATATCAGGGGATGGTGGAGCAGTACGGCTCGATGAAACCGGGCGAGAAGCCGGCCCGGGAGGTCTGGGTCCCCCGCCGGACAGCGGACGACCGGAAGGTCTCTCAGACCGTGCGGACCATCCTCGAGGCTGGGGCGACACCGGATACCGCCGTGCAGAACATAGAGGAACTGACGGCCACCGGCGTGTTCTCTTACGAGACCTACACAGATAAGGCCGCCATCGCAGACGCTGAGAATACGATTCGGGACAAGGGCTACGCCACCGCCCTGGCGGAGTGGTCTGAGTCCGTGGGAAAAGGCGAGGTATCCAAGGCCAATACGGCCACCGGCTGGGCTCTGTACAATGCTGCGGCCAACGCCGGAGACCTCAAATCCGCCATGACCGTGCTCACGAAAATGGTGGGACATCAGCGAAACGCCGCCCAGGCGGTGCAGGCCACTCGTATCCTCAAGAGCATGTCCCCGGAGGGGCAACTCTACGGGGTGCAGCGGAGCGTGGGAAACCTTCAGGAAGAACTGAAGAAAGAGTACGGAAAGAATGCACCGGACCTGAAGATAGACCCGAATCTTGCAGAGAACCTGCTCAAGGCGAAAGACCAAAAGGCGCGGGATGAGGCGACCAAGGAGCTGTTCCGTGACATCGGCCGCCAGATGCCCTCCCGGTTTGTGGACAAGTGGAATGCATGGCGGTACCTGGCCATGCTGGGTAACCCGAGGACCCACGTTCGGAACATCGTGGGCAACGCCTTCTTTGCCCCGGTGGTAGCGGCTAAGAGCCTGACTGCCACAGCCATTGAGGGCGCGGTAGACCGGGTATCCGGCGGGAAGCTGGAACGGACCAAGGGGGCCGTGGGCCTGGGCAAGGCCGACCGGGCGCTGCTGTCAAGCGCGTGGGCGGATTATGCCAACGTGCAGGACTCCGCTCTTGGCGGAGGCAAGTACAGCGATTTTGCAAACGCCAACCAGTACATCGAGGAGGGTCGGGTCATCTTCCGGAACAAGGCGCTGGAGAAGGCCCGGAAGTCCAACACCAGGGCCCTGGACGCAGAGGATATCTGGTTCTCGCGCCCCCACTACGCCTATGCGCTGGCCCAATACTGCAAGGCCAACCACATCTCGGCAGAACAGATCGCCGCGGGGGAGGGGATGGATAAGGCCCGGGCCTACGCCATTAAAGAGGCACAGAAGGCCACCTACCGGGATACCAACGCCCTGTCGCAGGCAATCAGCGACCTGGGCCGTTACCGGGGGAAGGGTCCTGTAGGAAAGGGAATCAGCACCGTCATGGAGGGCGTGCTTCCCTTCCGCAAGACCCCGGCCAACATTCTGGCTCGCGGGTTGGAATACAGCCCAGCCGGGCTGCTGAAAGGACTAACCTATGACCTGTACCAGGTGCGCAAGGGTAATCTGAGCGGGGCCGAGGCCATCGACCACATCTCCGCGGGGATGACTGGGACGGGGCTGCTGGCCTTTGGAGTATACTGCGCAGCCCAATGCCTGGTGCGGGGCGCCGGAGGGGACGATAAGGACCGGAAGAAGTTCGCGGAATTGCAGGGGCATCAGAATTATGCGCTGGAGCTGCCGGATGGCACGAGCATCCCCCTGGACTGGCTGGCCCCGGAGGTCCTGCCCTTCTTCATCGGTGTAAACCTATGGGAGATGACGCAGGGGGAGAAGGAGCCACTGACCCTGTCCGCTATCCTCAGGGCCTCTGCAAACGTGACGGAGCCCCTGCTGGAGATGTCTTGCCTCCAGAGCCTGAGCGACGTGTTCGACGCGGTGGGATACGCCTCGTCGGGGGACCTGAACGGGCTCACCGCCGCCCTGGTTACCGCCGCCACCAGCTATCTGACCCAGGGCGTTCCGACCGTCCTCGGGCAATTCGAGCGGACCGGGCAGGAGGAACGGATGACCACCTACACGGAAAAGAACGCCTTCCTGACGCCGGATGCCCAGTACACCCTGGGAAGGATCAGCGGGCGGATTCCAGGATGGGATTACAACCAGATCCCCTATATCGACGCCTGGGGGCGCACGGAGCGCACCGGCGGAGCAGCCAAGCGGGCCGTCGATAACTTTGTAAATCCCGCCTATACATCGAAAGCGGGGAGCAGCCCTATGGAGGACGAGCTGACACGGCTTTATGACGCCACAGGGGAAAAGAATGTGTTCCCTGCTCGCGCCGGGAAGTATTTCACCGTGAACGGAGTGCGCAAGGACCTGACGGCGGAGGAATACATGACCTACGCCACGAAGAAGGGGCAGCTCTCTCACACCTTGGTCACGGAGCTGACGGGCAGCAAATCCTACCAGAGCATGACGGACGATCAATTGGTATATTTAAGCGTAAATGCAAGGCAGAAATGATTCGGCTGACCTGCCGTAGAGCGGAACCAGTAAAGCGCCTCTGCCGCTGCGAAGGCTACCAGTGGAAGAAAATTAAATTACGATTTAACTATGGAACAGGGTCCGTAGAGACAGATATACTTTACAAATACAAATGAATACCGGGATTCGCACGATGCCTGCAATGCCACTGGATATCACGTGGGCGAAAGCGCACAGAACAATATGTGCTCTTTCTTTCAGATGAGGCCAATGTCCATCATCAGGACACAGCCTATAGGAGGAACCATATTGCTGAAAAGGAAAGGGGAGATATACGGCTTTCGTTACCAATCCTGCGCCCACTCTGCTAAGAGCGCCGACCGGATAAAACCGGCCGACGCCCTCGAGAAGGAGAGTCAGTTTTGATTCAGATACCGAGCAACGGAAAGGTTGGCCTGTTCGACGAGCTTGTCCTCGTCCACGTTGACCAGATGTCCTTCCTTGACAACGATCCGGCCATTGACTACAGTGTAATCTACACTGCCTTTGAATCCGACGGTAGCGGGAATTGCGGCAACATCTTGCAGAGTTCCGGTTAGTTCCAGACGGTTGCTGTCGATCAGGAAGAAGTCGGCCGCCATGCCAGGGGCAATATAACCAAGATCATCGCGGCCAAGGAGGCTGGCGCTGCCGCGGGTGGCGATGCGCAGCATGTCGAAACCGGTGGGGGCAGTGGCGGAGTTATTAAGCCGGTGCAGCAGATAGCCTACCCGCAACTCCTCCAGCAGGTTGGAGCCATCGTTGCTGGCAGAGCCATCCACAGCCAACCCAACGGGAACGCCAAGCTCCAGCATTCTGGGGAGCTGCGCAATGCCCGAGGAGAGCTTCATGTTGCTGATGGGGCAGTGGGCCACGCCGGTCTTGGTCTTGGCCATGCGCTGCAGCTCCTCGTCAGTGAAGTGGATGCCGTGGGCGTACCACACATCAGACCCAATCCAGCCGAGGCTTTCCATGTATTCCAGGGGCCGCATACCCAGCCGCTCCAACAGATAGGCTTCCTCGTCCTTTGTCTCAGCCAGGTGGGTGTGCATCCGCACGCCCAACTGACGGGCCAAAATGGCGGTCTGGCGCAGCAGTTCTTCGCTGACACTGAAGGGAGAGCAAGGGGCCAGAGCCACCTGGTGCATGGAATAGCGGCTGGGGTCGTGGAATTGCTTGACTGCAGCCTCAGAATCGTACATGATCTTGTCAATGGTTTGGACTACGCTGTCAGGGGGAAGACCTCCGTCCTTGACGCCCAAGTCCATGCTGCCGCGGGTGGCGTGGAAGCGGACACCCAGTTCATCAGCCGCGGCAAACTGCACATTCAGGAACCGGTCACTCTTACCCTGAGGGAAGACATAATGGTGGTCCAGGATGGTGGTGCAGCCGGTTTTCAGCAGCTCACCCATTCCGGACATAGAGCTATAGTAGATACTTTCCTCTTCGAGATTCTTCCAGATCTCGTATAGAGTCTTCAGCCAGGGGAACAGCTCCATCCGCTGGACCTGAGGCAGATTTCTGCTGAAAATCTGATACAGGTGGTGGTGGGCATTGATCATGCCAGGGTAGAGGATCATACCAGAGGCGTCGATGACCTCGTCAGCCTTTACATCACCCGGTTGGTCGATGGAGACAATCACGCCGTTGCGCACCAGCATAGACGCATGCTCCAGTACCTCGCCCGCGTCGTTGCAGGTTACCAGCCAGCGGATATTCTTAACCAGTAAATCCTTGCTCATCTCCTTCCCCTCCGGCTTTCTGCGGCTTTCCGCTGCTCCATGCGGTAGATGGTCTCCAGGACGATCTGGATCTCCTTTTCCCATGCATCGTGGAGCCGCTCATTCTTTTTGGTATAGATGACCTCTGCGTTGGTCAGGTTGCCGGAGGTGCCGTTGATGGTGGCAGCCCTGACACCCCGCAGGTGGGCCACGGTGTACAGGGCGGAGGACTCCATATCCAGATTCATTACTTTGTAGGAGCGCAGCTTGTCCAGGAACTCCGGTGTCTCACCATAGAAGGCGTCGTCAGAGGAGGTGATGCCGGTGTAAACAGAGAAATCCGTGCCTCGGGTCATTTCCCGGGCGGTGTAGATCAGTTCGCTGGTCAGTTCCAGGTCGGGCACAGCGGGAAAACCTTGGGGGACATAGAACCGGGAGGTGCCTTCATTTTTCATGGCGCCAATGGTGATCATCAGGTCGCCGATCTGGACTCTGGGGTCCAGGGCGGCGCTGCTGCCGATGCGGATCAGGGTCTTGGCACCAATATTTATCAACTCCTCAGCGGCGATGGTGGCGGAGGGGCAACCCATGCCGGTGGAGGTGACGCTAACCCTGATGCCCTTGTAATGGCCGGTAAAGGTCCGGTGCTCCCGGTTATTGGCCTTTAGCTCGGCATTGTCCAAATACTTGGCGGCAATATCACTTCTGGCGGGGTCCCCGGGCAGGAGCACATATTCGCCGATATCCTCGGGCGTCAGGGCAATGTGATACTGCTTCTGGCCCAGGGTAACAGACATTTTATTCAGTGTAGTACTCATAGTTACCTCCGTCAGTCCTTGATATCGCCCGCAGCCTGGGGTCCCTGGACACGGCGGCCGAAGCCGATGAGCACGGCCAGCGTCAGCAGGTAGGGAAGCATCTGCAGGATGCGTTCAGGCAGATTGAATGCCACATGGATGCGCAGTGCCTGGACGAAAACGAACAGCAGACTGGCCAGCATGACGGCCATCACAATTGCAATCGTCTTTTTCATAATATCCTCCTGTATTACGGCAATGTTTGCCGCATGTATGTTGGACCAAAAATAATCAGTTCTGGAATGCTGCGAACAGTTCATTCAGCGCCTTTCTGGAGTTGACCTCCAGGCAGTGCTCGACGAATCTGCCCTCGATGGGCTGCTCACGCAGGTCCACCACGATTTTGCCGCGGCAGTAGGTGCCGCCGCATTCTACACGGGTCACCATTTTGCGGGTGGTTACCACGCTGGGATCCACAGCGACCACCATGGCAAGGGGGTCGTGGAGGGGACTGTACTCCATGGTGTAGTTTTGGATGCGGCTGCCGTTCATATAGTGCTGTAACGCCTTGGAGATGAAGGATACGGCATCCTTCTTGGCAGGATTGCAGCAGCGCAGCAGCTTGTCTACATCGGCGCGGGTAAGATGGGTCACGGTGGTCACATCAAGCCCCACCAACGTCATGTCCCAATCGGCCTGCATGGCGAGGTCGGCCGCCTCGGGGTCGCCGCCGATGTTAGCTTCTACCACAGGACTGACGTTGCCGGACGCATACACCGTACCACCCATGGCCACGACGCGCTTGATCTTTCCGGCATAATCAGGATATTTTGCCAGGGTGTTGGCCAGGTTTGTCATTCTTCCCAGGGAAATTAAAACCAGTTCGCCTGCGTGATCACAGGCCTTCTGATACATGAAGTCAGAAACATCCATGTCCATCGGGCGCTGGGACGTTGCGGGAAGCTCCACATTTCCGGTGCCGTTGTCGCCGTGGATGAAGGTGGGGAAGTCCTCACATTCACCCCGCAGAGGCTTCTCTGCACCGGCACATACGGGGACCTTGCCTTCATAACCAGCCAGCTTCAGAATGCGCATTGCGTTTTCAGCGCCTTTGGAAGCGGATACGTTACCAACACTAGTGGAAATACCGACGATTTCCACATCCTTTCGGAACAGGGCGAACAAGATTGCAATGGAATCATCCACACCGGGATCGCAATCAATAAATATCTTCACGTTTTTCCTCTTTTCGTATGTATTTTGGGATCCAATTACAAAAAAACTGCAGTTTTATTGTCTTGTGTTTCCTCATGCGGCGCTGCTGATATCAGATCAGCACAATGTCGGTAAAGCCGTTGCGTCTGGCGATATCCTCCAGATGCTGAAGTTCATCGGCGGTGGGGACCCGCAGTTGGCTGCGAAAGGGTTGCCGGACGCCAAAGGGGCGGTAGGCGATGATCTTGTAGCGGATGGAGCCCGTTTCCAAGAAGGGGGACAGAAGCCGGGTGATCTCCGTCACCGTCTGCTCGCTGTCCAGATAATCCGGTACCACCACGGTTCGCACCTCTTCCAGCTTGCCAGCTTTGGCGAGCTGGACGGCATTGTCGATGACCATCCGGCTGCCCATGCCGGTGAGCTTGCGGTGCAGGCCGTCATCCCAGGCCTTCACATCCAGCATGACGCCGTCGCATACAGCCATCAGTTCAGCATCAGCCGTGTAGTCGTAGCTGCCGTTGCTGTCCATCAGGCAGGTGAGCTTCTTTTTTTTGGCCAAGGTAAACAGCTCCAGCAGGAAATCCCGCTGTAGGGAGCATTCGCCGCCGGAGACGGTGATGCCCCGGATGAAGGGGAGGTCATTCTTCAGCAGCGCCATTACCTCGGATGCGGAATATTCTCGGACCTTGGCCGAGGCCATATTGGGGCAGGCGGCCAGACACTGGTCACATTTGCAGCACTTCTCCTCCCGCCAGACCACCTTGTCCAGCTCCATGGTCAGGGCCCCGGTGGGGCAGACAGGGACGCAGACACCACAATGGACACAGCGATGGATGGTTTCGGGATTATGGCAGTAGCTACAGGTGTAATTGCAGCCCTGCAGGAAGATCGCAGCTCTGTTTCCGGGCCCATCCACGACGCTGGTGTGGATGATTCTGTTGACAAGCGCTTTCATTCCAGGCTCCGCACCATTCTTTCCAGAATGCGGCTGTTGCGGACCTCGCCAAGCCCCCAGGTGGCGTTGGCCTGCTGAACAGCAATGCCGGCATCGAGCTTGGCGATGTCAGACTTCTTGACCAGATAGCCGGTGATGCGGATGACGTCAGCGTCGGAGCCATAGGTAGAGAAGTAGCGCATGCCCTGGGCAAAGCCGCCCTTGATCAGGTCGACGATGGCGTCGGGGTTGCGCTTGGCAGTCTCGTCGAAGGGGAAGATATCGCCCACACCGGATTTGAAATAGGGGTGGAACTGACTACAGTGGAGCAGGTGCTCATGCAGGGGCAGCTCATCACCGATTGCGATGCGTACGCCGGGGCTGATGGAATAGTCATCGGCGATGCCGACCTGGGCATGGAGGGAGAAGTGATGGTTGGTGCAGTCGCAGAAGCGGCTCTCGTAGCTTTCCATGCACGTGGTCAGTTTATCGAGAATGCGTTTTGCCATGGCGTCGGCTTCCTCGCTGTGGCCGTAGGTGCCGCTCTTGCCTTCCTTTGCCATCAGAATATTGACACATTCGTTCATACCCACCAGACCGAACATGCCGGTGAATTTCTCCAAGCTGACGAAACCCTCCTGGACCAGGAAATTAGACTTGAAGAAGTGCGTCTCCTCCACCAGGAAGGTGATCTTTTTCTCAATGTAGTCGCACAGCTCCTTGACCGCAATGGGCAGCAGATCATGGATCAGGTGCTCGCTGTCCTTGGCCCGTTCGGCCAATCTGCTCAGCACGATGCGAGATAGGGTGAAAGCACCGCCGCCGATGGGCAGGGCATTGTAGCAGCTGGCAATGCCGTAGGGGGTAGTGTAGAGCTTGCTGTACTCCTTGTGATTGGCGAAGCTGGGCTTGGCGCAGGCCAAAGCGCATTCCACGCAGGTCCTTGCAAAATCGTCTGGGGTAATGTCGGGGTCGTACAGCAGTGTCATGGAGGGGATGGCGTTCTCCCACAGCTCCTTCTGGATCTCCACGATCATGCGGCCGGCGCGGGTCTCTTCGGGCCCCAGATTCATATGGCAGTAGGAGTCGGAGATGGTGCGGTCCAGGAAGATGAGAAAGTGACGGATCAGCTTTCTGGCTTCTTCCTCATCCTCGATGAAGGGTTCCAGCAGTTTGTCCACCGGTCCCAGATATACAGGAAAGTGGGTGACAGAGGGAATATGCTGGTAGAAGATTTCCAGGACAGTGACAGCCTCCCACAGGTTGGTAGGGGGGTCCAGTCTCAGGAACCTGCAGCCCTCCCGCATCAGCTTTTCATAGTCGGGCAGAACGTAGCGGGGGGCGTAGGTGCCGTTGCCTTCGCTCATGGTACACAGGACGCCGGCTTCCCGCAGCTCCCGGAACCGCGGGGTGGTATCGAAAAATTCCACATAGTTCAACGGAATCGAAGATAGGTTCATCATCGCTTGCTCATGGGTAAGGGCACAGTTGTCGATGACGGCTTTTACCTCTTTTTTCATGTCAGTAATGTTCATCGTAACAGGTCTGCTCCTTTCGCGTTTTTGATATTGTTGACCTTGTGAAATTATGATATCATATGAACAAACAACATAAAATGACAGGTGTCATTTTTGAAAAAGGTTGGTTAGTATGCTCAAAGACACATCGGTGTTTTTGCACCAAATCTACAACTGCATCCGGGAATTTGACGGTTCTATCCAGGAGGCATATCAATTCCCCCACTCGCCGCAGACCATTCAGGACCTCTCCGCCTGTGCGCCGCGTCTGATGCACCGAAAAGAGGCCAACACCTATTTATTCCATATATTTGAGCCGCTGGAATATATCTATATTTTGCTGGAGGGGACGTGCTGTGTCGAAAAGTACAGTCAGGGTGGGAAAGTGTTTACGGACTCAACCCGGGATGCCATGCAGATCTTCGGCCTGATCGAGGCTGTGACGGATGATCGCTGCCATACTGTGTCCATGAAATGCTTCACAGACTGTACCTATGCAAAAATCCCTGTGGCCAGTTATATGAAGATCATCCAGTCCGACCCTGAGCTGCTGATGATGTCCATGCGGTTCGTATGCATTTTCTTTAGAGAGCATGTGCAGACAACCGATCAACTGATGTTGGGTGCACCCCGCCGAAGTATCCTTTTGAAATTGTATCACTACTGCGCGGAGCGGCCTTTCCCAGTGACCGTCCAAATCCAGAAGAAAGAGCTGGCGCAGGATCTGAATATGAATCTCAGGACCCTTTATCGACACCTGGACAAGTTCTATGAAGAGGGAATACTGTCCGCACACAAGGGAAAGATATGGATTTCAAGGAAACAGTATTTAGAAATTGGAGCGGAATTGATGGATCTGGATGACTAGTACGGTTTCGTTTTATTGAATATCAGGATGAACCAAAAGACTGGCAGGCTCAAGGGCTGCCAGTCTTTCAGCTTTGTAATGAGTCTCTCATAATTGAATTTCTTCTGGATTGGGAATGGAGGACTGGGCGCCTTTTCGGGTAACTGCAATGGCGGAGGCATTCTGACCATAGGTGATGGCCTCTGCAACGTCCGCACCCCTGCTCAGCGCCAGAGCAAATGCCCCCATGAAGCAGTCGCCTGCTGCAGTGGTGTCCACGGCATGCACTTTTTTGGCAGGATAAAAATGCATGCCCTCCCGGTTCATCAGCAGACATCCGTCGCCACCCAGGGAGACCATGACATTTCGAACACCTTTGGAGAACATTTCACCGGCGGCTGCCTCCAGATCCGCTTGGCAGTTGAGGGGCCTGCCTGTCAGAATCTCCAGTTCCGTTTCGTTGGGCTTGATATAGTCCACGCCCTGCCAGAAGGAGTCCGGCAGACCGGGCAGTGCAGGCGCAGGGTCGATGAGGACCGTTTTCCCCATGGATACCGCCAGGTCCTTTGCGTAAGCCACGACGTTCCAGTCGATCTCTAGCTGCATCATAACGATGTCGCAGGCCTGGACCAGGCTTCGGTGTTGATCGATCATCTCCCTGGAGACCAAGCCGTTGGTACCGGCGATTAGAATAATCGAGTTGGCGCCATTATCGTCCACGGTGATAAATGCCTGGCCGGTGGTGGTGCCGGGCAGAGTGGAAATGCCGGAAATATTCACACCTACGGATTCCAAATTTGCTTTCAGCGCTGTGCCGATGCTGTCGTCTGCAACAGCGCCGATTATGCTGACATCACCGCCAAGCTTGCCGACGGTATAGGCCTGATTGGCACCTTTACCGCCGGGGACCAGTGCGATGCTTTTCCCGGCGAGGGTTTCGCCAGACTGGGGCATGTACGGCGTTTCGATTACCGTATCCATATTCAGGCTTCCGATAACCAATATTTTTTTCATCTGCGTCACCTTTCTGTTGTGATAATCATATTCTACGCAATCGTAAAAAATAAAAAAATGTCAAATGTCATAAATTTGCAGCACACATATCGAATTTCGGGAAGCTCTGCATGAAGGAGACATAAATTGATGTTCGGAAGCAGGGAGTTTCAGGCATGTGGGCTGCTTTTGTCCGTATTATTTTCAGAATATTTCCCATTATAATATGTGCACAAATAAGGAGTAAGGAGGCGCTCTATATGTATTATTCCAGTGGTAACTATGAAGCGTTTGCCCGTCCTCAGAAGCCGAAGGGCGTGGATCAAAAATCAGCTTATATTATCGGAACCGGTCTGGCTGCTTTGACCGCGGCCTGCTACCTGGTGCGGGACGGACAGATGAAGGGCGAGCAAATCCATCTCTTTGAGAAAGAGCCCATCCCCGGCGGAGCCTGCGACGGCTGGGAGTATCCCGGCGTGGGCTATGTCATGCGGGGCGGCCGCGAGATGGACAATCACTTTGAGGTTATGTGGGATCTGTTCCGCTCCATTCCCTCCATTGAGACGGAGGGTGTCAGTGTTCTGGACGAGTACTACTGGCTGAACAAGAAGGACCCCAACTACTCCCTCTGCCGCGCCACTGTCAACCGGGGCGAGGACGCCCACACCGACGGAAAGTTTGCCCTGTCCGACAAGGCGGCTATGAAGATCATGAAGCTGTTCTTCACCCCTGACGAGCAGCTCTATGACAAGCGCATCACGGATTTCTTTGACGACGAGGTGCTGAGCTCCAACTTCTGGCTCTACTGGCGCACCATGTTCGCCTTTGAGAACTGGCACAGCGCTCTGGAGATGAAGCTCTATATTAAGCGATTCGTCCATCATGTGGGCGGCCTGCCGGATTTCAAGGCCCTGCGCTTCACGAAATACAACCAGTATGAGTCTATGATCCTTCCCATGATCAAGTATCTGGAATCCCGTCATGTCCAGTTCCACTACAATACCAAGGTCGTCAATGTGGAATTCAACATCCGGCCTGACAAAAAGCTGGCCAAGCGCGTCGAACTGCTTGTGAACGGCGGGAGCCAATACGTGGATCTGACCGAGAATGATCTGGTGTTTATCACCAACGGCGGCTGCGTGGAAAACTCCACCATTGGCTCCCAGAATACCCCCGCCGCCTTCAATACCGAGATCAAGCCGGGCGGCGGCTGGGATATGTGGCGCAAAATCGCAGCTCAGGACCCCTCCTTCGGCCATCCAGATAAGTTCTGCTATGATCCCGAGCAGTCCAACTGGATGAGTGCTACCGTCACCACGCTAGACCAAAAGATCATTCCCTATATCAAGAACATTTGTAAGCGGGACCCCTTCAGCGGCGGTGTGGTCACCGGCGGCATCGTCACAGTGAAGGACTCCGGCTGGCTCCTTAGTTGGACCATCAACCGTCAGCCCCAGTTCCGCAGCCAGCCCAAGGACCAGTGCCTGGTCTGGGTCTACGGGCTGTTCTCCGATAAGCCGGGCGACTATGTAAAAAAGCCCATGCGGGAGTGCACCGGCAAAGAGATCTGCATGGAGTGGCTGTACCACATCGGCGTGCCGGAGCGCGAAATCGAGGAGTTGGCCGAGCACAGCGCCAATACCGTGCCGGTCATGATGCCTTATATCACGGCCTTCTTTATGCCCCGCGCCGCGGGCGACCGCCCCAACGTTGTTCCCGAAGGTGCCGTTAACTTTGCCTTCCTGGGACAGTTTGCCGAGACCAGGCGGGACACCATCTTCACCACCGAGTATTCCATGCGCACCGGTATGGAGGCCGTTTATACCCTGCTGGACATCGACCGGGGCGTGCCGGAGGTCTGGGGCAGCACCTATGATATCCGCGATCTGCTGAACGCCACCATTCAGCTACGCGACGGCAGGCCGCTGACGGAGATGGACCTGGGCTTTAAGGAGAAAATGGTTGTCAAGAAACTGCTGGAGAAGATTCGGGGGACCGACATTGAAAAGCTGCTGAAAGAATATCATGTCATTTAAAGCAGAATATTCTGGTAAATGAAACGGGGCTCCCGCGCTTGCCAATGCGCTTTTGAAAGTACAAATGCTTCCACATGCGTTTTTATTGTATCACGCAAAAGTTTTTTTGAAATTCTGATATCGGTCAGCGTATTGCTCAAGGCCCCGGCTCCGCCAGATTTGGCGGAGCCGGGGCCTTTTTCTTGTAGTCCGAAAACCCCCGGCACAGCCGGAGGCTTTCGCACTACAAAGAATCCCCATCCGCTGCATTTCAGCGGATGGGGTCAGATGGATCGCCTCCTGTGTAAACGAATACTGCCCCAACGCAGATTCCTGTGTAGATTCTTTCGTTAAATGGGCAAATATTATGGTACATTTTGCACAAAAGAAGGCTGGCGTGGTACAGCACATTCACCAGTTTTACCGAAACATGACATTTGTCATTTTCAGCGTTTGCACCAGATGATATTTTTTATATTAAGATTACGGGAAGCCTGATTGAACCGTGCTGGAGGATCCGGCAGAAACGAATCATGAATCCGCAATCAATAAGCTTGAAAGGAAGTCCTCCCATGAAAAAGCGTATTTTGGCACTTATACTTAGTTTGCTGATGCTTGGCTCCTGCCTGTGCGGCTGCGCAAACGCACCCACCGCGGAAACAAACAAAGAGAAGGCTGACACCACGCTCACGGTTTGGTGCTGGGATGAAAATTTCAATATCCCCGTGATGGAGACCGCATGCAAGTATTATCAGGCAGCCGGCCATGATGATGTCACGGTGAACGTTGTTAACGTCAGCGAAGACGACGTCCGCAGCAAATGTGTTGCCGCATTTTCCGGCGGTGTCACGGATGACCTGCCCGATATTATCTTGGTGGGGGACTTCTGGGCCAAAAATTTCCTGACCAACTACAAAGGAATGTTTGCGGATTTGACAGATGCGATCGATTTCTCTGATTTTGCAAATTATAAGGTCCAGTGCCTTACGGTCGATGACCATGTCTATGGCGTTCCGTTCGACAGCGGCGTTGCCGGCATGTTCTACAGAAAGGATTACTTGGAGGCGGCTGGCTATACTGCGGAGGATCTGGTGGGGATCACATGGCCGGAGATGATTGAGATCGCAAAGGCAGTCAAGGAAAAAACCGGAAAGTATGCATTCGATTTTGTACCGTCCGATTGTGCATTTGCTTGGTTTGACAGCGCGATGCAGTCCACAGGTGAGTGGTTCTACGACGAAGAGGGTAATGCGGACTTTGTCAATAATAAAGCTGTGCGGGAAATGTTTGATGTTATCAAAACGCTTTGGAACGACAACTGCGTCTATCGTGCCGAGGCCAAAGATTCTACGACGATTTCGGCAATTCAGGCAGGTGAGATTGCGTTCGTGCTGACCGCCGTTTGGTCCACTCCCACGATTACGGCCGCGACAGATGCTGCCGGCCTGTGGGATTATGCCCCCCTGCCGAAGCTGACCACAACAGACTCCGCGAGCGAGTACACCAATATCGGTGGATCCAGTTGGGTTATCCTGGAAAACTCTGCGAATAAGGATGTAGCGATTGACTTCATGAAGTCGATTTTCGCCGGCGACCTGGATTTCTACAGTCAGATTCTTGCCGAGCAGGGTGCTGTTGCGACATATCTGCCGGCAAGCGAGAGCGAGGCCTATAGCAAGCCTGTGGAATTCTTTAATAATAAGCCGCTGTATGCCGATTTCGCCTCCTGGGGTGCAATGGTTCCCCCAGTCGACTATGGTACAAACACTTGGACGGCAAACGCCGCAATTCAGGCATATTTGCAGAATTATGTTGATTCTGAAATGACGCTGGATGAAGCACTTCAGAAGGTGCAGAAAAACTATGACATGCAGATCGGCAAGTAATTTGAATGAACGCCGCCATCCGTTGTATCTCTTTCCAGCCACTGTGGTGGCTGGAAAGAAATACTATATGTATGCTATGGAAGAACAGGTAACGAAATATGAAGAAAAGATCTTTGACATCTGGCTCATGGGTGAGTTTTTCTCTCCCGGCAATTTTCTTTGTAACGGTATTTATGTTATACCCTGTCGTTTACTCTCTGGTGCTGTCGCTTTACTCACATCAGGGACTGACGTCGACGTTTGTGGGCCTTGGGAACTTTAAAAGACTGCTGTCCGATTCAATTTTCTGGAATTCTCTGCTCAATAACGTGCTGTTTCTGGCAATTCAGGTGCCTATTATGCTATTTTTGGGCCTTCTGTTCGCTTATCTGCTCCAGACAGACGGTTTGAAGTGTCGAGGATTTTTCAGAATGGCGCTTTTCCTGCCCTGTATTACTTCACTGGTCGCATATTCGATTGTGTTTCGGACCATGTTTCAGTTTGATGGGCTGATCAACAGTGCGTTGCAAGCGATTCATGTCATAACCGAGCCTATTCCGTGGCTAACAGATAAGAACTGGGCCCGCGCCTTGATCATCATGGCGCTGTGTTGGCGCTGGACAGGCTATAATGCGATGTATTACATTGCCGGCTTGCAGAATATTACGAGAGACACGATCGAAGCCGCGCGCATGGATGGTGCAAATAAATTTCAGGAGTTTTTCCATATCGTGGTTCCTCAGCTCAAGCAGGTGATCGTGTTTACGTCCATCACCTCAACGATCGGTACGCTGCAGTTGTTTGATGAGATCGCCAACCTGACGAATGGAGGCCCTTCCAACTCGACCCTCACGGTAGCACTCTATACATATCAGCAGTCGTTCCTGCATGCGAATAATTTTGGGTATTCTGCTGCCATCAGTTGGGTGATTGTGCTGATGATTGCGGGGCTTTCTCTGGTGCAGCTACGGCTTACAAGGGAGGAGAGCTGACATGGGAAGAAGAAAGATATCCCCCAAACGTTTTCTTGTCTATCTAATACTGATCCTTGCGGCGCTCATCTCAATTTTTCCCTGCTATTGGATGTTTGCAAGCGCAACCAATACTTCAAAGGCCATTTCGGACGGCAGAATTCTGCCTGGTACCAACTTGATACCAAATTTGGAACATCTGTTTCGGGATTATCCCATCTGGAACGGTCTTTCCAACTCTCTGAAAATTGCGGTTTTATCCGTTGTGCTGAGTCTGATTGTGACGTCGCTGGCAGCATATGGCTTTGAAAAATTTCGCACAAAACGCTCCGAACAGGCCTATGTAATCTTCCTGATCGGAATGATGATCCCCCAGACATCACTCGTGATACCCCTTTATAAAATGATGGCGGACATGAAATTGGTCAACTCGCACCTGTCGATCATTCTGCCCGCTATCGGATCCATCTTCCTCCTGTTCTTTTTCCGTCAGAGTTTTAAATCTATCCCCAATGAGATGATTGAATCGGCCAGGATTGACGGGGCTGGTGAACTGCGGATTTTCTTTCAGATCGTGTTTCCCAGCATGAGGGCGACATATGCTGCCGCCGCAATCTATGCGTTTATGACTTCGTGGAATGCCTATATGTGGCCGATGATTTCGTTGTCCTCCGAACAAAAGAAAACGATTATTCTGATGGTATCCAAGATCGCTTCATCCGCCTATGTTGCTGATTACGGCGTACAGATGGTTGGACTGGTGATTGCGACACTTCCTATGATGATCGTGTTCCTGTTCCTTCAAAGGAGTTTTGTGGATGGCCTTACCGGGTCTGTAAAAGGCTAAGAACGACTATCCGATGAATCGACGTTAATTGAGGAGGAAAACATGAGAAACATATTTAATTTGAACAATCACTGGCTGTTCAAAGATAGCTTTTCCCCTGAGGATGTGCAAGCCTGCGATAGTTCAGAATATCAACAGATCAATTTGCCGCATATCGTAAAGGAACTTCCCTATAATTGCTTTGGGCAAACTGAGTGTGCGATGTGTAGCACATACCTCAAAAGGCTTAGATTGCCGGAAGAATATCGAGGGAAACACTCGATTTTGGAATTTAATGGCGTTATGGCGCAGTATCAGCTATATGTGAATGGTCAATTCGTTCAAAGTCATAAGGGTGGGTATTCCCGTTCCCGAGTAGAGGTCTCTTCTTATCTGCATTCCGGAGAGAACACCATTTTGCTGATGGTGGATTCTCACGAGGACAAGGATATTCCGCCATTTGGCAAGCCCATCGATTTTCTGACCTATGGCGGGATTTACAGAGACGTGAATCTGATCCTTACGGATACTGCATGGATGGAAGATGTGCTGTTCCGATATGCACTAGAGGAGAACGCGGTCGTTTTGAAGCCGGAAATCCATTTCGACAACGCCGGTGAAGCGTTCGACGGTGAGATGATCGTGTTGCTGAAGGGCGAAGACGGTGTATGTGCCAAGCAGTATTCCCGTACGGTCACAATCCCAAGTGGCCGCCAGATACTTTCGCCAGAACCTGAAAAGATGGCCGCACCGGCTCTGTGGGACATTGACCATCCATATCTTTACACCGTGGAGATGCGCCTCATAAAAGATGGCGTGGAGATGGATGAAGTTGAGTTCAAAACAGGGTTTAGAACCATTGCCTGCAGACCCGAGGGCTTCTATCTGAACGGCCGACAGGTCAAACTGGTCGGACTGAACCGGCATCAGGATTATCCCTATGTGGGATACGCCATGCCGAAACGGGTGCAGCAGCGCGACGCCCAGATCCTTTACAGCGAGCTTCATGTGAATACTGTGCGCACCTCGCATTATATCCAGTCCGAAGATTTCATTGCCGAGTGTGATAAACTGGGATTGTTGGTCGTTTCGGAGATTCCCGGCTGGGGCGTTATCGGCGGCGACGAATTCAAGCGTGTCTCCCATCAGGATATCCGGGACATGATCACGGTACAGTACAATCATCCGTCCATTTTCATCTGGAGCATCCGAATCAATGAATCCGACGATTGTGATGAGTTCTATGCCGAGTCTAACGCGATTGCAAAAGGCTTGGATCCAGACCGACCGACGACAGGTGTTCGCTGTATCACGGGAAGTAAGCTGTTGGAAGATGTGTACACGTTTAATGATTTCATTCACTTCAATCATCTTCTGCGAAACGATAAGGAGGTCGTCCTCCAGGCACAGCAGGCTGTCACGGGGCTGCAGTACAAAGTACCGTATCTGGTGAGCGAATTTTGCGGGCACATCTACCCGACAAGACCGACGGACGGCGTGCAGCGGCAGACGCAGCATGCACTGATTCACGCATCCGTTCAGGGAAAGAGTTTAGAACGCAAAGATGCAATGGGCGCGATCGGATGGTGTGCATTCGATTACCATACGCACGGTGACAATGGCTCCGGTGATAAGATCTGTTACCATGGTGTGATGAGCGCATTCCGAACCCCCAAATATGCCGCTCACTTCTATCGTTCTCAGGTTGACCCGAAAACGGAGATTGTGCTGGAGCCGGCAACATTGCTTGCCAGGGGCGAGCCGGATGATGGGATGGTCATTCCCTTTGTCGTATTTACCAACTGCGATTACATCGAGGTCGAGCTTTACGGCAAAAACATCGGTCGGTTTTACCCAAGCCTCAATTACGGCGGTCTGAAGCATCCGCCCGTGATCGTCGACAACAATCCGGGAACGTGGCGAGACACATGGCTGGCAGGTACTGTGATTGGTTTTATTGGCGGGAAGGAAGTTGCACGCCGGACCTATTCGCCGGATGCCTATCTGCAGGATTTGGAAGTGCGTCCGGACGACCTGGAGCTTCATACGACTGTGACTGACGCGACGAGAATCGTGTGCCGGTTCTGCGACCAGCTTGGAAACGCTTTGCCGTTATATAACGGAATCCTACAGATCGAGACGGCTGGCGACGTAGCGGTGATTGGACCGACGACGGTTGCGACAGTAGGCGGATCTATCGCGTTCTGGGTAAAGACGATACCCTCTGCACAAACAGGCGAAGCAACCGTTACAATCACGGCTGCGAACACAAACATTCCCGCAAAAATAGTCAGGCTTGCGCTTTCCCCCGACCCTATGACCCAGACATTAGATTGATCAAACCCTTGTCGGAAAACAGGAACTCCGGCTGACGTGAAGAAGGGAGCCGCCACAAAAGCGTGCGCTACGGCGCATTTTGTGAAAGACCTTGACAGTAAACGGGTATTTCATTTGCCGTGCAACTGACGGTGCTGTTTCCGATTGGGCAAACGTAACATGCAGCAATGTTAGAACGAGTTACTCCACATAATAGCTTGTTGTAGCAAAAAAGGAGGATTACTATTTCCGCCTGACTAGCGGTGCGGCAGTGTGGAGACCTGCCGCAATACATCATCCGAAAAAGTACGGGGATGTGATATCACAGCTTGCGAAGACACTGTGGTAATAGTCTTGAAAATATGGCAAACGTAACCCTGAAGAACGTAAAGAAGATCTATCCCTTTATCAGTAGTGAGAAAAAGAAAAGTAAAAAGAAGGGCGAAGAGCCCGATCCGGGAAAGGTTAACCTGCAGATTACCGATAAGGGCGTTGTAGCGGTTCAAGAATTCAATCTGGAGATCGCAGACAAGGAATTTATCGTTCTGGTTGGCCCCTCCGGTTGCGGTAAGTCCACCACCCTTCGGATGGTCGCAGGCCTGGAAGAGATCACCGAAGGCGAACTATGGATTGGCGATAAGTTGGTCAACAATGTGGCTCCCAAGGACCGCGACATTGCCATGGTATTCCAAAACTATGCGCTGTATCCCCATATGACCGTGTATGATAACATGGCCTTCTCTCTGAAGCTGAAGAAGACTCCCAAGGATGAGATCGACCGTAAGGTTCGCGAAGCTGCCGAGATTCTAGACATCACCCAGTATCTGAACCGTAAACCCAAGGCGCTGTCCGGCGGTCAGCGACAGCGTGTTGCCATCGGTCGCGCCATCGTGCGTGACCCGGCTGTCTTCCTGATGGACGAACCTCTGTCTAACCTGGACGCCAAGCTTCGCAACCAAATGCGTGCGGAGATTATCAAACTGCGCCAGAAGATCAACACCACCTTTATCTATGTCACCCACGACCAGACCGAAGCTATGACCTTGGGCGACCGTATCGTCATCATGCGTGACGGCTTCATCCAGCAGATCGGCACTCCCCAAAATGTCTTCGATCACCCCGCAAACCTGTTCGTCGCGGGCTTCATCGGCACGCCTCAGATGAATTTCTTCGATGCCAAGCTACGGAAGATGGGCGATGTGTACTCGGTGGAAGTCTGCGGCGCCATCATCGAACTGCCTGCCGACAAGCAGGCTGCCCTGAAGGCTGCCGGCGCTGAAGCTCAGGAGATTACTTTGGGCATTCGTCCCGACCACATCACCCTGTGTGAAGGCGGCGCAGCTTCTATCAACGCGACAGTGGACGTTACTGAACTCATGGGCTCCACCATCCATATGCATGTTAACATTGCCGGTGAGGATGCAGTCGTGATTCTGCCTACCATTGACCTGAGCTCTGAGCAGAAGAATGGCTTTAAATATGGTACCAAGATCAACATCACCTTCGGCGGCAATGTTGTCCATATGTTTGGTAAGGACACGGAACGGAATTTGCTCTAAGGCAATACCGCACAAAACAAAGGGGGGCAGTATAGGCGGAAATAATGTGCCGCCCAAGAAAAAAGAATTTCTTGGGCAGATAGATCGCATCGCTCCGTGGGGAGAATGGGTGGCAGAAATCAAGCCGTGGGATTACAAGGGGGAGCGCGCCGTAAGCGTTCTGTCGCTTACGGCGGCTTTTTTAAACAGCGCAGTCTCTCATCCTGTACGGAACGTATCGTTCCATCGGGGCGTCCTTAGGGGATAATGTAGAATAAATCGGCGTTCTATCGCGTGACAGGACGCAGGAAACAGCACCCCACAACAAGACCGGGCGCGGTAGTCAGTGATTGGCTGCCGCGCCCGGTTCTTTTTTATTCAGCTTAATCCTCATATAAATCTCCACTATTTTCTTTATTCAGTGTTCCATCTAATTCAATCATTAAAAATTTAGTCATTGATGTGACTACGGGACGGTGTAAGATGCCTTTGGGTACAATGATAAATTCACCCGCATCTACCCGCGTCAATCCGTCGGTTGTTTCTAACTGAAAACTTCCTTCAATAACATAAAATAACTCGTCCGAATCTTCATGGATATGAAAATCCAATGTTCTATTTTCCACATTGACTACGCTAAGGGTATGACCATTCAGTTTACCAACCTTTTTATAAACATATAGCCTATCAACCCTATTAGCCTCTGCAAGTAAGTTGATTTTTTCTAACATAAATCCAGCCTCCCAATAGTATAATTTGCCTTCTCCGCCAAAGGCATACTGAAACAGCCCTACAAACTGGAAGTTGTCAATTACGCAAACTCAACTATTACGACCTCGTTTCCGTCAATATCGCTTAAGCGAACCTCGTAAGTTCCCCAATCATGTCGAATGGCTTTGGACAGCGGAACCCCTTTTTTCTTCAAACCTTCCATCGTTAAATCGAGATTATCTGTTTGAAAAACAAATGATTGATGTCCCGTCGGCTGTGCGTCGAATGCTTTACAATCCCATATACAAAGAGTAGGGGCGTTTTCAATAAAGCCAAGATAAACTCCATTTGATTCGTCCACATCTGTCTTAATAAAGGGTATTCCTAATACCTCTCTATAGAAATCTATAAGTTCTTTCGCTTGCTCAGAAAAAATATTTGTACAATAGTATCCTGTGATCATCTTCTCACCTCATCAAATTCCAATTTGTCTGTCACTACAAAATCATCTTGTATGAAATATCATATCATACCATAGACTAAATGTCTATGCCCCTATTTATCCCCGTTCCACTTCCTTATCCCGTTCCGGCTCTCTGTCCTGCCGCAAAACGCTGTCAATGTTCCTCTTGATAACGTCGTATGGAGCTTTGCATAATCGGCTTGCAGGGCGGCAACATGGGGGAGCTTGCCGGATATGCCCGCTGCTTTCAATGCCTTTGCTGCCGCTTCATGCAGAATGATACTGCCCTCATGGGCGGCGCGGTATTTGCCGAGCGGGCGGACAGCCCCAAAGCGGGGCGTTAGAACAGGAGACGGGCGCATCCATATGGATGCGCCCGTGGTGCTGCGGCCTCTATTTGACTGCGGTGTGCGAATGTGGTTCCGATGCGTCCCCGTTTGTCCCGTGCCGAACTCCGGCGATGAAGCGGTCAAGCTGGTCCATCCACCGGGGGCCGAGTACGCCGAACAGGAGGAAGGCGACAAGTATTGTGAGAATTGCCATACCACCACTTCCTTTCTTACAGGATAGCACGCCTGCTGTTCAAGAAGTGTTTGTGTTTGAGCGGCGGCGTTAAGAACGGGTTAAGAGCCTGCGGGAAAGGACAGCGCCCCCTGCGGCAAAATGTCTGCTGCAAGGGGCGCTTGGTTTTTACAGATGGAGAAATTTCTGCATGTCTCGGTTGCTGCCCAGGGCGAGCAGCGTCTCGTCGCGCTGGAAGGTATGGTCCGGGCCGGGAAGAGGCTCCAGACGGCCGCTGCGCTTAATGGCCAGGATGCTGATGTGGTATTTCTGCCGTACAGCTAGCTGCACGATAGTCTTGCCCACCCACGGCTCCGGGACCTGGGTCTCATAGATGGCATGCTCCGGCGTGAGTTCGATATAGTCGAACACGTTGTCCGAGCTGTAGCGTACGGCCGACCAGAGCGCCATCTGCTTTTCCGGATAGATCACGTCGTCGGCTCCGTTGCGCAGCAGGAACTTGGCGTGGACGTCCCGGGCGGCCCGCGAGAGGACGAAGGGCGCGCCGTATTCCTTTAGAAGAGCGGTGGTCTCCAGAGAGCTCTGAAAATCATCGCCGATGGCCACCACGCACAGGTCGAAGTTTCGCACGCCCAGGGAGGCGATGAACTGCTCGTTGGTACTGTCTCCGATCTGGGCGGTGGTGACGAAGGGGAGAACCTCATTGACTCGCTCCTCACTGCTGTCTACCGCCATGATCTCGTGCTTGAGTTCGTGGAGCTTGAGCGCCATATGGCGGCCGAAGCGGCCCAGGCCGATCAGAAGAACTGATTTCATAGGGGAAGACTCCTTTATCCGACTGCAATTTTTTCCATGGGGAGCTGTGCGGGGGCCGGGACGTGGCTGGTGGAGAGCAGGGCGTACATCATGGTGAGCCCGCCCACCCGACCAAAGTACATGAGCAGAATCAAAACCAGACGGGAGAGCCCGCTCAGTTCCGGGGTGATCCCCAGGGAAAGTCCCACAGTGCCGATGGCGGAGGCCGTCTCAAAAAGGGCGCAGGAGAGGGGGACGCCATCCCAGGCCGCAATCAGCACCCCTGCGGTGAGGAAGAGGGTGGCATACAGCGTACAGATGGACACCGCGCTGCGCAGGGTAGCGGGAGGCAGGCGGCGTCCAAAGCATTGGATATTCTCCCGCTTTTGGAATACAGCCCGGACGCTGAGCAGGAAGGTGGCCAGGGTGGTGGTCTTAAAGCCGCCGGCGGTGGAGCCGGGGGAGCCGCCGACGAGCATCAGGAGGATCAGGAGCATCTGGGAGCTGCCGGCCAAACGGGTCAGATCGACGGTGTTAAAGCCGGCGGTGCGCGGAGTGACCGACTGGAAGAGAGAGGCCAGCAGACGCTCGGAGAAGGTGAGGGTCTCCCAGCGGGGCTGGGAAAACTCGAACAGATAGAGGGCAAGTGCCGGAAGGAGGATCAGCGCCGCCGTAATGGTCAAAATGAGCTTGGACTGAAGGCGATAAGCGTGCAAATGCCAGCGGTAGCGGCAAAGGTCCTCCCAGGTGAAAAAGCCGATGCCGCCCGCGACGATCAGGCCCATGATGGTACCGCACACCAGGGGGTCCCCAACATAATTTGTAAGAGAGGAAAAGGGTCCCGCGGCCCCCATCAGGTCGAATCCGGCGTTGCAGAAGGCGGAGACGGAGTGGAAGAGGCTGAACCATAGTCCCGGAAAGAGCCCCATCTCGGGGCAGAAGCGCAACGCGAGGAAAAGGGTCCCGGCCGCCTCCATCAGGAAGGTGGCTTTCAGGATAAAGCCTGTCATTCGAATGATACCGCCCACCTGGGGGGCGGCGATAGCCTCCTGCATGAGGCAGCGCTGCCGCAGGCCGATGCGCTTGCCCGTGAACAGTGAGACTGCGACAGCCGTGGTGACCACGCCCATACCGCCCGTCTGGATGAGCAGAAGGATCACCGCCTGCCCAAACTCAGACCAGTAGGTGACGGTATCGTGCAGGACGAGCCCGGTGACACAGGTAGCGGATGCGGCGGTAAAAAGCGCGTCAAGGAAGGGGGCGCCGCCGGGCGAACGGCTGGAGATGGGAAGCATCAGAAGCCCTGTCCCGGTAAGTATGAGGAGCAGAAAACCCAATATGATGACCTGAGCAGGTGTTACATGTTCATTTTTCCAGAAGGCCAAGCCGTTCCCCCGCGATCCATGCCGAGGAGCAAGGTGCCCCCCGGATTCTTAACGCCATCATAACATAACGCGGGTTAGGTCCCTGTTAAAGAAAAAGCCGCTGTGTTAAGATTACGTTAAAAATGGGTCTTAACATAATCTTAATACAGCGGATCAAAAGAATAACACCGTGAACATGTAGGATATGATATACTCAATTCCATAGGAGGTGAAGCCGATGACGGATTTTCGGCCGGACCCGGGGGAACCGCTTATGGAGGTGGGGCCCCAGAAAGAACAGACGGGTGGAAAGCTGAAGATTTTCTTCGGCTATGCGGCCGGTGTGGGCAAGACCTACGCCATGCTGGAGGCCGCCCATCACGCCAAGAGCATGGGCGCGGACGTGGTGGCCGGATACATCGAGCCCCACACCCGCCCCGAGACGCAGGCTCTGCTGGAGGGGCTGGAGCGGCTGCCGCCGCGGCGCATCCCATATAAGGGGATTCAACTTCAGGAGTTCGACCTGGATGGGGCCCTGGAACGCCGCCCACAGCTCCTACTGGTGGATGAACTGGCTCATACCAACGCGGCGGGCTGTCGCCATCTCAAACGGTATCAGGATATCGAAGAGCTGCTCCGGGCGGGGATCAACGTATATACCACTATCAATGTCCAGCATCTGGAAAGTCTGCACGACATTGTAGCCGCCATCTCCGGCGTATCCATCCGAGAGCGGGTGCCGGACAAGGTGTTCGATTCCGCCGACCAGGTAGAACTGGTGGATATCGAACCGGCCGACCTGCTGGAGCGGCTGCGGGCGGGGAAAATCTACCGGCCGGCTCAGGCCCGCCGGGCCGAGGACCACTTCTTTACCCAGAAAAACCTGGCGGCCCTGCGGGAGATCGCCCTGCGCCGCACGGCCGACCGACTGGGCAGGACCTCCGAAGCAGCGGGCCGTCCCAGTGTGGGGGACGAGCATGTGCTTACCTGCCTGTCGGCTTCGCCCTCCAACGCCAAGGTGATCCGCACCGCGGCCCGAATGGCGGAGGCCTTCCACAGTGAGTTTACGGCCCTTTTCGTGGAGACGCCGGATTTTCAGACCCAAAACGCCGAGGATCGGCGGCGGCTCCGGGCCAACCTGCGTCTGGCGGAGGAGCTGGGAGCCCGTATTGCTACCGCCTATGGCGACGATGCGGCCGTCCAGATTGCCGAATATGCCCGTACCGCCGGGGTCTCCAAGATCGTGTTGGGCCGCAGCAACCGAAAGCGCTCGCTGCGTACCCGGGGCAGGAGTCTGGTGGACCGGCTGACGGAGTGCTCGCCGGATCTGGATATCTATATCATCCCTGACAACCAGCCGCCCTACCGCCCCCGGGAGGAGGCGCGGCGTTGGCATCCCCATTTCTCTTGGGCGGATGCGGGAAAAACGGCGCTGTGCCTGGCTCTGGCCACGGTGGTGGGATGGCTTTTTTACCTGCTGGGCTTCAGTGAGGCCAACATTGTTACGGTCTACATCCTGGGGGTGCTGTTCACTTCGGTGTGGACGGGGGGCAGGGGCTATGGGGCTGCGGCTTCTCTGGTCAGCGTTCTGGTCTACAACTTCTTCTTTACGGTGCCGCGCTTTACCCTGCTGGCCTACGACCCGGGCTATCCACTGACCTTCGCCGTCATGCTGGTAGCCAGCCTGGTGACCAGTTCTCTGACCCTGCGCGTCAAAAGCCAGGCCAGGCAGGCAGCTCAAAAGGCTTACCGCACCCAGGTTCTGCTGGAGACCAGCCAAAAGCTCCAGAAGGCAGAAGGGGAGACGGCCATACTGGACACCACGGCGGGGCAACTGCGCAAGCTGCTGGAGCGGACAGTCCTGTTCTACCCAGTGAACGGCGGGCAGATGCCGGAAAGCCCCCGCGTCTACCCCGCGCAGTCTGAGGAGGATACGGCCATTTATCTGCGCCCGGAGGAGCGGACGGTGGCCTGCTGGGTGCAGAAAAACAACAAGCACGCGGGCGCGACGACCAATACGCTGCCCAGCGCCCGCTGTTTGTATCTGGCGGTCCGGGGCGAGCGCGGGGTGCTGGCCGTAGCGGGGATTTCCATGGCGGAGAGAGCAGAACCGGATGCCTTTGAAAAGAATCTGATGATCGCTATCCTGGACGAGTGCGGCCTGGTACTGGAAAAGACCATGCTGGATCGGGCGCGCCGGGAGATCGAAGAAAAGGCCAGGCAGGAGGCGCTGCGGGCCAACCTGCTGCGGGCGATTTCCCACGACCTGCGCACGCCGCTGACCAGCATTTCGGGAAATGCCGGCATTCTGGTGGAGAATTCAGCGTTGCTGGATGAATCGAAGCGGCACGAGCTCTACCTTTCCATCTATGACGACAGCATGTGGCTGACCAATCTGGTGGAAAACCTGCTGTCCGTTACCCGCATTGAGAACGGCACCATGGAGCTTCGTATGCAGCCGGAGCTTCTGGAGGAGGTGTTTCAGGAGGCGTTGGCCCATTTGGACCGCCATGCGCCGGAACACCGCATCACGGTGGAACTGGGGGATGACCTGCTGATGGCCAGGATGGACGCCCGGCTGATGGTGCAGGTGGTCATCAATCTGGTGAACAACGCCATCAAGTATACGCCGCCTGGGTCCAATATCGTACTTTCCGCCGCAAGGAGGGGGGATATGGTGGAAGTGCGGGTGGCGGACGACGGACCGGGCGTGGGCCCGGAAGCCAAATCCAAGATCTTTGATATGTTTTATACTGCCAACAACGACCGTGGGGACGGAAGGAGGGGGCTGGGCCTGGGGCTCTCCCTTTGCAGGTCGATTGTGACGGCCCACGGCGGCACCATATCCGTCGAGGACAACGCGCCCCACGGCGCCGTTTTTATGTTTACGCTGCATTCTGCGGAGGTGAATCCCATTGAATAAACCGCAAATTCTAGTGGTCGAGGATGATGTGGCCATCGGCAATCTGATTACTACGACGTTGGAGACACAGAACTATCAGTACCACAAGGCCCGGACCGGCGCTGCTGCCATTCTGGAGGCGGCCTCCAGCCATCCCGACGTCATCCTACTGGACTTGGGCCTGCCCGATATGGATGGGGTGGATATCATCAAAAAGGTGCGTTCCTGGAGCAATACCCCCATTATCGTGGTCTCCGCCCGAAGTGAGGATATGGACAAGGTCAGCGCGCTGGACGCCGGAGCCGACGACTATCTGACCAAGCCGTTTTCCGTGGAAGAGCTGCTGGCGCGGCTGCGGGTCGCCCTGCGCCGGGTACGGTATGACACTTTGAAGTCCAGCGAAGGGAACAGCATCTATGAAAACGGAGACCTGAAGATCGACTACGCGGCCGGCTGTGCGTACAAATGCGGCAGAGAAGTCCACCTTACGCCGATTGAATACCGGCTGCTGTGCCTGTTGGCCCGAAATACAGGAAAGGTGCTGACCCATAACTACATTATGAAGGAAATCTGGGGGAATACCCTGCCGTCGGATACCCCCTCCCTCCGGGTGTTCATGGCGACCCTGCGTAAAAAGGTCGAGACAGATCCCTCCCGGCCCCGGTATATCCAGACGCACATCGGCGTGGGCTACCGGATGATCCGGATGCAGGAGGAGGGGCCCGGCGACTGAACCGGCCCCATCTGTCAGGGCCGGTCCAGTGCCCAGGCCTTGCGGAGCAGTGAGAAGGCGGGCGCCATGTCCTCCCCGCGCATCCGGGCATAGCCCATGACCAGCGTGGGGAGGGCAGAGCGGGCCCCGGGCGCCAGATAGTAGCTGGAAAGGGGATAGACGCCCACGCCGGCCTCCGCCGCCCGGCGGACCAGCTCCGGCTCTGTCATGCCGTTGTTCATTTGCAGCAGCAGGTGGAGGCCCGCCTCCGCGCCGGAGAAGGTCCCGCGGGAGGTGATCCCCTCTTCCCGGGCGGCGAACAGAAGGGAGTCCCGGATTCCCTTATAAAGCGTGCGCATGCGGGCGATATGGCGCTCAAAGTGCCCCCGCTCCATGAATCGGGCCAGCGTATACTGCTCGAAGGAGGGGACCGTGGAAGAATAGAACTGCAGCTCCTGACGGTAACGGGCCAGCAGATGGGGCGGCAGCACCATGTAGCTGATGCGCAGGGAGGGGGCCAGGCTCTTGGCAAAGGTGTTGAGATAGACGACCCGTTCCCCGGTGTCCAGGCTCTGGAGAGCGGGGATAGGGCGGCCGGAAAAACGGAACTCGCTGTCGTAGTCGTCCTCAATGATATAGCGGTCCTCCGACTGTCCCGCCCAGGACAGGAGAGCCCTGCGCCGGGTCACGGGCATGACCATACCGAGGGGAAAGTGGTGGGAGGGGGTGACGTGGGCCACACGTGCGCGGCTCCGCTTCAGCAGATCCACCCGCAGTCCCTGGGCGTCCAGCGGGATGGGCAGCACCTGCGCGCCGTTGTTGGCCAGGATGCGGGCGGGCTTCCGGTATCCGGGGTCCTCCACGGCGTAGCCCCCCTCCCGGCCCAGGAGCTGGGTCAGCAGGCCGGTCAGGTATTCAGACCCGGCGCCCACCACAATCTGCTCCGGCTCGGCCTGGATACCGCGGAAGTCTCCCAGGTAGCGGACGATGGCCTGCCGCAGCTCCTCCACCCCCTGGGGGTGACTGGCGGCCAGAAGGCCGCTGTCCTCCTGCGTCAGAACCTCCCGCATGAGTCTGGCCCAGGTGGAGAAGGGGAAGCGGGCGGTGTCTACCGCATTGGTGGTAAAATCATATTGAATGCTTTTTTCCTTTACAGACGCAGCGGCGGAAGGCCGGGCTGGGATGGCGGCTGGGGCGGGCTGCGCTTCGAAGGGCTGGACAAAAAAGCCGCGTTTGGGCTCAGAGCGCAGATAGCCCTCCGCCAGGAGTTGGCCATAGGCCCCCTCTACGGTCACTATGCTGACCTTCAGATGGGAGGCTAGGGCCCGCTTGGAGGGGAGCCGTTCGCCGGCAGCCAGGGCCCCCTGTTCGATTTTGTGCCGAATACCGCGGTAGAGCTGTTCATAAAGAGGCTGGGCGCCGTGTGGTTCCAGCGTGATGGTGAGCATGAGAGTCCTCCGATCTGACCTGATTTTAAAAACAGGTCAGATTCATTATAGTGAAAGATAAGCTTGGATGCAACCGGGCAGACTGGGTATTGCCTGATTGCTGAGATATGCTATCGTAAGGGGGAGAAGATGCGGGCTTATGTCAGCGCAGTCGCGCAGTATCTTTTGCCTATACGTCATCTGTTCCAACACAAGCTTGCTCGTCATTCTTTCCAGGTCCCTTGTCCTGTGTAGACAGCCGCGCCTTTGGCTCGGGATTTTTCTTGCGGTAGAGCGTTGTCCGATGGATATCAAGGACTTTGGCCGCCTCATTCAGTGCTCCATGGTTCTCCTCCAAAACCGCATTGATATAGTAATTCTCAAACGATTCTAAGGCGTCTTTGAGTGGAAGATCAAAGCGGATATGAAAGCCTTCGCCATAATTGAGGACATCCATCCCGTTGGTACCAAAAAGGGAGGCCTGCAGAAAATCCCCTACGTTTTCCTGCTGGCACATAACCACAGTGCGCTCAATAATATTCTTAAGTTCCCGTACATTGCCTGGCCAAGGATAAGCCTTCAGAAGCTCCATCTCCTGCTCAGCAAAAAGGATAGCTTTTTTATATTTCTGGTTGTATGTGGCAAGAAAGGCCTCTGATAGCACCTTGATATCCTCAATCCGTTCCCGTAAGGGGGGGATACGGATGGGGATCACATTAAGCCGATAATAGAGGTCTGTCCGGAAGGTTTTCTCCCTCGTCATCTGTAACAAATCCTGGTTAGTGGCAGTTATAATGCGCACATCCACCTCTTCTGGCTTGTTGCTGCCCACAGGGATGAACATTTTTGTGGAAAGAAATCGGAGCAGTTTGGTCTGCATATCCAGCGGCAGCTCCGCTACCTCATCCAAGAACAGAGTACCGTTATGGGCCAGCTTGATAAGGCCATTCTTCCCCTTGGATGAGGCTCCTGTAAAGGCGTGGGGTGCATAGCCGAACAATTCGGATTCAAACAGTTCTTTTGAGATTGCGGCACAATTGATCGGGATAAAGGCATTTTTCCTCCTGGGGCTGTTATTGTGGATGTGATGAGCGATGACCTCTTTTCCCACACCGGACTCCCCCAGCAGCATAACGGTGCTGTCAGCCCCGGATATGATATTGCAGATCGACATGATGTCCTTCATTTGATTACTGCAATAAATTACCTTATCCGTACGTATGTCCGTCAGATAAGCGGCGATCTCTTGATACTTCTCATGCAACCCCTGTTCATAGGCTAGCTGTTTGGAAAATTCATTCAGTATATCTTCAGCGCGGGAGTTGGTGATGACCATGGAGAGGTCTCCCTCAGTATTGAACATGGGCACACTGGTAGAGAGTCGGCGGGCGCCATTAGGGAAGTGAATAATTTCGGTCACCGTATCTCTCGTCTCAATCGCTTTAGTAATGCTGGAGTTGAGGTAGACACCTTCAGCAATCAACTGGGACGGGGTCTTACCAATCAACTGTTCCCGAGTGAGGGAAAAGGAATCCAGAGCCGCTTGATTGGCTAAGATGATTACACCATTGCTGTCGGTGACCATTACAGCGTCATAAAGGGCCTCAAGAACCGGAAGAAAGACTGCCTGCTCATTCATCTGCTCCACCTCTACTCTACATCATTTCTCATGGAAGGCGTTTCATGCGGCCTCTCTGCTTCGCTTTATTTTCTTTTAGGAAAAGAGCTTCTTTTTGTTTCCGACATTTAACCTCGCTTTTTGCAGCCTGCGCAGGTACTTTTGCCTGTCTAAGGATATTATACCACACTCCAACGAGGATACGATTCATAACTTGGTGCTGGTCCTTGCAACGTAGCGCCGCCGAATACTCGGAGCGAGCGCCAGGATTGCGTCAGAAGAATGACAAACGGGGGGAGCATAAAGCCGCCCATCTCTCCGCAAGTAGCTGTACGGCCATCAAGGGCAAAATCGCCTTAATGGCCGTACATAGAGGGGGAAAGGGCTCCATTACGGCTGCTTAATGCTTAAATTGAGCACGAATCCAACCACAGCAAAAGCGATGAGCATCAGGACGGAGGCCATGTAGCCGCCGGTGGAGGCTGCCAGAGCAGAGGCCAGAGTAGCCGTAAAGGAAGCTGGAATCAACATGGTGTTTGCAATGCTGAAATTCATGGCAAAGTGCTTGGCCCCGTAGAAAGTAGCCACAAACGCAGAAGAAATGGTCGGAGCACAGCCATAGGAAATGCCAGTCAGGCACAACCCTGCCACACACAGTGGCACCGAGCCCATCCAAATCGCCCCCAGTGTCACAGTTGGGGCCAAAATCGTCAGCACATTGGAAAGTAACATCGTTTTTCTTCGGCCCAGCGCATCAAAAATGGCACCGCACAGGATGCGGCCCAATCCATTGCAGACTGACAGCACTCCTACCAGCGTAGTGGCAAGCGCGGCAGAAGCCCCCACTGAGAGAGCCAAGTCTTTTGCAAAGCTGATGACCGTATTTCCGACTGCCGCCATGGCGATCGTGAACAGGAAAAACCGCCAGAAGCTGGGGCGCTGAATCATTTCCGGAGTGGTATAGTCCCGAGTCTCGAAAGAATCCTCGCTTTTACGAGCCTTCTTCTGCTTTGGCTTGGGCAGGGCCCCTGCCTCTTCCGGAGAGGGCAGGCGGACCACCCGGGCTGTAACCAGCAAGACCACCCCGATCAGGATGCCGAGAATCAGATAGGTTCCCCGCCATCCGATAGCGGGCGTCTCGATCATCGCCCCGGCCACATTTCCCAGTACCAAGGTGCTGGCTCCGAAGCCCATCATTAGGGCCCCGGAGCACACACCTTTTTTGTCTGGAAACCAGGCATTGGTCGAGGCGATCACGGCATTATAGGCCATTCCGATGCCCAGGCCACACATAACTCCGTAGGTAATATACAGCATGATGACCTGCCTGGACAGGCGGGAGGTCAGCGCAAAGCCCGCCCAGGACAGGACCGCCGCACACAGCACGGTCACCTTGGGGGAGGTCCGTTTGGTCAGCACACCGGACACCACGCCGCCGATACAGAAAAAGCACATGGTCAGGGTAAAGTTCATGGCCAGTTGAGAGGCGGTCCACCCGAAGGCGTCCCCCAACGGAGCCTTCAGGATGGACCAGGCATAGATGATGCCCGCAAAGAGCATGCTCACCACGCCGACTGCCAGAAACGGCCAGCGGACAATACCCTTCCTCATTTCAAAAGCTGGCCGGAGATGACCATCTGCTGGACCTGGGAGGAGCCCTCGTAGATGGAGCAGACCCGGACGTCGCGGTAGATGCGCTCGATCTCGTACTCGCGGGAATAGCCGTAGCCGCCGTGGAGCTGGAGGGACTTGTTGACGATCTCAATGGCGGCCTCCGCGGAGTAATACTTGGCCATGGAGGCGGCCTTGTCCGCCGGCTGCCTGGTGTCCAGCAGGTAAGCGGCGTTGTAGGTCAGCAGCCGGGCGGCGTTGAGCTTGGTCTCCATATCCGCCATCATAAACTGCAGGGCCTGCATTTTGGCCAGGGGCTTGCCGAACTGCGCCCGGTTCTTGGTGTGGTTCACCGCAAGGTCGATGGCCTCCTGGGCCATGCCCAGGCACATGGACGACACCCCCACGCGGCCCACGGACAGCGTCTTCATGGCGTTGATGAAGCCCATGCCCACCTCGCCGATGACGCAGTCCTTGGGTACCCGCACGTCCTCCAGCACCACATCGCTCACCGGCACGCCCCGCTGGCCCATCTTCTCCTCGTGGCGGCCGCAGGACACGCCGGGCAGGTTCATATCCACCATAAAGCAGGTGATGCCCTTGGCCCCCTTCTCCGGGTCGGTCTTGGCGTAGACGATGCACTGATCGGCGATGGGAGCCATGGTGATGAAGCACTTGCGGCCGTTGAGGATGTAGCTGTCTCCGTCCTCCACCGCACGGGTGGTCATGGACGCGGCATCCGAGCCGGCGTTGGGCTCGGTGAGGCCAAAGGCGATCAAGCTCTCGCCGGCGGCCACGCCGGGCAGGTACTTCTCCTTCTGTTCCGGGGTGCCGGAGATGACGATGGGGGCGGTGGACAGGGAGTTGGCCGAAGAGATGAAGATCGTAGCAGTAGCGCACTTTTTGGCGATCTCCTCCATGACGCAGATATAGCTGCGCATATCCAGGCCCAGACCGCCGTACTCCTCGGGGATCTTCAGTCCCAGAAAGCCCATGCCCGCCATGGTCTTCACCACGTCCATGGGGAATGCCTCGGTTTTGTCGATCTCCCCCGCGATGGGGGCCAGGGTCTTTTCGGCGAAATCCTTCGCCATCTCACGGATGCCTTCGTGATCCTCGTTGAAATAGGGATATTTGATATTCATGCGGAATGGTTCCTTTCTTAAAAATGCCCGTTTATACGCGGCTCTTCACCATCAGGGTCTGGTTGGACTCCATGATGACCCGCTCGTCCTGATTGACCAACTTGACTAATTGCTTCAAAATACCCTTGCCAGGCTTGGAACTGTGGATGACTTCGGTGGGGATGACTACGATATGGACGGTATCGCCGATCAGCAAAGGCGCCGTATATTTTACAGTGCATTCGATAAACGCAATCGTAGTGCCTTCCGCAATACCCATTTGATTGTTGAGTCCGTTGGAAATAATGAAGCCCAAGGCTCCGTGGGCGATCCGCTTTCCAAACTGGTTGGCCTTTCCAAACTCCTCATCCGTGTGGAGCGGGTTAAAGTCGCCTGAAACACCTGCAAAATTCACCACATCGGCTTCTGTGATCGTACGGCCCTGGCTGGTGTATTCCCTGCCAATTTCGTAATCCTCCAGATAAAAGCCCTTTGGATTATACAGGTAAGACATAAAAATTCCTCCTTGTTGATACCTTTCGGCTGTCCTCTGTTATTTGTTTTGGAAGTTGGCCTCTCGCTTCTCCAAAAAGGAGGCGATACCCTCGCTTTTATCCTCCGTTTCGAAAATGTCGCCGCTCAAATTTTGTTCGTATTCAAGTCCATCCATCAGAGTATGCTCTCTGGAATAGTTGATACATTTTTTATCTGCCGCAACGGCTAACGGGGCTTTCGTACAGATTGTGGCAGCCACCCCCATGGCTTTGGCAAGACACGCATCCTCATCGGCCAAGTATTCACACATACCCAAGCGATAAGCCTCTTCACCGCGGATGGTCTCGCTCGTGTAAATTAACCGCTTGGCCGCACCCAGACCGATGAGTTTAGACAGACGTTGTGTTCCGCCCGCGCCTGGAATAATGCCTAGGCCGCCCTCGGGAAAGCCTACCTTCGTCTTGGCGGTAAAGACTCGAAGGTCGCACGATAGGGCCAGCTCCAGACCGCCTCCCAAAGCGACACCGTTCACCGCGCAGATGACGGGATGCGGGAAGTTCTCAATCTGCAGGAAGACTCTCTGCATGTGGCGTGCGGTCTCCAGGTTACCAGAGCGGCGAACAACCGCCAAATTTTTTAAGTCCGCGCCAGCGGCAAATAAGCGCATGCCGCTGCACAATACTACGGCCCAGACATCCTGATCTGCCTCCAGTTCATGGAAGGCTCCGGAAAGGTCGTCCAACAGATCAAAGGTCAACGCGTTGACAGGAGCGCTGCACATAACGACAACGCCCACATGTCCTTCTCTGGTAACAGTCACATTCTGATATTTGCTCATACCATGCTCCTATTCTCGCACTGCAATGTTAACAAATACCCAGGCCGGCCAAAGCAAGACCAAGGAATTGACAAATCATCGGGATGATACAGGTAATAACAAAAATGGGGAAGTAGCCCTCCTTAAACTTGAGATCGCAGACAGTCATAAAGGTCAAATTGGGACCGGCGTGGGGCAGGGAATCCAACGTGCCGGCAGCCACTGTGACCAGGCGGTGGAGTTGTTGGGCATTGACGCCCATGCTGAGGAAATGCTTTCCCAGAAGCTCACACCAAATCTGGATACCGCCGGAGGAGGAAGCCGTAATGGCGCAGATGATATCCATGGAGATGACTGCGGCCAACAGCGGGGAGCCGCCAATACCAGTAGCAAAATCCAAGAAATTCTGGAAAGCCGGCACCATCTTGACCGCCCCGGCAAATCCAACGATTGCGGCACTGTTTGTAATGGAAATCAATGCGTTGGCAGCACTCTTATTGATTCCCTCTAGCTTTGCAGCATTGGAGATATTCTTCCAGGAGAGGATAGCGGTATAGAGAATACCCAGCAACAGGCTGATGCAGACAGCAAATGTGGCGTTGAGGCCCATCCTGGTCCCAACTAAGTTGCCTACAAAGATGATGGCAACAGGGACAAATGCGACAAAGAAATTAGGGACATCCTTGCGACTCTCCCCCGACATAGGCATCATGACATCCTTGGACCCAGGGGTAAAGTGCTCGCCGTTCTTCTTCCACACCTTAGCCTGCCACTCCAGATAGACAAGCCCCAGTACGGCTGCTACGATAGCCAGAATGATACCTAGGGTGGGAGCGGCATAAATAGTGGTGCCTAAATAATTGGCTGGTACCACGTTGGTAAGAGCGGGGGAGCCCGGGAGCATAGTCATGGTAAAAACGCCGGCACCTAGGTTGACCATGCCGGGTAGAAGGCGGCGGGGGATGTCTCCGGCCTGGAGGACATAAAGGGCGATCGGATAGATAGCGAATATGACTACGAAGACCGACACGCCGGAGTAGGTTAGAATGGCGGTGGTGGCCACGATGATCAGAATGCCGCGCTTGGCACCAAAGATGTCAATCATCTTGTAGGCGATTGAGCGGGCAAAGCCGCTTAGGGACATAAACTCGCCAAAGGCAGCGCCCATAAAGAACATAATAACGTAGTTTTTGATAAAACCCGTCATACCGGCGCTGTAGCCGTTAAGAAAGGTGTCCCACACGGGAACTTGACAGCAGACAATGACCACAGCGGTGGCCAACAGGCCTGCGATTAAGGGATGCAGGCCCTTGAAAACAGTAATGATCAAAAGCGCAATTGCCAAGATACAGCCGATCGTACCTAACATGAGTGATCCCTCTCTTCCGATTTTTATTGTACCTTTATTATGTAAGACGTAAAGGTCCCTCCAAGGGTATCGCGCTGTGCTGTCATTTGGCTCCAATGATGGAGGCAAGGCCCATGGGTTCCTCCCGGAAGATGCGTGCGTCCATGAGCTTGAGGTTGGGGGAGATGAGCGGCTCAAATTCCATACAAGGCAGGATGTGCTCCTCAATCGTGATTCCTGGGGCAATCTCGGTGAGCATAAGACCTTTCTCTGTGACCTCGAAGACGCAACGTTCCGTGATAAAGAGGACCTTTTGCCCGGCTCTCCTGCTCTGGGCGGCGCTAAAGGTAATTTGACCGATGGAACGAAGGAACTTTTTCTTTTGCCCCTCTTCCAGGATGTGGAGCGTTCCGTCCCTGATTTCCAGCCTCAGCCCACCGGCAGTCATGGTCCCGGAAAAGGCAACCTTGGGGGTGGACTGGGAGATATCGATGAACCCGCCAGCACCGGCGATGCGGTTTCCAAAGCGGCTGACATTGACGTTTCCGGCAGGATCGACCTCGGCAAAGCCCAAGGAACAGATGTCCAAGTTTCCACCGTCGTAATAGTCAAATTGGTGTGTCATGGAGAGAGCTGCCCAAGCGTTATAGCTGGAGCCAAAATGTGCACCGCCGGCTGGAACACCTCCAATAAGACCGCTTTCGATGGTCAGACACAGGCGGTCGGCAATGCCTTCCTCACTGGCTACCTTGGCGACTCCTTCTGGGATTCCAATTCCCAAGTTGACCACCGAATTGGGGGCCAGTTCCATAGCGGCCCTCCGTGCGATGACCTTGCGGTCATTCAGCGGCAAGGTGTCAAAGCCGATGTCATTGGCTCGGAAATGGCCCGAAAGGATTGGGTCGTAGAATGCAGCGGGGGTCTGACGGTGATTTTCCTCGGGGTTCGTGCAGACCACGACCGCGTCTACCATGCTGCCCGGTATAACAACTTGGGAGCGGTCCATGGAGCCGGAAGAGACATAATTCTTGACTTGAACGATGACTTTGCCGCCCATGCCCTTGACACCCATGACCACATCTAACAGGTCTACGGGGGCGGACTCCTCCTCGATGGTAATGTTCCCCAACTCATCCGAGGTAGTTCCACGCACTAATGCAATATCCAGCTTTGGGGTCTTATAGACCAGATACTCCTCCCCGCAGATATCGGTCAACTCCACCAGATCCTCTGTGGTGATCTCGTTCATCTTGCCGCCACCCAAACGAGGGTCGCAGAAGGTGTGCAAGCCAATCTTGGTGATCTCACCAATCTTTCCGCCGGCCGCGGCACGGTACATGTGATCGACGACACCCTGTGGTAGGTTGTAGGACTGGATCTTGTTTTCAATGACCATTTGGATCATCTTCTGGTTACCAGCGTAGTGTCCCGTGATATACCGCGAAAATAACCCTTCTTCTGTCATGTCCTGCACACCCGTATTGCCGGCACCCTGCATGAGTGTCAGGCCACAGGGATGGCCGGTGGTACGAAACCGCTCAGCCAATGCCAAGTAAAGCTCCCGCGACACAGTACAAGACTGGAAGCCAGAGATGGCAATTCCATCCCCATCATGAATCATGTCGATGGCTTGGTCAATGCTAACTCTTTTGCTCATAAAATCCCTCCTAAGTGGTTGTAGAACAACGGTTTGTGCATATGAATCGCTACCCCTGTGATCGGCGCCCTCCTTGTATTATAAAGTAGTAGTTATTAGAGCCCCTCTCCAAGGGCTATGTGCTACACTGTAAGGGATGCTGTGGATTGGTGTTGTCCTCCTACCAGAAGATGGTTTAAGAAAGGTTCCAACCACAGCCCTTTGCAGTTTTGTTAATCAGTTAAATACCGCCAGACGGTTTATGTGGAACAAGGCTACAAGAGCAAAGTGTTCTGTGGAGCAGCATCACAATCTTACCGTTGGAGGTTTTATCATGGTAGTTTCTGTTGGCATTGATGTCTCAAAGGACAAGCACGACTGCTTCATTCTCAACTCGGAAGGTGAAGTCCTGGCAGATGTGTTCACCATTCCCAACAACATGGATGGTTTTACCTGCCTGCTTCAGAAAATCCGGGACTGCACCACATCCCAGGACAAAATAAGAGTAGGGCTTGAGGCGACCGGACATTACAGCTACAACATCCTTGGGTTTCTTCTTGACAACGGTCTGGCCACCTATGTCTTGAACCCTTTGCGCACCAATCTCTACAGGAAAAGTCTCAGCTTAAGAAAGACAAAGACTGACCGTGTGGATGCACGAACGATTGCAGCTATGCTTCTGTCCGATGTAGGCCTCAAGCCCTACACAGACACAGCATACCACAATGAGGAGCTAAAGTCACTCACAAGATACCGTTTCGACAAGGTGAAAGAACGAGCCAAACTGAAATGCTCTGTTTCCAGGCTGGTCTGCATCCTGTTCCCAGAGTTGGAAAATCTGGTACCGTCCCTCCATGGGGCTTCTGTCTATGCCTTGCTGGAAGAGTTCCCTGGCGCCGTTCAGATCGCCGGGGCGCACCTGACACGACTGAAATCCCTTTTGACTGACGCCTCCAGAGGCCGTTACGGGCGGGACATGGCCCTGGACATCCGGGATGCTGCCAGGAATTCCATAGGCTCCAGAATGCCTGCCAAGTCCCTCGAATTGCAGCATACCATCCGGCTTATCCGGGAACTGGACGCTGAAATTGAGGAAATCGAAACAGAAATCCAAGCTATGATGGATGAACTGCACTCTCCGATCACGACCATTCCGGGCATTGGCTGTCGCATGGGGGCTATGATCCTTGCCGAGGTTGGGGACTTCTCCCGCTTTGAATCTCCCGACAAGCTGCTTGCCTATGCAGGGCTTTCACCATCGACCTACCAATCCGGACAGCTCAAGAACTGCTATCCGCACATGGAAAAACGCGGCTCCAGATACCTTCGCTACGCCATTTACAACGCCACCAAGTATGTCTGCTTATGGGACCCGGCCTTTGCGTCTTACCTTGCCAAGAAACGAGCGGAAGGCAAGCATTACAATGTTGCAATCTCCCACGCGGCCAAGAAACTGGTACGGCTCATCTTCGCTCTGGAGAAGTCCAGACAACCGTACCGTCTGGTAGCCTAACTTACTCTTGCTGGCATCCGGGGTCCTAACGGACCTCTACTTTGATATACTTTTTTTGAACCATCTGTTTTTGTACCACCGCCATTCATTTTGGGGGTTGACTTCTAATAGTTAATCTTTCTTGGCGTATCAAGGCGTTGTTCTGTTGTTGTTTAAAGCAAATTGCGTGCCAAAAGATTATCTTGCATAAAACCCCGCAATTCCAAGGCCCTTGGAGGACGGCAGAGCATTCCCATTTAAATCTGAGTTGCGAAAATGCATCCTGGATGTTGCGCAGTCGTTAAAACCGTGTGATGTAGGAGTAGGATATGCCCAAGGATAAAAATGCCTCTGCGGAGAAGTCTCTCTGTGAGACATTTCCGCAGAGGCGCAAAGACTTTTTGGAGGGGATTCAGGATACAGAAAACTCCTCCCCAATATGCATTCAGAAATCCGTGTATGAGACTGCGGTGGGCTTGACGAATTGCCCTGCCCGGGTTATACTGATAAAAACGCAGCATAGAGGCCATGCCGTCCCCATCCCGGAGGGCGCTGGCCGCGTATTTCCGGACAGAGATGACCTGCGGTCTTTCTGTGCGCCCCCTTGGGGCGCTTTTTTTGTCGGAAAAGAGAGGAGGAATCCTTTGTGGAACAAACTCGCCGCGGAAAGGCGGCGCTGATCTGGCACTTTTTGAGGGGGGTGCTGGGCCTTTTTCTAGCCGCACTGGTCTTTTCCATGCTGAACACGGTGTGCAATGCGGTGACGCCTCAGATCATTCGGACGACCGTAGATTCGATCATCGGTGACAAGCCGTTTGCCCTGCCAAATACTGCTGCCGAGTGGATGGGCGGCCTGGAGCTGACCCGGGCGCTGGCCTGGGCCGCCGGGGCGGTCCTGGCGGCGGCGGCGGCATCCGGCGTCTGCAATTACTTCAGCCGCCTGTGCACAGCCAAGTGTTCCGAGCGGTTCGTCAAGGGGATGCGGGACGAGCTCTACGGTCACATCCAGCGCCTGCCCTTTGCGTGGCACACGGCCCATCAGACGGGGGAGATCATCCAGCGGTGTACCTCTGACGTAGAGGTCATTCGCGGCTTTGTCACAAACCAATTTTTAGAGGCCTTCCGCACCATCTTTCTGGTGACCTTTTATCTGATGATCATGTTTTCCATGGATGCGGAGATCTCGCTCATCGCGCTGGCCTTTCTGCCTGTGGTCGTGGGCTACTCCGTCTTCTTCTACCGCAAAATCGCCAGCCGGTTCCTGGCGGTGGATGAGGCGGAGGGGGAGCTCTCCACGGCGGTACAGGAGAACCTGACGGGGGTGCGGGTGGTCCGGGCCTTCGGACGGGAGCGCTTTGAGATCCAGCGCTTTGATGAGAAGAACGAGCGGTTTTCTCAGCTTTGGATCAAGCTGGGGCAGATCCTGAGCGCCTATTGGGGCAGCGGTGACCTGATTACCGGCCTGCAGATCCTGACGGTGCTGCTGGCCGGGGTGCAGAAGACCGTGGACGGAGGTATCACCTCGGGGGAGCTCTTGGCCTTTCTGTCCTATAACGCCGCCATGGTCTGGCCGGTTCGTGCCCTGGGCCGCATTTTGTCCGAGATGAGCAAGGCCGGCGTGTCCATCGACCGGGTGAATGATATCCTGAGCGCCGGGGAGGAACGCCAGCCGGCCCAGCCGTTGAGGCCGCCCATGGACCGGGATATCCGCTTCGAACACGTCACCTTCGGCTATGAAGAGCAGACTCCGGTGCTGCGGGATGTGGACTTTACCATCCCGGCCGGGACTACCTTTGCCATTCTGGGCGGGACAGGCAGCGGAAAAAGCACTCTGGTCCACCTGCTGGACCGCCTTTATGATCTGGAACCGGGGCAGGGCCGGGTGACCATCGGCGGGGTGGACGTGGCGGAGATCCCCAGAGATTACCTGCGCAGCCACATCGGCCTGGTCCTCCAGGAGCCCTTCCTCTTTTCCCGCACCATCGAGGAGAACATCCGGGCCACCGCCCCACGGGCCGGCCGGGAGGAGGTGCGTCACGCCGCCCAGGTGGCCTGCGTGGACCGGGCCATGGAGGAGATGCGCCTGGGCTACGACACCATGGTGGGGGAGCGGGGTGTGACCCTCTCCGGCGGACAGAAGCAGCGGGTGGCCATCGCGCGGATGCTGATGCAGCAGGCCCCCATCATGGTTTTTGACGACTCCCTGTCCGCTGTGGACGCCGAGACTGACGCCCAGATCCGCGCCGCGCTGAAGGAGCACGAGCAGGGCCGCACCGTCATCCTGATCTCCCATCGGGTCACCAGCCTGATGCAGGCCGACCAGATTCTGGTCCTGGAGGGCGGCCGGGTAGCCGAGCTGGGGACCCATGCCCAGCTCCTGGCCCGAGGCGGCACCTACAAGCGCATCTATGACATCCAGATGAACCGCGACGACCGGGTACTGCTGGAGACGGAAGGGGGGAAAGAAGACCATGGCTTATGAGGAAAAGGAGTATGCCCAATCCTTTGACTGGCGGGTGTGGAGGGGGCTGATGCCCTTTCTGCGCCCCTACCGGAAGACCATTGCCCTGGTGGTGGTATTCAACCTTCTGTGCGCGCTGATCGACATTCTGCTGCCCCTCTTCCAGCGCTATGCCATCGACCATTTTATCGAGGAGGGGACTACGGAGGGCATGTTTGGCTTCGGGGTGGCCTACTTTGCAGCCATCCTGCTCCAGGCTCTTTTTGTGATCCTATTTACTCGCGGCTCCATGCGCATTGAGATGTACTTTGGGCGGGACCTGAAGCGGGCCTGCTTCGTCCATTTGCAGACGTTGTCCTTTTCCTACTACAATGTGACCCCGGTGGGATATATCCACTCCCGGGTCATGAGCGATACCAACCGCATCGCCACCATGACGGCCTGGAACCTGTTCGACATGCTCTGGTCCCTGGCCTATGTGCTGGGCGTTTTTGTCGCTATGCTGCTGCTGAATGTGCAGTTGGCCATGCTCATCATCCTGGTGGTCCCCGCGATCGCCGCACTCACCTGGTATTTCCAAAACCGCATTCTCCATTGGAACCGAAAGGTGCGCAAGCTCAACTCGAAGATCACCGGCGCCTTCAACGAGGGCATCACCGGCGCCAAAACATCCAAAACGCTGGTCATCGAGGAACAGAACCACCGCCAATTCCGGGAACTCACCGAGGAGATGCGGGCTTCGTCCGTGCGGGCCGCCCGGCTCTCCGCCGTGTATATCCCACTGGTGCTCTTTGTCAGCTCGGCGGCCACCGCGGTGGTACTGGCCAGGGGCGGCTTCCTGGTGGGCCGGGATCTGCTTCTGCTGGGGACCCTCTCCGCCTTCACCTCCTATGCGGTTGGCATCTTTGAGCCCATCCAGCAGTTTGCGCGCAATCTGGCCGACTTCATCTCCATACAGGCCAGCATGGAACGGGTCACCGGTCTGCTGCACGAGGTGCCCCAGGTGGTGGATGCGCCCCAGGTGGTGGAGAAGTATGGAGATACCTTTCACCCCAAGCGGGAGAACTGGGAGACCATCCGGGGAGAGATCACGTTTGAGGACGTATCCTTCCGCTATCCGGACGGCGACGAGGATGTTCTGAGGCACTTCAGCCTTCACATCCCGGCGGGCACCACCGTAGCCATCGTGGGTGAGACCGGGGCGGGCAAGAGTACGCTTGTCAACCTGGCCTGCCGCTTTTTCGAGCCCACTGAGGGCCGTATCCTCATTGACGGCGTGGATTACCGGGAACGCAGCCAGCTTTGGCTACACAGCAGCATCGGCTACGTGCTCCAGAGCCCCCATCTCTTTTCCGGAACGGTGATGGAGAACATCCGATACGGGCGGCTGGAGGCCAGCGAACAGGAGGTCCGCCGGGCGGCCGAGGCGGTGAGCGCCGATACCGTGGTCAACAAGCTGGAGCAGGGCTATGACAGCCCGGTGGGGGAGGGAGGAGACCGGCTGTCCACCGGGGAAAAGCAACTGATCTCTTTCGCACGGGCCGTGCTGGCCGATCCGCGCATCTTTGTGCTGGACGAGGCCACCTCCTCGATCGACACTGAGACCGAGCAGCTTATTCAAAATGCCATCGCCCGCCTGCTGGAGGGGCGGACTTCCTTCCTCATTGCCCACCGGCTGTCCACTATCCGACACGCGGATGTGATCCTAGTGGTGAAGGACGGCCACATCGTAGAACAGGGCCGCCATGAGGAACTGCTGCGGCGGCAGGGCTACTACCATACCCTCTACAGCCGGCAATTTGCCGAAGAGGCGGCGCTGCGGCTGCTGGAGAACGGAAAATAAAAGCAAAAGAAAGAAAACAGCCCCCGCCGTGACGGCGGGGGCTGGACAGCGGCCTCAATCGGTGAGCCAGTTGGTGGAAGAGCGGATGACTGAACGCTCCTGCTCCGAGAGCTGGGACAGGAGATCCTCCGGGCCGGTTTCAGAGGGGGCATAGTCAATGATGATGCGTCCATCCTGCGGATCCACATGCACGCGCTTCACACCGGGGAGGCGGCGGAGCAGAGCACTTTGACGCTCGACAGCGCGGGGACCGGACAGATAGTCCGAGAAAAAGGAGTACAAATCCATCACCTCTCACGGATAGAATCCCCGGCATAGACGTTCCGGGTTTGACCAAGGGGAAGGGCTAAATCACCAGCGTACCGGACTCGTCCTCGAGAAGAATGAGGATCTTTTCCTCCTGGCCGGTCTGCGCGTTGATATAGACCAGAACATGCCGGCCATCCGCAGACTGGCACTTGAACTCGTGCGTGAGCACCTCATATTCTCCGCCGGTGGGGATCAGCGCCAGTCGGTGGGAGAGGATATCCAGCTCGGGGGAGAGGGCCGCCTGGGCCTTACCCAGACTGACGGGGAAACGGGGCAGGTCCCGGAGGGTATGGTTCATCAGATAGCCCTCCGACTCGAAACCCACGACCCGTCCGTTGTCCAGGGCCACCGAGACCTTCACCAGGTCGGGATAACAGAGGACCTCGCCCTGCTGGGCGGCAAAGTTGATGGTGAGCACGTTGCCCTGGTCGATGAAGTAGCTTTCCGTCATATTGGGATACCCGCGGCTGGTCAAAAAAGCGGCTGCGGCGGCAACGGCCTCCTCCCGGGAGAGCGCCGCGGACTCCACCGGCCTGGAATGGAGCAGTTCCACCACCAGGCCACCCCGGCGGGTGACCTCCACATACAGCTCCCCGCCGTCTACCATGGCGGAGAAGGAGTAGGTGGGCAGTCTGCCGCTCCCGGCGGAGACCAGCGTAAAGAGCTCGGGCTTCAGGTCCAGAAATCGGGCGGCGGCCAGCCGGGCCTCGTCCTGCGTGACGTCCTCCCGGCCTTCCAGCATGGCGGGTGTCCGCCCGGCAATGTGCTCGGAGAAGGGACCGTCGTAAATGAGGGAGGGGAGCTCCGGAAAGTCGCTCTCCACCGTCTGATAGGAGGAATCGGCCAGCGTATGACCGCCTCCTTCGGCGGCGGAAAGGCGGGCCTCAGCGGCCTCCAGGTCTTCCAGGGTAACGGCTCCGCCCATCAGGTCGCTCTGGAGCCCCGCCACCCGGGCGGACAGGTCGCTGGCCCCCGCCGAGAGCCCGCGCAGGGCCTCCCGCTGCTCGTCTGAGCAGACCCCGGTGACGGCGGCGGATCGGGAAAGCGCGGCGGCGTAGTCTCCCGCCTTGGCCAAAAAGGCGGCGGTCTGCTCCAGCTCGACGTTGCTGTAGGGCAGCTCACCCAGCGCCATCTGGGCGGACATGGCCTTGCCGTAGATCTGGGTGCAGAGCACTCCCAGCATGGAGGGGGAGGTGGCGTAGATCCCCTTTTGCAGGGCCACATCCAGTTCGTTGAGATTGGCGGAGAGCTCGGCAAAGGCGTGACGGTAGCCGTTTTCCAGATAGAGGCGGTAGGCCTCTGCCCGGGCCCGGGCCTGCAGAGCGAGGCCGCCGACTACCACAAAGGCCGCGAGCAGAAAGCTGGCCGCCCGGACCAGGGTCCTGCGGCGGAAGATTTGTTTATGCATAAGAATGCCCCCTCTTTGCCATGCCCGCGCGCCGCGGCACAGCCATGTCGCCCCCATGACGGGCGGCGGCCTGAAATCATATCCCTATCTTGGTCCGGGCATGGATGCCTTATTCCTCCGGGGCTGTGAGAAATTTTGGCGCGGCGCTGCAAAGAGCTTTGAGACCATGCCCAGAGCCCGGTTTGACAAGCTGCGGGGGCTATGCTATATTAAACATAATATCGTAAGATTTGAGGTGAGAGGATGCGCAAATAACTTGCTGAACTGTTGTACAGCCAACGAGGCGGCCCGGGAGCCGCTGATTTGCTGTGCCCGTCGGCAAGCGACTGCGCTTCTCTCACGTTTTGCGCCGCCTATGGACAGAATGGGCGCGGAGCGTGGCCGCTCTGCGCCTTTTTTGTGCATATGGAGGTTTTTTATGGCTTTGATTGACATTTCCCGCCTCTCGTTTACCTACGAGGGCAGCTATGACCCGGTGTTTCAGGACCTGTCCCTGCAACTGGACACCGACTGGCGGCTGGGCCTCATCGGCCGGAACGGCCGGGGCAAGACCACCCTGCTCCGTCTGCTGATGGGGCAGGAGACCTACCGGGGGACCATCTCATCCCCGGTGGCCTTCGACTATTTCCCCTTTTCGGTGCCGGATGGGGCGCGCACCGGGGAGGAGGTGGCGGAAGCGCTGCACCCCGGCCTGGAGCGGTGGCGGCTGCTGAGGGAGCTGCACCTGCTGGACCTGGACGAGGGCGTCCTGTACCACCCCTTCGGTACGCTCTCCAACGGGGAGCAGACCCGATTCCTCCTGGCGCTGCTCTTCCTGGGAGACCACCGTTTCCTGCTGATCGACGAGCCAACCAACCACCTGGACCTGGCGGGCCGGGACCTGGCGGCAAACTATCTGGCGGGGAAACGAGGGTTCATCCTGGTATCCCATGACCGGGCCTTCCTAGACCGCTGCGTGGACCACGTGCTGGTGTTCAACCGGACGGGGATGGAGGTGCAGAAGGGGAATTTCTCCTCCTGGTGGGAGAACAAGGCACGGCGGGACCAGTTCGAGCGGGCGGAGCAGGCCCGGCTGAAAAAGGACATCCGCCGCCTGGACGAGGCGGCCCGCCGAGCCGCCGGGTGGTCCAACACGGTGGAAAGGACCAAGAAGGGGACCAAAAACTCCGGTCTGCGCCCGGACCGGGGGCTTATCGGGCACAAGGCGGCCAAAATGATGAAGCGCTCCAAGGCGTTGGTGGAGCGGCGGCAGAGCGCCGCGGAGGAGAAGTCCGGGCTCCTCCGAGATCTGGAGACGGCGGAGGCGTTGAAGCTCCACCCCCTGAGCCACTCCCAGCGGCGCATCTTGGAGGTGAAGGACCTCTGCGTGGATTACGGCGGCGGGCCGGTCTGCCCACCTCTCTCCTTCACCCTGGAGCGAGGGGAGCGGGTGGCCCTCCGGGGGCCCAACGGGGCGGGGAAGTCCAGCCTGCTGAAGCTGCTGCTGGGCCAAGAGATCCCACACACCGGCACGGTGTGGCTGGCGGGGGGATTGCAAATCTCCTATGTGCCCCAGGACACCGGCTTTTTGCGGGGGAAGCTGGGGGCATTTGCCCGTGAGAGCGATATTGACGAGAGCCTTTTTAAGGCCATTCTGCGCAAGCTGGACTTCCGGCGGGTGGAGTTTGAAAAGGACATGGCGGACTACAGCGGTGGGCAGAAGAAAAAGGTCCTTCTGGCCCGCAGTCTGTGTCAGCAGGCCCACCTCTACCTCTGGGACGAGCCGCTGAATTTCGTGGATGTGTACGCCCGGATGCAAATAGAGGACCTTTTGCTGACGTACCAGCCTACCATGATCTTCGTGGAGCACGACCGGGCCTTTACGGAGCAGGTAGCCACCAGCGTGGTGGAGCTGTAGGCGCCGGTCCTTATCGAAGATGAAAAAGCGGCGTCCTCCCAAAGGAGGACGCCGCTTGGGTACAGGCGATCACTGGGCCAGCTTTTCCATGCCGGTCCGGATGCGGCGGAGCGTCTCGTCCTTGCCCAGAATCTGGCACAACTCCACCGCCCCGCCGGGGGTGACGGCCTTGCCGCTGAGGGCGGTGCGCACCGGCCACATGATGCGGCCGTTCTTCAGCTCCAGCCGTTCGGCCAGGCCGATGAGCGCGTCGTGGATGGAGTTGTAGGTCCAGGGCTCTAACTGCTCCAGCACGGGCAGCACCTGCTGCAGGGCCTCCAGGGAGTTTTCCAGATTGGTCTTCATCTTCTTGTGCACGTACAGCTCGGTGGAGTAGTCGGGCAGCGCATCGAAAAAGTCCACCTGGGGAGCGACGTCCTCGAAGGTGTCGCATCGGGGCTGGACCAGGGGAGCGATGAGCTTCCAGTCAATGGCGGGATTTCTCACCGCTTGCCTCAGATAGGGCTCGGCGGCGGCGCAAAAGGCGTCCGCATCCATGGCCCGGAGATATTTGGCGTTGAAATACTTCAGCTTCTCCCGGTCAAAGATGGCGGGCGACTTGGAGATGCCGCCGATGTCAAAGCTGTGAGAGAGCTCATCCAGGGTGAAGAATTCCCGCTCACTCTCCTCGCCCTTAGGGGACCAGCCCAGCAGGGCCACGTAGTTGACCACAGCCTCGGACAAAAAGCCCATGGCCAGCAGATCCTCATAAGAGGGGTCTCCGTGGCGCTTGGACATCTTGTTGTGCTGGTCACGCATGACGGGGGAGCAGTGGATATAAGTGGGGACCTCCCAGCCGAAGGCCTGATAGAGCAGATTGTACTTGGGGGCGGAGGAGAGATACTCCGAGCCACGGACCACATGGGTGATGCCCATCAGGTGGTCGTCGATGACGTTGGCGAAGTTATAAGTGGGCAGGCCGTCGGACTTGATGAGCACCTGATCGTCCAGCGTCTCATTTTCCACGGTGATGTCCCCAAACACCGCGTCGTGGAAGGTGGTGGAGCCGCTGTCGGGGATACGCTGGCGGATCACGTAGGGGACGCCGCGTGAAAGATTCTCGTCGATCTCCTCCCGGGTGAGATGGCGGCAGTGGCCGTCATAACCGCCGACGCCGTTTTCTCCGTGGAGGGACTCCAGCCGCTCCTTATCACAGAAGCAGCGGTAGGCGCCGCCCTTTTCCACCAGGAGCTGGGCATACTTTCCATAGAGCGCCCGGCGCTCCGTCTGGATATAGGGGCCCACCGGGCCGCCCAGATCGGGACCCTCGTCCCAGGTGAGGCCGCACTTGCGCAGGGTGGCGTAGATGACGTCGGTGGCCCCCTCCACCAGCCGCCCCTGGTCGGTGTCCTCGATGCGCAGGATGAATTTGCCGCCGGAATGGCGGGCGATGAGCCAGGTATACAGGGCGGTGCGCAGATTGCCCACATGCATGTAGCCGGTGGGGGAGGGGGCGAACCGGGTACGGACCTCTCCGGTCGGGATGCGGCGCTCCATCTCCTCAAACCAAGTCATATCCATGACGATTCCTCCAAAACGATCTTTTGTGTGTCTGGGACCATTCTAACGGTGTGGGTAAAACTTGTCAAGCGGTGCGGGATGTGATATGATAATCAAGTATGTAAATCCAGGGTATCGAACCTGATTTCGAGGTGTTTGAAGCATGGAAAACGAGAAGAAAGTGATTCTGTCCGGCATCCAGCCCAGCGGAGAACTGACGCTGGGCTCCTATCTGGGGGCCATCAAGAACTGGGTGGAGCTGGCCGATGAATACGACTGTTACTATATGATGGCGGATATGCACTCCATCACGGTACGTCAGAACCCCGCCGACCTGCGCCGGCGGACGCTCACCCAGATGGCGGCCTATATCGCCTGCGGCCTGGACCCGGAGAAGAACACCATCTTCATCCAGTCCCATGTGCCCGCTCACGCCGAACTGGCCTGGGTGCTCAACTGCTACACCATGTTCGGGGAGCTCTCCCGCATGACGCAGTTCAAGGACAAGTCGGCCAAGAATGCCGACAACATCAACGCCGGGCTCTTCACCTATCCGGCCCTGATGGCCGCCGATATCCTCCTTTATCAGGCCGACCTGGTGCCGGTGGGCGGGGACCAGAAGCAGCATGTGGAGATCTGCCGCGATATTGCCAACCGCTTCAACGGCGTGTATGGAGAGGTGTTTCAGATCCCGGAGCCCTATATCCCCAAGGTGGGGGCCCGCATCATGTCCCTCACCAGCCCGGACAGCAAGATGTCCAAATCCGACAAGGACCCCAACGGCTGCGTCTACGTGCTGGAAAAGCCGGAGGACATCCTGCGCAAATTTAAAAAGGCCGTTACCGACAGCGACACCGAGCGCTGTGTCCGGTATGACCCGGAGCAGAAGCCCGGCGTGTCCAACCTCATGGCCATCTACTCCGTGGCCACGGGCCGAAGCTTCGACGAGATCGAGGCCGAGTTCGACGGCAAGGGCTACGGGGCGTTCAAGCCTGCCGTGGGCGAGGCCGTGGTGGAGATGTTCCGCCCCATCCGGGAGGAGACCGAGCGCATCCTGGCGGATAAGGCGTATCTGGAGTCCGTCTACCGCGCCGGGGCGGAGAAGGCCGGCTATGTGGCCAACAAGACCCTGCGCAAGGTCTATAAAAAGGTCGGCTTTGTGGCCCGCTGATACAAAGGAGTAACATACCCATGCCTTTGACCGAATTGAGCTTTCTCGGGCTGGTGGCCACCGCCCTGATCACGGCGCTGCTCATCTCCTTTGTGGCCACGCCGGTGGTCAAATCCTTGGCGCAGAAAGTGGGAGCGGTGGATGTGCCCAAAGACGGCCGCCGGATGCACGACCACCCCATCCCACGGATGGGCGGGCTGGCTATCTTCCTAGGCTTTACCCTGGCGGTACTGGTCTTTGCCGACCTGACCCGGCAGCTCCAGGGGATGCTGCTGGGGGCGGTGATCATCGTCGTCCTCGGCATCTTCGATGATATCTACGCCCTGCGGGCCTCCTTCAAATTCGTGGTCCAGATCATTGCCGCCCTGGTGGCGGTGCTCTACGGCGGCAACGTCATCTCCGTGCTGTCCAACCCCAATATCTTCAGCAGCAACCCCTGGTGGGTGCTGGGACCGCTGTCCATCCCCGTCACGGTGCTGTGGATCGTGGCTATCACCAACGCCGTCAATCTGATCGACGGGCTGGACGGCTTGGCGGTAGGGGTGTCGACCATCAGCTCCATGACCCTGCTGGTCATCGCCCTGACGGTGGCCGACTGGGAGGTGGCGGTGCTGATGGGGGCCTTGGCGGGGGCCTGCATCGGGTTCATGCCATACAACCTGAACCCCGCCAAGATTTTTATGGGGGACACTGGCTCCACCTTCCTGGGCTTTGTACTGGCGGTGGTGTCCATTCAGGGACTGTTCAAATTCTACACCATCATCTCCTTTGCAGTGCCCTTCCTCATGCTGGGACTGCCCATTTTTGACACGGCCTTCGCCTTTATCCGCCGCATCGCCCATGGGCAGAACCCCATGTCGCCGGATCGCAGCCACGTCCACCACCGCCTCATTGACATGGGCTTCAACCAGAAGCAGGCGGTGGCGGTGCTGTACGTCATCAGCGCCATTTTGGGCCTGTCCGCCGTGGTCCTGACCACCAGCGGCGCGCTGAAGGCGATGATGCTGCTTCTGGCCCTCTGCGCCGCCGGGGCGGTCTCAGCCCGGCTGTTTTGGGGCAATAACAACGGGAAAAACCACCCCGATGAACCGAGGAAGAACAAGCCGGAAGCCAAACCGGATGGAGGAGAGGACAAGCCATGAAGCCAATCCGTGTGATGACCATCTTCGGCACCCGGCCAGAGGCCATCAAAATGGCCCCGCTGGTCCGGGAACTGGCCGGGCGGGACGGCATCGAGAGCCTCTGCTGCGTGACGGCGCAGCACCGGCAGATGCTGGACAGCGTGCTGGAGATTTTTCGGCTGAAGCCGGACTACGACCTCAACATCATGGAGCCCAATCAGACGTTGTCCACCATCACCAGCAAGTGTCTGGCCGGGGTGGAACAGGTCCTGGGTCAGGCGAGACCGGACCTGGTGCTGGTCCACGGGGATACCTCCACCACCTTCGCCGGGGCGCTGGCTGCGTTTTACAGCAAGGTGGCAGTGGGCCATGTAGAGGCCGGGCTGCGAACCTATGACAAGTATTCCCCCTTTCCAGAAGAGATGAATCGGACGCTGGTGGGGGATATAGCCGATCTCCACTTCTGTCCCACGGTGGCCAACCGGGACAATCTGGCCAGGGAGGGGATCACCAAGGGTGTTTTCATTACCGGGAATACGGTGATTGACGCCCTGAAGACCACAATGGTAAAGGATTATCACTTTTCAACCGATGGTTTGAACCGGCTGGACTTTGCCGGCAAAAAAGTCATTTTGGTGACCTGTCACCGGCGGGAGAACTATGGCCGCCCCATGGAAAACATCATGGCGGCCCTGCGGCAGCTGGCCCAGACCTTTCCGGACGCCGAGCTGGTCTATCCGGTCCATCTGTCGCCGGTGGTGCAGCAGGCGGCCCACGCTGGGCTGGACGACCTGCCGAACGTCCATCTGATCGCGCCGCTCTCCGCGGACGAGATGCACAATCTGATGGGCCGGTGCTACATGGTCATGACCGACTCCGGCGGCCTCCAGGAGGAGGCGCCCGCCCTGGGCAAGCCGGTGCTTGTCCTGCGGCGCGAGACCGAGCGGCCGGAGGCCGTCGCCGCCGGAACCGTCAAGCTGGCCGGCACGGAACAGGAGGATATCTTCCGCATGGCGGCCGAACTGCTGGAGTGTCCCGAGGCCTATGCAGCCATGGCCCATGCGGTGAATCCCTACGGCGATGGATTTGCCTGCCGACGGATTGCGGATGCCATTGAGTGGCATTTTGGCCTGCGGCCGGAGCCGCCCCAGGCGTTTCGCGCGCAGTAAAAAAGGACGCCGCAGAAGGCGGGGGAGGTGGGACCGGCTTGGGACAGAAGAATAAGACGGTGCTCGCCCTTCTGATTGCCGTCGTCATTGTGGCGGCGGTGGGCGCCAGCTCCCTGTTCAATCTCATCAGTCCGGGGACCCCTGCTGTGGTGCTGCCGGCGGCGACTGAGCCCGGCAGCACGGAGGAGCCGGGTACACCCGGCGGTGACTTTTTCACGCCGGTGGAGGTCACGCCGGAGACGGTGCAGAGCGTGATCGAGACTCTGAGCCGCCCCAGCAACTATGCCCGGACGGTTACCATCCTCACCGCCGTCGGCGGGGATGCCTACGCGGCGGACACGGCCCGGGTGTGGGTGGACGGTGCGCCGGACACCACCTGGCCCCGGTGGACCCAGACGGAACGGACCAGACCCACCGGCCAGGTGGAGCACAGCATCATTGAGGAGACCGGAGAAGGGGAGGGAACGCTCTACCTCTGGTATAACAACGACCGGGAGTATCGCAGCTACCCGGCGGACCGCTGGTCGGCGGATCTGTCGCAGCGTATTCCGACCTACGAGGATGTGCTGGCGCTGGAACGGGACTCCATCACGGATACGGGTTACGAGGAAAAAAGCGGTACCCCCTGCATTTATGTCGAGGTGGAGGACCCGGAGCTGCACTACCGGCAGCGGTATTGGGTCTCGGTCAGCGACGGGCTGCTGGTGGCGGCCGAGACCGTCAAGGACGGCCAGGTGGTGCTCAGTGCCAGCGCCTCTGGCATGGAGTCCACCGAGGGCACCGCGTTCACCCTGCCGGACGGGACGGTGCTCCACCGCACCAGTGACTGAGCATGGCAGACAGGCACGCAGAGGGGCTCCCTCCGCGTGCCTGTTTTGACCTTATTCTTTTTCCTTGTCCTTATCTCTGCCGCCCAGACTGAACAGGAGCAGCAGGCCCAGGATAATGGCCATTTCGATGTTGTCTCCGTCGCCGTCCAGAAACAGGAACAGCAGGATGAGCAGCAGAAGGATATCGCCGGTATCAATCTCGTCCAGTTTCAAGCCCTTCAGAAGACCGGACAGCCAAGAGGCTTTCCGGTCCGGACCGCCCGGCGGCCCGGATGGTCCGGGAGGCGGCTGGTGGGCGGTATGCGCTCCCGCCGGCCCGGGGCCAGGGGAGGCGGCCCGGTGGGCCTGGTGAGATTCCGCTGCGTGAGTCGTCTGCGGCGGCGGCAGGTGCGCCTGACGGGAGGAAGCGCCGCCACGGGGCGGCTCGGGACGCCGGAAGGGAGGGGCGTCCTCCTCCACGACCCGGGTGTAGGTTGTGCCGTTGGGGATGTACCGGTTATACATGTTCGCCTTCGCCCCCTTCCTTGCTCTCGCGGAACATTCGAAGGGCGGCCCGAACCACCCGGGCCAGCCGGGCGGCCTGGATCGCCCGGTCTACCTTGGCGAACCGTTCTTCCTTGACAAAGGGGCGCAGGGCGGCCAGCAGGGCGGTCTTGTCATCGGCAGGACTGTTGTACTCGCTGATCAAACGCATCCCCAACTGGATGAGCCTGGGGTCCAGATCGGCCAGGGCGGACAGAGGATTGCCTCCGCCGTTCTGGAGCTCTTTCTTCGCATCCCCTTCACCCCGCTGGCCAGGACCTCCGCCCCCCTGGCCCAGCTCGGGCGGGACCTGGGCGACGCCCTCCGCTTTCTCTCCCGGGACAACCCGCGGCTCTTGAAGCTGCTGGTGGTGGTGGCGGGCATCAATCTGTTCCTCTCTTCTCTATTCACGGTGGGCCTGCCCTATCTGGTTAAGGTCCATCTGAGCCTCAGCGATCCGCTCTACGGGTTTGCCGAGGCGGCCATGGGCATGGGCTCCATCCTGGGCGGGCTGCTCTCCTCCACCCGGCTGGGCCGCCTGGGCTTTGNTGCCTGCGGCGGCGCGGCGTTCCCGTCCCCGGTCAGGGCGCGGGCGATGGACATGATCTGGCCCATGGCCTCCGGGTTGCCGAGTACGGCATTGAGTTGTTCCGTGAAGTCGTCGGCCATGGTTTGATCCCTCCAATCCAGTGCCGGGGAACTTCAGGCGGGGGTGCCCGTCATTTTCCCTGAATGGTCTTGTTGAGCTGTTCTACCACCTTGGCGCCGTTTGGGTCCTTCATCAGACGGTCCATCAGGCCCATAAGCTGGGAGGTGTCTCCCTTCATGGCGGCCTCCGCCGCAGATTTCAGGCCGCCGCCCGCGCTCTGGTTGAGGAGATTCATCAGATGCTGGGTCTCGGGGGCCTTGGCCAGGTTTTCCACCGCCGTCCTGTTCTTCAGAAGCTGGGCGGCTTGAGGGCTTTTCATAAGGTCGTTCATGTTGGGCTGACGATTTGCCATGGCAGTTTCCTCCTTCGAAGGCGGTACGGCCACGCCGGTCCGCCGGTTGGGGTTCCTAAATTTGGGTTCAAACTATTATATGTGCCGCGGCAGGTAAGGTGACTGCGCAGCGGCAGGTTCGGAAGAGAGGCACGAGATGAAAGCAGTGGTTTTTTCCGACTCCCATGGGGACACGGCTGCCATGCGGGAGGCGGTGGAGCGGGAGGCTCCCGATCAAATCCTCCACCTGGGGGATCTGGCCGGAGACGCCGAGCGGCTGGGCATCCGGTTCCCCCAAATCCCGCTGGAATATGTCTGCGGCAACTGTGACGGCTTTAGCCTGGCGCCGGCTGTGCGGCTTTTGGAGCTGCGGGGGCGGCGGGTCCTGATGATGCACGGGCATACCCATGGGGTAAAGACAGGCTATGGAGGCGCCATCGCCGCCGCCCGGCAGGTGGGCGCGGATATCCTGCTGTTCGGCCACACACACCAGGCGTATGCCGAGCGGCTGGAGGACGGGCTATGGGTGATGAATCCCGGTAGCTGCCAGAGCTGGGGTAGGTCCACTTACGGCGTTATTTTACTGGAAAAAATGGACACGCTGTGTTACACTGTACCAGTATAAACAGTATGAGCCCGCACATGGGAACATGCGGAGGAGGAAGTGCAATGCTGCTTGCCATTGATGTTGGAAATACCAATATGGTTTTTGGCCTGATCGAAGGGGACGCTCTGACGGGGAGCTTCCGGCTGATGACCGACGCGAACCGCACCTCGGATGAGATCGGGCTGGCGGCCTGGGACTACTTCCAGCGCTTCGGGCTGAAGACGGAGGATGTGGAGGACGTCATCATCGCCTCAGTGGTTCCCCAGGTCATGCACACGCTTTCCAACGCCATCATCAAATACTTCAACAAGACCCCCATCATTGTGGACGACGGAGTAGATCCCGGCCTGCCCTACGGTGTCAGCGGTGACGAACGGCTGGGCCCGGACCGGGCGGTGGCCTGTATCGGGGCCATGGCCAAGTACGGAGCGCCTCTGATCGTGTTGGACTTCGGGACAGCCACGACGTTGGACGCAGTCAACCAGGCCGGGGAGTACATGGGCGGCTGCATCACCGCGGGAGTGCGCATCGCGGCCGACGCTCTGTTTACGCAGACCGCCATGCTGCCTAAGGTGGAGCTGGTCAAACCGGACACGGTTCTGGGCTGCACTGCTGTGGGACAGATCCAGGCCGGAGCAGTGGTCGGCTATATCGGCGCCATGGAATACCTCATCCGGGAGGCAAAACGGGAGCTGGGCGGCGGCGATATCCGGGTGGTGGCTACCGGCGGACTGGCCCGGCTGATCGCGGACAACACCGGGCTCATCGATGATGTGGACCCGAGTCTCATCCTGGAGGGACTGCTCCTCATCTATAAGCGGTACAAGGAACAGGCGTAAGGGCGGCGTGCCGCCGATAAAAGAGGGAAGGGGGGGTACCCATGCCGGAGCAGGAAATGGATATGACCCGCGGCAGCCCCATGCGGCTCATGGTGCGCTTTTCCCTGCCGCTGCTCTTTGGGAATGCGCTGGAGCAGTTCTATAACATGGTGGATAGCTGGGTCGTGGGAAATTTTGTGGGGACCTCCGCCATGGCGGCGGTAGGCATTGCCTTTCCCATTATCTTTTTACTCACCTCGCTGTTTATCGGAATGGCTGTGGGCACCAGCATCCTGATCGCGCAGTTTTTCGGCGCAGGGGACCGGGACGGGGTCCGCCGGTCGGTGGACACGGTGTACGGCGCGCTGATGGTGAGCATCTTGCCGCTGACCCTGCTGGCTCTGCTGGCCTCCGGCCCCATCCTGCGGCTTATCCAGGTGCCGGAGAGCGTATATGAGGAAGCCCATATCTATTTGATGGTGGTTTTTGCCGGAATCATCGGCAATCTGGGCTATAACGTCAATGCCGGTATCCTTCAGGGGTTAGGTGACAGCCGGACGCCGCTGCTTTTTCTGTCGGTGGCCTGCGGCATCAACATCGTGCTGGATCTCCTGTTCGTGCTGGTGTTCCATTGGGGCGTGTTCGGTGTGGCGTTGGCCACCATTCTGGCCCAGTGCTTTTCCTGGATATTTGGTGTTTTTCACATCAACCGGACCTATAAGAACTTCCGCATCTGCCTTTTCAGAAGCCCCATGGATCGGGGACTGCTGAAGCGGGTCCTGCGGCTGGGCATACCCTCTGGCATCCAGCAGTGCCAACTGGCGGTGGCGGTCTTGGTGATCCAGGCCCTGATCAACAGCTTTGGTGAGGCCTTCGCTGCCGGGTTTTCAGCGGCCAATAAAATTGATACTTTCGCCTTCATGCCGGTGGACAGCTTTTGCCTGGCAGTCACCACCTACGTGGGCCAGAACGTAGGGGCCGGTCGGCTGGATCGGGTGAAGGATGGGGTGCGGAAGTCGCTGCTCCTGTGCGTGGGGACCTGCCTGGTCATTTCAGTGCTGGTGGTACCCAATTCGGCGTGGCTCATCTCCATCTTCAATAAGGACCCGGCGGTTATTGCGGCGGGACAGGCCTATTTGGTGCGGGTGCTGTCCACTATGTGGCTACTGTCCATTATGTATCCGCTCAACAACGCCCTCCGGGGCGCGGGCGCATCGGTGGTGCCGATGGTGTCCAGTATTGTGGCCCTGTGGGGGGCGCGGGTGCCGGCGGCCTATGTACTGGCCCATTTCTTTGGCAAAGAGAACCTCTACTGGGCCTATCCCATCGGCTGGACGGTGGGGATCGTCATCTCCGGGACCGTATACCTCCGGGGCAAGTGGAAGCTAAAATGCGCGGCTGGCCTGGAGTCTGTGCCAGATCCCGTGGAAGACTAAACGAGCGCGCCGCGAAACAACTGTTTCGCGGCGCGCTTTTCGGTCGGAAGTAGTGTAAAGGACGTTACAGCCCCGGGGCAAGCTGGTCCAGAAGGCCCTGGACCGCCTGGAGAAGCTGGGCGACATGCCACCCATCCAGCAGCCGGTGATTGAGCTGAACGGCATAGGGGAGGATAAGCCGCCCATTTCGCTCTTCATATTTGCCCCAGGTGATGCGGGGGATGGAGTCGTCTGGGTCGCAGTCCATCTCGTTGGAGAGTGAAGTAAAGGAGAACCAGGGTGTGCAGGAGATGTAGACCAGATCATCCCGGTTCTCCTGCTGAGCGTCGGGAAAGGGTTCCTTCTGAGTTAAGACCTGTTCCTCCGCCCGGCGGCAGAAAGCCTCCATTGTTCCGTCCAGAGGAACGTTGACTATTTTGATCAAGTGGGTGTCTTCATCCAGCACCACAAAACTGGGGTGAAGCCTGTCGTGGCGGACGATCCGATCCCCGCGGATTTTATAGAGGAAATCAGGCAGGCCGTTCATGGCTGTCAGGGTCGCATAGATAAGGGCGTAGTAGAAGGACAGTCCGTGTGCTTTGACATAAGACCGGAGGTTGGTCACGTCCAGGGATAGGGTCACGCCATAAAACGGGAAAGAGAGGCTGGAGAAAAAGCGAAAATGCTCTTTTCTCGGCCAGGAATGAAAGTCAATGTATTCCAAATCATGCGCCTTCCTTGCGGAAAAAGTCGCACCAGGGCCGCAGGGTGCAGTTGGGACAGTCAGGCTTCCGCGCCATGCAGACCGCCCGGCCATGGAGGACCAGCCGGTGGCAGAAGTCGTTGGATTCCTCCGGAGGCAGGATTGCCCGGAGCTGCTGCTCCACCTTGCCCGGGTCTTTGGTGCCGTCGGTGAGACCCAGCTTGCCGGAGATCCGGATACAGTGGGTGTCCGCCACCACTACCCCCGGCTTGTGGTAGATGTCCCCTAAAATGAGGTTGGCTGTCTTGCGGCCCACCCCGGGGAGGCGCAGCAGGTCCTCCATGGTGTCGGGGACTCTGCCGCCGTACTCCTCCAGAAGCATCCGGGAGGCGGCGACGATATCCCGAGCCTTGGCACGGAAGAAGCCGGTGGAGTGGATGTATTCCTCCACCTCGGTCACATCGGCGCTGGCCAGGGACTCCAGGGTGGGGAACCGGGCGAAGAGGGCGGGCGTGACTAGGTTCACCCGCTCGTCGGTGCACTGGGCGGCCAGGCGGACGGAGAAGAGCAGTTCATAGTCTTTGGGGTAATCCAGTGAGCAGATGCCGTCGGGATAGCGTATTTTCAGCTCCTCAATGATATGCAGCACGTCAGCTTTTTTCTTCATATGTGGGATTCCTTTCTTTTGTGTCGATTCATGGTATTATCATACCATAAACGGCGGTGAAATGCGACGGCCTTTTTCTGAGTATGACAGTTGTATTTCCTGGGAAGGTCCGGTATAATACCGATATATCGCTTTGACACATTACTTACTTAAGGAGAGGTGCGACGGCAATGGTTCAAGAAATGATCGACTTTCTGACTGCCAGCGATCCCGAGATCGGGGCTTCCGTGGCGGCCGAGCTGGCCCGCCAGAGACGGAACATCGAGCTTATCGCCTCCGAAAACATCGTCAGCGAGGCGGTGCTGGTGGCCATGGGGACAGTGCTGACCAACAAGTACGCCGAAGGCTACCCCGGCAAGCGGTACTACGGCGGCTGCCAGGAGGTGGACGTGGCGGAGAACATCGCCCGCGATCGGGCCTGCAAGCTCTTCGGCGCCGACCACGCCAATGTACAGCCCCACTCCGGCGCCCAGGCCAACTTTGCCGTCTATCAGGCCCTGTGTGAGCACGGCGACACCGTGCTGGGCATGGATCTGGGCAACGGCGGACACCTGACCCACGGCTCTCCCGTAAACTTCTCCGGCAAGAACTACCATATGGTGGCCTATGGCCTGGACGACAGGGGCTACATTGACTACGACCAGGTCCGCGATCTGGCCCGGCAGCACAAGCCCAAGATGATCATTGCCGGCGCCTCCGCCTACCCCCGTATCATCGACTTTAAGGCCTTTGCCGACATCGCCCACGAGGTGGGCGCTTATCTCTTCGTGGACATGGCCCACATCGCCGGTTTGGTGGCCGCCGGGCTCCACCCCTCGCCCGTGCCCTATGCCGACGTGGTTACCACCACCACCCACAAGACCCTGCGGGGTCCCCGGGGCGGCATGATCCTCTGCAAGGAGGAATTGGCCAAGAAGATCGACTCCGCCATTTTCCCAGGCTCCCAGGGCGGCCCGCTGATGCACATCATCGCCGCCAAGGCGGTGGCGCTGGGCGAGGCGCTCAAGCCGGAGTTCAAGGATTATCAGGGCCGTATCGTCAAAAACGCCCAGGCGCTGGCCGCCTCTCTGACCGCGTCCGGCTTTGATCTGGTCTCGGGCGGCACCGACAACCACCTGATGCTGGTGGACCTGCGCAAGGCGGGCATTACCGGCAAGGAGCTGGAGAAGCGTCTGGACGAGGTGCACATCACCGTCAACAAGAACGCCATCCCCAATGACCCGGAGAAGCCCTTTGTCACCAGCGGCATCCGTGTGGGCACCCCTGCCGTCACGACCCGCGGCATGGGCGAGGCGGATATGAAAGTCATCGGCCAGTTGATCTGGGAGACGGCTACCGATTTTGACGCCAAGGCGGACGCCATTCGGGAGACCGTGGCGGGCCTGTGCGGAAAGTATCCCCTTTACGAGTAATCGAACGTATGTTAGAATAGGGCAAACGGGGCGACCGTTTGCCCTATTTTTGCAGAAGGAGGGATGGCGATGGCATACCGGCCGTTGGCGGATGAAATTCGACCCACCAGCCTGGACGAGGTGGTGGGTCAAAGGCATATCCTGGGGGAGGGCGGCCTGCTCCGGCGCCTGATCGAGCGTGGGGACATCCCCAATATGGTATTTTACGGCCCGTCCGGTACCGGCAAGACCACAGTGGCCAATATCATTGCCGCACGGACCAACCGGACCCTGCGGCGGATCAACGCCACCACCGGCTCGCTGTCTGACATCAAGGAAGTCATCGCAGACGTGGGCACCATGCTGGCGCCCAACGGCATCCTGCTCTATCTGGATGAGATCCAGTACTTTAACAAAAAACAGCAGCAGTCCCTGCTGGAGGTCATCGAACGAGGGGATGTGACCCTCATCGCCTCCACAACGGAAAACCCGTACTTCTATGTCTATAACGCCGTCCTGAGCCGTTCCACTGTCTTTGAATTCAAGCCCATTGAGGCAGATGACGTGCTCCCGGCGGTGGACCGGGGCATGGCCCTGATGGGGGAGCGCCTGGGGGCGGAGGTAAGCTGTGAGGACGGGGTGCGGGAGCACATCGCCTCCTGCTGCGGCGGCGATGTGCGCAAAGCCATGAATGCCGTAGAGCTGCTGCTCAGCGCTGCCAAGCGCAGGGAAGGAAAACTCCTTGTCACAATGGAGGACACCAAAATGGCAGCCCAGCGCTCCGCCATGCGATATGACCGGGCGGGAGACGACCACTACGACATCCTCTCCGCCCTCCAGAAGTCCATCCGCGGTTCCGACCCGGACGCCGCCTGCCACTACCTGGCCCGTCTGCTGGAGGCGGGAGACCTGATTTCCGCCTGCCGCCGCCTGATGGTCATCGCCTGTGAGGATGTGGGCCTGGCTTACCCACAGGTCATCCCCATCGTCAAGGCCTGTGTGGACGCGGCCAACATGCTGGGGCTGCCCGAGGCCCGTATCCCCCTGGGGGACGCGGCGGTCCTCATGGCGACCGCGCCGAAGTCCAACTCCGCGCACCTTGCGCTGGATGCGGCCATGGCGGATGTGCGGGCGGGCAGGACGGGGGATTATCCCCGTCACTTACAGAACGTTCATGCGGATTCCACCGGCTTGGAGCGGGAACAGGGCTACCTGTATCCCCATAACTTCCCGCATCACTATGTGAAGCAGCAATACCTGCCGGACCAGTTGGCGGGGGTCCGGTACTACGAATACGGCGAGAACAAGACCGAGCAGGCGGCCAAGCAGTACTGGGACCGCATCAAAGGAGAGACGGATTAGCCACCGAACACCGTCTCCATCCCCGATTTGGCGCAGCTCTCGGGGGCATAGCGCCAGCGCGTCAGGGTGCCGCCGGTGATGTAATAGGTAAGCGGAGGCGGTGCAGGCTCGGCAGGCAGCCGGTCGATGACCAGCAGCTTGATTTTCATCCGCTCGGGCAGGACCGCCTTGAGGTAGACCGATACCCGGTCCCCTTCCTGTAGCGCGGCGCGGGGCTCGGCCAGGCCGGAGAGGTTGGGAAACAGCTCGATGAAGGCGCCGTAATCCTTAATGCCCCGGACATAGCCGGACACGGTCATGCCGGGGGAGAGGCGGGCGGCGTTCTCCTGCCAGGTGCCCAGCAGCTCCCGGTGGGTCAGCTTGACCCGGCCCAGCTCCGGCTCGGTGTCCAGAACGGCCGTGAGGATCTCCTGCCCCACGGTGAAGCGGCAGCCCGGATGGGGGATGCGGGAGACGGAAATGCGCTCGATGCCGATCATCGACACCAGCCCGCAGCCGATGTCTACGAAGGCGCCGAAGGGTTCCAGATGGGTGACGGTGGCGGGGATGACCATGCCGGGGCGCAGCCGCTCCATGAGGGCCTCCTGAGCCTGAAGCTGGGCCCTGCGCCGGGAGAGAACGATGCGGAGATCCGGCTCTTCTCCTTCCACGGACTCTACTGTGAAGCAGACAGGCTTTCCGACCCTGGAGAGGATGGCAATTTCCCGGGTGGTGCCTTCGGAAATGCCCAGGGCGGCCTGGTCCCGGGGGATCCGGCCGGTATAGGGCCCCAGTCGGACGATGAGGTCGTGGTTGGCGTCGCAGAGGAGGACGCGCCCTTCCAAAATGGCGCCCCGGTCCCGTGCGGCCAGCAGGCCGCCCTTGGAGGCGCAGGCGGCCAGGTTATCCGGGGCGGACAGGCGTCGGCCCTCGGGCAGATAGCGGTCCAACATGGCTCACATTCCTTTCTCTTGTCCACGCGCGGAGAGCGATGGAGGCTGATAGGCCACTATATGCGCTGGCGGAGAAGGAATTGACAGGGGACAAGGTGAAACCTATAATAATGTCTACGGCATAAACCGCCAAGCGGTTTATGCGTGCGGCCACTGCTGCATCATTTCATCAAAAAGGGCTATAGATAGCCCTTTTGATGAAGTTTAGACATTGCTACAATGCGTCTTTCCTCTGGAGCGCCGGATTGCTCCAGCGGAAGGTGCAAGGTTTTCTGGCTCATTTGCCACAAAACCTTGCACCTGGAACAAAGCCAATTGGCCTCGAAAGCATGGGGATTCAAGGCTTTCGGCTTTGTTCAGTACGCATTACAATAGTAGAAATTGATTCGCGGCGTTGTGACTGAAAACGTGAAAGGGAGGGAGCGGCATGGACGTCCGGGTCGGCGACGTGCTGGAATTGAAAAAGGAGCACCCCTGCGGCAGTAAGAGCTGGAAGGTCCTGCGGGTCGGCATGGATTTTCGTATGAAGTGCGAGGGCTGCGGCCATGAGCTCATGCTGCCCCGCAGCAAGGTGGAAAAGAGCATCAAAAAAATCAAACGCCCCGGGGAGGCGGGATCATGAAGAATTTTTGGAGCAAGCGGATTCGGGATATGGTCCCCTATGTGCCGGGAGAACAGCCCAAGGATCGGAAATTTATCAAGCTGAACACCAACGAGAACCCGTATCCGCCGTCCCCGAAGGCGCTGGAGGCCATTCGGGCGGCTGTGGGGGACGGCTTGCGCCTCTACCCGGACCCGGAGTGCGCCGAGCTGCGTGACGCCATCGCGGAGTATCACGGCCTCCCGTCCGATATGGTCTTTGCGGGCAACGGCTCTGACGAGATCCTGGCGTTCTGCTTCCAGGCCTTTTTTGACCCGGACCGCACCATTTTGTTCCCCGACATCACCTATAGTTTTTACCCGGTTTATGCGGCCTACTTTGGTTTGACCTTCCGGGAGGTGCCTCTGGACGGGGACTTTGGAATGCCGGTGGCCGAGCTGTGCCGCGGCGGCAGCGGAGGCGTGGTGGTGGCCAACCCCAACGCGCCCACCGGCCGGGCCATCGAGCTGCATGCGCTCCGGGCCATTTTGGAGTCCAACCGGGACTGTGTGGTGCTGGTGGACGAGGCCTATGTGGACTTTGGGGCCCAGTCGGCGGCCGGGCTGGTGCCGGAGTATGACAACCTGGTGGTGGTCCACACCCTGTCCAAGAGCCGATCCCTGGCGGGCCTGCGGGTGGGCTATGCGCTGGGCCAGCCCAACCTGACGGCGGCGCTGCGCTGTGTCCGGGACTCCATCAACTCGTATACCGTGGACCGGCTGGCCCAGGCGGGGGGAGCCGCCGCGATGCGGGACCGGGCCTACTTTGAGGCGACGGCGGCCAAGGTACAGGCCACCCGGGAGCGGACGGCGGCCCGCCTGCGGGAGCTGTGCTTTACGGTGTACCCCTCCGCCGCCAACTTCATTTTTATCTCCCACCCCGACCGGGCCGCCCGGGCGCTTTTGGCAGGCCTGCGGGAAAAGGGCGTATTGGTCCGCTGGTTTGACCGGCCCCGCATCGACAATTACCTGCGGGTCTCCATCGGTACCGACGAAGAGATGGATGCCTTCTGCGCCGCCGTGCAGGAGCTGCTGACAAAAACCTGACCGCAGAAAGGAAGGATAAAACCCGATGCGTTATGAAGGCGACATTTACCGGCCGCCCGGCGAGTGGAAAAGCTATTTGCTCCAGACCACCATAGGCTGCTCCAACAATACCTGCACCTTCTGCGGGATGTACCTGGATAAAAAATTCCATATCCGGCCCATGGCGGACATCCTGGAGGATATCCGTATGGCCAAGGCTTATTACGGCGACGTGGAGCGGGTGTTCCTCTGCGACGGCGATGCCATCATCATGCGGACGCAGGAGCTGCTGACCATTCTGGAGGCGCTGCATCGCGCCTTCCCCTCGCTCCAGCGGGTGACTACCTACGCCGGACCCCGCAGCACCCTGGCCAAAACGCCGGAGGAGCTGCGGACCCTGCGGGAGGCCGGGCTCACCCGGGCCTATTTGGGGGTGGAGACCGGCTGCGACGCACTGCTGAAGCAGGTGAAAAAGGGCGTAGACGCCGCACAGATGCTGGAAGCCGGCGTGCGGCTCCGGGAGGCCGGTATAGATCTGTGGGTGATGGTCATTCTAGGGCTGGCTGGGACGGGAGAGCCCTCCCGCCGCCATATGCTGGACACCGCCGCCATGATGAACGAGATGAAGCCCCGGCATCTGTCCGCGCTGACTCTGACTCTGGACCCGGGGACTGAGCTCTATCAGGATTACCGGGCGGGGCGGTTTCACCCCATCACGCCCCGGGAAAGTCTGCTGGAGGCCAAGCTCCTGCTGGAAAATCTGACGGTGGACCCGCTGCACTTTACCTGCAACCACGCCTCCAATTACCTGCCGCTGAAGGGTGGACTGCCGGAGGACCGGGACCGATTTCTGGCCATGCTGGATCGGGCGCTGGCCGGGGAACAGGAGCTACGGCCCGAGTGGAGCCGTGGATTCTGAGCGGGCGGGACTTTGCTGGAATACCCTGGAAAGCTGACAAGCACTTGTGCTTGTCAGCTTCTTTTTTGTACCGGCCCCGGTTTGACCTTTTTTGAGCGGTCGGGCCCGTATAATAATACCTGCGTATGATCCCCGGACCGGCTCCGGGTCACGGAGGAGGAGCGGCTTTGACCGTCGTATACATAGACGCGCTGTTTTTACTCAACTTAATCGTCAACTATCTGCTGCTTCTGGCGGCCGCAAAGCTGGCGGGGGAGCCGCTGCGGCGGCTCCGGCTGGCCGCCGGGGCGGCTCTGGGCGGCCTGTACGCCGCGGCGATCTTTTTCCCGGGCATGGGCTTTCTCACCCACCCCCTGTGCAAGCTGGGGGCGGCGGTGCTGATGCTGCTGACCGGGTTCGGCGGCAGCCGCCGGCTGCTGCGGGTGACGCTGGTCTTTTTTGGGCTGTCCTGCGCCTTCGGCGGCGGTATCTTTGCCATCGGCCTGCTGGGCGGTCAGGGACTTACTCTGCGGAACGGCGTCCTTTACTCGGTGATGGATCTGCGCATTCTGCTGCTGTCCGCGGCGGTGTGCTACGCGGTACTGACCCTGGTGTTCCGGCGGACGGCCCGCCACGGGCGGCGGGAGGTCTTACCCGCTGTTCTGACTCTGGAGGGACGGCGGGTGGCGGTCAACGCCCTGGTGGATACGGGCAACACCCTGACCGACCCGGTGACGGGGCGGCCGGTGATGGTGGCCGAGGGGAGTCTCCTGAGCCCTCTGCTGCCCGGGGAGCGGGTTCTGGACGAGAAGGCCCTGCGGGACCCGGTGGGCACACTGGAGCGCTTGTCCAGAGGGGGGCGGGGCCGGCGGTTTCGCCTGCTGCCCTACCAGGCGGTGGGCGTGGAATGTGGCATGCTGCTGGCCCTGCGGCTGGACGACGCCAGAGTCGGAGCCGAGGACTACGGCGGCATCTTGGTGGCCTTATCGCCCAATCCGGTGTCGGACGGGGGCGGCTACAGCGCCCTGATCGGAGAAACCTGACAGAAAGTAGAGGGAATGGAATGAAGGGCTGGACGCTGCGCCTGTATGTGCGCGCGCATAGACTACTGGCCCGGCTGGGCCTGATGCTGCCGGGAAAGATCATGTATATCGGCGGGAGCGATACCCTGCCGCCCCCCCTGACCCGGGATGAGGAGTCGGAGCTCATCGCCCGGCTGGAGGAGGGGAGCGAGGAGGTCCGCTCCCAGCTCATCGAGCGGAACCTGCGGCTGGTGGTCTATATCGCCCGCCGCTTTGAAAACACCGGCGTTGGCATCGAGGACCTCATCTCCATCGGCACCATCGGACTCATCAAGGCGGTGGGGACCTACAAGCCGGCCAAGAACATCAAGCTGGCCACCTACGCCTCCCGCTGCATTGAAAATGAGATCCTCATGCACCTGCGCAAGACCGCCAACCTGAAAAGCGAGGTCTCCTTCGATGAGCCGCTCAACACCGACTGGGACGGCAACGAGCTGCTGCTCTCCGATATCCTGGGCACCGAAAACGACCTGGTGATGCGCCCCATCGAGGAGGATGTGGACCGCAAGCTCCTGTCCGACGCACTGGAAAAGCTCAATGACCGGGAACGGCTCATCATCACCCTGCGTTTCGGGCTGGACGGCCGGCCGGAGCGGACGCAGAAGGAGGTAGCCGACCGGCTGGGGATCTCTCAGTCCTATATTTCCCGTCTGGAAAAGCGCATCATCTCCCGTCTCAAGCGTGAGATCCTGCGGATGCTGTAAAAAACGGAAGGCGCCGAAAACCGGCGCCTTCCGTTTTTGGCCGCTCAGGGGATCAGGCCCAGTTCCCGCCGGACGGTTTTGGTCAGCTTGGCCGTTACCAGCGCGTAGGACATGTCGCACATGTCCCGCAGGATCTGGTCAGGGACCTGTCCGTCCAGATAGACGGAGTTCCAGGTCTTCTTGTGGGAGTAAAAGCCGGGCACCACATCGGGGTACTGCGCCCGAAAGGCCTCGGCCAGACGGGGGTCACATTTCAGGATAATCATGGTGCGCCCCGCATGGAGCTTGTGCTCCGCGCCGGGGGTGCAGACCGCCGCAAACATCCTGCCCCGGACCAGATAGCGCTGCCACTGCCACTCCAGCTTATAGTCCTGCTCCGCGCCGGGCCGGTCCATCAGGTAGCCATCCAGCCATGGATAGCGATTCATTCCGCCACCTCCCATAATCGTACAAACATTCTATCACGGGGCATCAAGCTTGTCCAGGGAAAGAAGTCCATCGAAAACCGTCCTACGATAAAAAATATACCCGCCGCCCAGACCGTATGAATCGCACCTCTCAGGAAAAAATACGGATATCAAAGCACGGGAGGGAGATCCAAAGTGCAGGGCAAGGTGGAGATTTGCGGCGTCAATACAGCCAAGCTGAAGGTGTTGAAAAATGAAGAGACGGCGGAGCTGCTGAAAAGGACCAAGCAGGGCGACATGAAGGCGCGGGAAGAGCTGATCGCCGGGAACCTCCGGCTGGTGCTGTCGGTCATCCAGAAGTTCACCAACCGGGGGGAGAACGTGGACGACCTGTTCCAGGTGGGGTGCATCGGCCTCATCAAGGCCATCGACAATTTTAATGTGGACCTGGATGTGCGCTTCTCCACCTACGGTGTGCCCATGATCATCGGGGAGATCCGGCGCTACCTGCGGGACAACAGCTCGCTGCGGGTCTCCCGCTCCATGCGGGACACGGCCTATAAGGTCCTTCAGGCCAAGGAGAGGTATATCAGCGAGCACCAGAAGGAGCCCACCATCGAGGAGATCGCCCAGATGCTGGAGATCAAGCGGGAGGAGGTGGTCTTTGCCCTGGACGCCATCGTGGACCCGGTCTCCCTCTATGAGCCGGTCTACTCCGACGGAGGCGACACCATCTGTGTCATGGACCAGGTGAGAGACAGCAAGAACACCGACGAGAGCTGGCTGGAGCAGATTGCGCTGAAGGAGGCCATTTCCCACCTCTCAGAGCGGGAGCGCCACATTTTAAACCTCCGCTTTTTTGAGGGCAAGACTCAGATGGAGGTGTCGGCGGAGGTGGGGATCTCCCAGGCTCAGGTGTCCCGGTTGGAGAAAAACGCCATCAATCAGATCAAAAAGAACCTGTGAATGCAGCCGCCCGCCGGGCGGCTTTACATATTTGTGGGGAAATCGTATACTGGGGAAAAAGCGGAGAAGAGGTGAGGGGGACATGCTGTGGTATTTTTCTCCTACCGGTACCGGCAGATGGGTGGCCAAGGGGCTGGAAAGGGCATTTCCCGGGCTGGAGACCGCCGATCTGACGCAGCCGGCGGCGCGGGCAGTGCCGCCGGAGATCCCTTCCGGGGAGCTGTTCACACTGCTCTTTCCGGTGCATGGACACCGTCTGCCAGGACCGCTGCGGTGCTGGCTGGGGCGGCTGCCGGAGACCGTAATTCATCAGATATTGTCCCTCCAGCCGCCAGCGGGACTGCAAGACAGGAATCATAAGGGCGCCTCCTTTCAGTATATCCATTGCCGGGGGTCCAGACCATAGAGCTGCACCACCTCGAACAGGGGAGAGCGGGCCAGGTCGTCCACCGTCACCAACCGTCCGCCGTCGGCGTCCACATCGTAGCTGAACTGCTGGAAGGCGTACCAGATCAAGTGGGCGCATTGCACCCCGAAGCCGGGAAGGCCGGGGTCGGGCGCCTTCGGCCCTAACAGACCGCTGAACAGGCGGTAGGGGACACCCTCCAGGTGCTCCAGCGCCCAGGTGGTCAGTTCAGACTGGAGTTCCGGCGACCTCTCCCGCAGGCGCAGGACCAGATAGTTGGAGTAGGACCGCCAGTGTCCGAGGTTGGTCACCGCGGCATCGCTGCCGATGACCACGGCCTCCAGCACCTTCTGCCCGGCTGCATCGACGACCAGACCGGCGTGGCCATGGCGCCAGCCCATGGAGTGGGTGGCATAGGTCAAAAGCACGTCGCCGTCCTCCAGCGTGGGCATTGGAGGGCCCCAGACCGGCTGGCCGTTTTCGTCCGGGGCCAGACGGTCTTCACGGACGAGCAGGCCGAAGAGCTCGGCGCAGACGGTGGCCGGCGCGGCAAAGAACTGCCGCTGGATGGCCAGAACCTGCTCCCGGCCCTGAGCCCCCTGGGCCAGCAGGGCGTCGATGGCGGGCGTCCCCAGGCCGGTCTGTAAAAACAGTGTGTCGTAATCGGCGGCGGAGAGCTGTTCCTGTGCCAGAAGCGCCGTCAGGTCCTCCATGGGGTAATCGGGCGTGAATACGGGGTTCCGATGGGCAAACAGGGTCTGAGCGCCCCAGAGCAGCAGGAACAGAATCAGCAGGACCGCCGCGGTGATGCGAAACAGCCGGGCTCCGGTCCGGGAAAAATCTTTCAAACGGTACACCTCATAGTACAAGCGGAAGGGGTCATAGACTGTGTATATGATTATACACAAAACGAACCGCTTTGAAAATGGGGTGTCAGTATGGAGAGCCGGATGGCTGAGCTGCGGGACAAGGAAATCATCAACATCAGCGATGGGTGCCGCTTCGGATATGTGGGGGACGTGGAGCTGGATCTGGAGACCGGCAAGGTCAAAGCGCTGGTGGTGCCGGGACGGCTGCGCTTTTTCGGACTGCTGGGCCGGGAGGAGGATTACGTCTTTCCCTGGGAATGCGTGCGTCGCTTCGGGGAGGACATCATTCTGGTGGAGGCTGAGCAGACCGCCGGCCGGCCGGCGCTGGACGAGAAACGGGGTCTGCTGGGATAAAGGCGGGAAAAAGTCTTCCGGTCAAGGAAAAAAGTGTTGCATTGCAGGGCATACTATGGTAAAATATCACCGCTGTGCGTAAAAGCACAGTATGACTCACACCGCTGGACGAAGCGTCCTGTGCCCCATTGGGGTTGGCGTCTTCGGATGAACGGGTGGAGGAACAACTAAAAGGAGGAACTTTATCAATGGCAGTCGTATCTATGAAACAGCTTCTGGAAGCCGGTGTCCACTTTGGTCACCAGACCCGTCGGTGGAACCCCAAAATGTCCGCTTATATCTACACGGAGCGGAACGGCATCTATATCATCGACCTGCAGAAGACCGTGAAAAAGCTGGAGGAAGCCTATAACTTTGTCCGTGACCTGTCCGCCAGCGGCCAGACTCTGCTGTTTGTGGGCACCAAGAAGCAGGCCCAGGAGGCCATCAAGGAAGAGGCCACCCGTTGCGGCGGCTACTATGTCAACGCCCGCTGGCTGGGCGGCATGCTCACCAACTTCAAGACCATGCGCGGCCGTGTGGACCGTCTGAACCAGCTTAAGAAGATGCAGGAGGACGGTACCTTCGACATGCTGCCCAAGAAGGAAGTCATCAAGCACATGGGCGAGATCGCCAAGCTGGAGAAGTATCTGGGCGGCGTCACCGAGATGAAGCGCCTGCCTGGAGCCCTGTTTGTGGTGGACCCCCGGAAGGAGCGCAACGCCATCAACGAGGCCCGCAAGCTCCATATCCCCATCGTGGCCATCGTGGATACCAACTGCGACCCCGATGAGATCGACTACGTTATCCCCGGCAACGACGACGCCATCCGCGCCATCCGCCTGATCTCCTCCGTCATGGCCAACGCCATCCAGGAGGGCAAGCAGGGCGAGGATACCGCCGCTGACGAGGCTGCCAAGGTCAACGAGACCGCAGCTCCCGCCGAGGCCTGATTGAAACATTGACAAGCGCCCGCCGCGCGCGGCGGGCGCTTGTTTACGAGTAGAAGTATAAAAAATGATGGAGGTTTTGTAATATGGCAATCACTGCGAAAGAGGTACAGGCTCTGCGCGAAATGACCGGCGTGGGCATGATGGACTGCAAGAAGGCCCTGACGGAGGCCGAAGGCAATATGGACAAGGCCGTCGAGATCCTGCGTGAGAAGGGCTTGGCCGCCTCGCAGAAGAAGGCCGGCCGCATCGCGGCCGAGGGCGCTGCTTATGCCGCTGTCATCGACGGCGTGGGCGTGGTGGTCGAGGTCAACGCCGAGACCGACTTCGTGGGCAAGAACGAAAAGTTTGTGGAATTTGTCAAGGGCGTGGCCGCAGTTGTGGCCAAGGAGAAGCCCGCCGACATGGACGCCCTGATGGCCGCTCCCTACGGCAATGGCCGTACTGTTCAGGAGGAGCAGCAGGAGATGGTCCTGGTCATCGGCGAGAACATCAAGGTCCGCCGGTTTGCGTTGTTCACCGAGGGCGTGTGCGTGCCCTATATCCACGCCGGCGGCAAGATCGGTGTGCTGGTGAATCTGGAGACCAGCCTGACGGCCGAGCAGGTCAATGAGGTGGGCAAGGATGTGGCCATGCAGATCGCGGCCCTGAATCCCCGTTTCCTGGACAAGAGCCAGGTCGATCAGGCCACGCTGGACGAGGAGAAGAAAATCATGCTGGTCCAGATGGAGAACGATCCCAAGATGGCTGCCAAGCCGGATAAGGTCAAAGAGGGGATTGTCATCGGCAAGCTGGGCAAATTCTATAAGGAAAACTGCCTGCTGCAGCAGGAGTTCGTAAAGGACAACTCCATGAGCGTGGAGCAGCACATTGCCAACGTGGCCAAGAGCCTGGGCGGTACCATTGTGCTGAAGGACGCGGTCCGCTTCGAAAAGGGCGAGGGCATCGAGAAGAAGCAGGAAAACTTTGCGGAGGAAATTGCCAAGCAGTTGGGCAAGTAAACCGCCCGTTTGTGGCAGGGCCCCGGGAGTCGTCTCCCGGGGCCCTTTTCTACGGCCCAGGAGAGGCAGGGACCATCAAACAGGTAAGAACAATTTGTAAAAAATCTATTCTGGGCTCTATGCAAACGGGCAAACTTATATTAAAATAGAGAAAGCGTAATTCCGCGCGGAGGTGAAAACCGGCCGCGCGGCAAATGACGAGAACAGGTTAAAGATAGGGGCTGATGGAATGGCTGAACCGCAGTATAAGCGGGTGCTGCTGAAGGTCAGCGGCGAAGCCCTGGCTGGCGATGCCAGCCGTGGGCTGGATTTTGACGTCATCGGCAAGGTCTGCGATGTCATTAAGAAGTGTACACAGGCCGGCGTCCAGGTAGGGATCGTCGTGGGCGGTGGCAATTTCTGGCGGGGGCTCAAGGATGGCGGCGACCGGATGGAGCGGACCCGGGCCGACCACATGGGGATGCTGGCCACCGCCATCAACTGCCTGGCCATTGCGGATGTGCTGGAGCAGAAGGGTGTGGATGTGCGCGTACAGACGGCCATTGAGATGCGCTCCGTGGCCGAGCCCTACATCCGCTCCAAGGCCATCCGGCATATGGAAAAGGGGCGGGTGGTCATCTTTGGCTGCGGCACCGGCAACCCCTTCTTCTCCACCGATACCGCGGCGGTGCTGCGTGCGGCGGAGATCGACGCCGACGCCATCCTGCTGGCCAAAAATATCGACGGCGTCTACAGTGCCGACCCCAAGAAAGACCCCAACGCCGTGAAGTATGACTCCATCTCCTACGATGACGTGCTGGCCCAGCACCTGCAGGTGATGGATTCCACCGCGACGTCCCTCTCCATGGACAACAAAATTCCTGTGATTCTGTTTGCCCTCAAGGACCCGGAGAACATCTACCGGGTGGTCATGGGTGAAAAGATCGGTACCATTGTCAAGGAGGAACAGTGATATGAAGGAAGAGCTGAAGGTTTACGACGTCAAAATGCAGAAGACTGTGGATGTGGTAGTCTCCGACTTTGCCAGTGTCCGGGCCGGACGCGCCAATGCTTCCGTGCTGGATAAGATCGCCGTGGACTATTATGGCAGCCCCACCCCCATCAATCAGGTGGCGGCCATCTCCTCGCCCGATCCCCGCAGCTTGATGATCCAGCCCTGGGACGCCACGCTGCTCAAGGCCATTGAAAAAGCGATTCAGACCTCCGATTTGGGCATCAATCCCCAGAACGACGGCCGTGTTATACGCCTGGGCTTCCCCCAACTGACCGAGGAGCGCCGCAGGGACCTGACCAAGCAGGTAAAAAAGTATGGAGAGAACGGCAAGGTGGCGGTCCGCAATATCCGTCGGGACGCCATGGATAAGTTTAAGGCCATGCAGAAAAAGTCAGAGATCACCGAGGACGAGCTCAAGGAGTTGGAAAAAGAGCTGCAGGATATGACGGATAAACGCTGCAAGCAGATCGACGAGCTGACAGCCAAGAAGGAGACGGAGCTGATGGCTGTGTAGGGGATTTCCTTCACACAGCTTGCGGTGCGGGGCGCCCCGGCGCCCCGCACGCTTCGTATTTGAGACAACTTGAGGTGGGACGGAAGCCGCCCTGCCCGACAGGAGCGAGGACATGCCGCTGTTCAGAAAAAAGGAAAATACGGCCGCGCCGGTAGACTTTGATCGTCTGCCGCGGCACATCGCCATCATCATGGACGGCAATGGCCGGTGGGCCAAGAGGCGGGGCCTGCCACGCACCGCCGGACACGCCGCGGGCGCCGAGACCTTTCGTACCATTGCGACTTACTGCAAGGACATTGGATTGGAGTATCTGACGGTCTACGCTTTTTCCACGGAGAACTGGAAGCGCCCGGCGGAGGAGGTCTCCGCCATCATGGGTCTGCTGAGGAAGTATCTGCTGGAGGCCATCGGGCGCATGGAGAAGGACCGGGTAAAAATGCGCTTCTTCGGGGATTTGTCTCCGCTGAATGAGGAGCTGCGGACCTTGTGCCGGGAGACCGAGGCGATCTCCGACCGCTATGAGGGGTGCCAGGTAAACATCTGCCTCAACTACGGAGGCCGGGACGAACTGCTCCGGGCGGCCCGGGCCTTTGCCGGGGATTGCGCGGCGGGCAGGGGAGACCCCAACCATCTGTCTGAGGCGGAATTTTCACGGTATCTGTTTTCCGCCGGCGTGCCGGACCCAGACCTTGTCATCCGGCCCAGCGGCGAGCTGCGCATTTCCAATTTTCTGCTGTGGCAGTCGGCCTACGCGGAGTTCTATTTTACCGACGTGCTTTGGCCGGACTTCAGTAAAGACGAGCTGCACAAAGCGCTGGCGGCCTATCAGGGGCGGTCGCGCCGATTTGGAGGGATCTGATGCATGGGTAAGCGGATCATGGTAGCGGTGATTTTTGTCCCGCTCATCATTTTGATGCTGTTTTTTGCGCCAAGCTGGGTATTGCCCGTTGTCGTGTCCGGCCTGGCCATGATCGCGCTGCACGAGGTGCTGTGGTCCACTGGATTTGTCAAAAATCCGAAGATCTCTGGCCTGGCCATCGTCCTGGCGGGCCTCATCCCCTTCTGGGTCTTTGTAGGAGAGCGAATGCTGCCCGCACTGGTGACCCTTTTCCTCTATGTGGTACTGTTGTTTGCAGTGGCTATGAAAAGCCACTATACGGTGACTATGGAGAAGATGGGGGGCTCTTTCTTCCTCTCCATCGTCATCCCCTATTTCCTGTCCACCTTCATCCGCATCCGTGAGATGCCCGACTGGCGCTACTATATCCTGCTGCCCTTTGTGGTAGCCTGGCTCAGCGACGCTTTTGCGCTGTTTGCGGGCATGGCCTTCGGAAAGCATAAGCTGGCCCCGGAGCTCTCCCCCAAAAAGACGGTGGAGGGGGCGGTTGGCGGCGTGGCAGGCTCGGTCGCCGCTACGCTGATCTACGGCTTTGTGATGTCCGCCTGTTTTGGGGCTGCCGCAGTGCGCTATGGGCTGCTGATCCTCTACGCACTGCTGGGGGCAGTGGTGGCCCAGTTTGGCGATTTGGCCTTCTCCTACATCAAGCGGCAGTATGACATCAAGGATTACGGCACGATCTTCCCCGGTCACGGCGGAGTGCTGGACCGCTTTGACAGCGTCATCTTCTGCGCTCCGCTGCTGGAGATCCTCATCGTCTATTTCCCGGCTATCCAGGGGGCGGTGGGATGAAAAGGACTCTTTCGGTGCTGGGGTCCACCGGCTCCATCGGGCGGCAGACCCTGGAGGTTGCGCAGGCCTGCGGCCTGACGGTGGCGGCGCTGACCGCCAACCGGAATTCTCTGCTGCTGGAAGAGCAGGCTCGGAAATTCCGGCCCAAGCTGGTGGCGGCGGTGGAGGAGTCGGCCGCCGCCGATTTGAAGGTGCGCCTGGCGGACACCCCCATCCGGGTGGCGGCCGGACCTCGGGGCGTTTTGGAGGCAGCCACCCTGGCGGAGGCCGACACCGTAGTCACCGCTGTGATGGGGGTGGCCGGGCTGGAGCCGACCCTGGCCGCCATCCGGAAGGGCAAACGCATCGCCTTGGCCAACAAAGAGACCATGGTCTGCGCCGGGAAGCTGGTCATGGACGAGGCAGACCGCTATGGGGCCGAGATTGTCCCGGTGGACTCGGAGCACTCGGCCATTTTCCAGTGCCTGCAGGGCTGCCGCGACCGGGGAGAGGTGCGCCGCCTGATCCTCACCGCCTCCGGCGGGCCCTTTTTCGGCTGGAGCCGGGAACAGCTCGCCCGGGTAACAAAGGCTCAGGCGCTGTGCCACCCCAACTGGGCCATGGGGGCCAAGATCACCATCGACTCCGCCACTCTGATGAACAAGGGCCTGGAGTTGATCGAGGCCATGGGCCTTTACCGAATGCCGCCGGAAAAGATTTCGATCGTGATCCATCGGGAGAGTATAGTTCACTCCTTGGTGGAATACTGTGATAATGCCGTATTGGCGCAGTTGGGCGCGCCGGATATGCGCCTGCCCATCCAGTACGCCCTTACCTGGCCGGCGCGGGCGCCGGGCCCGGCGGCGTCACTGGACCTGTTGTCCTGCCCGCCGCTCACCTTTGCCGCCCCGGACTGCGAGACCTTCGAATGTCTGGCACTGGCCCTTCAGGCGGCCGCGCAGGGGGGTACGGCGCCGGCCGTGCTCAGCGGAGCCAACGAGGCGGCGGTGGACCTCTTCCTGCGGGAGGAGATCGGCTTTCTGGACATCCCCAGACGGGTGGGAGAGGCTCTGGAGCGGGTCAAACCCGTAGAGCGGCCCTCTCTGGAGGACATCCTTCTGGCCGACCATGCCGCCAGAGAGGCGGTCCGCTGCGCCCGGTAATACCCGTCAAGGAGACTGAATACGCTTATGCTCTATATCATCATCGCCATTCTCATGTTTGGTATCCTCATCGCCCTGCATGAGTTCGGACACTTCATCACCGCCAAGCTGCTGGGGGTGCGGGTGAACGAATTTGCCATCGGCATGGGGCCACTGCTGTTCTCCACGCAAAAAGGGGAGACGCAGTATTCCCTGCGCGCCATCCCCATGGGCGGCTTTTGCGCCATGGAGGGGGAGGACGACGCCTCCGACGACCCCAGGGCATTTTCCAATAAGCCGGCCTGGAGAAAGTTCATCATTCTGGTGGCGGGATCCTTTATGAACTTCCTCACCGGCTTTGTCTTGCTGGCGCTGCTCCTGGCCCAGAATACCTTCTTTGTGGTCCCGGTCATCGACACGCTTATGGAAGGCTTTCCCTATGAAAGTGCCCAGGGGCTGCTGCCGGGCGACCGGATCGTCCGGGTCAACGGCGAACGGATCTATACCAAGAGTGATTTGGACCTGTTCTTTGGCCGTGACGAGGACGGCATCATGGATCTGGTCATTGAGCGGGACGGCGTACGCCTGGAGCGGCCGGGCTTTGATCTCCGGCCCCGGGAATACACCTACGAGGGCGAGACTGTGCAGATGCGGGGGCTCATCTGCGTCCGGGAGCCCTTCCACGTGGGAAATTGGCTGCGTCAGAGCTGGTACAATACCATTGATATGGTGCGGATGGTGCGCCTGTCCCTGGTGGATCTTTTTTCCGGTCGAGCCGGTATCCAGGACATGTCCGGCCCGATCGGCATCGTAACCATGATGTCGGACGTGGGGGCCCAGTCTCCCAATATGGCGGCCGCACTGGCGAATATCCTGTGGTTCGTGGCCTTCATCGCCATCAACCTGGCGGTGATGAACCTGCTGCCCATTCCAGCCCTGGACGGCGGGCGCATTTTCTTCCTGGCGGTCAACGGATTGTTCTCTCTGCTTACCCGGCGGAAGCTGGACCCCAAATACGAGGGCTATGTGAATATGGCGGGGTTTTGCTGCCTGATCCTGCTGATGGTGGTTGTGGCCTTCAATGATATTGTCAAGCTATTTGCGTAAAGCGAAATTACTTTCCTATAAGGGATAAAAGGTGATTGTATGACAAAGCAGATCAACATTGGGGGCGTTCCCGTGGGTGGGGGCGCTCCCATTCCCATCCAGTCCATGTGCAACACCCGTACCGACGATGTGGCGGCCACCGTGGCGCAGATCCACCGGCTGGAGGCGGCGGGCTGCGACATCATCCGGGTAGCCGTGCCCGACCAGGCGGCGGCCCGTGCTGTGGGCGCCATCAAAGAGCAGATTCACATTCCGCTGGTGGTGGATATCCACTTCGATTACCGTCTGGCTCTGGAATCCGTGGCAGCCGGATGCGACAAGGTGCGCATCAATCCCGGCAACATCGGGGACGCCGAACGGGTGAAGGCGGTGGCGCGGGCCTGCCGGGAGAAGGGCGTCCCCATCCGGATTGGGGTCAACGGCGGGTCTCTGGAAAAGCCGCTGCTGGCCAGGTACGGCGGGGTAACGCCCGAGGCCCTGGTGGAGTCCGCCTTCGGACACATTGCGTTGCTGCATCGCTTCGATTTTGACGACATCTGCATCTCCCTCAAGTCCTCCGACGTGCGGACCACCATGGCGGCCTACCGGCTCATGAGCGAGCGGTGCGATTATCCGCTTCACCTGGGCGTCACCGAGACGGGTACCATCCGCATGGGCACCCTCAAGTCTGCCATAGGCATCGGCGGTCTGCTGGGCTTCGGCATCGGGGACACCCTGCGGGTGTCTCTGTCCGCCGACCCGGTGGAGGAGGTCTACGCCGCCCGGGATATCCTGAAGGCCCTGGGCATCCGACAGGAGGGTCCCGACCTGATCGCCTGTCCCACCTGCGGCCGCACCCGGATCGACCTCATCGGCCTGGTCGAGGAGGTGGAGTGCCGCCTCAAAGGAGTGGAGAAGCCCATCACCGTGGCGGTTATGGGCTGCGTGGTCAACGGCCCCGGAGAGGCATCGGCCGCCGACGTGGGCATTGCAGGGGGAGACGGCGTGGGCCTGCTCTTCCGCAGGGGAGAGATCGTAAAGAAGGTGCCCCAGGCGGAGCTGGTGGACGAGCTGTTTGCCCTGATCGAGGAATTGTAAAAAATCAGCGTAGGAGCGTATACATATGCCAGAGCAGAAGAAAATCCCCATTCTGGTTCTCTTTTCCGCGTGGAAGCCATCGGAGGACCTGCGGCCGCTTCTGACCGATATGCTGGTCACCGGTGCGGTCATCGACCGGCAGCAGCGCTGCATCCAGGCGGAGATCCAGTGTGCTCAATGCCCGGATGATGTGCGCAGGGCGCTGCTGGAGCGGGAGCTGGCGGCGGCCTATGGGGTCCAGCGCGTAACGCTGCGGTTTCAGACGCCGGCGGCGGAGCCGCTTCCCCCGCCGGAGCCCCCAAAGCTGCCGGTTTCGGCGGAGCGGAAGCCCCTACCCACCGACGAGGCTGCCCCGCCGGAAGCGGTGCCCCCGGAATCGGAGGACCCGATGGAGGTCTTTCGCCGGACGGAACGCATCCGGCAGGCGGCGCTGAAGAAGATCAAGCCGGCGGCACACACGGAGAAAAGGGGCGGCCGGGAAGGGCCCAAGGAGAAGCTGATTTACGGCCGTATGGTGAAAAAATTTCCCGCCATCGCCATGAACGACATCACCCTGGACTCCGAAATGGTGACCATTGAAGGAGATGTATTCGCCACCGACCATCTGGAAATGAAGAAGCGAGGCGCGTGGATCGTCCGCTTTGACATCACGGATCAGACCAATTCCATCCGGGTGGCCAAATTTCTGGTCGGAGACGAAGGTAAGGAGCTGGCCGGGGCCATCCGGGAGGGGCAGCGCCTTGTGGTCCAGGGCCGGGTCAGCCCCTACCAGGGGGAGCTGCAGATCGAACCCACCGGCATCGCGGAGGGGACGCGGACCGTCCGCCAGGACAAGGCGGAAGGGGAGAAGCGGGTGGAGCTCCACCTGCACACCCGCATGTCGGTGATGGATGCCACCACCGACATCAAGGAGGTCATTAAGCGGGCGGCGGCCTGGGGGCATCCGGCCATCGCCATCACGGACCACGGCGTCTGCCATGATTTCCCCACCGCCTATTCCGCCGCCAAAAAGGCTGGCATCAAGATGATTTTCGGGGTGGAGGCCTACTTCCAGAACGACGTGGACGACATGCCCACGGTGCGGGGGACGATGGATGTTCCCTTTTCCGGGGAATACGTCTGCTTTGATTTAGAGACCACCGGCCTGGACGCCCAGCGGGACGTGATTACGGAGATCGGCGCGGTGGTGCTGAAGAACGGCCAGGTCACCGACGAGATCTTTTCCACCTTTGTGGACCCGGAACGGCCCATGAACCCCGAGATCATCCGTCTGACCGGCATTACCGACGAGATGGTCAAGGGCGCGCCCAAGCAGGCGGAGGCCATCCGGCAGTTTCTGGCCTTTGTCAACGGGCGACCTCTGGCGGCCCACAATGCCGGCTTTGACGTTGGGTTTCTTTCGGAGGGCTGCCGCCGCTGCGGTATCCCCTTCGAGGCGACGGCGGTGGACACCTTGCCGCTGGCCCAGGCCCTTCTGCCCCACCTGTCCAAGCACAAGCTGGACGTCGTGGCCGACCACCTGGGCCTGCCCGCCTTCCACCACCACAGAGCCACCGACGACGCCTCCACCGTGGCCTATATGCTGGTGCCCTTCTTCAAAAGGCTGGAGGAGGAACACGATATCCACTCCCTGGGGCCCATCAACCACTGGGTCGCCGGACAGAACCAGGCCCGGAAGGGCAAACGCCGGGCCCGGCATCTCATCGTCCTGGCCCGCAACCAGACCGGCCTGCGCAATCTCTATAAGCTGGTCTCCAAGGCTCATCTGGAGCACTTCCAGCGCAAGCAGTATCCGGTGATGCCCAAAAGCCTCATTGATGAGAACCGGGAGGGGCTGCTGATGGGCTCGGCCTGTGAGGCGGGCGAGCTGTTCCAGGCAGTGGTGCGGCACAGCTCCTGGGCGGAGCTCAAGCGCATCGCCTCCTGGTACGACTATCTGGAAATTCAGCCTCTGAGCAATAACGCCTATATGCTCCGGCCCGACAAGAACGGCAAGACCATTGCACGTGATAGGGAGGAGCTGCGGAATTTCAACCGCACCGTCGTGGAGCTGGCCCATGAACTGGGCAAACCCGTGGTGGCCACCGGCGACGTCCACTTCCTGGACCCGGAGGACGAGATCTACCGCCATGTGCTGCTGGCCACCAAGGGCTTTGAGGACGCCGACGCGCCCAATCCGCTTTACTTCCGCACCACCGACGAGATGCTGGAGGAATTCTCCTATCTGGGCGCTGAGACCGCCCGGGAGGTGGTCATCGACAATCCCCAACTCATCGCCGCCTGGTGCGGAGATCTGAGCCCGCTGCCCAACGGTCTGTTCGCCCCCAAGCTGGAGGATTCCGAGGGGGAGCTGAAGCGGCTGGTGTGGGGAAAGGCCAAGCGCCTTTACGGGGAGGAGCCGCCCCAGATCGTAGTGGATCGCATCAACGCCGAGCTGGGAGATATCCTGATGCGGCATTATGACGTGATTTACATGTCGGCCCAGAAGCTGGTGCAGGACTCCCTGGACCATGGCTATCTGGTGGGCTCCCGGGGCTCGGTGGGGTCCTCTATCGTGGCCTTTCTGTCGGGCATCACCGAGGTCAACGCCCTGCCGCCCCACTACCGCTGCCCCAACTGCAAGCATTCCGACTTCGAAGCGGCCAAGGAAGGGGGCTGGGGCTGTGGAGCCGATATGCCCGACGCGGTGTGCCCCGTGTGCGGGACTCCCTACGAAAAAGACGGCTTCAACATCCCCTTCGAGACCTTCCTGGGCTTCGGCGGCGACAAGGTGCCCGATATCGACCTGAACTTCTCCGGCGAGTACCAGTCCAGCGCCCACCGCCATACCTTTGAGCTCTTTGGAGAGACCCACGTGTTCCGGGCGGGCACCATCGGCACGGTAGCGGAAAAGACCGCCTTTGGCTACGTAAAAAAGTACCTGGAGGAACGAGGCAAGACCGCCACCAAGGCGGAGATGCTGCGGCTGGCCAAGGGCTGTACCGGGGTCAAACGGACCACCGGACAGCACCCCGGCGGCATGGTGGTCATCCCTCAGGACAAGGAGATCTACGATTTCTGCCCGGTGCAGCACCCGGCCGATGACACGGATACCGACATTATCACCACCCATTTCGAATATCACTCCATGGAGTCCAATCTGCTCAAGCTGGACATGCTGGGCCACGATGATCCCTCCATGATCCGCATGATGGAGGACCTCAGCGGCATGGATGCCAAGACCATCCCTCTGGACGATCCGGATACCCGGAGTATCTTCATCACCTCCAGGGCACTGGGGTACGAGGACGACCCGGTTCTCGGCCCGACCGGAGCCACCGCCATCCCGGAGTTCGGTACCTCCTTCGTCCGGGGCATGCTGGAGGAGACTAAGCCCACCGAATTTGACATTCTGGTGCGGCTGTCCGGTTTCTCTCACGGCACCGATGTGTGGCTGGGCAACGCCCGGGACCTGATCTTGTCCGGCACTGCTACCGTCGGCCAGGCCATCGGCTGCCGGGACGATATCATGCTCTATCTCATCTCCTGCGGCATGAAGGAAAAGCGGGCTTTCAAGATCATGGAGGCGGTCCGAAAGGGCAGGGGGCTTCCGGAAGGGGCCGAGGACGAGATGAAGGAGCATGGCGTACCCGACTGGTACATCGGCTCCTGCAAAAAGATCGCCTATCTGTTCCCGAAGGCCCACGCCGTGGCCTATGTGATGATGGCCTTCCGCATCGCCTGGTTCAAGGTCCACGATCCACTTGTGTTCTATGCGGCTTACTTCTCCATCCGGGCCAAGGCCTTTGACGCCACCGTCATGTGTCTGGGGATGGACCGGGTCAAGGCAAAGATGAACGAAATTCGGGCCAAGGACAAGGACGCCTCCGCCGTGGAACAGGACATGCTGACCACCCTGGAGGTGGTCTATGAATTCTATCTGCGCGGCTACACCTTTGATCAGATGGACCTGTACCGCTCCGATGCAGTGCGGTTCCAGGTGGACCGGGAGCGGAAGGCGCTCATTCCTCCGTTCATGGCCATCCCCGGCCTGGGGGAGACAGCGGCGGTTTCCATTGTGGAGCAGCGCAAGGGGAAGCAGTACCTCTCGGTGGAGGAGTTCTCCGCCGACTGTCCCAAGGTGACCAAGGCCCACATTGAGCTGCTCCGGACCTGCGGCGCCCTGGGCAATCTGCCGGAGACCAGTCAGATGACCCTGTTTTGAACCCTGTCTGTCTATTTTGAACAAGGTGGGGGCCATAAGTCAGGCCGGATTCCTCTTGACTTTAGCATAGTAGCGTGATAGTATATAAAAGCAAATTGGAGAAAGGTGGGGAATTCCCTTTGCGCTATACGATCCATACGCCCGAGGGGACCCGGGACCGGCTGTTTTCTGAGTGCCGGGAGCGGCGGCAGGTGCAGAGCGCCCTGACCAAGCTGTTTCAGTGCCGGGGTTATGCCGAGATTTCCACCCCGGAGGTGGAGTTTTACGACTTATTTCTTCAGTCAGGCAACCCCATGCCCCAGGAGAGCATGCTGAAGATCATCGACCGGTCGGGCAAGATCATGGTGATGCGCCCCGACTGCACAACCCCCATCGCCCGGGTGGCCGCCACCAAGCTGAAGGCGGTGCCGCTGCCCCAGCGGCTCTACTACGACCAGACGGTGTTTCGCTCCGGCCAGGAGCACAAGGGCGGCAGCAGTGAGATTGCACAGTGCGGGGTGGAACTCATCGGCGCGGCTGGACAAAAGGCCGACCTGGAGATGATCGCCATGGCGGTGGATGCCCTGCGGGCCTGCGGAGTGGAGAGATTCCATATCGAGCTGGGACATGTGGGGTTTTTCCGGGACTTGGCGGGCCGGATGGATATGCCCTCTGAGACGGTGGAGCAGATGCGCGCCCTCATCGAGGGAAAGAATTTTGCCGCCCTCAACGACCTGCTGGAGCCCTATGCGGGACAGGGGGCCTGCGCCGCTTTGAAGCGCTTGTCCAGGCTGTTCGGCGGGGCCGAAGTGCTGGACGAGGCCGAGACCCTCGCCGGGGGCAGCAGCGCCTTGAACTATCTGCGGCGGCTGTATACCGAGCTTTCGGCGGCGGGCTATGGCGGTTATCTCCGCTTTGACCTGGGCCTTGTCCATCAAATCGACTATTACACCGGCGTGGTTTTCCGGGGCTACGTGGAGGGAGCGGGGGACGCCGTCCTTTCGGGCGGGCGCTATGACAAGCTGGTGGAGGCTTTCGGCCGCACTGCTCCGGCCACCGGATTTGCGGTGGACGTGGACGCGGTGGCGGGCTGTCTGCCGCCCCGGGAGCTCCCGAAGGTGGGCCTGCTGGTCCATTTTGAGCGCGGGGAACTGGCCCGCGCCTGGAAGGCCGTGGACGACCGTGCGGCGGGGACTTGTGAGCTGTCTCCCTGCGAAACGCTGGAGCAGACGCTGGAGCTGGCCCGTGAAAAGGGCGCGGACCGTGTGCTGGTGCTGGATGGAGACGGGGAAAGGCTGGTGGAGGTATGAGCCAGAGACTGCGAATCGCCCTGACCAAGGGCCGGCTCCAGGAGAAATCGGTGGAGCTGTTTGAGGCCATGGGTCTGGATTGCTCACCCATCCAGTCGCCCGGCCGGCGGCTGGTCCACGCCATTCCCAACTATCCTCTGGATGCGGTGCTGGCCAAGGCCCCGGACGTAATCACCTACGTGGAGCACGGAGTCTGTGATTTGGGTATTGTGGGTAAGGATACCATTTTGGAGCAGGGCCGCTCCTTCTATGAGGTGCTGGACCTGGGCTTCGGTAAGTGCCGGTTTGCCCTGGCGGTAAAACAGGGGAGTGATTTTTACGGCACCTATAAGACCCGGCGCATCGCCACCAAATACCCCAACGTGGCCCGTACCTTCTTTGAGAAGAAGGGTATGGACGTGGATATCATCAAGATCGAGGGCTCGGTGGAGCTGGCCCCCATCCTGGAGTTGGCCGACGCTATTGTGGACATCGTGGAGACCGGGGCGACTCTGCGGGAAAATGGTCTGGTGCCCATTGAGGACGTGGCGCAGGTTAGCGCCCGGCTGATTGTCAATCCAGCCAGTATGAAGCTCCATAAGACGGAGCTCACCGACTTTATAAACCGCTGTGAACGGGAATTGGAGTGTCGCGTATGATACAGATCATCCAGGCTGACGGGAGGGCAGAACAGGCCCGTATCGCGGCGATGCGAGCCCGGGCGGCAGAGGTGGGCGCGGATATCGAAGAAGCTGTCTCTGCTGTGATAAGAGCTGTAAAGGAAAAGGGCCTTTCGGCTGTAGAGGCGTATTCCCTCAAGTTTGACGGCAAAATTCCCTATGAGATTCCCCGTGAGGAGCTGGAGGCCGCCTATGACCGCTGTCCGGATGAGCTGATTGCCGCCATGGAGCGCGCGGCGGCCAACATCCGGGACTACAATGAAAAGCTGCTGGTCCAGAGCATGGAGTGGACCTCCCCGGACGGCGGGACGGTGGGCCGGGTAGTCCGGGGCCTGACTCGGGTGGGGCTCTATGTGCCCGGCGGCACGGCGGCCTACCCGTCCTCAGTCCTGATGAACGCGGTCCCCGCCAAGGTAGCGGGGGTCGAGGAATTGATCATGGTGACCCCTCCCACTGAAAATCTGAACGACGCTGTGCTGGCCGCCGCCAAAATTGCCGGAGTGGATCGGGTCATCGCCGTGGGCGGAGCCCAGGCCATTGCGGCCTTGACCTTTGGGGCCGGCTTCATTCCAAAGGTGGATAAGCTGGTGGGGCCGGGCAATGCTTTTGTGGCCACCGCCAAGCGGTTGGCCTATGGCAAGGTGGATATTGATATGGTGGCGGGGCCCTCCGAGGTGCTTGTGATAGCCGATGAGACCGCCAACCCCGCCTATGTGGCCGCCGACCTCCTGAGCCAGGCCGAGCATGACCGCCTGGCCTCTGCCGTCCTTCTGACCACCAGTATGGAGCTGGCTCGGGCGGTGGACGCTGAGATCGTCCGTCAGGCCGGCTATCTGAGCCGTTCGGACATTATGGAGGCTTCACTGCGGGACTTTGGCTGCGCCATTGTCTGCGACAGCCTGGAGCAAGCAATTTCCCTTGCCAATGAGATTGCTCCGGAGCATCTGGAGATCGTGACCGAGGACCCCAGGGCGGTGCTGCCTGAAATTCGAAACGCCGGCGCGGTCTTTCTGGGAGAATGGTCACCCGAGCCCCTGGGGGACTACCTGGCGGGCCCCAGTCACGTGCTCCCCACTTCCGGTACGGCCCGCTTCTTTTCTCCCCTGTCTGTGGATAGCTTCCTTAAGACCATGAGCATCGTAGCGTACAGCCGCGATACCCTGGCCCCGATCCGGGAGCAGGTGGTGGCCATGGCGGAGGCGGAGCATCTGACCGCCCACGCCAATTCCATTCGTGTGCGGTTTGAATAGGAGGGAAGGCATGGAGAGAATTTCCAATATTTCCCGGGAAACCAAGGAGACCCGGATTCAAGCGGCCCTGTGGCTGTCCGGCGGCCCGGTCAAGATCGACACGGGGATCGGTTTTTTTGACCACATGCTGCACGCCTGGGCTTTCTATGCAGGCTTCGGGCTGACTCTGACGGCGAAGGGCGATCTGGAGGTGGACGGCCACCATACCGTGGAGGACACCGGTATCGTACTGGGACAGGCCCTGCGGGAGGCGCTGGGAGACAAGGTGGGGATCCGCCGGTTTGGGAGCGCCTATGTACCTATGGACGAAGCGCTGGCCTTCACGACTTTGGACTTCTCTGGACGGCCTTTCCTGGTCTATGAGGCAGATATGCCACAGGCCCGGATGGGCGCGTATGACGCCTGCCTGACGGAGGAGTTTATGCGGGCCCTGGCAATGAACAGCGGGCTGACCCTGCATATGCGGGCCCAGTATGGCCGGAACGCCCACCACATCACGGAGGCCCTTTTCAAATCTTTGGGGCTGGCCATGAAAGACGCCGTCAAGATGGAGGGGACCGGAGTCACCTCCACCAAAGGAGTTCTGTGAGGATGAATCACTTTACAGCCATTTTGGATTACGGCGTTGGAAATCTGAAAAGCGTCACCAATGCCATGCGCTATCTGGGATTTGATACCCGCATCACCAGTGATCCGGCAGAATTGGAGCGGGCGGATGCCATCATACTGCCCGGGGTGGGGGCCTTTCCCGATGCGGCGGAGAAACTTCGTGTTCCCGGCCTGGACAAGACGCTGCTGACCCAGGCGGAGAAAAAACCCATTCTGGGCATCTGTCTGGGGATGCAGCTCCTGTTCGACCGGGGAGAGGAGATCCGTCCCTGTGCGGGGCTTGGACTGGTCCACGGCAGTGTGAGGCGGCTCGAGACCGACCGAAAGCTGCCGCACATCGGCTGGAACAGCCTGGCCTTCCAGAACCATTCCCCTCTGTTCCGTGGATTGGACGACGGTGTATACGTCTATTTCGTACACACCTTCTGCGGCGTGGCCGACAGGGAATCCGACGTCATCGCCCGCACGGAGTACGGCCCTTCCGTGGTGGCGGCGGTGTCCTGCGGCAACGTCTACGGCTGCCAATTCCATCCGGAAAAAAGCGGTGAGACCGGCTTGGTCATCCTGAAAAACTTTGGGGAGCTGAACAAATGATACTTTTGCCTGCCATTGATATGAAGGACGGGCGGTGTGTCCGCCTGAAAAAAGGGGAGTTCCACACAGTCCATCAGGTGGCCAACAGTGCGCTGGAGACCGCCCGGCGGTTCGCTGAGGCGGGGGCTCAATGGGTCCACATGGTGGATCTGGACGGGGCCCGCGACGGTGTGCGGGCCAATTTTCCCCTGATCTATGAGGTCATCCAGCAGTCTGGTCTCCGCGTGGAGCTGGGGGGCGGCGTAAAGTCGATCCCCGATGTCATCACCATCGTGGAGGCGGGTGCCGCCCGGGCGGTCATCGGCTCTGCCGCCGTCACCGACCCGGCGGTCTTGGATTACGCCGTAAACTGGAAGCCGGAGCAGATCGCCGTGGGCATTGACTGCCTGAACGGCAAGGTCCGCACGGCGGGTTGGGAACAGGACTCCGGCCTGGATTATTTGGAGTTCGCCCGGCAGGTGGAGGCAAAGGGTGTAAAGACGATTATCTTTACGGATATTGCAACAGATGGGATGCTGTCCGGTCCTTCCTTTCAGCAGTTGGAGGCTCTGCAGAAGACCGTGCCATGCAACATCGTGGCCTCCGGCGGAGTCGCCACCCTGGATGATGTGAAGCGGCTGCGAGACATGGGCCTGTATGGGGCCATCATCGGCAAGGCCTACTATGCTGGGACGCTGGACCTGCCCCAGGCCGTGAAGGAGGCGGGGCCCCAATGCTAGCCAAGCGGATCATCCCCTGCCTGGATGTCCGGGACGGCCGGGTAGTCAAAGGGGTCAACTTCATTCATATCTGGGACGCCGGCGATCCGGTGGAGCTGGCAAAATTTTATTCCGATCAGGGAGCGGATGAGATCGTCTTCCTGGACATCACGGCTACCAGCGATGACCGGGATACCGTGGCGGACGTGGTGGAGCGGACGGCTGGTCAGGTCTTTGTGCCCCTCACCGTGGGAGGCGGCATCCGTACGCTGGAGGATTTCCAACGGCTGCTGCGGGCGGGGGCGGACAAGATCTCCGTCAACTCCGCGGCGGTGGCCGACCCCGGGCTGATCTCCAGGGCGGCGGAGCGGTTTGGTTCCCAGTGCGTGGTGCTGGCCATCGACGCCCGGAGCCGGGAGGACGGCAGCTATGAGGTAGTGGTGGCCGGCGGCCGAAAGCCCACCGGCATCGACGCGGTCTGGTGGGCGAAGGAGGGCGAGCGGCTGGGCGCGGGAGAGATCCTGCTGACCTCCATGGATGCCGACGGGACCAAGGGGGGCTTTGATCTGGCTATGACCGGGGCCGTGGCCCGGGCCGTCCATATCCCGGTCATCGCCTCCGGCGGCTGCGGCTCCCTGGCCCATTTTGCCCAGGTCTTTGAAGAGACGGACTGTGATGCGGCTTTGGCGGCCTCGCTGTTCCACTTCGGGGAGCTGACTGTGCCCCAGGTCAAAACCTATTTGAAAGGACGGGACATCCCGGTAAGGTGAGGTTATGGAGCTGAATCAGCTATTTCAGAAATCGGACTTGATCCCGGTCATCATCCAGGATATAAACACCAGAGAGGTGCTGATGCTGGGCTTCACCAACCGGGAGGCGGTAGAGCGGACGCTCCAAACCAAGACCGCCTGGTTCTGGAGCCGCAGCCGTCAAAAGCTGTGGAACAAAGGGGAGACCTCGGGGCATTTTCTCCAGGTCAGAAAGGTGGTTGCCGACTGCGACACCGATACGCTGCTCTATCTCTGCACGCCGGACGGGCCCACCTGTCATACCGGAGCACAGAGCTGCTTTTTCAATGTGCTGATGGAGGAAAAAGAATGAAAGATACTGTATTACAGGACCTGTACGGCGTGATTCAGGGCCGGAAGGCCAATCCCCAGGAGGGCTCCTATACCTGCTATTTGTTTGAAGAGGGTCTGGATAAGATTCTGAAAAAAGTAGGAGAGGAGTGCGCAGAGACCATCATCGCCGCCAAGAACGGTGAGATGGGGGAGACTGTGGGGGAGATCTCGGACCTCATCTATCATGTGCTGGTCATGATGGCGGATCAGAACATCCCGCTGAATGCGGTGCTGGAGGAACTGGACCGCCGCAGTCAGAAGATCGGCAACCTGAAGCAGTTCCACCAGACGGACCACGAGACCTGAAAAGGACCTCCGGAAGTGAAGCTTCCGGAGGTCCTTTTTGCATCAGAACTCGGTCTCCTGCCAGCCCTTGCAGACGTCGATCCAGCCTGCGCTGCGAGCGAGCTGAGCCAACTCGCAGCAGGTCAGGCGCACAGCGGAGCTGGAGCTGCCGGCGGCGGGGTAGACGGTGTCAAACCGCTGGAGAGACACATCAAGGTAGGAGGTGACCCGATCCGGGTCCACGGCGAAGGGACAGACGCCGCCCACCGCATGCCCGGTGAAGTCCAGAGCCTGTTGCGGGGTCAGCATCTTGGCCTTGGTGTGGAACTGAGCCTTGTACTTCGAATTGTCGATTTTGGCGTCGCCGGCCGCCACGATAAGGACGCACCTGCCGTCCACCAGGAAGGAGAGGGTCTTGGCGATGCGGGCGGGCTCGCAGCCCACGGCCTGGGCGGCCAGATTCACGGTGGCGCTGGATACCCCAAACTCCCGGATGCGGTCCTCAAAGCCTGTTTCACGCAGGAACAGGCGTACCGTTTCAATGGACATCGGTTTCAGGGGCCTTCTTCTGCCCGACCTTGGCCAGGAACTTTTCGACGTTGATGACAGCGCGCTTATGGGTACCCTTGCCGATGACGCCGGCCTCGTCGTAGGCGGTGACGGTGAAGGTGAGGGCGCGGCCATTGACCTCGATAAGCTCGCACTCCGCCCAAACCTTCATGCCGATGGGGGTGGCGGCGTCGTGAGATACGTCCAGGTGGGTGCCTACGGAGCCCTCACCCTCGGCCAGGTGGGGTGTCAGAGCGTTGACGGCGGCGTTCTCCATCAGAGCCAGCATATAGGGGGTGGCAAAGACGGGGACCAGGCCGGAGCCCACGGCAGCGGCGGTGTTTTCATAGACGACCACGGTCTCGGCGCGGCCCTTAAGTCCAACAGTAAGCGACATAATATCATTTGCTCCCTTCAAGGAAATTTATGCTTTATTCTACACTATAATTTCGTATTAGGCAAGAAAAAGAGCCTCCAGGCGGAGGCTCTTTTGGCCGTTTAGTTATTCATCAGACGGACCCACTGATCGTTGTAGAGCGTGCGGATCTGCGCAGGGAGGCAGGCAAAGGTCTCGCACTGGTTATCCATGAAGTCCTGATCCGGGTAGGCGAAGGGATCGTCCACCACCTCGGCGTCCAACTCCTTCCGCACGGAGAGCAGGGGAGTGGAGTACCAGGTCTCCTCGCAGTTTTTCAGGCCCGCTTGGGTGGAGCACATGAAGTTGATGAAGGCCTCGGCGTTTTCCTGATTCTCGCAGCCCTTGGGAATGCACATGGCGTCCACGTAGCGGTTGGTGCCCTCCCGGGGCAGAGCGAAGGCCAGGTCCTCGTTGCTCTCATACATGGTGAGGAAGTCGCCGTAGTAGTACACGCCGATGGCGGCGTTGCCGCCCTCCAGCTTCTCAAAGATGTCGTCCATGACATAGGCCTGCACCAGGGGCTTCTGCTCCATCAGCAGGTCCACCGCGGCAGTGATCTGAGCGGCGTCGGTAGTGTTATAGGAGTATCCCAGCTTCTTGAGCGCGATGCCGATGGTATCGCGGGGATTGTCGAACATGAGGATATCCCCGGCGTACTTTTCGTTCCAAAGCACATCCCAGGTCTCCATATCCTCGCCGGGCTCCACCATGGTGGTGTTGTAAATGATGCCCAGCGTGCCAAACATATAGGGCACGGAGTAAAGATTTTCCGGGTCGTACTCCGGGTTTTTCAGGGATGGGTCCACATCGGAGAAGTTGGGAATGTTATCAAAGTTGAGGGGCTCCAGCATATCCTCCTCGATCATCTGGCCGATCATGTAGTCGGAGGGAATAATGACGTCGTAACCGCCGGAACCGCCGGCCAGCTTGCCGTACATGGCCTCGTTGGAATCATAGGTCTGATAGTTAACCTTGATCCCGGTCTGGGCGGTAAAGTCGTCCAGTACGGACATGTCAATGTATTCGCCCCAGTTGTACACGTTGACCTCACCCTTGGACGGGTCGGCGGCGCTGCCGCCGCCGCAGGCCGTAAGCGCGAGGGTGAGGAGGCTGGCGGAGGCCAGCACGAGGGAGATCAGCTTCTTTTTCAATTCTATTCAGTTTGCTCCTTTCGGGATAAAATAGGTTTGTTCAGGGCCGGGGGCCCAGAAACACAGAGTTATTTGGCGGACAGAACCGCCCGGCGCCGCTTCTCCATGCGCTCCTGCCGAGCTTGACGGAGGTTGACCAGGACCATCAGGGCCACCACCACCAGGAACATCAAGGTGGACAGGGCGTTAATCTCCGGGCTGACCCGCTTTTTGGCCATGGAATAGATGACCATGGAGAGGGTCTGGGTGGTGCTCCCGGCCGTAAAATAGCTGATGACAAAGTCGTCGATGGAGAGGGTGAAGGCCATGATGAGCCCGTTGATGACCCCGGGCATGATCTCCGGCAGAATGACCTTGTAGAAGGCGTGGAAGCCGTGGTCGCCCAGGTCCTGAGCGGCCTCGTAGATATTGGGGTCCAACTGGGAGAGCTTCGGCATCACGCTGAGGATGACATAAGGCACGTCAAAGGCGATGTGGGAGATCAGCAGGGTGAGGAACCCCATGCTCCACTTCACGCCGGTAAGCTGGCCCAGGCTGCCGTTCCAGGCGCTGATGGCCAGCAGGAAGAGCAGCATCATGGACACGCCGGTAATGATATCCGCATTGGTCAGGGGGATGTTGTTGACGGTCAGGCAGATGCTCCGGAACCGGCGGCGGAGGTTGCGAAACCCGATGGCCGCCGCCGTGCCCATGACGGTGGAGATCACAGCCGCCAGGGCGGAGACCGCCAGTGTGACCGCCAGCGCATTGAGGATCATGTCGTTTTGGAAGAGCTGCCGGTACCAGTCCAGGGTAAAGCCGGCCCACACCGCCTTGCTCTTGGAGGCGTTGAAGGAAAAGACCACCAGGACCAGGATGGGGGCGTAGAGGAAAAGAAATACCAGGAGCATAAACAGGCGGCTGACAAGTCCGTTTTTCTTCACAGGACCGTCACCCCTTCCTCGCCCTCGCCAAAGCGGTTCATCACGGCCATACAGACCAGAACGATGACCATCATCACCAGGGATATGGCAGAGCCCAGATGGGGATTATAAGCGCTGCCCAAAAACTGCATGTCGATGAGGTTGCCCAGCAGGAGGGTCTTGCTGCCGCCCAGCAGCCGGGAGATGGCGAAGGTGGACACCGATGGGATGAACACCATGGTGATGCCGCTGAGGACCCCCGGCAGGGACAGGGGAAAGACGATCCGGCGGAACACGGTGCGGTCATTGGCGCCCAGGTCCTGGGCGGCCTCGATGACCTTGGGATCAATCTTCTCGATGACGGAGAAGATGGGCAGGACCATGTAGGGCAGAAAGTTGTAGACCATGCCCAGCACGATGGCCCCCTGGGTGTCGATCATTTGGAAGGGTCCCACGCCGAACAGGCCAAAGAGGGTGTTGATCAGGCCGTTGCGCTCCAGCAGGAATTTCCAGGAGTAGGTCCGCAGAAGGAAGTTCATCCACATGGGAAGCATGATGAGCATAGTAGCCATGCGGTGGACCCAACTGGTCTCCCGGGCCAGAAAGTAGGCCAGGGGGTAGCCGATCAGCACGCAGATGACGGTGGCGATGGCGGCCAGCAGGAAGGAGCGGCCGAATGCGGCGGTGTACTGGGCCATGTCCTGAAAATTGGCCAGCGTGAAGCCTCCGGCGTCCGAAGTGAAGGCGTAGACCGTGATGATGACCAGGGGAGCCACCACAAACAGGGCCATCCACCCCACATAGGGAAAGGCAATGGCTTTACTCTTCATCGCCCGCCTCCGCATCCTCGCTGAGCTCATCGTACTCGTCGCTGTAGGAGCTGTAGTCTCCGAACTTGCCGGAATAGGCGCTCTTTTTCATGATGTGGAAGCCGTCGGGGTCGATCTTGACGCCGATTCTGGCTCCGACAGGGGAGAAATCCGTGGTCTGAATGAGCCACTTGAAGCCCCGGAAATCCACGATGATGTCGTAGTGCATTCCCTTGAAGGTGACCTCGGTGACCGTGCCGGTGAGCTGGCCCTGTTCCTCGGAGACGATGTCGATGTCCTCGGGCCGGATGACCACGTCCACCGCCTCGTTGGGAGCAAACCCCCCGTCCAGACAGGGAAATTTCTTTCCGTACATCCCAACCACACCGTCGGCGTGCATGATGCCGTCGATGATATTGGACTCCCCGATGAAGTCGGCCACAAAGGCGTTCTTGGGCTCGTTATAAATGTCAATGGGGGAGCCGATCTGCTGGATGTTGCCCTTATCCATGACGACGACCGTGTCGGACATGGTGAGGGCCTCCTCCTGATCGTGGGTGACGTAGACGAAGGTGATGCCCACCTGCTGCTGAATCTTTTTCAGCTCGATCTGCATGTCCTTGCGCAGCTTCAAATCCAAGGCGCCCAAAGGCTCGTCAAGTAGAAGCACTTGCGGGCGGTTTACAATGGCCCGGGCGATGGCGATGCGCTGCTGCTGCCCACCGGAGAGGGAGTCCACGCTCCGCTTGCCGTAGCCGGGTAGGTTGACCAGTTCCAGGGCCTCGTTGACCCGGCGCTCAATCTCTTTTTCCGGCACCTTGGCAATGCGAAGGCCGAAGGCCACATTTTCAAAGAGGTTCATATGGGTGAACAGGGCGTATTTCTGAAACACGGTGTTCACCTGCCGCCGGTGCGGCGGAACATCATTAATCCTCACACCGTCGAAAAACACATCCCCGGAGGTAGGCTTCTGAAAACCACCGATGATACGCAGGGTGGTCGTCTTGCCGCAACCGCTGGGGCCGAGCAGTGTGAGGAATTCCTTGTCATTGATATACAGGTTGATGGAGTTCAGGACGACCTCGTCGTCGAACACCATGCGGCAATCCGACAAGCGGATGAGTTCTTTGGACATTATCCTCCCCCGTTCCGTCAGAGGCCCCGCTTCCGCAGGACCCGAAATACGCAGATATAGCAAGCTACAATATATATGGTATCGCAAAAAAAGTCAATGAGATTTCCGTATTATTTTCGTGTATATTCGGGGAAATACTCTTCCGCGAAATCCACATGTTCCACCTGCCAGGACCGGCCGTTCAAATGATTCAGCACGCCGGCGTCAGTGGAGAAGGAAAAGGTCAGCTTGTACGAGTAAAGCGCCTGGAATTTTCGGTCAAATTTTTTATTCTCCCGGGCTTTTCCATACTTGCCGTCTCCCAGCAGAGGGTGCCCGGCGGCGGCAAACTGGGCACGAATCTGATGGGTCCGTCCCGTAATGAGCTCGCACTCCATCAGTGACAGGCCGTTCCGGACGGCCAGCGTGCGGTAGAGGGTGACGGCGGTCCGCCCCCCCGGCACCGGAGACCTGTGGACTGTGACCTGGTTTTTGGCCTCATCCTTGGAGAGAAAGTCCTCCAGCCTTCCGTCGGAAGGCGTCATTCTGCCGTGAACTACGCACAGATAATATTTTTCCAGCTCGCGGTCCTTGATCTTCTGGTTCATGATGCGCAGAGCCTCGGCGGTCTTGGCGGCGATGACGATGCCGCCGGTGTTCCGGTCGATACGGTTGCACAGGGCGGGGGTAAAGGCGTGCTCGGCCCTGGGGTCCCACTCCTTTTTCTGGTAGAGATAGGCCTGGATATGGGTAATGAGGGTATTGACGTACTCGTGTTCGTCGGGGTGGACCACCAGACCGGGCCGCTTGTCCACCAGCAGGATGTGCTCGTCCTCGTATAGGATGTCCAGCTGCGGCTTGAAAACGGACAAAAAGGCATTTTCTGGCGCCGGGGCGTCAAAAAACTCGTCATTGATATAGAGCTGGAGCACATCGCCCACACACAGGCGGACATCCCGCTTGGCTCCCTTACCGTTGCGCTTGACCCGCTTGAGCCGGATATATTTCTGCGCCAGGGGAACGGGGAGAAGGGGAACGGTCTTGCCCAGCCAGCGGTCCAGCCGCTGCCCGGCGTCGTTTTTTCCGACAAGATACTCTTTCATATGGCGCCTCCCGCCGTAGAGATGCTCTATATTGTATCATAAAATAAAAAAAAGTGAAGAAAGTATTTGACATTGACAAAACACTTGACTATAATATTTGTCGTGCCATTATGCGAGGTGTGCCATGCGACTGAACCTAAAAGACATCATCCATGTTCCCGGCGCGATGCGTCCGTTTTCCTTCCGGTTGGACCTGTCCGACCTGGAATTCGGCGGTGCGCGTCCCATTGGCCGTCCGGTCACTGTGGAGGGCCGGGTGAGGAATATGGCCGGTGCCCTGGTTTTGGAGGCGGAGGCCAAGACCGTACTGGACTTGACCTGCGACCGCTGCGCCCGGCCCTTTGCCCGGGAAAAGATCGTCCCTATCGAGACGCTGCTCGCCACGGAGCTGGCGGACGAGACCAATGAGGACGAAATTTATCTCCTGGACGGGGACGAGGTGGACCTGGATGAGGTTGCAACCACAGCGTTTGTCCTCGCAATGGATTCCAAAAACCTCTGCTCAGAGGACTGCAAAGGCATCTGTGCCGGGTGCGGCGCCGACCGGAACGTCGAGCCATGCCGGTGCAAGCCCGAGGTAGACCCCCGGCTGGCATCTCTTGCCAAGCTATTGGAGGACAAAGAGAGCGAGTAAACGAACCGTGCCCGTGCAGGGCATCCAAGGAGGTGTCACAGATGGCAGTCCCTAAGTCGAAAGTATCCAAGCAGCGTCGGAATAAGCGCCGCAGCTCCGTGTGGAAGCTGGAGACCCCCGGCCTCAGCAAGTGCCCCAAGTGTGGTGCGTACCGCCTGCCCCATCGGCTCTGCAAGTCCTGCATGACTTACAATGGCCGCGAGTTCGGCAAGACCGAGGCCACTGAGGCCAAGGCCAACTAAATGCGCGAGAAAAGAAGAGGGGTTTATCCCCTCTTTCTTTTTGCCCGGAAACGGGGTACAATAAAACGGAAAAGGAGGCGCGCCCATGAGTCTGACCAAAATCCGGTCGGTAGACCCAGACAGTCCGGCCAGGCGGGCGGGAGTACGGATCGGGGAGACCTTGACCGAAGTCAACGGCCACCCCATCGTGGACGTGCTGGACTATAAATTTCATACCTATGACCCCAGGCTGATCTTGAAACTGAAAGAGGAAAACGGTCGGGAGCGCACCGTCCGGGTGCGGAAGGCGGAAGGGGAGGACCTGGGCCTCAATTTTGAGACCTATTTGATGGACCGGGCCCGTTCCTGTGCCAATCGCTGTATTTTCTGCTTTGTGGACCAGATGCCCCCCGGCATGCGGGAGACGCTCTATTTCAAGGACGACGACGCCCGGCTGTCCTTCCTGATGGGTAATTATATCACATTGACCAATCTGTCCAGACGGGAGCTCCAGCGGATTATGGACTTGCACATCAGCCCCGTCAACATTTCCGTCCACGCCACGGACCCGGAGCTGCGGGCCAGTCTGCTGAAAAACCATCGGGCGGGGGAATGTTTGTCCATCATGGAGCAGTTTGCCCGGGCGGGGATCACGATGAACTGCCAGGTGGTCTCCTGCCCCGGCATCAACGACGGGCCCGCCCTGGACCGCACCCTGCGGGAGCTGGGCGGTCTCTATCCCGCGGTGAACAGTGTGGCCGTCGTTCCGGTGGGGGTGACCCGCTTCCGGGAGGGCCTGTGCCCTATTGCGCCCTATACGCCGGCCCAGGCTGCCGAGGTGATCGGGCAGGTGGAGCGCTTCGCCGACGCCTTTCGAAGGGAACACGGCACAGCTCTGGCCTGGTGCTCGGACGAGTTTTACCTGATTGCCGGGCGGGACCTGCCGGAAAAGGGCTATTACGAGGACCTGGCCCAGCTCGAGAACGGTGTTGGGATGCTGCGCCTGCTCCAGGGTCAGGCGGCGCTGGCCCTGGAGGATCTGGAGCCGGATGTGGCGCCGTCGCCTTTTTCCATCGCCACCGGAATGTCCGCGGCACCCTTTTTGCAGGAAATCGTTGACAGAATCCGGGAAAAATGTGGTAATATAAAAGGAATGGTCTATCCCATTCGCAACCGCTTTTTTGGGGAGACCATCACCGTATCGGGGCTGATTACCGGCCGGGACCTAATCGAGCAGCTCCGGGGGCGGGACTTGGGCGCGCGGCTGCTGCTGCCGGCCAATATGCTGCGCACGGGGGAGCAGGTCTTTCTGGACGACGTGACGGTGGAGCAGGTGGAGGCGGCGCTGGGGGTGCCGGTGATCCCGGTGGAGGCCGACAGCGGCTTCGACCTGGTGGACGCCATTCTGGGACTGACGGTGGAGCTCCCAGCCTATCGTCTGCCGCCGGAGGCCGAGTATTACCGCTATAACCCGTGACAACAGAAATGAGAGGGATAGAATGAAGCCTTTGGTAGCTATCGTAGGCCGCCCCAACGTGGGCAAGTCCATGCTGTTCAATAAACTCTGCGGCCAGCGGCTGTCCATCGTAGAGGATACCCCCGGCGTTACCCGGGACCGGCTGTACGCCGAATGCGAGTGGTGCGGGCGCTCTTTCAACATCGTGGACACCGGCGGCATCGAGCCCTCGGCCGACACGGAGATTCTGAGCTTCATGCGCAGGCAGGCGGAGATTGCCATCCAGAACGCCACGGTCATCGTGTTCCTCTGCGACATCAAGACGGGTCTGACCGCCTCCGACCAGGAGGTAGCCAATATGCTCCTGCGCTCCCGTAAGCCGGTGGTGCTGGCGGTGAACAAGATGGACCAGGTGGGCCCCACCAATCCGGATATCTACGAGTTCTATAATCTGGGCCTGGGGGACCCCATCCCGGTCTCAGCCGTCCACGGACACGGCACCGGCGACCTTCTGGACGCCTGCATCCAATACTTTCCTCCGGAGGAGGAGGAGCGGGAAGAGGACGACGTCATCAAGGTGGCGGTCATCGGCAAGCCGAACGTGGGGAAGTCCTCTCTGGTCAACCGCATCCTGGGGGAAGAGCGGGTCATCGTCAGCGATATGGCGGGCACCACCCGGGACGCGGTGGACAGCTTTTTTGAAAACAAACTGGGCAAGTATCTCTTTATCGACACCGCCGGGATGCGGAAGAAATCCAAGGTGGACGACCGGATCGAAAAGTTTTCGGTGCTCCGTGCCACCATGGCCATCGAACGGGCCGACGTGTGCCTCATCCTCATTGACGCCAACGAAGGCGTGACCGAGCAGGACACCAAGGTGGCGGGACTGGCCCATGAGGCGGGCAAAGCCTGTATCATCGTGGTGAACAAGTGGGATGCGGTGGAGAAGGATGACAAGACCATGGACCGCATGCGGGAGGACGTCCGCCGGGATCTGGCCTACATGACCTATGCCCCCATCGTGTTTATCTCGGCGTTGACCGGGCAGCGGGTGGGCCGCCTGTTCGAGCTCATCAACTATGTCAACGATCAGGCCTCCATGCGCATCACCACGGGGATGCTCAACTCGGTGCTGGCCGACGCCACCGCACGGGTCCAGCCCCCCACCGATAAGGGCAAGCGGTTAAAGATTCTCTATATGACCCAGGTAGGCATCAAGCCACCCCATTTTGTCTGCTTCTGCAACGATGCCAAGCTCTTCCACTTCTCCTACCAGCGGTATCTGGAGAACCAGATCCGGAATACCTTCGGCCTGGAGGGGACGCCGGTGCGGCTGACCATCCGGCAGAAGGGTGACAAGGAGGGGTAGAGATGCTGGAGTTCTGGTTGAGGCTGATTGCTATTGCAGTGATCGCCTATTTCTGCGGCTGCTTCAACGGGGCGGTCATTGTCTCCAAGTATATCCTGCGGGATGATATCCGCACCCATGGCAGCGGCAACGCGGGCCTGACCAATTTTTTCCGCACCTTCGGCGGCCCATTGACCTTTGTGGTCATCCTGACCGATGTGCTTAAGGCTGTTGTGGCCGTCTGGGTGGGTGTGCTGACTGTCCAGTATTGGGGCGGAGGTACAATATGGGCCCAAGAGGAGATTGCCTTTGAGATTGTGAAATACTGGTCCGGCCTCTTCTGCCTGCTGGGCCACATGTTTCCCTGCATGTTTGGGTTCCGGGGCGGCAAAGGCATCCTCTCCGGCGGAACCGTTGCCTTCCTGCTGGACTGGCGGCTGGCTCTGCTGGCCTGGGGCGGCTTTTTGCTGCTGACTCTTCTGACCCGCTATGTCTCGCTGGGCTCCATCTATGCCGCCGCGTCGTTCCCGGTGGGGACCTGGCTGTTTGTCAGCCATGACCGGATGATTATGCTCCTGTCGCTCATCATCACGGCGCTGATCCTCTGGAAGCACCGGGCCAACTTTATGCGTCTAATCCACGGGAAAGAATCCAAGCTCACGTTTCACAAGAAAAAAGAGGGGGTATAACCAATGAAGGTATCGGTCATCGGCTCTGGCGGCTGGGGCACGGCGCTGGCGCTTCTGCTGCTGGAAAACGGCCATGACGTCACCCTGTGGTCCTACAGCGAGGCGGAGTCCCAGATCCTGCGGGAGAAGCGGGAAAATCCGGTGCTCAAGGGAGTGCCCCTGCCCGAGACGCTCCGCCTGACCACCGACCTGGCCTGCGTCCGGGGCTGCAAGGTGGTGGTGATGGCTACGCCCTCCTTTGCCGTGCGGAGCACCGCCCATCAGTTGGCCCCCCACCTGGAGCCCGGCACCGTCCTGGTTTCGGTCTCCAAGGGCATTGAGAAGGATACCTCCCTGTGCCTGACTCAGGTGATTGCCCAGGAGGTGGGAGAGTGCTATCCGGTGGTAGCCCTGTCCGGGCCCTCTCATGCCGAGGAGGTGGGACGGCGGGTCCCCACCGCCGTGGTTTCCGCGTCGGAGGACCGGGCGGCGGCAGAGCTGGTTCAGGACCTCTTCATGAACGAACGTTTCCGAGTCTATGCCTCCGACGACGTAATCGGCGTGGAGTTGGGCGCGGCGCTGAAAAACGTCATCGCTTTGTGCGCCGGCTGCTGCGACGGCATGGGCTGTGGCGACAACACCAAAGCCGCGCTGATGACCCGGGGGCTGACTGAAATTGCCCGGCTGGTCGTGGCCATGGGCGGCCGGAAGGAGACAGTAGCCGGCCTGGCTGGCGTGGGCGATCTGATCGTCACCTGCACCTCCATGCACTCCCGGAATCGGCGTGCGGGCATCCTCATCGGTCAGGGCACCCCGCCGGAGCAGGCCGTCAAGGAGATCGGCATGGTGGTAGAGGGCTACTATGCCGCCGTGACGGCCACGACACTGGCCAATAAGCTGGGGGTGGAGATGCCCATCGCCCAGGCCGCCTATGAAGTGTTGTACGAGGGCCGGGACGCCCATCTGGTGCTCACAGAACTGATGACCCGGGAAAAAAAGCACGAGCTGGAGGACAGTTGGGTGTAACGGGTATGGCCGGATAAGAAGATGATGCTCTACCGATCCGCAGGCGAAAACCGCCCATGCAAATATCATCCGTCTCACCCTACGGAATTGTGTTGGCAAGGTGGTAGAGAATGCTTGCAAAACGGAAAAAGAAACAAGTGATCGAGAGAGACTTCTTCTTGATCTGGGGTCCCGTATTTCATTTTGCAGCTCTCGTGAGTTTTGGATGTGATTGGCTGAGGATAGGGTATAGCAGTATCAAGGACTCTATCATTCGTGCACTGTGCTTAGTGCCCGTATATTTAGGCGGCTGTTATGCCACCTATAAACTGATGAGGCGGGAGTACAGACATCGGGATATTCTGCATTCCATGGGTGGAATCACTACGGGTCTGGGGGAGTAAAGTGAAAAAATATGGTATATCTGGGGCTCTGTTTTGTCTTTTTCGGTTCTGTTTATGATAACAGGAATTCAGATCCTGACCATTTGAGCAAATACAATAGCCTGGAACCAATCTGAAAGAGTAAGAGAAGAAGCGCGGGGAGTTTACCCGCCGCGTCTCTTCTCCTACGGCTATTCATCATCGGGTTGGGTTAGGCGGTACTCGAGCCGGGGATTTTGGCTTAAGGCAAAAGAAAAGCCCTGCACCTTGGTGCAGGGCTTTTTGGAAGTATCACTCACACAGCGCGGGTGACCTTACCCGAACGGAGGCAGCGGGTGCAGACGTACACGTGCTTGGGCGTGCCGTTCACGATCGCCTTGACGCGCTTCACATTGGGCTTCCAGGGGCGGTTAGAGCGTCGGTGAGAGTGGGACACCTGAATACCGAACGTAACGCCCTTATCGCAAAACTCGCATTTGGCCATTTCCTTGAACCTCCTCGCTGGTCAAAGTATCAGCTTATCCTGGACTCAAATCAAAGCATCGAATGATATATTACCAGATGGAGGCTGAAAATGCAAGTATTATTTTTCGCTTTTTCCGGATATTTGGCGGAAGGAGAAGATGGGATTGCCAAATGAAGCAAACGCGGCTATACTAAAGCGGTAAGGAAACGAATGGGGTGATCGTATGGACAGCCACTATTCCGTCAAACTGGGGCAGCTCATCAAGGACTTCGAGCTGGAGGTCCTACGGGGGGCGCCGGGCTTTGAGGACATCCTGATCCAAAAAGAGGATGTAAACCGCCCGGCACTTCAGTTGGCGGGCTTTTTTGACTACTTCGACTATAAGCGCATCCAAATGATCGGCAGGGTGGAGGCCACCTATCTGGCCCAGCTCAGTGCAGAGGAGCGGCGCATCAGCTTTGACCAGCTCCTGGCCCGGGACATCCCCTGTCTCATCATCACCCGGGGCATGGACCCCTTCCCGGAGTGCATGGAGCTGGCAGAGCGCTACAACCGCACCATCCTGCGTACGCAAGAGACAACGTCGGCCTTTATGGGCGCCCTGATTGCCGCCCTGCGCAACTATCTGTCCCCCCGCATCACCCGGCACGGCGTGTTGGTGGAGGTCTACGGCGAGGGTGTGCTCCTGCTGGGCGAATCCGGCGTAGGCAAGAGCGAGACCGCTATTGAGCTGGTCAAGCGGGGACACCGGCTGGTGGCCGACGATGCGGTGGAGATCAAGCGGGTGGGCGTCAAGCGGCTGGTGGGCTCCGCGCCCGAACTGATCCGCCATTATATTGAGCTGCGGGGTATCGGCGTGGTGGATGTGCAGCAGCTCTTTGGCATGTCCGCCGTCCGCGAGGACCAGGACATCGACCTGGTGGTCAATCTGGAGCAGTGGAACGACAACACCATGTACGACCGGCTGGGCCTGGAGGACCTCTATACGGTTATTCTGGACGTGAAGGTGCCCGCCCTCACGGTGCCGGTGAAACCGGGCCGCAACCTGGCCATCATTGTGGAGGTGGCCGCCATGAACAACCGCCACAAAAAGATGGGCTATAACGCCGCCCAGGCTTTTACGCAGCAGATTAACGAGCACTTCGATCAGGCCCTCAGCGCCCAAAACAAATAGTCAAGCCCGAAGCGGGGCGGCCTTACTGCGGGGCCGTCCCGTTCTGCTGTCCCCGTTCTGCTGCGGAAAGAACTGGACGCTGACGGAGGAATATGATATAATATCCCATTAGATTTTGCGTAAAATCAGCCTCGCTTGTCAGAGCCGGGCTGTGGATCAATTGGAGGTAGCTGCTATGTGCGGTATCGTCGGATTCATTGGAACGGAAGAGGCGGCCCCCATCCTGCTGGACGGCCTGGCCCGGCTGGAATACCGGGGCTATGACTCGGCCGGATTGGCCGTGTACGACCAGGTGGAGGGGCTGAAGGTGGTCAAGGCCAAGGGCCGGCTGCAGGTCCTGTCGGACATCGTGGAGGGCGGAAAGAACATTCATGGGACCGTGGGCCTGGGGCACACCCGCTGGGCCACGCACGGGGAGCCGTCGGACGTCAACTCTCACCCTCAGGTCAGCATGTCGGGGCGCATTGCGGTGGTCCACAACGGGATCATTGAGAACTATGTTCAGATCAAGGAATTTCTGGAGTCCAAGGACGTTAAATTTGTCTCACAGACCGACACCGAGGTGGTGGCCCAGCTTCTGGAATACTACTACCGGGGCGACATCATGGAGGCCCTTACCAAGGTGCTCCACCGCATCGAGGGGGCGTATGCCCTCGGCATCATCTGCGCCGACTGCCCCGACCGGCTCATCGCCGCCCGCAAGGACAGTCCGTTGATCCTGGGCTATGGCGAGGGCTGCCATTTCCTGGCCAGCGATGTGACCGCCGTTATCAAATACACCCGGGAGGTATGCTATCTGGAGGATGGGGAAATCGCCGTCCTCACGGCGGACGGCATCACCGTCTACAATCACCCCTACCTCCAACCGGTGGAGAAGGAAAAGCACCATGTGGACTGGGAGATCTCCGCCGCCGAAAAAGGCGGGTACGAGCACTTTATGGCCAAGGAGATCATGGAGCAGCCCAAGGCCTTCCGAGACACGGTATTTCCCCGCATCCAGGATGGCCGGGTGGTGCTGGATGACCTGAACCTCGACGGAGAGTACCTGAAAAATGCCGACAAGATTTACATCATCGCCTGCGGCTCCTCCTACCATGTGGGCATGGTGGCCAAATACGTCCTGGAAAAACTCCTGCGCAAGCCGGTGGAGGTGACGCTGGCCTCCGAATTCCGCTACTGCGATCCGCTGGTGAGTGAGCGGACGCTGTGCATCGTCATCAGCCAGTCCGGTGAGACCATCGACACCCTGGCCGCCATGCGCGAGGCCAAGCGGCTGGGCGCGCGCATTCTGTCCATCGTCAATGTGGTGGGCTCCTCCATCGCCCGTGAGTCCGACGACGTACTCTACACCTGGGCTGGGCCGGAGATCGCTGTGGCGACCACCAAGGCCTACTCCACCCAGCTTGCGGTCATCTACCTGATCGCTCTGCGGTTTGCCGAGCTGCTGGGCACCATCGGGAAAGAGGAATACGAGGATATGGTGGCCGAGCTGCTCACCATCCCCACCAAGATGGAACGTATCCTGGAAAACCGAGAGGCCATCCAGTACTATGCCTCCATCTACTTCAACCACGAGTCCATCTTCTTCATCGGCCGGAACATCGACTACGCCATCGGTCTGGAGGGCTCGCTCAAGCTGAAGGAGATCTCCTATATCCACTCCGAGGCGTATGCCGCCGGCGAACTTAAGCACGGTACCATCTCCCTCATCGAAAACGGCACCCTGGTGGTGGCGCTGGCGAGCTGTGTCCAGTTGTTTGACAAGCTGATGAGCAACGTGGTGGAGGTCAAATCCCGGGGTGCCGACGTGGTGGGCCTGACGGTGGAGTCCAAGGAGAGCGCGCTGAAAAAGACGGTGGACCACGCCATCCTGGTGCCGGATACCCACCCCATGCTGCTGCCCAGCTTGGCTGTGATCCCCATGCAGCTATTTGCCTATTATGTGGCGCTGATGCGGGGCTGTGACATCGACAAGCCCCGGAATCTGGCCAAATCGGTGACGGTGGAGTGAAACGAAATATGAAGAAGAGACTGACGGTCCTCTGCGCGGCCCTGGCCCTGGCCCTGGCCGCCTGCGGCGGCACGGCGGGGGAGAGCGCCCCGCCGGCAGCATCCGCCACACCCTCGCCTGCGGTATTGCCGGTGACGGTGAAGTACGGCATCTCCAATTCCTGGGACGCCCTCATGCCCTACAACAGCGTATCGGGCAGCAACTACGCCCGTATGGTCTACGACAAGATCTATGACCGTCTGGCCTATGTGCATGCGGACGGGACCCTGTCCCCGCGGGCGGCCAAGAGCTGGGAGAGCGCCGACGGCGGCTATGCCATTGTGTTTCATCTGGATGAACGGTCGGCCTTTCACGACGGCACACCGGTGACGGCGGAGCACTGGGCCCGGACCTTTTTCCTGATGACAGACCCTGCGTGTCCCACGCTGGGCCGGGGCAACTTTGCCGGGCTTGTGGGTACGGATGAAGACGGCTGTCGACTGGAGGGGGAGCCCTTCGGAGCGGAAGCGGCGGACCCCTATACCTTCAAGCTCACCTTTAAGGACCCGGTGATCCCTGAGGACTTCCTGCTGGAAAAAAACCGGGAATTCTACGTTCTGCCCACCCACCGGCTGGAGGGGGTGGACCCGGCGGAGATCATGGAGCAGGCGCTTTGGCTGGACCCCATCGGCTCCGGCCCCTGTAAGTTTGTCTCCGAGCTGCCCGGCAGCCAGATCCAATTGGCCGCCAACCCCAAGTATCCGCTCGGCGCGCCCGGCTTCGACTATCTGGTCATCACCGTGATGGATAAGGCCAACCTGCTCACCGCGCTGATCGCCGGGGACCTGGACTACTACGCCATCGGCGGCAGCGTGTCCGCCGAGGATGCCGATGTGGCCCGTTCTCACGGCCTGGAGGTCCTCCCGGGCACCGTGCCCAATACCTTCTATGAGCTGATGCTCAACAACAAGACCCTGCCCGACGCCCAGCTCCGGCGGGCAGTGGAGCTGGCGCTGGACAAAGAGCTGCTCTGCCTGCAAAGCAGCCAGGGGTTGGGGCAAGTGACCGGTAGCTACGTGGTCCCCACCAGCGTCTACGCGCCGCAGGAAAAGACGGCGGCGATTCGGGATACGGAGGAAGCGGAGGCCCTGCTGGCAAAGGCCGGCTACGACGGGCGGACCTTCACCCTGGCCTGTACCTCCAGCCGGGCGGGACTGGCCGCGCTCATGCAGCAGAATCTGGCGGAGGCCGGCATCCGGGTGGAGATTGAGACTGTGGATTCCGCCACTCTGTTTGCCGGAATGTCCGACGGCATCTATGACATGGCCATCGCCAGTCATACCCCCAACGCCCTGCCCTTATGGTTCGTGGAAAGCCGGTTCACGGAGGGCAATAATCTGTTTCATGTGGCTGACCTGTCGCCTTATCAGGCCCTGATCTCCGCCGTCCGGACAGAGCGGGACCAGCCGGCCCGGCAGGCACTGGTGGAGGAGCTGGACAATCTGCTGGCCCAAGAGCGGCCCTTCATCCCGCTGTGGTTCTCCACGGCGCTGCACGTCCAGTCTCCCACGGTGACCGGTATCGACTATCCCTCTGCCAGCTTCTCCAACGAGAATGTGTGGGACTGGGTAAAACGCTGACAAAAGAAAGAAAACCTCCGTAAGGCCGAGCTTTATGGCGTGGCCTGTGCCCCCGGCTTGGGGGCCGGAAGTGCAGGAGGAACGAGCATGGCGCACTATCTCTGGAAGCGGGTTCTCACCGCTGTCCCTGTTTTTTTCGGTATCACGGTATTGGTATTCCTGCTGATGAACGCCGCCCCCGCCGATATCACCGACCTGGCCGGGAGCGAGGGCGGCGGCACCGCCGGAGACAAAGCGCTCCTGGCGGAGACCCTGGGCCTGGACCAGCCCCTGCCGGTACGATATTTTACCTGGCTGGGCGGACTGGTCCGGGGCGAACTGGGCAGGTCGTACCGCTCCGGCCAGGCAGTCTCGGCGCTCATCGGCCAGCGCATCGGGCCATCCCTTCTCCTTACGGGGACGGGGGTGCTCCTTGCGGTGGCCGTCGCCCTGCTCTTGGGGGTCCTGTCGGCCTGGAAGCCGCGGTCCCGCTGGGACAACCTTGCCTCCAACCTTGCCATGACGGGCTCGGCCACGCCGGGCTTTTTCCTGGCCCTGCTGGCAATCTATTTCTTCTCCGTCCGGCTGCGCTGGCTGCCGGCGGCCTTTACCAGTGACTACGGCGGCGGGAGCCTGCGGGAGCTGCTGCGCCACCTGTTCCTGCCGGCGCTGGTCATCGCGGTCAGCAACGTGGGCGGCTTGCTGAAGCAGACCCGCAGCGCCTGCCTTGAGGTGCTGGGGGAGGACTATATCACCACTGCCCGGGCCAAAGGGCTGCGGGAGGGCGTAGTGGTCCTCCGCCACGGCCTGCGCTCCGCCCTCATCCCGGTGCTCACCGCCGTGCTGACCCACATTCCGCATATCATCGGCGGGTCGGTGGTGGTGGAGCGGGTGTTTGGCTGGCCAGGGATGGGCAGTCTCATGTTCTCTGCCATCAGCAGCCGAGACTACAACGTCATCATGGGGGTCACGGTGGTCATCGCCCTGGCGGTGCTGGCCACCAGCCTTCTGCTGGACCTGGTCTATGGCCTGGTGGACCCGAGGGTGCGCTATGAGCGGATATAGAGGCGCATGGGCCCGTTTGCGGGAGGACCGGCGGGCTATGGCCGGATTGGGCCTCCTGGCGGCGGAGCTGCTGCTGGTCCTCCTGCTGCCGCCGCTGCTTGGGCTGGAGCCCAATGTCACCGACCGGGCAGCAGGCTTTTGGGCGGCGCCCTCCGGCGCCCACTGGCTGGGGACCGACGAGGTGGGGCGGGACGTATTGGCCCGTCTGATCTGCGGGGGGCGGGTATCCCTGCTGGTGGGCTTTGCGTCGGCGGCCCTGAGTCTGCTGATCGGCGTCCCTCTGGGCCTGCTGGCTGGCTACCGGCGGGGCAAATGGGAGTTCTGGATCATGCGCTGCGCCGATGTGTTCCAGTCCTTTCCCAGCATCGTGCTGATCCTGTGCCTGGTAACCCTGGTGGGTCCGTCCGTGGTCAATATCATTCTGGTCATCGGGCTGATGGGGTGGGTGAGCATCGCCCGGCTGGTCTACGGCAACACCCTGTCCATCCGGGAGAAGGAATACATTCTGGCCGTCCGAGCCCTGGGCGCTCCCACCAGAACCATTTTACGGCGCAACGTGCTGCCCAACGCCGTGGCTCCGGTATGGGCAGCCCTGGCCCAGCGGGTGGGGCGGGCCATCCTGTCCGAGTCCAGCCTCAGCTTTCTGGGGGTGGGCATCCGTACGCCTCAGGCATCCTGGGGCAACCTGATCCAATACGCCACCGGCCTGGCCACCTTCACCGGGCGGCCTTGGGTGTGGATTCCGCCCGGGGTATGCATCGTGCTGACGGTATTGGCCCTCCAATGGGTGGGGGATGGGCTGCGGGATGCGCTGGACCCGCGCTGCCGCATCTGGAGTGAAAAATCATCCCGGCACACATAACCCAGGGCCCGTCCGAATATACTGGCTTATCCCGGAAACAAAAGAGGGGAGGCGCCGGTATGGAATCAGCGTACAGCCGTACGGGTCGGGAGCGTCGGGGAAAGGTCCGGAGCCGCCGGACCGCAGGCGGGTATCATCCGAAAAGAAAGGTGGCGCTGGCCCCGCGGGAGCGGCGCAGACTGACCCAACTGGGGGTATGCTTGGCCCTGTTTTTGGTAATCTTTCTGGGGCGAGGCGTCTTCCCTGAGCGCATGGATACCCTGCGGGGGGAACTGCTCCAGCTCATCCAGACGGACACCGATTTCAAGGCGGCCTTTGCCAATCTGGGCCGCTCCATCCAGCGGGGCGAGCCGGTGCTGGATACGCTGGGAGATCTGTGGGTCGATGTATTTGCAGGGGGCGGGCGGGTGAGCAGCACATATGTGAACCCCAGGGACCACGCTCCGCTGTATCATGAGGAGCTGGCATTCCTCAACGCCAGACCTACGGCGGTGGAGCTGCTGGAGCGCCGGTTTGGCGGCCTGCCGGCCGGGGCAATGTCCCGGCGGGAGACCGTGGCGGAGGACGTGACCGTCCTGCCGTCGGCGCCGGAGCCGGTAGCTTACGACGGCCCCCCTCTGCCGGAGAACGCCACCATGGAGCGGCTGCCGCTGGGCTTGGACCAGACGGCGGCGCCGGTGATGGCGGTGGTCTCGTCCGGCTATGGCTGGCGGGAGCATCCCATTGAGGGCGGCGAGAAGTTCCACGCTGGGGCGGACCTAGCCGCCCCTTATGGAGAAGCGGTGGGGGCCTTTGCCGACGGGGTGGTGGACTACATTGGGGAGAGCCCGGCCTACGGGCAGTATTTGCAGATCCGCCACGCCGGCGGTGTGACCTCCTTTTATGCCCATTGTAGCAAGCTCTGTGTTCAGCAGGGGCAGCAGGTGAAGCTGGGGGAGAAGGTGGCTGAGGTGGGCGACACGGGGGAGACCACCGGGCCTCACCTCCATTTTGAGCTGCGGCTCAACGGGGAACTGCTGAATCCCGTCTACTATATCGAGACTTTGCGTGAGTAGGGATGCTGCGGTGGGGAAGGCTGGAGGTGACCGGCGGCTTTTGTCTGGCTGCCGCGGCACTGTTTTACCTGGATACGGAAAATATCCTGCCATGGGCCCTGCTGGCCTGTGCCCTCCATGAGTCGGGCCACTATGCCGTTACCCGCCTGGCGGGGGGCGGGGTGGCCTATTTTCGCCTTACAGCGGTGGGGGGAGATCTTGGCCTGGATCCGGCCAGGCCCCTGGGCTACGCGGGCGAGATGGCCGCCATCCTGGCCGGACCGACCGTCAATCTGCTTTGCGCCTCGCTGTGCGCCCGGCTGGGCGGCGGGGGAGAGACGGGGCTTCTGTTCGCGGGCCTCAATCTGGCGCTGGGCTGCTTTAACCTGCTGCCCATCTGGCCGCTGGACGGCGGTCGGCTGCTGCTGCTCATCCTGACGGGGCTGATCCCGATCCACTGGGCGGAGCGGACGGTGCGTGGCTGCTCCGCGCTGGCGGCGGGACTGCTGCTGACGGGTGGGCTGCGGCTGCTGGGAGACGGCGGTGGAAATTTTACGCTGCTGCTGGCGGCCCTCTGGCTGCTGGCCGGGATGCTCCAGAGGAGATTTCCAAAGAGAAAAGGGCAAAAGAGCGGGAGAAAGCGAGATTTCCTGTAAAATACGCTTGCATTTCCAGAAGTCCTGTGGTATCATACTTTGGTCTCAATAAAGGGTGGTCCTCTGCGCTGCCGCTCCATCTCACTGGAGGAATGGCGCTCAAAGCGGCATGAACGCCTATAAACTAGGAGGAAAAAACCATGGATCTGATGCAGACATTCTCTGAGAAGTACAAGAAGGCCGAGCCTCCCAAGGTGGAAGTGGGCGATACCGTCCGCGTGCACATTAAGGTCAAGGAAGGCAACCGTGAGCGTATCCAGGTCTTCGAGGGCACCGTCATCGCTAAAAAGCACGGCGGCATCGAGGAGACCTTCACCGTCCGCCGCATCTCCTACGGCATCGGCGTGGAGAAGGTGTTCCCCCTGCACTCTCCCGTGATTGAGAAGATCGAGACCGTCCGCACGGGTAAGGTGCGCCGGGCCAAGCTGTATTACCTGCGTGACCGCGTGGGCAAGAGCGCCAAGATCAAGGAGAAGCTGTAAGCAGTTACTGCCGGAAAAGGAGCGGGAAACCGCTCCTTTTTTGTATATTGTGGATAGAGCAGAAAATGGGTTGCGGACCTTTTCAAACCTCTAGATATTGTGTATAATAATATCTACGCCATAAACCGCCAAGCGGTTTATGCGTGCGGCCACTGCCGCATCATTGCACCTGAACAAAGCCAAAAGCCTTGGGATTCAGGGCTTTTGGCTTTGTTCAGTACGCATTATAATAAAAAATGAGGATGAAGCGCGGAGTGGAAAGGAGCGGGAAATACCATGGACATCCACTGGTATCCGGGGCACATGACTAAGACCCGGCGCATAATTCAGGCCGATCTCAAGCTGGTAGACCTGGTGGCGGAGGTCATCGATGCCCGTATCCCCATCTCCAGCCGGAATCCCGACATTGATGAGCTGGTGGGGGACAAGCCCCGGCTCATTATTCTGAACCGGGCTGACCAGGCCGATCCGGAACAGACCAGGGCCTGGACCCGCTGGTTTAAGACAAGAGGCTACGCCGTCCTGGAAACCGACAGCAAGACGGGGGGCGGGGTGAATCAGTTTTCCGCTGTCATCAAGGATGCGCTCAAGGAGCAGATTGCCCGCTGGCGGGAAAAGGGCCAGGTAGGCCGCCCGGTGCGGGTGATGGTGGTGGGGGTGCCGAACGTGGGCAAATCCACCTTTATCAATAAAGTGGCAAGGCGAAAATCGGCCAAGGCGGGAGACCGCCCTGGGGTCACCCGTGGAAAACAGTGGGTGGCGGTGGATGCGGGACTGGATCTGCTGGACACGCCCGGTATCCTGTGGCCCAAGTTCGAGGACCAGACGGTGGGCCGGAACCTGGCGTTTACCGGCGCCATCAAGGACGAGGTGATGGACGCTGAGACGCTGGCCTGTTATTTGATGGAGACGCTGGCGGAGCGCTATCCCCAGGCGCTGCTGGAGCGCTACAAGCTGGAGCTGCCCCCGCGGGCCCAGGATGAGGAGACGGGGGGGCTCTCCTATGGCTACGACCTGCTGGAGCGGGCTGCGCGAAAGCGCGGGTTCCTCATTTCCGGCGGCGAGCCGGATACCGAGCGCATGGCCAAGGTGTTGCTGGATGAATTCCGGGCCGGCAGGCTGGGGCGCTTTACACTGGAGACACCGGAAGGGGCGGAAGCGTATGGCGACGGCTGATCTCTGGACGGTGGAGCGGGAATGCCGGGCGCAGGGGCTGCGGCGGATCTGCGGAGCCGACGAAGCCGGCGCCGGCCCTTTGGCCGGAGACGTATACGCCGCCGCGGTGATCCTGCCCTATGGATGCTTGCTGGAGGGCCTCAACGACTCCAAGCAGGTGAGTCCCAAGAAGCGGGACCGGCTTTTTGACGAAATCCGGGAGAAGGCGGTAGCCTGGGCGGTGACGTCGGTGGGCGCCGCCGTTATCGACGAGATCAACATCCTCAACGCCCGCCTTCTGGCCATGGAGCGGGCCATCCAGGCCCTGGACCCCGCGCCGGATTTTGCCCTGATCGACGGCAACCGGGACGCGGGGATCACCTGCCCCCACCGGACGCTGGTCAAGGGGGACAGCCGCAGCGCCAACATCGCGGCGGCCTCCATCCTGGCCAAGGTCAGCCGGGACCGCTACATGGAGAAAATGGCGGCGCTCTACCCCCAATATGAGTTTGAGCGCCACAAGGGCTATCCCACCAAACGCCACTACGAGCTGCTGCGGCAGTATGGGCCCTGTCCCATCCACCGCAGGAGCTTTCTGAAAAAGCTGTGAGCGGGGAGAGCACCCGGCTGCTGGGCCGGTGGGGAGAGGCCTTGGTGGCCGAGTACCTACGGCGGCGAGGTTTCCGGCTCCTGGCGGCCGGCTGGCAATGTCGGTACGGCGAGATTGACCTGATTGCAGAAGATGAACAGTATATCCTCTTTACAGAGGTGAAGCTGCGGAAAAGCGCCGCCTTTGCCCCGGCGCGGGCCTTTGTGGACCGCCGGAAGCAGGCCAGACTGCGGACCACGGCGGAGCTCTATCTCGCGCAGTTCCCCACCGGAAGGCAGCCCAGATTCGACGTGGCCGAGGTCTACGCGCCGGAGGGGACCGCCACCCGGGACCCCGAAATCCATTACATAGAGGATGCGTTTTAAGTGGAAGTATTCGACGGGCACTGTGACACCATATTGCGCTGCTATCTGGAGGGCGGCGGCTTTCGGGAGCGTCCCGGCCATCTGGACCTGACCCGAACCCGGAAATTCAGCCGCTATGCTCAGTTCTTCGCCTGCTTTGGAGAGCCGGAGGACATGCCGGGCCGGCCTCTGTGGGAAGTTTTTCAGGAAGAGGTGGCCCTCTTCCGGCGGGAGATGGAGCAAAACGCCGACCGGGTGGTTTTCTGCCGCAGCGGAAGGGAGGCGGAGGCCGCCTTCGCCGGAGGCCGGGCGGCGGCTTTTCTGTCCGCGGAAGGGGCGGAGCTGCTGGACTGTGATCTGGACAAGCTCCGTCAGGCCCATGCGTGGGGCGTGCGGGCGGTGAACCTGACCTGGAACCATCCCAATGCGCTGTCCGGCACCAACGCCGAGGAGCGGGAGCGGGGACTCAGCTCCAAGGGTCGGGCCTTTGTGCGGGAGATGCAGCGGCTGGGGATGCTGGTGGACGTCTCCCATCTGTCCGACCCGGGCTTCTGGGATGTGATGGAAATCGCGGAAAAACCCATATTTGCCAGTCACTCCAACGCACGGGATGTATTTTTCGACACCAGAAACTTGACCGATGCGCAATTTACTGCCATAATAAAAAACAATGGTGTTGCTGGGCTGAATCTGTACGCCGGTTTTTTGGGCAAGGCGGCGGATCTGGATACCGTCACCAGACATCTGGAGCACTTCCTGGCGCTGGGCGGAGAACGAAACCTCTCCCTGGGCGGCGATTGGGACGGGTGTGCGGTTCTGCCGAGGGGGATGGAGGGCATCCAGGATCTGGACCGGCTTTATGAGCATTTGCTGCGCCGCAATTATCACGAAGAGCTGGTGCGGGGCATTTTTTATTCTAATTTGATGAGGGTAGTGAGTGAAGTATGCAATACGTAAGTACGAGAAACAAGCGGTGGCGCTGCTCGGCCTCCGAGGCCATCGCCCAGGGCTTGGCCCCCGACGGCGGCCTTCTGACGCCGGAGGTGCTGCCCAAGCTGTCCCCAAACGGCCTGACTACCATGACCGACATGTCCTATCAGCAGCGGGCGGTCTTCGTCATGAACTCTTTCCTGGAGGACTTCACCGCCTCCGAGCTGTCCAGCTACGCCAACCACGCCTATGGGCCGGACAAGTTCGACGCCAAGGAAGTTGCCCCCGTCCGTGCAGTGGACGACAGCACCTACTGCCTGGAGCTGTGGCACGGTCCTACCTGCGCCTTTAAGGATATGGCCCTGCAGATGCTGCCCCACCTCCTGTCCGCCTCGCTGGTAAAGAACGAGGAAAAAAAGACGGTCTGCATCCTGGTGGCTACCTCCGGCGATACCGGAAAGGCCGCCCTGGAGGGCTTCCGGGATGTGGACAAGACCCGCATCCTGGTGTTCTATCCGAAGGACGGCGTCTCCGACATCCAGCAGCTCCAGATGCGCACCCAGGAGGGCGGCAACGTTGGGGTCTGCGCCGTGGTGGGCAACTTCGACGATGCCCAGACCGGCGTGAAACGGCTGTTCTCCGACGAGAGCCTGCGGGAAACGCTGGCCGAGCGCGGCTATTTCTTCTCCTCGGCCAACTCCATTAACTGGGGCCGTATCCTTCCCCAGGTGGTGTATTACATCTCGGCCTACTGCGATCTGCTGCGGGAGGGCAAGGTGCAGAAGGGGGAAGCAGTCAACATCTGTGTGCCCACCGGCAACTTCGGCAACATTCTTTCGGCCTACTATGCCGGGCAGATGGGCGTGCCCATCCACAAGCTGATCTGCGCCTCCAACCGCAACAACGTCCTCACGGACTTTTTGCTGACCGGCGTGTACGACCGGAACCGTACGTTCTATAACACCATGTCCCCCTCCATGGATATCCTCATCTCCTCCAATTTGGAGCGGATGCTCTTCGAGTTTACCGAGCACGACGACGAGGAGGTGCGGGGCTATATGGAGGCCCTGGCCCAGACCGGCCGGTATGAGGTGAGCGAACCGGTCAAGAAGAAGCTGGAGCGCCATTTTGCCGCCGGCTGCTGCGACGACGCCGCTACCCAGGCCATGATCGCCAAAATGTGGACTGAGCGCCGCTACCTCATTGACACCCACACCGCCGTGGCCTTTCATGTGCTGGAGCAGTACCGGGCCGGGACGGGGGATGCCACTCCCACCATTGTGGTCTCCACGGCCAGCCCCTTCAAGTTCTGTGACAATGTGCTGGGCGCGCTCGGGGTCCGCGAGCTGGCGGACGGTACGGCCATCCTGAACCAGCTTGCCGAGGTCACCGGCGTTCCGGCGCCCGCGCCCCTGGCCGCCCTGGCCGGCAAGGCTGTGCGGTTCGACCAAGTGGTGGAGAAGGACCGCATGGTGGACCAGGTGCTGGAGATGCTGAAATAATGGCGCTGTTCGCCATTGGAGATACCCACCTCTCTCTGAGCGCCAACAAGCCGATGGATGTGTTCGGAGGCGGCTGGACGGGCTATGTGGACAAGCTGTCCGCCGGGTTTCGCGCGCTGGTGGCGCCGGAGGATACGGTGGTCATCGCCGGGGACGTCTCTTGGGGGATGAGTCTGGAGGAGGCGGAGAAGGATTTCGCCTTCCTGGACGCGCTGCCCGGGAAGAAGCTGCTGCTCAAGGGCAACCATGACTACTGGTGGACCACGGTGTCCAAAATGACCCGCTTTTTTGCCGAGCACGGCTTTACGACCCTGGAAATTCTCCATAACAATTGCCATTTTTATGGGGAGACCGCCCTGTGCGGAACCCGGGGCTGGTTTTACGAGGAGGACCAGAACGGCCATAACGAGAAGGTGTTCAACCGGGAACTCATCCGGCTGGAGGCGTCGCTGAAGGCGGCGGGGGAGCGGCGGAAGCTGTGTTTTCTCCACTACCCGCCCTGTTACGAGGGTTACCGCTGTCCGGAGATCATTGCCCTGATGGAGCGTTATGGCGTGGAGGACTGTTATTACGGCCACCTCCACGGCGGCAGCCACCGCCTGGCGGCACAGGGCAGGCAGGGAGGCCTGTCTTACCACCTGATTGCGGCAGATTTTCTGGGCTTTCGTCCGCTGAAAATCATGGATTGAGGGCGGTTTCGTTTTTTTCTGAAAAAAGAGTGGAAAAATTCACAATTATCTGATAGTATATGTAAGATTCTGATTAGGTGCCTGCGCAGGGCACGAAATAGCAGGAGGAAGTAAGCAGATGAACGTCAAGAGTAAAGAGAACGTAGAGAACAGCGCCGTAGAGCTGGTCATCGAGGTCGGGGCTCAGGAGTTTGAGGCCGCGCTGGACAAGGTCTACAAGAAGCAGCGGGGCAGCATCGCCGTCCCCGGTTTCCGGAAGGGCAAGGCCCCCCGGAAGATCATCGAGGGTATGTACGGCTCTGGCGTGTTCTATGAAGACGCCATCGAAGAGCTTTATCCCTCCGCTTACGCCGAAGCCGTGGAGCAGGAGAAGCTGGATGTGGTGGCCTACCCCAAGGTGGAAGTCCTGGAGGTGGGCAAGGACGGCTTTACCTTTAAGGCCGTGGTCACCGTCCGACCCGAGGCCAAGATCGGTACGTACAAGGGCCTGAGTGCGGAGAAGGAAGCTGTCGCCGTCACCGACGAGGACATCGAAAACGAGCTCAAGCCCTATGTCGAGCGCGCGACCCGCCTGGTAAACGTGGAGCGCGAGGCCAAGATGGGCGATACCGTTCTGCTGGACTTTGAGGGCTTTGACAACGGCGTGCCCTTCGAGGGCGGCAAGGCCGAGAACCACGCCCTGGAGCTGGGCTCCCACTCCTTTGTTCCCGGCTTTGAAGAGGGCGTCGTGGGTCTGAAGCCCGGCGATGAGAAGGACATTGACGTCACCTTCCCCGAGGACTATCACGCCGACCTGGCCGGTAAGCCCGTGGTGTTCAAGATCAAGGTTCACGAGGTGAAGGAGCCCCAGGCCCCCGTGGTGGACGACGAGTTTGCCAAAGACGTGTCCGAGTTCGACACGCTGGACGAGTTCAAGAAGGACCTGGGCGACAAGCTGAAGGAGCGCCGTCAGACCCAGGCCGACCGCGCCTATGAGGACGCCCTTATGGATCAGGTGGTGGAGGCCCTTGAGGTAGAGCTGCCCGACGCCATGGTGGACTACCGCGCCGAGCAGATGGTGCAGGATTACGCCCAGCGCATCACCAGCCAGGGCATCCCCTTTGAAAAATATCTGGAAATGACCGGCCAGACGATGGATAGGATGAAGGAGCAGGCCAAGGAGTCCGCCATTAAGCAAATCAAGTATGAGATGGCGATGGACGCCGTGGCTGCGGCCGAGGGAATCGTCATCTCCGACGAGGAGCTGGACGCTGAGTACCAGTCCCTGGCCGACCAGTACAAGATGGAGCTGGACCAGGTGAAGGCGCTGGCTTCCGCCGAGGATGTCAGGACCACGCTGTTGCGCCGGAAAGCCATCGACGTGGTCAAGGACAGCGCCAAGGTCGGCAAGGCCAAGAAGCCCGCCGCAAAGAAAGCCGCCAAGGAGACCGAGGACGAGACCGCCGAGGAAAAGCCGAAGAAGAAGGCTGCATCCAAGAAGAGGGCCGAGACGGAACAGGCGCCCAAGACCGAGGAATAAGCAGGCATTGTTTCAGCGGCGGCAGTCCGGAGATGG